>NZ_CP060488.1:0-697500 GCF_014334015.1 Bacteroides sp. M10 | reverse complement strand
AGGAAATACAATGAGTGCTGAAGTACAAGAGAGCGGCGGAAAAAGAGGAAAGAGCAAGCAAAAGAAAATGACTGTCCGGGTGGACTTTACACCGATGGTGGACATGAACATGTTGCTGATTACTTTCTTTATGCTTTGTACCACACTGAGCAAACCTCAGACGATGGAGATAAGCATGCCGAGTAATGACAAAGATATAACTGAAAACCAAAAGAGTATGGTGAAGGCTTCACAAGCAATTACATTATTGCTGGGAGCTGATAACAAACTCTATTATTACGAGGGAGAACCTAACTATAAGGATTATACCTCGTTGAAAGAAACTAGCTACGGCGCAGATGGACTGCGTGCCGTACTTCTTCAGAAGAATGCTGTTGCTGTCAATAAAGTAAGAGAATTGAAGCAGCAAAAACTTGATCTTAAGATCACGGATGACGAATTTAAGAAGCAGGTTTCTGAGATAAAGAGCGGAAAGGATACACCGACCGTAATTATCAAAGCTACTGATGATGCTTCTTATATGAATCTGATTGACGCGCTGGACGAAATGCAGATATGTAATATTGGTAAATATGTGATAACAGATATCGCTGAAGCTGATGAATTCTTGATTAAGAATTATGATGCGAAAGGTGAATTGTCACAAAACTTGGCCGATAATTGATGTAACACCTAAAAAAGAAAAGTAAAATGGCAAAATTAGATTTAGCTTCTTCGGAATGGTGTCAACTGATTTTTGAAGGCAAAAACCAAGCATACGGCGCATATAGAATGCGTGCCAATTCAACAAAACGACATAATGTCGCTATGTTGATTGTAGTGGTCATAGCAGCGGTTGGATTTAGTATCCCTACACTGCTTAAGTTGGCAACTCCGGAGCAGAAAGAAGTGATGACAGAAGTAACTACTCTGTCAAAATTGGAAGAACCTGAAATCAAACAGGAAGAGATGAAACGCGTAGAACCGGTTGCACCTCCTCCCCCTGCATTGAAGAGTTCTATCAAGTTTACAGCTCCTGTCATCAAGAAAGATGAAGAGGTGCATGAAGACAATGAAATCAAGAGCCAGGAAGATTTGAATGCTACCAAAGTATCCATCTCTATTGCCGACGTAAAAGGTAATGACGAGGCTAACGGTAAAGATATCGCAGACCTTAAGCAGGTGGTAACACAGGCTGCACCGGAACCGGAAAAGGTTTTTGATATGGTAGAACAGATGCCGACTTTCCCCGGTGGTCAACAGGAATTGATGGCTTACTTGGGTAAGAATATCAAATATCCGACTATTGCACAGGAGAATGGAACACAAGGTCGCGTTATTATACAGTTCGTTGTAGAACGTGATGGTTCTATTTCTGACGTGCATGTGGCTCGTGGTGTAGACCCTTATCTGGATAAGGAAGCTGTTCGTGTGGTAAAAAGTATGCCGAAATGGCTCCCTGGTAAGCAGAATGGAAAAGCGGTACGTGTGAAGTTCACCGTTCCGGTAATGTTTAGATTACAATAAAAGATGATGAAGAGACAATTTAGGCTGATAGGACTCGTAGCGTTGGTAGTCTTGAGTGCTTGTAACTCAAAATCAAAAGGACCGACGGATACTTATTCTTCCGGTGTGGTATCTATCGCAGCGGATGAGAGTTTCGAACCTATCATACAAGAAGAGATAGAGGTGTTTGAAAGCCTGTACCCTTTGGCCGGGATTGTCCCTCGCTACACAACTGAAGTGGAAGCGATAAATTTACTTCTGAAAGACAGTGTCCGGTTGGCTATTGCAACCCGGACACTGACTAAGGAAGAAATGAATTCATTCCACAGCCGTAAGTTTTTCCCTCGCGAGATAAAATTGGCTACGGACGGTCTGGCATTGATTGTGAATCGTGCTAATCCGGATTCTTTGTTGAGTGTACGTGATTTCCGCCGCATCCTTACCGGTGAGGTGAAAAACTGGAAAGAGGTTAATCCGAATTCCCGTTTGAAAGGGATTCAGGTGGTGTTCGATAATAAGAACTCCAGTACCGTACGTTTTGCAATGGACTCAATCTGTGGTGGAAAAGAGTTGGCTGAAGGTAACGTCAGTGCCTTGAAAACCAACCAGCAGGTGATAGATTATGTAGCGAATAATCCCGACGCTATGGGAGTTGTTGGAGTAAACTGGTTGGGGAACCGCAGTGATACAACCAATCTTTCTTTTCGCGAAGAGATCAGAGTGATGTCAGTGAGTGCAGAGGATGTGGCAACTCCTGCTAACAGTTATAAACCTTATCAGGCTTACCTGTTTTATGGTAACTATCCGTTGGCACGATCTATTTATGCATTGCTGAATGATCCTCGTAGTGGGCTGCCTTGGGGATTTGCTTCTTTTATGACATCCGATAAAGGGCAGAGGATTATATTAAAATCCGGACTTGTTCCGGCTACTCAGCCGGTGCGTATTGTCCACGTGAAAGACGAATAATAACTAAAATTAGAGACTATAATGAAAAGAGTACAAATGTTTTTAGCTGGAGCGTTTATAGCAGTAGGGTCGCTCTATGCGCAATCATCTGACGCCGAATGGCAGGCTGGGGTTGCGAAATTGAAAGAAACTATTCAGACGAATCCGGCACAGGCTGCTGAAGAAGCTGAGCATCTGATTAAAGGAAAAAATAAGAAAAATGTGGAATTGTTGGTGGCTATTGGAGACGCATATCTGAATGCTGACAAGATTCCCGAAGCGCAGGAGTATGCAGCTCTTGCCAGAAAAGCGAATGGTAAATCGGCTCTTGCTTCTGTACTGGAAGGAAATATTGCCGTAAAACAGAAAAATGCGGGTCTTGCTTCTCAAAAGTATGAGGAGGCAATTTATTTCGATCCGAAATGTACGGAAGCTTATCTGAAATATGCAGATATTTATAAATCAGCCAATGCAAGTCTTGCCATTGAGAAGCTGAACCAATTGAAGGACCTGGAACCGTCCAACACAGCTGTAGATAAAAAATTAGCCGAAATTTACTATTTAAAAAATGATTTTAATAAGGCAGTAGAAGCTTATGCGAATTTTGCAATGGGGCCTACTGCTACGGAAGAAGATTTGGTGAAGTATGCTTTTGCTTTATTTTTGAACCATGATTTTGAGAAATCACTCGAAGTAGCTAATATGGGATTGCAAAAGAATGCTCGTCATGCTGCGTTCAATCGTTTGGCAATGTATAATTATACTGACCTGAAACGTTTTGATGAAGCGTTGAAGGCTGCCGATGTCTTCTTCAAGGAATGTGATAAAGCCGATTATTCGTATTTGGATTATATGTATTATGGACATCTGTTGGAGAGTCTGAAAAAATATGATGATGCAGTAGTACAATATGAGAAAGCGGTAAAGATGGATCCGACGAAGACGGATTTATTTAAAAATATCTCTTCTGCTTACGAACAGAAGAACGATTATAAAAAAGCAATCAGTGCTTACCAGAAATATTATGCATCTCTTGATAAGGAAAAACAGACTCCGGACTTACAGTTCCAGTTTGGTAGACTTTATTACGGTGCTGGTACGCAACCTGATTCATTAGCAATCACTGTTGAAGAACGCAAGCAGGCGTTAATGTCCGCCGATTCTACTTTCCATGCAATTGCGGAAGCAGCGCCGGACAGCTATTTGGGTAACTTCTGGAGAGCACGTGCCAATTCTGCACTTGACCCTGAAACAACTCAAGGACTTGCGAAACCTTTCTATGAGGAAGTGGCCGCTTTATTGGAAAGCAAAAACGATCCTCATTACAATTCAGCTTTGGTTGAATGCTACAGTTATCTTGGATATTACTATTTGTTAGCTATCGAAAATCCGGCATTGAAAGCCGAAGCAAAGGCTAACAAAGATAAATCCATAGAATACTGGAGTAAAATTCTGGCTATAGACCCCGCTAATGCTACTGCTAAAAGGGCATTGGACGGCATCAAATAGTGAATAATTTTAGTTGTTTGTCGTGACAGGAGGAGTGGAGAGTGATCTTAGCTCCTCCTTTTTTTTGCACTTTTTTCTCCTTTTCTATTGGAATATTCAAAAGATTATCTACTTTTGTGGTGTACTATTACACTAATACACCTAAAGATCATTATTCATTAAACAGAAATACTATGATTACAGTAGAAAATCTTTCATTTACTTATCGTAAATCGAAGCGTGCGGTACTACATGATTTTTCGCTTTCGTTCGAATCCGGCAGGGTATATGGACTGTTGGGAAAGAATGGTGTGGGAAAATCTACTCTTCTCTATCTGATGTCCGGCTTGTTGACTCCTAAAAACGGCAAAGTGATGTTTCACGATACAGATGTGCGCCGTCGGTTGCCGGTTACTTTGCAGGATATGTTTTTAGTTCCGGAAGAATTTGAGTTGCCTTCGGTTTCTTTGGTCAGCTATATTGAGTTAAACAGTCCTTTTTATCCTCGTTTCAGTAAGGAAGAGATGATTAAATATCTCCATTATTTTGAGATGGATATAGATATTGATCTCGGAGCGCTTTCTATGGGGCAGAAAAAGAAAGTGTTCATGAGTTTTGCGCTTGCTACGAATACCTCTCTTTTGTTGATGGATGAACCGACCAACGGACTGGATATTCCAGGCAAAAGTCAGTTCCGCAAGTTTATAGCATCGGGTATGTCGGATGATAAGACGATTGTGATTTCCACACATCAGGTTCGTGACATCGACAAAGTGCTCGATCATGTGTTGATAATGGATGACAGTCGTGTGTTGCTCGATGAATCGACAAGTAATATTTGCGACAAACTTTTCTTTGTGGAGAGTGATGATCGGGAATTGGCCAAAAGTGCGCTTTTTGCAATTCCTACTATTCAGGGTAACTACCTGATCCTTCCTAATGAAAAGCAGGACGAGTCGGAACTAAACCTGGAACTTCTTTTTAATGCTACACTGGCTACTCCTGAAGAGATAGCCCGATTGTTTCACACTCAAAAATAAAAGACGATGATAAAAGATACTTTTTTCAGTTTGCCTCGTTTTATAAATCTCTGCCGTAAGGAGATGGTGGAGAATTGGAAATCGAATGTGCTTCGTATGGTGTTGATGTATGGAGTGATGGCAGTGGTAATGGTTTGGAATGGATATTTTGAGTATAGAGGTACTTATAATTATCAGGAAGATCCGGCGTGGATATTTCTTCTTGTCACTTTTATCTGGGCTCTGTGGGGATTCGGCTGTTTGAGTGCTTCGTTTACAATGGAAAAGATGAAAACGAAAACGAGCCGTACTTCCATGTTAATGATTCCGGCAACTCCTTTTGAGAAGTTTTTCTCCAGATGGTTTGTATTTACGGTTGTGTATCTGGTTGTTTTCCTGATATGTTATAAGTTGGCGGACTATACGCGTTTTACTATTTATTCTTTGGCTTATCCGGAGAAGGATTTTATTGCTCCTGTCGACTTGTCGCATTTGGTTGGTGATGAAAAATATTATACTTTATGCAGGCGAGGGTTGGAATTTGGAGCGCTGATATCAGGTTATTTCTTTGTTCAATCCTTATTCGTACTGGGCAGTTCGATTTGGCCTAAAAATTCTTTCCTGAAAACATTTGCGTCGGGAACCATTATTGGTATGGTATATTTTGCTGTCGGTGCTTTGGTAAGCAAAGTGCTGTTGGAAAGCGGCAGGTATTATTCAGGAGGTGTACTGGAGTCGAAAGAAACCACTCTGTGGATTGTAATTGTTGCCGGCATCTTTTTTGCGTTGGTGAATTGGGTACTGGCTTATTTCCGCTTTAAGGAGTCTGAAATTATTAATAGAATGTAATACCTTAGCCTATGAATTTTAAAGAAAGTAAAGCTATTTATTTACAGATTGCAGATAGAATCTGTGATGAGATATTGCTGGGGCAATATCCGGAAGAGGAGCGGATCCCTTCTGTCAGAGAGTATGCTGCCATTGTGGAGGTGAATGCTAATACGGTGATGCGTTCCTTTGACTATCTTCAGGTACAAAATATTATTTATAATAAACGTGGCATAGGGTATTTTGTAGCTTCAGGAGCAAAAGAGCTGATTCATTCTCTCCGTAAGGATACCTTTCTGAAAGAAGAATTGGACTATTTCTTTCGTCAGCTGTATACGCTTGATATACCGATAAAAGAAATAGAGACAATGTATCATGAGTTTATAAAAAAGCAGAAATAGAATAAAGACGAAATATTATGAAACGTACTACTTATATATTTATAGGCCTTCTCGTTTCCGGATTGATTGTAATTGTGGCAACTATTATTTTCATATTTATGTCGGGGAAGCCTTATCAGGAAGATGGAGTCTTTTTGGGTAATGAACAGGTGAAAATGGATTTGAATGGCGTACATGTTATAAAGGTGTTTACCAGCCAGGATGGAGTATCTGAAGCGAGACGTGTGTTTATTAGCGGCGAAATGAAAATAGGATCTACTGCTGCTTCGTCAGGGAAAGAACTGGTTTCATATCCGAAAGGTGACTATTTGAATGTTACCCAAAAGAATGATACTTTGTTTATGAAGTTAGATCTTAATGTGAACAATATTCCGGAAAAGTATCGGGACAGAGATTATATCTTTGTGAGTGGTTTTGATGTGAGTTTGGCTGTGGATTCGCTGACTGGTATAGTTACCGGTGAAGAAGGTTTGAAATTGAATCTGATAGGTATTGAAACAGATTCATTGTTTGTCCGTGGTAATCGTTATAACATATCATTGGATTCTTGCCGGTTTGGCTCGTGTGATATTCAGGGAAATGGGCTGGACTTTCATGCAAAGGATAGTAAAATTGAAAACTTCTATCTGAATTTGGATGGTGTATGGAGATGGACATTTGAGAA
Source organism: Bacteroides sp. M10 (assembly GCF_014334015.1). Classification (GTDB taxonomy): domain Bacteria; phylum Bacteroidota; class Bacteroidia; order Bacteroidales; family Bacteroidaceae; genus Bacteroides; species Bacteroides intestinigallinarum. The sequence continues at coordinate 690,667 of NZ_CP060488.1, read as the reverse complement.
TACAGAAGTGGGGACGGAATATCTGAGTGGTAGCGATCGTCACTCTAATGATCTGCAGAAAGGAGAATGTAAGCGGGTGGTCTGGACACCTCTGACAGAAGATGCACGTTTGCAGGTGAATGTAAGGGAGAAAGCGGAAATTACGATAACACCGGAATAAACAGGAACAGGTATGAAGAGATAAAATAGGATACGAATTACTAGACAGTATCTAAACTAAAAAGGAGCAATAATGGATTTTAAAATGCCTGAGGCATATTTATTCCGTTATTGCTCCTTTTAATATATGAGGTTATATAGTCAAATTACAGCGCTTTCTTCAGAGTGAAGCAGTCGATGTCCGGTGCCCAGTTATAACTATTACCCATGCGAATAGTGTTGTATCCGGCTTTTAATTCAACGGGAACTGTGATTTGGTTATGACCATTATCCTCTCCCAGAGAGTCGATTTTGGTAATGATACCGTTTACGTCCAGTTCTATTTGTCGTCCTTTGCCATATAAATAATGGATGGTCATATCATAGCGTCCGCCATTTTCGCTATATACTTCCCGCCATTCGGCATAGTTTTCAGGTTGTCCGCCAAGGAAACCTACTTTCATTTTGCCGGAGGCTTCCTTATCATGGGCATAAATAATACCTTTAGGATTTTTGCCAAGGTCATTGAAAAGAGGTAGGTAAGCCCATTCCGCTTCGTAGAGGGTCGGTTCCAGACGTGTTTCGCCTTCTATGCGGAGGAACATGGCACTGTGTGCAGGAAGCGTTTGTTCGAAGGTACCGGAGAAGTTTCCTAAATCGCTATGTTTTACCAGATCACGTACTTTTACGTTTCCTCCAAATTCCAGTGAAGAGAACGGCACGGAAAAACTACAGATGGTATCAGAAGGATTGTAAAGAGCTACTGCACGTACATTCCCACGTTTCTGTTCAATATCTTTCACGAGTACATAACCTTCATTTTCATGTTGCGCTACATAAGCCTGTAAGCCCAGTGGATCTTGGTTGAGGGCGATCAGTTCTTTATTTGTCAGCAGTTCGAGCGAAGAATCCGGCATGTTTTCCAGATTGCATCCGATAAGCAAAGGAGAGCTCATGATACACCACAAACCGAAATGAGCTTCTTCTTCTGTCGGAGTAAGACCTTGTCCACCTACTTTACTGTCGTTGCGGAATCCGATGACCATCATATCCATGTCATTATAATGTCCGTTTCCGGCATAAGCCGACAGGTAGAGATTCTTTCCGACTACATATCTTAATGATCCCCAATGTGCATTAATATCTCCACTGATACGCCAGGAAGTTGCCGCATCTTTAGCCCAAGTGCCCGGGAAGGCCCATCGGCAAATATTGATGGAAACATCTTTGTTTACTTTGTCTATACTGTTCCGGATGGAAGTGTAGCGTTCCTTTTCATTAAGTCCCAGCGCATCTCCTCCGCAGTAATCAATTTTGATAAAGTCGAAACCCCAGTCGCCAAAGTATAATTGGGCGTCTTGCGGTTCGTGTCCGTAGATACCAGCTCCTATGCCTGCTGCATCATTGTCCCACATGGAGCCACATGTACTGTTGCCCGCATCGGTATAGAGACCAGCTTTCATTCCCAGGCCGTGAACGTAATCCGCAATCGGTTTCATCCCATTCGGGAAACGTTGTTCGTGGGTATGCATAATCCCGTTGTCATCACGCTTTCCGAAATAGCCGTCATCAACATTGACATAATGATATCCGGCATCTTTCAGACCTTTTTTCACCATCAGGTCGGCTTGATGCTTGATGATGTCTTCGCTGATGTCTACGCGAAATGCATTCCATGAACTCCATCCCATGATGGGAGGATTGACTGTCTTTTCATTCTCGGAGAGGGTAGTTTGAGTCTTTGTACAACTGATGCACATAAAAGAAGCTACTGCTACTGTAAAGAGATAAATCCTGTTTTTCATGATATAATAGGTTGTGTTTTATTACATATCCGTCCCGAATTTGTTCAAGTGACTGAATAGAAATAAAGGGCAACTTACTGTACTCCAGAAAGCTACCCTTTATATTTGTCGGAATGAGGCGACTCGAACGCCCGACCCCTACGTCCCGAACGTAGTGCGCTACCAACTGCGCTACATTCCGATTGCTTAAGAAGTGGTGCCACCAGGAATCGAACCGGGGACACAAGGATTTTCAGTCCTTTGCTCTACCAACTGAGCTATGGCACCTTTCTCGTTTGCGGGTGCAAAGATAAGTATATTTTTTAATACCGCAATAACTTAAAGGGAAATTTTTACCAATTTCTGACTCGTGGAAATATAAATGCATTTTTGTTAGAATAAATATGTAGATAAACAGCTATTTATGCGACATATTTTATAAATTTACGCACTGAAACGATCAAAACAATATAAACACTCTATTACTATGTCATCACTGGCGATTATTGTTATAATAGTTTTGTTAGCTGCCTTCATCTATATGTGGGCAAAGTGCCAGTCACTCCAGAAAGAGGTGCATTCGAAGGAAAACAAGGAGAATGAACTTAAAAAGTTGGCTCTGGTTTTGCAAAATATCAATGCTTACTTCTTATTGATTGACAAGGATTTTGTGGTTTGTGACACCAATTATTATTCTTTAAACCGTCTTCCGATTCAGGTAGGTGGAGTTACCAAAAGAGTCGGGGATTTGCTGCATTGTAGAAATGCGATTGCAGCCGGTGAATGTGGTCAGCATGAACAATGCAAACTATGTTGTATCCGTGCGTCTATCGGAAAAGCTTTTTACAAGAAAGCAAGTTTTAAAAATCTGGAAGCTTCCATGAAGTTATTAAGTGAGGATGAAACGAAGGTGACTCCTTGCGATGTATCGGTATCGGGCACTTATTTGAATATTCATGGTGAAGATTATATGGTGTTGACTGTTTATGATGTGACGGAGCTGAAAAATGCGCAAAGGCTGCTGTCTATTGAAAGAGAACATTCCATTTCTGCTGATAAATTGAAATCTGCCTTTATTGCTAATATGAGTCACGAGGTACGTACACCGCTAAATGCGATTGTCGGATTTTCCGGTTTGATGGTATCGGCTTCCAGTGAAGAGGAACGAAAAATGTATGCTGATGTTATTGCAGAGAATAATGAACGCTTGTTGCGCCTGGTGAATGATATTTTCGATCTTTCTCAAATAGAATCGGGAACAGTAGATTTTGTTTATACGGAGTTTGATGCCAATGATTTACTAAGAGAGTTGGAGGGAATTTTTAAGACGAGATTGAATAACTCGTCGGTGGAATTGGTTTGCGAGGCACACATACAACCTATAATGATGTATTCGGAACGGGAACGTATCATTCAGGTATTGTCCAACCTGTTACATAATGCAATGAAATTCACCGAATCGGGTGAAATTCGTTTTGGTTGCCGCCTGAAAGGAACGGAAGAGGTTTGCTTTGTTGTGTCTGATACAGGCATTGGCATACCGAAAGAGGAACAGAAAAAAATATTCTCACGTTTCATAAAACTAGATCGTGAAATGCAGGGGACAGGACTTGGACTGACTCTTTCGCAAACGATCATCCAAAATCTGGGTGGAAATCTTGAACTTGATTCGGAAATTAACCGGGGATCTACTTTCAGTTTTGTGTTGCCACGGGTGATAAAACCGGAACTGATAAAGCCACAGGCAATAAAGTAATCTCCAATCGCTGGGTATTGTATCTATTAAATGATGGTTGGCATACTTCTAAATAAGAGGGTCTGCAAAAATCCCTAAAATAAATTACCCTCACTACAACCGTGAAGTGCATCTCAAAGGTTTTATAACCGACTAAAGGGGAGCACTTCACTGTAGTGAGGGTAATTTTATAAGTTCAAGGCTGTTTGAATAGCCTCTTACTTTTTTGTGAACAGGATGAACACTTAGTCTTTACGACTTAGGTGCATCCTTATCTTTGTCTCCGGTTCCCGGAGATGCTTTGCCGGAAGTAGAATTTCCGCCGGATGTAGCAGAACTGCTGCTTGATGGAGTAGCACCGGAAGCGGTGGCACCAGAGGATGCCGCATCAGGAGCTGCTGCATTAGAAACGGTTGCACCAGGCTTAGCTGTACTTGCCCCGGTTGCTCCTCCTGTATGTGCAGAAGTTGCGGTAGGACGGGCAGCATTAGCGTTATTTGCACTGACATTGACAGTGGCAGGTTGAGCCTGAACTTCCCAGTGGAACGGTTCGAAATTGGAGTTTGGATCTACCCAAGACGGTTTCTTGGAAGCATAGATGATAAACGGAGCAACAACAACGATAATAGCACCGATAATCAGTACGGAGAACCAAACGGTGTTGCTACCTGTAGAGATCTGGCTGGGCGGGATGAAGCTGAGGATAAAGGCAAGCAATGATCCGCAGAAGCCAAGACCACCAACAAACCACATCAAACCGTTACCAGACTTACCAATACGGAATGGACGGTTGAGTTTCTTCATCTTATAACGCAATGCGATAGCTCCGGAGAACATCAACAAGTACATAATCAGATAAAGAATAACTGTCAGCTGTGACAGAATCTGATAGAAGCTCTGTACGGACGGCATAACGACGAACAACAGACTTAATACGGTTACAGCGATACCTTGTACGAACAGGATATTCTTCTGTACACCCAGTTTGTTTGTTTTCTGGAAGAACGGAGGCATATACCCCGCTTTACCTACGGCAAATATACCTTTTGACGGACCGGCAACCCATGTTAATACACCTGCCAGTACACCGAATGCAAGAGCGACAGCAATGATTGGTGACAACCAGGAAGCATGAATATATCTGAAATAGTTGTCGAAGCCGACGAGTAGACTTTGAGTCAGGTTGATATCTTTTGCAGGGATAATCACACCTAATGCAAAAGTACCCAAAACGAAGATCAACACTGTGATAAGTGCACCGATGAATACGGCTTTCGGATAGTTTTTGGAAGGATTCTCTACGTCTTTTACGTGGATACCACCCATTTCCATACCGGCATAAAACAAGAAGATACTGGCAGCAAGAACAACATTATCAAAGTTGGTAAAGTCGGGGAAGAAGCTGCTGTTGAAATCCATATTGGAATGTCCGCCGCTTGCCAGATAAATGATTCCCAAGATAATCAACAGGGCAGCCGGGATAATTGTACCGACCATACCACCGATTTTGGCAACTTTACCTACCCAGCTCATACCTTTCAGAGAAATGAAAGTAGCCAGCCAGTAGATGATAAGCACTACGACGAGCGTGTAATACTTATTGTTTGCCAGTGACATGTCATGTACGTCATTCATTCCGATGAAAGCGATAGATACGGCACCAAACGTTAACACTGTCGGATACCAGATCGTACTTTCGATCCATTGTACCCAAATGGCGAGGAATCCCAGTTTTTTGCCGTAGGCTTCGCCTACCCACCGGAACACACCACCCTGCTTATCCTGAAACATCGCCGCCAACTCTGCTGCAACGAGCGATGTAGGGATTAGAAAGACAATAGCTGCAAAAAGATAATAGAAGGCCGAACTCATTCCATATACGGCCTCGGCTGGTAGTCCACGCAAGGATACTACTGCCGTAACGTTCATGATAGCCAGGGTAAACACGCCCAGCTTCACTGCATTTTTAATATTCGCCATAAGTTAAGGTTTTAAGTGAAAAATATTTTAAAGTCAGTGTTATAACAACATTTTGCGCGAGATGTTTCCGCAATCTCTTTCAAAGTTCGTTAATTAACATCCCCGAAATGGGAGATTGTAAACTCGGATTTACTTCTTCCGAAACAATCGCTTTCTTCGATTGTTTCTAAACAGTCTAAATTATAAATGAATCATTTTATTATAAACTAAGTAGTTATGAAATCAGCACTTTCAGATTTTATTTTCGGGAAAAAGGGGATCTACGGCATTCTTCACATTATTATATTAGTAATGTCCTTATTCCTGGTTATCAGTATCTCGGTGGATACTTTTAAGGGAATTCCTTTCTATACACAATCTTCTTACATGAAAGTACAGCTATTTATCTGTCTTTGGTTTCTTTTTGATTTTGTATTGGAGTTCTTTCTGGCAAAACATAAGGGGCGTTATTTGCGGACACATTTTATCTTTTTATTGGTGGCGATTCCTTATCAGAATATTATCGCTTATTATGGGTGGACATTTTCGGATGAGATCACCTATCTGCTCCGTTTCATACCTTTATTGAGAGGAGGATATGCACTTGCCATTGTGGTCGGCTGGTTGACCTACAATCGTGCTTCGAGTTTGTTTGTCTCTTATCTGACGATGTTGTTGGCAACAGTTTATTTTTCCAGTCTGGCATTTTTTGTGCTTGAGCATCGGGTGAATCCCTTGGTGAATGGTTATGGAGATGCTTTGTGGTGGGCTTTTATGGACGTTACTACCGTCGGTTCGAATATCATAGCGCAGACGGTGACCGGACGTGTGCTTTCCGTTTTGTTGGCTGCTCTGGGTATGATGATGTTCCCTATCTTTACGGTTTATATTACAAATCTGATTCAGCGATCCAACAAGCGTAGAAAACAATATTACGAAGAGGAGGAACTAGAGAAAAAGGCTTCTGAGAAAAAAGAGTTGGCAGAAAAAGCAGCCGTACAGAAAGCAAGTACATCATAATGTGCTTGCGGATAAGATGAAGAAAGCTGGTGGAGTGATAACGAATGTAAGGTGTTGAAAACCAAAGATGAATTACTTTTCTTGATAGCGTCGTCACTTTTCTTAACAGCATTATTACTTTTCTTTATAAGCAGCGAAGGAAAAGGGGTGGAAAAGAGGTATTACTTTCTATCTTTGTTGAGAAGAGACAAGACACGACGCTGTTATAACCGTTATTGAATGAATCAAACTTTACCTTATCCGGGTTAATAACAGCTATCTCATTTTAATAACTAGAGTTGTTCAGGGGTAAGTTCAATTTGTAGCATTTGAAAAATGATGCCGTTTGTATTGAAACATTGGCGGGAAATCAAGAGGGTAAGGGGAATAGAAAAAGGTTACTATCAATAGATAGTAACCTTTACCTTTCTTATAAAAGAGATTGAGAGAATTTTAGTCAACAACGGTGATATGGTTGTTGCTAAATACATTCAATTCCAGCTTGTTCATGATGTATTGAATAGCTAATTGCGCTTTCACGGAGTTGCCCGAACCATCCAAAGGAGGAGCAAATGCGGCAATACCGAACTGTCCGGGCAGTACGCCCATCACACCACCACCTACACCTGTTTTAGCAGGAATACCGGAAGTGTACATCCAGTCGCCGGTATGTTCGTAGAAACCTACGGCGGCAATCATGGCAGTGATTTTAGGAGCCAGGACGGCATCAAAAACTTCTTTTTTAGTCACAGGGTTTACACCACCGTTGGCGATTGTGCCGGCTGCGATGGAAAGCTGCAATGCAGTAACTCCCAATGAACACTGGCGGGTGTAAAGGTCTAATGACATATCCGGGTCATCATAAATCCGATTGTAATTCTTCAGCAGCCATGCGATAGAACGGTTGTTGAAGTTGGTGTCCGATTCCGACTTGTACAATTCATCAATCAGTTGCGGGGCACTGCCGCATAGGTCTGTCACATTTCCTACGATGGCATCCCATTTCTTGGCAGAGTCACCGATAGGTTGCACCATACTGCAGGCAGAGATGGCTCCGGCATTTACCAGTGGGGTAGACGGATGATCGTTCTCCAACAAGATAGCGATGATTGAATTGAAGGGCAAGCCTGTTGCGTCGGCTCCAATCTTGTCCAGAATTTCTTTAGCACCGTATTGACGCAGTGCCAGGATAGCCGTATGTACTTTGGATACGGATTCTATACCGAAGCGATAGTCAGTATCTCCCACATGGATGGTCTGCCCGTTGAGCAGGCAGACACTGATTCCAAAGAGATCCTTGTTGACATTTGCCAGATAAGGAATATAGTCGGCATTCTTGCCGCCGGTATTGGTCTTTACCTGATCGTATGCCTCCTGTACCACTTCTTTCAATTGAGCGAGTGTTACTTTTTTATCCATAGATCATTTTATTTTTTTACGGTTTTACGACGACCACCGTGGTTGAACATCTTGACTTCTACCGGAAGATTCTTTTCTTGAGCCATACGGGTAGGAGTTGGATATTCCAGTTTTTCCAGTTCGGCGATGGCATTGTTGATGTCGCCCAGAAGCATATCTGCCATGTCACGGCTGAATCCCTGACGAACAACGACACGCATCACTACATAATCTTCCAGTTTAGAAGGCAATGTATAAGCAGGAACCATCCAACCATGTTGAGACAGTTTGTCTTGCAAATCATACAAAGTCCATTTGGCGCTCTTTGCATATTCCGGTTTCAGATACCAGATGAATAGCGGGTTCACAACATCTTCAGAGTAGTTAACGAACGGAACCATCTTGGCTATTTCACTATGGATATATTTGGCAATTTGCAGGGAGTTGTACTGCACTTCTTTGTAACCCTGGAATCCTAAGCGGATGAATTGATAATATTGTCCCAGAATTTGTGCGGCTGGACGAGAGAAGTTCAAACCTACCTGTGTAATGTTGGCGCCCAGATAGTTGACGCTGAATGACATTTCTTCGGGCAGATATTCTTTGCCTTTCCAACAAACCCATCCGAGTCCCGGATATACCAAACCAAACTTGTGGCCGGATACGCTGATAGAAAGTACCCATTTCAAACGGAAGTCCCATTTCTTTTCCGGATACAGGAACGGAAGGATGAAACCACCACTGGCGGCATCTACGTGGATAGGAATGTCATAACCGGTCTTGGCATTGTAAGCATCCAGAGCTTTATCCAATGCTTCGACATCATCATTCAGTCCAGTCCATGTAACACCTTGAATCGGTACGATACAGATGGTGTTTTCATCACACATTTTCAAAGCTTCTTCGGGGTCAAGAGTGGTTTTCTCAAGTGTCAAAGGCACTTCACGCATTTCAATCTGCCACAACTGTGCAAACTTTTCCCAAACAACCTGGAAACCTGTAGAAATAACAAAGTTTGGTTTATCAAATGGTTTGCCCTGTGCTTGTCTTTTCTTACGCCAACGCAACCAGGCAGCTACACCACCCAACATACATGCTTCTGAAGAACCGATAGCCAAAGCACCTGTTTTCCAAGTATCTTTTTCAGGAGAGTTCCACAAGTTGGCAACGATGTTGATACATTTACCGTTCATCACAGCGATACGCGGATATTCTGTTTCATCAATGTAGTTGATGTTGATGGCCTCATTCATCAGCTTGGTAGCATATTCGTCCATATAGGTGGTAACGAAAGTGGCCAGATTCAAACGAGGCTGCGTTTGAGCAAATGTTTCATCTTTCACCATTTGATAGGCGACTTCAGGAGTAGTAGGTCCATCAGGTATTTTCTCTACCGGAGAGGGTTGTAACATTCTGTCTGAACCAAATACATCGGTTTTTGCATCACCTTTTCTGAAATTTAAATCTTCCATACTAATTTGTTTTTTTAAAGGTTTAGGGCGATGGGGATTTTCCCCGTCGAATTTCCCACAACAACAGCAGATAGGTTTGAAAGTTTCCGGCTTTTACATTATTTGGCGTTTATTAAGGGGGCGAGTTTTCCTGTATGGAAGAGCTTCCCGGCACATTGGCAGTTGTTGCTTTGACTTCCTCCTAACAAAGGAACATTCTCATCGCAATGAGAAAAAATTCTCACTACGATGAGAAATTATTCTCATTACTATGAGAATTTTTTCTCAAAGGGATGAGAATGGTTTGAGAATAGAATCCTGCTCATAGCACCTTGTAGCATCATAATCCACTGATAACGGTTGACTGTTTTTTTATCTTATTCCTGAATTTTATTGATTCAAAGAATGGTTTTGATGCTTTTAAAGCAATAAAGTCCGGATATACGTCTTTTGAACTTTATAAGGCGACTATTGTTTTCTTCAAACCTAAACTTTTAACGAATAAGCATTATGAAGATACAGACGGGACGAGGAACAATTCCTCTTATTACTTTAATTGCCATCTGGTCTATTTCGGCATTGACTTCATTGCCGGGACTGGCTGTTTCACCTATATTGGGTGATCTTACGAAGATATTTCCGGAAGCTACGGATCTGGACATACAGATGTTGACTTCGCTGCCATCACTGCTCATTATTCCTTTTATATTGCTGGGTGGTAAACTGACAGAGAAAGTCGATTATGTCCGTGTATTAAAGGTCGGACTCTGGCTTTTTGCCGCGAGCGGCGTTTTGTATCTGATTTCCAATCGAATGTGGCAATTAATTGTGGTAAGTGCTTTGCTCGGTATCGGTTCCGGTTTGATTATCCCTTTATCTACCGGATTGGTTTCCAGATACTTTGTAGGAACCTATCGGGTGAAACAGTTCGGATTAAGCTCCGCTATTACTAATTTCACGTTAGTGATAGCAACTGCCGTAACGGGCTATCTTGCAGAAGTCAGCTGGCATTTGCCTTTCCTTGTCTATCTCCTCCCATTGATTTCCATTCTGCTGGTAGGACATTTGAAAGAAGACCGGACAGGAGAAGTCGCTTTTACACCCTCTCCTTCCTCTTCTGCAGATACTACAAAAGACAACGAAGCCTCCGAACAATCTACTTCCATAGATATAGGAGGTAGCAAATACGGTATTCACATCAAACATCTGATAGAGTTGATGCTCTTCTATGGCGTGATAACATATATCGTGGTAGTAGTGATCTTCAATCTACCTTTCTTAATGGAAAAGCATCACTTTTCCAGTGGCAATTCAGGATTGATGATTTCACTTTTCTTTCTGGCCATCACCGCTCCGGGGTTTTGTCTGAATAAAATTGTAGCCTTGCTGAAAGGACGTACGAAAGCATACAGCCTGCTGTCTATAGCGTTGGGACTGTTGTTAATCTGGATAGCTCCGATCGAATGGTTGATTATTCCCGGATGTATCCTGGTTGGCTTGGGATATGGCATTATCCAGCCTATGCTTTATGATAAGACCACCCAGACCGCACTGCCGCAAAAGACCACATTGGCTTTGGCGTTTGTGATGATGATGAATTATCTGGCTATCTTGCTTTATCCCTTTATTGTCGATTTTTTCCAGTGGATATTCCATACCCAATCACAGGAGTTTCCTTTTATCTTTAATCTTCTGATAACTATTGTTACTCTTTTCTGGGCATATCGGCGCCGTAATACCTTTTTGTTTAACGACCAATTAAAATAGAAAATGAAGAATAAGAAACTGGAAGCCAATCTTAGCATGGCTGTCTCGAAAGTATTTAGCGGTTTAAATATGAATGCCTTAAAGTATCTTCTGCCTTTGTGGATGAGTCCATTGACAGGAGCCACGCTTCGTTGCACATTTGCAGCAGCTGCTTTTTGGGTGATCGGGTGGTTTATGCCTCCGGAGAAATCGTCAACCAGAGATAAATGGCTCCTCTTTCTGTTGGGGGCTTTGGGACTTTACGGCTTTATGTTTCTCTATCTGGCCGGATTGAGTAAAACAACTCCTGTCTCCAGTTCCATATTTACCAGTCTCCAGCCTATTTGGGTTTTTCTTATCATGATATTCTTTTATAAAGAGAAGGCGGGCGCTAAAAAAATAATAGGAATTTCTATTGGTCTGATAGGAGCGTTGGTTTGCATCCTAACCCAGCAAAGCGATGATTTGGCCTCTGATGCTTTTACGGGGAATATGCTTTGTCTTCTAAGTTCTGTGGTGTATGCTGTCTATCTGATTCTTAGTCAGCGCATCCTCACGGCCATTGGAGCGATAACGATGTTGCGATATACCTTTTCCGGTGCTGCCGTGTCTGCCATTATAGTCACGTTTATTACAGGGTTTGATGCCCCGGTATTCTCCATGCCGTTCCATTGGACACCTTTCCTTATTCTGATGTTCGTATTGATTTTCCCGACCACTATCAGTTATATGCTGTTGCCTGTCGGTTTGAAATATCTAAAGACAACGGTAGTCGCTATCTACGGTTATCTGATTCTGATTGTGGCGACCATTACCTCCCTTGCTCTCGGACAAGACCGTTTTAGCTGGACGCAGACGTTTGCAATCATTTTTATTTGTATTGGAGTTTACCTAGTTGAAGTGGCCGAAAGTAAAGAAAAGTAAAGAAAAAAGGCATTCCATCACGGAATGCCTTTCATTATTTCATCATCATGTTTTATAGAGAGGAGTTGATTGCTTGCGCTATGGACTTGAATTCTTCATCCGACAATTTCAGTTTCGGATTCGAAAACAACATATCCGATTCCTTTTGAATAGGAATTAAATGAATATGTGCATGAGGTACTTCCAGTCCGATAACAGCTTCGCCTACCTTTTGGCAAGGGAATGCTTTTTTAATGGCACAGGCTACTTGCTTTGCAAACACATGCATAGCAGCCAGGTCTTCATCGCTCAAATCGAAAATATAGTCTACTTCCTGTTTGGGCACTACCAATGTATGTCCCTTTACCAACGGATTGATATCGAGAAAAGCAAAAAACTTGTCGTTTTCCGCCACCTTGTAGCAGGGGATTTCTCCTGCGATGATTCTACTGAATATTGTTGCCATAACTTTTATTGATAAATTAAGGCAAGCCCCACACGGAGACCTGCCTTTACGTTAAATTGATATGTTTACTACTTCCAGTGCAATTTTACCTTGTGGAACAGTAATTTCTGCTACATCACCCACCTTCTTGCCAAGCAGACCTTGTGCAATCGGGGTATTAACGGAAATCTTTCCTTCCTTCAGGTTAGCTTCACTTTCTGAAACGATGGTATAAATCATCTTCATGCCATTCTTTACATTCTTCAGTTCCACCTTATTTAAAATCTGTACGGAATCTGTTTTCAATTTAGATTCATCGATGATTTTTGCATCTGCAATGGTAGCTTTCAATTTGTTGATACGCATTTCGAGCATACCTTGCGCTTCTTTTGCTGCATCGTATTCAGCGTTTTCAGACAAGTCTCCTTTATCTCTGGCTTCGGCTATTGCCGCAGAGATCTTCGGGCGTTCCACTGTTTCCAGTTCCTTCAGTTCCGCCATCAGTTTCTTGTAACCTTCTTCTGACATATAAGCCATGATGTTTTCCTCCTTTAATTGTTTTAAATGGTCATATAAACAAAAAAGAATTCCAACATGAGCCATGTTGGAACCCTCTTTTCATTATTTCTTTGCAAAGATAGCCTTTTAAGTGATACGTGTCAAGTGAAAAAAGATGCTATGTAACATATTTAAATGAAATATGCTAAATTATAACAACTTAGAGTAATGACTTGACAGCTGCTTCCAAATCCTTAATATCTTCGCCACGAAGCTTCAATTCGTTGTTACGATTAATCAAAAAGATAGATGGAACCTGACGAACATTATATACAGCTACGTTGGTAGAGTAAACTCCGTTTCCATCGCGCACACAGACCCATGGAAGGTTGTCTGCCGCTGTTTTCCAGTAGTGTTCGTCCGCGTCGAGAGATACCTGGTATATTTCCAGTCCTTCTTTAGCGTATGTATTATACAGTTCGCGGAGCATCAGGTTGTGAGGAGCTCCGGCAGGCGACTGGAATACAGAGAAATCGAGCAAAACCACTTTGCCTTTCAGGTCGGTCAACTTGCGCACATTTCCTTTCACATCACGCAGGGCAATGTCGATAATACCGGTTTCTACGATTTTATCCTGCGGAATTTCCAGAGCTTTCGTTTGCGGCTGGCGCGTATTCTTCATTCCTTTGATTACAATATTATAAAGGTTCTTGGAACGTACCGCATGAGGGAACGCGTTGTTGAGGCTCGTAGCAACAGCTGCGAAGCATTTCACGTCGTCTTTATTGTTCAACGGATCGAATATCAGATAATTATTGAGCTTCTGGAACAGGGCAAAGTAAGCTGCCGCCGTGTTGGGAGCAGCAAAAATATAGTTCACTTTGACATCTTCCTTATAGTTGTTGAGCAATGTTGCCAGGCTGTCTTCAAACACATCATGCCCTATTCCGTTGCTGCGCAGGGATGCCAGTAAATTGTCCACCTCTTTTTGAAGGCGAATCTGCTTCAACGTCAGTTCTTTTATCTTATTGCTGTTTTCCGAACCTTCCACCGTATAAGTAGTAGAGAAATCCACATACGGAGCTTTGACTTGAATCGTTTCGATAGAATCTACAGAAAAATTGATGATTTTGTCGTCGATCCGCAAACGGTAAAATTCGGATGACTCGGGACGAGGCTGCTTGAAACTGAATGTACCTTCCCCTTTCAGCTTCACTGAATCGAGCGGAACAATACCTTCCAGACCGGAAGCTTCGAGATAAAGCATTTTACCGTCGGCTCCTGATACATCCCCGTTCACCTGGAATTTAGGGCCGGAACTACAAGCAGTAATAGTAAGTGCGGCGAGCGCTGCAAAAGTAACCTTTTTCATATAGTGTGTGTTATTAACGAGATGCAAATATACTTCTTTTCGAGATTAGTCAAAGCATTTCGCTGTGTTCTTCATCCTAATTTTGAAAAAAAATCAGTTCGCCACTAACTTTTTACCTCATTTCCACCTAATTACCACGATAAATGTATATCTTTGCAGGAATTTTGAAAGAAAAAGTATAGATAAAACAATTTTTATGATTAACCCAATTGTTAAGACAATCGAGTTACCTGATGGAAGAACCATCACACTCGAGACGGGAAAGTTGGCAAAACAGGCAGACGGTTCTGTAATGCTCCGCATGGGAAACACCATGTTGTTAGCTACTGTTTGTGCCGCTAAAGATGCAGTTCCCGGAACAGATTTTATGCCTTTACAGGTAGAGTACAAAGAAAAATTTGCGGCATTCGGCCGTTTCCCTGGTGGTTTCACCAAGCGAGAAGGTAGAGCTTCTGATTATGAGATTCTCACTTGCCGTCTTGTCGACCGTGCTCTCCGTCCTTTATTCCCCGATAATTATCACGCAGAGGTATATGTGAACATCATCCTCTTTTCTGCTGATGGTGTGGATATGCCGGATGCATTGGCAGGACTTGCCGCTTCTGCAGCACTTGCCGTTTCAGATATTCCTTTCAACGGACCGATTTCTGAAGTACGTGTAGCACGTATCGACGGTCAGTTCGTTATCAATCCTACTTTTGAACAACTGGAAAAAGCTGATATGGATCTGATGGTAGCCGCTACTTATGAGAACATCATGATGGTAGAAGGTGAAATGCACGAAGTATCCGAAGCTGAATTGCTGGAAGCAATGAAAGTAGCTCACGAAGCTATCAAGGTTCATTGTAAAGCTCAGATGGAGTTGACTGAAGAGGTTGGAAAAACAGTGAAACGTGAATACAACCATGAAGTGAACGACGAAGATTTGCGTAAGGCTGTTCGTGAAGCATGTTACGAAAAAGCTTATGCTGTTGCCGCTTCCGGAAACAATAACAAACACGAACGTTTTGCTGCTTTCGAAGCTATTCGTGAAGAATTTAAAGCTCAATTCTCTGAAGAAGAGTTGGACGAAAAGGGTGCGTTGATCGACCGTTACTACCACGATGTAGAAAAAGAAGCAATGCGCCGTTCTATCCTTGACGAAGGTAAGCGTTTGGATGGTCGTAAGACTACTGAAATCCGCCCGATCTGGTGTGAGGTTGGTCCTCTGCCTGGTCCTCACGGATCTGCTATCTTTACTCGTGGTGAAACACAATCACTGACTTCTGTTACTCTGGGTACCAAACTGGATGAGAAGATCATTGACGATGTTTTGGAACACGGAAAAGAACGTTTCTTATTACATTATAATTTCCCTCCTTTCTCTACAGGCGAAGCAAAAGCGCAACGTGGTGTAGGCCGTCGCGAAATTGGTCACGGTCACTTGGCTTGGCGTGCTTTGAAAGGACAGATTCCTGCTGACTATCCGTATGTAGTACGTGTGGTTTCAGATATTCTCGAATCTAACGGTTCTTCTTCTATGGCTACTGTATGTGCCGGAACATTGGCATTGATGGATGCTGGTGTGAAGATCAAGAAACCGGTATCAGGTATCGCTATGGGATTGATTAAGAATCCGGGCGAAGAGAAATATGCTGTATTGTCTGATATCCTGGGTGACGAAGACCACTTGGGTGATATGGACTTCAAAGTAACAGGAACAAAAGATGGTATTACGGCTACTCAGATGGATATCAAGGTAGACGGTCTGTCTTACGAAATTCTGGAACGTGCTTTGAATCAGGCAAAAGAAGGACGTATGCACATCCTGGGTAAGATTACTGAAACAATCGCTGAACCACGTGCCGACCTGAAAGAACATGCTCCACGCATTGAAACGATGACAATTCCTAAAGAATTTATCGGTGCTGTAATCGGCCCTGGTGGAAAGATCATCCAAGGTATGCAGGAAGAAACCGGTGCTGTGATTACTATCGAAGAAATTGATGGTATGGGACGCATCGAAGTTTCCGGAACAAACAAAAAATGTATTGATAATGCAATGCGCATGATTAAAGCAATCGTTGCTGTTCCTGAAGTAGGCGAAGTTTATAAAGGTAAAGTTCGTTCTATTATGCCTTACGGTGCATTCATCGAATTCTTGCCGGGCAAGGATGGTTTGCTGCACATCTCTGAAATTGATTGGAAGCGTCTGGAAACAGTAGAAGAAGCTGGAATTAAGGAAGGTGATGAAATCGAAGTAAAACTGATTGATGTGGATCAGAAAACTGGTAAATTCAAACTTTCAAGAAAAGTGTTGATGCCAAGACCGGAAAAGAAGTAAAAGAGTCATATCTTCTATATAATGAATAGTCTGAAAACTAAGTTTTCAGACTATTTTTTTTAATTCCACTTTTCAGAAAGCATGGTATCAATGAGGCGATACCTTCCCCTTGAAGCGTGATTGTTCAAGGGCTTTTTTGTGTATGGATGTATAGGAATCTATTCGTTGCGAATTTCGAATATCGAAACTTGAATTTTGCGAATTATGTGAAATTCGCAAATGCTGATGCGTTGCCAATACGCTTTTTGCATTTTACAATATATGTGCCTTTGATTTGCATAATCAGTTGTTATTCAATCCGTTTATTGCTTATATCAGAAATGGATATAATTCATAGAGTTGCCCGAATTCACGATATTTGCATATTGAGAATAGAGAGAGAGTTTGATGTTGTGTAAAAGGAAACAATGAATGATGAAGAGTGGAAATAGAATATATAGAAATTGGCTTTATGCGGTATTGCTGATTGTCTTTTCTTCTTGTATAGATGAAACTTTCACTGAGAATCCTGTGGAAGGGACATTTCTGACAGTGAGAGGGATAACACCTCTGGGAGCAACCACACACGAGGGTACTCCGGAAGATCGGGTAGTACGTACCCTGCGTATTCTGGCATTTGACAGAACAACGGGAAATAAGATTAGTAATGTATATTATACAGCATCAACAGGAGATATCATTCGGCATCCTATTGATCCGGGAACGTATGATTTTGTGTTTCTGGCTAATGAACCTCCCCATATACCGGTTAAAACGAAGTTGGAAGCCATAAGTAATTACAGTGATTTGGACCATATTGCTTATCCGGCAAGTTTTTTTTCATCGGAACAAGTCATTCCGATGATGCAGGAGATAAAAAAGGTAACCGTACTTTCCGATGGGCAGGGAGCCACATTGGAAAATGGTACGACAGTGTCCATGCTACTATTGGCTTTGGAGCGACTTGGAGTGAGGGTAGATGTTGAACTGAAGGCGGTAGATAATTTGAATGGTGCTTTTAAAGGAGTAATATTCAGTAATATCCCCAACCTTGTTCCGCTGACCGCAGGTTATGATGGTCCGGCTATTGAAAGGAATGTAGTACGTAAGTTTACCTTAACCGACAATGGAAATTATTTTGCCGACGGCACTCCTACGGTCGAATGGGGATGGGACAAGAAAGTCAACCGTATTATCTTGCCGGCAAGTGAACCGGTATCTGTCAATGACGAAGATGAGGCTGTGATTTTCACAGTTGACATGGTAGATAATTATAGTCCGTCTTGTGAGTTGAAGATAAATTCGAATCCGGTGAATTATAGCTTGCCTAAAAATACAAAACTCGATCTGACAGGATATATACAAGACCCGCTGCAGGTAAATATTATAGCATCGGAGTGGGAGGACGTGGATGAAGATTGGGACATAGCGGGCGTTAAAGTCCTGAACCTGTCGGCTTTGGAAACCAGTATTACCGATTTTAACGGAGCGCGAATTTCTTTCACTTCCAACATGCCGATAGTGAAAGTATTACCTGAATTGTATGTGGGCGCCACGGGTACTGCTACGGACGAAACAGAAAAGATATTTAATGACCTTGTGTTAAAACAGAATGATACCCGGGACAATGGGACTACGATAACATACGCTACTTCCCGTTTTCTGTACACCTATGATAAAGCGTCTCAAACCGGTACAGGATATATGGATATATTGCTTGATGAACGGAATGTAAAAGGTGCCCGTGAAACTTACCGGATTGTTTTGTCTGTGGAGGATGAAGATGGTGGTAAACTGCAAAGAGAAATAAAGATTAATACTGCCCAAGATGGAAAGCGTTTTGTATTTGATGCATACGGAACTGGATATACAGGTGCTTTTTTCAGAGATGATGAGGTTGGTGAAAGGATTATTACCGGACAGCAGGGTAGGATAGCAGGGGCAGGTGAACGTCCGGAAGATTTAGGAGCACTTTCTCCCTGGAGAGCGACTGTAGAAAACGGTGATTTTGTTGTCTTGAGTTCTACTCCAAGCTTCGACCCTCGTGTCGGAATGGATGATCCGGGGAATCCTGAACACTATCAGGTGTTGCCTAATGCTTATAAAGGAGAAGGAGGAACCTATGTGGAAGGTAGGGGACGTGTCTATTTCCGTATTGGTGTAAAAGGAAAAAATACGGCAACAACTCCAAGATATGCCAGGGTTAAAGTGGAACGCTATGGAGGTAGATGGGGGACAGGAGACGATCACGTGTGGTATAGTACAGAATATCTATATGTCCGACAGGGGGAGGAACCCGATTATCTTATGCGGCCGGGAACTGCAGACCCTATAGAGAAGGGGCCATTACAAGGTAAATCCCGTGATTATGCCCGCAAGTTATCACCTTATAATCTGACCTCACCGGCTTATTATAACGGTAGTAATGCTCTGTATACTCCGGTGGATCATAAGCAGGCAAAGTTTGTAAAGTATCCAACACAGGTTGGGGCTTTCTTTCAATGGGGACTTCCCAAGAATGCAGATCAGGATTATTTCCGGTTGGCTTATCATCCTACTGCCCTTACTATAGATCATTGGAATAAAGATATACAGTTCCTCAATGAATCGTATAAGCTGTTTCTACCAGTGTGGGGAGCGGCTTCTGCTTCACCGGAAATTATATACGATTATGGGTATACAGACGTTTTTGAATCTTGTCCTGAAGGATACCATCGCCCGTCAGACGGGTATATTGACAGGGTCTCTTATAATGGACCGTATCCTAATAATATAGATCAGGATGGCGATCATGTGATTGTTGATACCGATAAAAATGTCACTAAGACAAATTTGGTAGATTATAGCAGTGATATAGCTTTTTCCGAGTTACGGCAGTCTTTATTTATAAACCCATTGAGTGGAGATGCTGGCATGAATTCAAATCTTGGAGGATATGATGGTTCAGCGGAAGCGGGTGGAATTAAGGTAGACCGATATCAGAACTTCTGGAAAAACAAAGATGATACGGATGAAGCACAAGAACATGTAAAATTCTCTATCGGTTTTTATGCCGATGGTTTCTTTGACCGCCGACCTATTAAGATGGGGAAGGATGAAGGGAATTATCCTTATTGTGTATCATCGGATAATGCGCAAGCGGCATATTTGGGCATTCTAGTCTATAATGAGTCTAATAAGGCTTCTGTATTCTTTCCTTCTGCGGGAAGGCGTCGTAATAAGGATGGTGGATTGGAGTATGCAGGGCAGACCGGATACTACCATACTGCTTCGATAGCTGCATCATCTTCCGAAGATCCTCATGCCGTATGGAGTATGTTTTTGGGTAAATGGCCGAATCCGGGACTTATGTATCAGTTGCCTACTTTTGGTCAGTCTATCCGCTGTGTGAAGGATTAAACAGCTGGTACGAGATAGTCGATAGAATTTTGTTATCTGACTCTGACTTAATTTATTGCTTTGGTTAAGTCGAGTTTGTTTTTCTTTGCATTAAATCCCGTTTTTTTAAAAAAACGGGATTTTTTATTAGTATCATTCGGAGTTGAGCTGTTTTATATAAAAAGAATCGGAAAGTACCCCCATACTTCCCGATTCGAAACAGTCAAAAATCGACCTTAATCAATTTATTAACTTAACACGTCGCAAAGATATGAGAAAAATTTCTTTGAAAGAGCTTTTTTGCTCAAAAAGTTTATGATACAGGTGAATATACCCGCTAATAAACTCGTTTTTCTTGCTTTAAAACCAAAGCCTCGTTCCTTTTAAACCAACGACCCCTTCCTTTAAAAGGAAGAGGCCGTTGGTTTAAAAGGAACTGGTGGGGTATTTATATAGAAAAAAGGATTAATGATTTTTCGATTATATAGGTCAGTTTATTAGTTTGTTTTATACTCCTCTTCTATTCGTTTTATATGTGCGAGGTTTCTTTCCAGTAATTCATTTAGTTCGTGATTAGAAAAGCAAGCTCCTAGATAGATCGTGTTTTCTGCTTCAAAGTCAAACGGTTCATTGTCTTCATTCACCACAATCTCAATTTTTCCTTGTGCATCTGTAGAGATTACTACATTGTATTTATCCATCAATCCTTTGAGCTCTTTTATGAATCTATATTCTTTGTTTGTTAATATTCTTTTCATGTCGGTTAGCTCTTTTGTTTTGCTATTCTTTTGTGTGGTAAAGTTCGTAATTATTTAACACATTACACGCTATTTGATGTATTCATTTTATTCTATTTGGCAGGTTGTAATATTCCTTTTATTCATATTATCACATCTATTCGTTTTTTTCGTATATTTGCTTCGAGCGAAACTTTTCATTTGTATATTTGTTGGATTTTAAAAAGAAAGAAAATAAAAATGGAAACAGAAGATTTGATTATTGGGAGAGTCCATCACGGACGCAATATACGTCGTACCCGTGTTGAAAAGAATATGAACCAGGAGGGTTTGAGTGAATTAGTACATCTCTCACAGCCTGCTGTTTCTAAATATGAGAAGATGAGAGTGATTGATGATGAAATGTTGCAACGCTTTGCACGGGCGTTGAATGTGCCTTTCGATTATCTCAAGACTTTGGAGGAGGATGCACAGACGGTGGTGTTTGAGAATATTACAAATAATGGTAATGCAGCCACAAATGCTAATATTGGATTTGTTGATGAAGTTGGTGAGGACAATCGAGTTAACAATTTCAATCCTATCGACAAAATCACCGAACTTTATGAGCGTCTTTTAAAAGAAAAGGATGAAAAGTATGCCGCTTTAGAACGTCGTTTGCAGCATATTGAAGAAAGTCTGCAGAAATAAAAAAACAGATAAATTGAAAGGAATCGCAAACTGAAAGGAATCGCAATATGATGAAACAAATACCTTATGGAATAACTGATTTTGGTCGAATCCGGAAACAAAATTATTATTATGTGGATAAGACGATGTTCATTGAAAAAATAGAAATGCAACCGCCTTATCTATTTCTGATACGTCCCCGTAGATTTGGGAAGAGTCTGACTTTGGCAATGTTAGAAACTTATTATGATGTAAATTACGCAGAGCAGTTTGATGAACTGTTTGGTCAGTTATACATAGGCCAGCATCCGACGAAACTTCACAATCAGTTTCTCATTATGCGGTTTAACTTTTCAGAAGTGAGTTCTAATGTCAATGAGGTTGAACAATCGTTTAAACTTCATTGCTGTAACAAGCTGAAGGACTTCGTGTACAAATACGAGCGTTTGCTTGGAAAAGAAATCTGGGAGATTCTGGATGAAGGTACACAAAAAGACCCCGGTGCTTTTTTATCGGCAATCAGTACCTATGCTAGCCGTAAAGGAAATCTCCGCATTTATTTGCTTATTGATGAATACGATAATTTCACCAATACCATTCTTTCAACCTACGGTACCGAGTTTTATAGAAAAGCAACGCATGGTGAAGGTTTCATTCGTGGCTTCTTTAACGTGATAAAATCCGCTACAACAGGAACAGGGGCTGCCCTTGAACGGTTGTTTATTACCGGGGTGAGTCCGGTGACGATGGATGATGTCACAAGTGGATTTAATATCGGAACTAATATAACGACTGATCCTTGGTTTAATGATTTGGTTGGCTTTAGTGAGAAGGAATTGCGTGAAATGCTGACATATTATAAAGAGGAGGGAGTACTTGAAGAATCTATAGATGAAATAGTTGCCATGATGAAACCTAATTATGACAATTATTGCTTTAGTGAAGATACATTGGAGCAGTGTATGTTTAATTCCGATATGACTCTTTATTTTCTGAAATCTTTTGTACTTCATCATAAAAAGCCTAAAGAAATTGTAGACCCCAATATTCGTACCGACTTCAACAAACTGACATACTTGATAAAGCTCGATCACGGATTGGGAGAGAATTTTTCCGTTATAAAAGAGATAGCCGAGCAGGGAGAGATTACTACTGACATCGTTACTCATTTTTCTGCATTGGAGATGACGGATCCTAGTAACTTCAAGTCTTTGCTATTCTATTTCGGGCTTCTCTCCATTAAAGGTGTAGATATGGTGGGAAGACCTATTTTGCATGTGCCGAATTTAGTTGTAAGAGAGCAGCTATTTAATTTCTTGATACAAGGCTACATCAAGCACGGTATCTTTAAAATTGATATGAACAAGATGAGTGCTTTATTTGAGAATATGGCTTTCAGGGGGGACTGGAAACCTTTGTTCGATTTTATTGCCGACGCTGTTCGTGAGCAAAGTCGTATTCGTGAATATATTGAAGGTGAAGCGCATATTAAAGGTTTCTTGCTTGCGTACTTAGGAATGTATCGTTATTACCAGCTCTATCCGGAATACGAATTGAATAAAGGCTTTGCAGACTTCTTATTCAGACCTAGTCCGTCGGTTCCTGTATTGCCTCCTTTCACTTATCTGCTTGAGGTGAAATATGCAAAAGCCGGTGCTTCGGAAAAAGAAATACGTGTCCTTGCCGATGAGGCACGTGGGCAGTTGCTTCGTTATAGCGAAGACGAACTGGTGGCAGAAGCCAGAGCAAAAGGTGGGCTGAAGTTAATAACGATTGTTTGGCGTAGTTGGGAGCTTGCCTTATTGGAAGAAGTAACTCTTTCTTAAGAGATAAGTAGCATACGTGTTGCTATAAGGTGTGTGGCTCATCTATCTTTTCCTGATTTTGAAACGTTGATGAATAAGGAGATCATTTTTTCCTTTTAATGAATATCCCCTAATAAGTCTTGAAGAATAAAATTTGCCTCTGCTATGGATTTCCATAATAGAGGCAAACTTATCAACATGAAACTTAATTAAACAGTCCCTTGTTTTTTATGAATTTAACGAATCTTTTTTAGGACTTTAGAGAAGGAGTAAGGAAAACTTTCCTCTTCTGTTCCTCTGTTTAAATTGGGCTGACTTCCCATTTGGAAGTTGATGTTTCCTCCTTTTAATAAGTCTTCATGGCGTAGATAGTTCTTTTTATATTCTGTGCCGTTCAGATTCATTGTTTGAATATACATATTCTTCTTGTTGTTGTCGGTTGCCTGGATGATGAGGCTGTTACCGTTTTCAAGATGTAAGGTTGCTTTTTTAAAAAGAGGAGCTCCAACGACATATTCGTCGGTTCCCGGACATACGGGGTAAAAACCTAATGCGGAGAAAACATACCATGCCGAAGTCTGCCCGTTATCTTCATCTCCACAATATCCGTCAGGTCCCGGTGTGTACATTTTATCCATGACCTGGCGTAGCCAATACTGCGCTTTCCAGGGTTGGCCGGCATAGTTGTATAGGTAGATCATGTGTTGGATTGGTTGGTTGCCATGCGCGTAATTCCCCATATTCATGATTGTCATTTCACGAATCTCATGAATAACCTGCCCGTAATAACTTTCATCAAAGACAGGAGGTACGGAGAATACAGAGTCCAGCATAGTGATAAACATATCTTTTCCTCCCATTAAGTCAATTAATCCTTGTGGATCGTGGAATACAGACCATGAGTAGTGCCAGCTGTTTCCTTCGGTAAATGCATCTCCCCATTTCAATGGTGAAAATGGAGATTGGAATGTTCCATCTTCATTTTTTCCTCGCATGAGCTTGGAGTCTTTATCGAATACATTCTTATAGTTCATTGCCCGTTTGGCAAAGAGCTGTATTTCTTTTTCCGGTCGCTTTAATTCTTTGGCTAATTGATAGATACACCAGTCGTTGTAGGCATACTCCAAAGTTCTGGCAGTGTTTTCATTGATTTTTACGTCATAAGGGACATAGCCCAGCTTATTATAATATTCGTATCCGCGTCTTCCTGTGGAAGATACGGTGGGATGTACGCTCTTTGTTCCGTGTATTAACCCTTCGTACAAGGTTTTCACATCTTCTACTTTAATACCTTTTAAATAAGCATCTGCCAGTACGGAAGCCGAATTATTTCCTATCATGCAGTCTCTGTGTCCGGGGCTGGCCCATTCGGGGAAGAATCCGCTTTCTTTGTAGGTATTGATGAGCCCTTCCTGCATTTCTTTATTCATCGACGGATACATCAGATTCAGTAATGGGAAAAGACACCGGAAGGTATCCCAAAATCCGGTGTCGGTAAACATATATCCCGGTAGAACTTGCCCGTTATAAGGGCTGTAATGAACAGGTTTTCCGGCTTCGTCCAGTTCGTAGAATTTTCGGGGGAAAAGTAACGAACGGTATAAGCAGGAGTAGAAAGTGCGGTATTGATCGAGGTTTCTTCCTTCCACTTCGATTTTTCCCAGTACCTGGTTCCATGCTTTCTGTCCCTTTTGTTTTATCTGCTCCAGATTGTCATTTCCTAATTCTTTCATATTCCTTGTAGCCTGTTCGAAGCTGATAAAGGAAGAAGCGATGCGTGCGTGTACTTGTTCTCCACGTTGAGTTTTAAAGCCTATAATGGCTCCTGCATGGTCAGTAGTCTGTTCGGTTGCATTTTCTTGAATACTTCCATTATTCACAGTGGCTTTATAGGTGAAAGGCTTATCGAATTGAATAATGAAATAGTTCTTGAAGTTTTCGGGAACTCCTCCGCTATTTCGTGTACTATAACCAATAATTTTGTTTTCTTCTGGGATAATCTGAATAAAAGAACCTTTGTCAAATGCATCGACTGCAATATACGAATGTTCGTTTTCCGGGAAAGTGAACCGGAAGAGAACAGCACGTTCGGTCGGAGACATCTCCGTGACAATATCGTATTCGGCCAGATACACCTTGTAGTAATAAGGAGTTGCTTCTTCTCCTTTGTGTCCGAACCAGCTAGCCCGCTTTTCTTCGTCGAATTCAGGTTTACCCACCATCGGCATAATGGAGAACTGTCCGTAATCGTTTATCCATGGGCTGGGCTGATGAGTTTGTTTGAATCCACGGATTTTATTGGCTGTATAGACATATTGCCATCCGTCTCCCATTTTTCCGGTCTGTGGCGTCCAGAAATTCATTCCCCAAGGGCGGGCAATGGCAGGGTAGGTGTTACCTGTTGATAATTCAAAAGATGATTGTGTTCCCATTAACGGATTAACGTATTGTGTCCAGTCTTTGGACTGGGCAAGAAGCGTGCAGCTAAGCACTAAAAATAATAACCAACATTTCTTCATAATTTTCTTTTTGAGTTTATAGCTTGCGAAGTAATCACAGCGTTTTCATGTGTTGCCAACGTTGAATGTTCCAACGGGTTGAGACATGACAAAAGTATAGCTTCGTGGTTAAGGTCGTGGTTAAAATCGTGGTTAATGCGATGGCTAATAGGCGCTTTTTTTATTAACCCCGCTAAAGAAACTATCGCAAAAGTGTTTTTTTACTATGTTATTCAACTATCTATGTGAAATAGACAAATATACCTTACTGTTATTATTTGTATTAGTGTCCTTTTTTTGTCGAACCATGTATGTGCTCAAGGCTTAAAATTTCAGAGAGACGAAAATTCGATTGAAAACAGAACCTCATACAATGACTTTGCCTATAAAAGTCGCATGTTTAAAGACCGGCTTGATATTGCCATTGACTATGCGTCCGCCCTGTAGGGAGGAAATAAGATAATAAAGGCATGAATCAACATGCCTTTATTATTCTCTTGATTCATTTTGCAGTAGTTTGTAATTCAAAGACATGTGTGCCTGATTCCAAAGCAACCGTACGACTGTCTTTTATATTAGCAGGCATTGTGAATGTTGCTGTACAGTTAGCAGGAATTGTCACTTCATAAATTATCTTTTTCCCTTTACGTTTCCAATTGGAAACAATCAGACCACTTGGCGATTGATAACTGATGTTGGCGTAATTTAGCCCTTTTACAAAATGGGGGGCAAGAAGAATATGTCTGAATCCAGGGTGTTTGGAGTCCGGTTTGATTCCTCCTAAAGCTTTATAGAACCATGCTCCAATCTCTCCGAACATCATGTGATTATCTGAAAATTCACCTGCGCCTTGGTAATCCCAGTTCTCTACCAGTGCCGTTGCTCCGTTGCTAATCCACCATCCCCAGGAAGGATAGTCTTTTTGAGCAGCCACCTGAAAAGCCAGATCGGCATAACCATTTTCACTTAAAGCATTCAACAATGCTTTGCAGCCTAATACTCCTACATCTACATGACATCCGTCTTTCTGTACTTTGTTCGCAAGATTTGCGGCTACTTTGGCTTTCATATCTTCCGGAACCACTCCCCACATAAGTGGAACACTTAATTCTGTCTGACTGCCTCCGGCATATATGCCAGTATCCCGGTTCAGGTATTTCTTGTTAATCGCTTCTTTGATATTTTCAGCTAAAGCAGTGTATTTTTCGTAGTCATCCTGTTTCCCGAATAGCTTGGCCGCATGTGCCAATATGTTGGTATCTACATAATAATAAACGGAAGAAGTTAGTTCTTTGGATGATAGTGTTTTGACAGGCACCCAGTCTCCGCGTCCCCAATCACTTAAATATTGCGGACTATTACGATCTACATAATCTACATACCTTTTGATGTTTTCGTAACAGTCTTCCAGTAGTTTACTGTCTCCATAGAATAAATAGACATTCCAGGGAATAAGTGCGATTGTACTTGTCCAGTCAAGTCCGTTCTCTGTTCCATATCCCCATCCCGATGTCGGAATAATATCAGGGAGAACCCCGTTGGGTTGTTGTTCATCCCGATGATCTGCAAGCCACTTTTCATAGATAGTCAGTGCGTCATAGTTATACAATCCTGCTTCTATTCCCAGATGTCCGTCTCCTGTCCAACCGTTCTTTTCCCTTTGTGGGCAATCGGTAGGATATCCGAATAAATTAGAAAGATAAGATACATTTGTAGCCTTCCATATTTTATTAATGATTGGATCGGAGGTAGTTACATTTCCTACTTCCGGTACATCATTATGCATGAAATAACCGGTCAGGCATTCTTTCTTTAATTCCGTCGGCTCACTACATGACACTTCCACATACCTGAATCCTTTATAATTGAATTTAGGCATAAAGGTGTCTTTCCCTTTTCCGGAAAGGATATAAGTATCGGTTTGAAATAAATCCTCTTCATCCGTCGGACGATGGAAATTGCTGATACGCCCCAAATCTACTCTGCCGTTTGGTGAGAGCCGTTCGGCATGTATCAGCCGGACAATCGTTCCTGCTTTTCCTTCAATTTTCAGTTGTGTAACTCCTGCTATATTTCTTCCCAAATCGAATACATAGAGTGAATCATTCAATTTATTCATGTATTGTGCCGGGATTGTTTCTACATTCCGGATAGGATATAACTGTTGAGCCACTATATTCTGTGACGGAGCAGAACAAAGATTGACATTGTTCCACTGCGAATCATCAAAATTTGCGGAGTTCCATCCTGGTTGAGCCTTATTAGCATCTTGGTTTTCACCGGTATAGATGTTATTGCGGATGATGCTTCCCCCTGATGTCCTCCAATCCAATCCGGTAGAGACGACTTCCGTAGTATTGTCATCGTAAGTGAGACGTAAATCTAAACAGAAAGTGGGACGATTTCTCCAGGGAGCATCGGCGAAGCCCCATACTCCCAATGCTTGGTGATTGTACCAACCATTTCCCAAAATAACGCCGATTGCGTTTTTCCCTTTCCGGATATGAGATGTTACATCATACGTTACATATAATATTCTCCGGTCATATCGGGTGAACATAGGATCCAGCCTATGATTTCCAACCTTTTCTCCATTAAGAAAGAGTTCATACAAACCACCTACTGCTATATAGGCACGGGCAACCTTAACAGGTTTGCCCGAATGAAAAACTTTACGAAAATAAGGTGCAGGGTGATGTTCTTTCGATTGTCGGTCGGTGATCCAAGCTCCTTGCCAGTTGTCGACTTTCATCATACCGGTTTCGAAAGCCTGTATTTTCGAACTTGTTTGAAGGGTATCTGGTTGCTCTTCTACCTGTACTTTCCAGAAATAACGTGTAAAGGGGAGGAGCTTGTTTCCTTGATAGTGGGATAGCGTGCAATCTGATTCGACTATTCCGCTATCCCAACTATTTCCTTTACCTTGAGCGACAGCGAGAGAATCAGTCCCTACGATGATGCGGTATGAATGTTGTGTCACTCCTTGCCGGGAACTTTGGAGTTTCCAGGAAAAACGTGGATGGGTAGCATCTATTCCTAGTGGATTTACTAGATGTTCGCATTGCAAGTCGGTAGGTGTCATGGCTTCCTGCGCTCCTATTCCTACCATTCCATACAAGGAGCCGAGAAGGATAACAACGATTCGTTTCATCAGTTCACTCTTTATTTTCAATGATTTTATTTTAAAGTATTAATATATTGTTGGGTCTCTTCCGGATAATACTGCATCCGGATGCGCCAGATTAGCTCTTGTACAGACACCACTTTAAAATCATCGCCCAGATGACGTTCTACCAGTTTGGCTGCACTCGCTCCCTTCAGGTTACCTGTGTTCTGCGGGTTCATTTCCGAAGTTTCGCTTGGGTTTTGTCCCATATCATTGAAGTTACTCCATGCATGAAGTGAAATGACAGAGAATGTCTGTCCGTTCGTCTGGGCACTCTCTTTCATTAGTCTGGCAAGATACGCCGGAGAACCTTCGTTGCGCATATTGTTACCCTCATGGTTCCATAAAGCATAATGGGCGGTGATAACAGGTATGTGGAGTCCGTCTTTATTTGTCAGCCAATATGTTTTTCCTCCACCATCTGCGTAACCCGTCAGACTGATAACCAGAATACCTTCCAGTTGATCGTTGGCATCGATAAATGCCTGGTAGGCTTCTTTGCAAGCTTCTTCATTGGTGTAATCTCTCGCATGTAACCCCAATACTTTAATTCGGTGTTGACGCATGCTGGCAGCAACTTTCGCAGCAGCCTTTTTCAAGCTCTCTGAACGGCCTTCCGGCGCATCTTTCCCGAATGTGTCGATATACATATATCCACCTCCTAATGCTTCAATCAATGTATAGTTTGATTTCTGCATATTCATAATCTCCTTAAACTGGTCCGGCGACTGCATGGCTATGTTGATGACCGGAATACCGAATCCCATATACGTGGATTCTGCGTTTGGATCCATATAATACTCATCCACAAAGTGGTTCATCATCCATTGTACATTATCTCCGTCACTTAGATAAAATGAATAGAAATTTTTATGCAAGGAATAGTCTATATTCTTGGGATTGACTACTTTGGCAAGATTGGCCGACTGACGATTCTTATAGTCCAGTGAGGTAAATGCAAGATTATAGCTCCAGTCATTAGGTATCCAGATATGTCCGGTCAGTGATGCTGGCCCTACAAAATCCACTTCAGGAATAACCTGTTCCCAACCATAAACGGGAGCACCGGGAGCAAGCCAGGCAAGTACCTCTTTCAGTAGTTCTTTGTTTGCTCCGTCAGGTACGGCATAACTGCTATTTAAGTTAATGACAAAATATCCGTGTTGGATGGCAAAATCACGTAGTTCACCCGTATTGACCGGCATCAATACCAATCCTTCGTTGTTGCATTTATCCTTGAATTCTTCCCAAGCATTGCGGGTTGTTTTGTTACGGGCATCATACTTCATCTCATAACCTGCATTTTTAAACGTCTGTTCGTCGCGTACATCTACTATGATAGAATTGTGTACATGAGCGGCAACTGAAGCTACAATACTGCTTTCCGGATTATTCCGTACATCCGTCAATACATATCCTTCGAATAGATGTCGTACATTTCTTTTGAATCCGTCCTCATCCGGGTAAGTGTTGACAGCTAATTCAGTACCGGTTTGTAATCCCTGCTCTGTGACATCCATTGCCTGAACTCCGTTCAATGCCACCGCATAAGAATCCCTGTGTTCTTCATCTCTTAACCAGATACCTATATCACTTTTCCCTTCGTCTACCGCTCTGTTCACCAAACCGGCAATAGACTGACAAAGCAAATGATACTGTACTCCCTTGCTATCCAAGTCCGGAGCATTACGGTTAGAGCCTACCAGTGCATCAATGCATGACCAATAACGTGCCGGTTTTCTTTTCATTTCCGGAAAAGTGTATTGCCCTGCATCGTGAATAGGATCAAACAACGTTTCATACGATATGGTGCCTTCCGAAGAACCATTCCCGTTATCTTCAATCTCATAATCATTATTATAGCCATACTTTACATCGGAATCATTACAACCGGTAATTGTTATTCCAAAGAAACATATTACTGCAAGTATATTCATTTTCAGGTTCATAGTGCTTTTATTTAAGATATTAATATTCTTATTGTTTTATTCTTTTTCGATGCCCCAGTTTGGATTAGGAGCAGCTCCCATAGTCAGTTCAAGTATACCACCTGCGACAATGTCTTTAAAATCAAGATAACATTTGTTGTACTCTCGATTATTGAGACGGGCTTTCTGGATATACCGGTTTGTTTTTGAATTGTTCAAAGTTCGAATGACAAACTTCTTACCTTTGAAATAATCCGGGTCCAGATGAATACGGATCTCGTTGAATACGGGACTGGTTATTTCATAACGCGTACTTCCGGGGCAGGAGGGATGTATCCCTGATGCAGCCAGCACATACCAAGCGGACATTTGTCCCACATCTTCGTTACCGACTATACCTTCCACTGCATTCCTGTAAGCCTTGTCACAAATATGGCGTGTCCATTTCTGTGTCAACCATGGAGCATCTAAATGATTGAACAAGAAAGGAACAAGGTGCACAGGTTCATTTGCATGATTGTAATATTGA
This sequence comes from Bacteroides sp. M10, assembly GCF_014334015.1. Classification (GTDB taxonomy): domain Bacteria; phylum Bacteroidota; class Bacteroidia; order Bacteroidales; family Bacteroidaceae; genus Bacteroides; species Bacteroides intestinigallinarum. The sequence goes on along the minus strand of NZ_CP060488.1, from coordinate 659,227 downwards.
TTCCAAAGCAGACTCTCGGGAGCCTTTTCGAAAAAAGAAGATAAATCGTTCAAAGTTTTCTCTTTTCCTCCCATCAATTCAATCATACCCGGAATATCATGGGGGACAAACCATCCCTGTTGATACAAGTTGGACTCTACACATCCGTAACTTTCTATTGTGCGTGCATTTTCAGGCCATAAGTCATAAACACCGTCTGCATGGCGAGGACGGAACCATCCGACTTCCGGATCGAAAGTGTTACGATAGTTTTGCCCGCGGAGCATATAGTGAGAGGCGTCTTCCTTATGTCCTAAAGCAGTTGCCAGTTGTGACAAACACCAGTCAAAATAAGCATATTCCAGCGTTTCGGAAACATTTAATACTATGTACCCCCGTTCTCCGTTACCAAATTTGTTGGCGGTATTTCGAGCATACTTATAGGCCTTATTTACGTCATATCCCCGTATCCCTTTTAGATAGGCGTCAGTCAGTACTGATAAAGCAGGATTACCAATCATGCAACCACTGTAGGAATTCAGAAATTCCCAGCGTTCGTAATATTCGTACCCACTTTGTTCGGCTAATGAAATTAATGAGTTTATTTCATCGTTCACCATCTTCGGGTTAATCAGAGTCTGGAGTGGAAACTGGCTGCGGAATACGTCCCAACCGCTGAAGATAGAGCGTTTGGTAAATCCTTCCTTTTCATACACTTTCCCGTCTCCTCCAACATATCTTCCATCCACGTCGGTAACAATACGGGGATCAATCATTGTATGATATAAAGCCGTATAGAAGACTGTTTTTCCCTCCTCACTGCCTCCCCTTGCTTCCATGCGAGACAGCTCATTGTTCCAGTTCTCAACCGCTTCCTGCCGGATTTCATCGAAGTCTTTCGCTGCGATTTCCTGCTTGTAGTTGTTTTCTGCCCCTACCATGTCGACAAATGAAATACCGACTTTCATGGTTACTTCTTCATTTTCTTCTGTTGCAAACTCTGTGAAAAAGCCGATATGTTTACCTTCTATTTCATTAACGTCTTTAATAATTGGCGCCTGGCTTACTTGCTGCAGATAGGAATCACTTATTACATCATCTTTCTTACGGTTCCAGTCATCCGGAATCTCTGCATTCCAGAAACCGTAGTGATTCAGTGGTTTGCTGAATACAGCGTAAAAATAGACTGTATAATCCGCTTTCCCATCACCATTTCCCCAACCGCCTCCTTCAGGAGTACACTTCATCCAGCCACGAATGGCGTGTTTATCTTTAACCTGAATGTATTGGGTAGTGGAAGTGCCTCCAACCCGTCGTGCCAGATCAATCTGGATACGGGATTGAGAGTTGGCAGGATAGGTAAACCGGAGAATACCACTATGTGAGGCGGCTGTTGCTTCCGCCTTGATGTTATAATCGGTCAGTGTAGCACAATAATAACCGGCGGAAGCTTCTTCCGAACTTTTGTCATACAACGAGCGGTATCCTTGGATGGAACCGTCTTCACGTCCTGCGATCAACTGAAGCTTACCGGTAGTAGGCATAGTCAAGAAATTCCCCAAATCGCCATACCAGCCTACACCACTCATTTGTGTAAAGGCGAATCCCTCTATCGTTTTATGTTCATAGCTGTATCCGGAAGAATTATCTCCACCAGTGATGGTTTGAGGACTTACCTGAACCATGCCGTAGGGAGTTGTTGCTCCCGGAAAGGTTTTACCCATTCCATGATAAGTTCCGGCTAATCCGGTACTTGTGCTCGCTCCGATAAACGGATTGACATATTGCGACGGATTGGCTAATCTTTCATTACTACAACTCACTAGTAAGAAGGAAGCGACGATTACGCTGATAATATACCTCATTGTTCTCATTATTTATCTTTCTGTTACTACCATTCGATGCTGACTGCAATTCCGTCAGGATGATTCTCGCAAGAAAGCAGACAAGTTTTACTGCTTGCATCCCATTTCCATTCCGCAGTCGACTGAAGTCTGTTGTCATTATTCGTGACTGTGCAACTCTTTGGGCGTGCGGGTAATAGGATACGCATCATTCCGGATGTATTCACAGGAGCTTTTCCTGTGAATGAATAAGTGTGCGCAGTACTTTTTTCATCGTATATCCTGCAGGAAGATGCTAGAACCTGGCTTTTCTTCTTTTTATCCACTCGATCCATGTCAATCAGTAAAGCCTGTGTACCGGGGGAAACTTCTTTTATTTCCAATACAGGTAATTGGGGATCAAAAAGGTCGATGTATTTCCCTTTTGCGATATACGGTTCATTAGTCACGCTTTCATCCAGTACTGCAATAATCTTATACATTCCTCGTTCAAGCACGAAAGAATTTTTAAAACAAAGAGATTCTTTCGTTTTCTTCTGGTAGAGGGTGGATACTGTTTTTACCAACTCTTCATCACCTCCGGCAGATAATACATATTCTTTCGGGTCGTTCCGGAGAATAAATACAGTTCCTTTTCCATACTTGTATTCTCCTGTTTGTGGAAAAGCTGTCATCTCCATCATTTCAAAGAGATGAGCGGAAGGATTTTGATAAGATTGGTTTCCTGTATTCCACCATTCCTGAACAGACTGAAATGGATCATTATCCCGGCCACTGTACACAAGTATGCCTCCTTGATGTACCCATTGAGAAATAAATTTATGGGCGTCCGGTGACATCGGTTTCATGTTCGAATAGGACATAAGAAGAATCTTCAGTTCTTTCCAGGTTTCGGGATATTCCACATTTTCTATATGTACGGTAGATACCGGTACTCCACGTTTCAGAAAAGGAAGAACTTGTCCTAAAAAGTTGGATAGATATGGATCGCTATACCCGGCATGTTCCGGAAAACGCTGGAACATTAATGAGTTGCTCATCAATGCGCCGATTCCTTTGTTGCCGCTGACTTGATTATCAGATACAGGCATATGGTTCAGTGCATTAATCATAATCTGCATCTGGGTGGAATAATGGCGCGGAATTCGGATACGTTCGTCGCTATTGGCGCTTGCCCGATACCAACCCTCGTAGATTCGTTCCGGCCAAGGCATGATCTCATAGTTAGAGATACGGGGATAAAGCAGTTGTGCTGTAAAGGTAGCCTCGTAATTCTTTTTATAGTCACTCCAATCCCGTGGCTGGTCTTCGATCGGATCAGTCAGGAAAGTCATCTTACGTCCTGTAGGTGCTGTCATTGATTCCATGGAACCATATTCGACGAAGGCAGTTTCGAACACCCGTTCTTTTTGAATACCGCTGTAGAAATTAGGTTCCCGTGAAGTACCTGTCCATACCTGTGCGATGTATCCGTCCACACAATCCAAAGATGCGAGGCTGGCCTCCGGACTTACAATCATCCATTGAGAATAATTGAGAAGCGAATGAGTAGGCACATAGCAACGTACATTCATCCCTTTACTTCTACCATATTCTTTAGCGTAAGTGAATACCTCCTTCAAAGCATGATAATACAACTGGTATTTCAACTTATTCGACAAATAGGTATTATTCGGCGATTCATGTTGAGGCTGCCAATCAAAACCATAATATTTCTTCCATTCCCGTTTGAAAGCCTCGCTGTATCCACCACGTGCCCAGAATTCGGGCTCTTCCATATAGATGGCATCAATGCCTGCATCAATGGCCTTCTTTACATGTGCTTCTTTTATATAGGCCAGATAATTCTCTGTAGGAACAATGTAGGGCACTTGATGTCCGTGCCAGATAGTATCTCCTTCTTGCCTCACTTGTCCTTCGTCCATGTGAGGTACTCCGTCCCATTTTCCGGTAAAATAGTCCTGATATTCTCCCCAGGCGATCCCTGTCATGAAATGAGTGGTATATCCGCGATCGCGCCAGGAGTGTACACGTTGTGTAAAAGGTACGGCCCGCGTTTTGTCGGTCGGATTTCCATTGATTCCATATATGATGGCGACATCTCCTCTGTTATCCAGTGTCGGACGCCACGGCTGCGATGTCTGAAACATCGTTTGCTCTTTGGAATGTTGTGCAATACAACTTATACCACCGAAAGAGAATATACAAAACAGAATAAAACTACTTTTCAATACCATAATTTTTTGTTTAAGGTAGGTTTGCCCGGTATTTTACTACCAGAGCAAACCACTGTCATCCATTTATTTTAGATTTACCCATTGAAAATTTCCTTTCAAAGAAGCGAAATACCTTCCTGTCAAATCTTCGACATTGTTGAAATCATCAGGGAGTCTGTTGAAAGGCCATCCGCACACCAGATCAGATTCGTCTCCGGTTACCAACAACTGATATTGAGCCAGTTTCTTAATATCCGATTCAGATTTGGCAGATTTCCAAATGTGGAAGTGCTTAATATATCCTTCTACTTTACGATCTCCCTTAATACCACTGACCGGATCCATTTGACCGAATGCTACCATTGCTGTATTTTCGAGAGTATTGGAGGTATAATTTCCTGCCATATCTGATTTTGCCCGTGTTGTCTTGAGTTCACCGTTCAGGTAGATTTTGCAGATGATCGGGCTACCGCTGCCGTTCGTTTCTCCGTTGAAACCTTTCTCATTCATTACGGCTGCAAAATGTACCCATTCGTTGAGCGTGTTGAATTCGAATCCTGGTTCCATCAAGTTCCAGTTATCGGAAGCATAACTCATACGTAATGATTTTTGGTCGAACAGATTTACGCACCAGCCTTTGCGATAATGGTTCGGATCGTTGTCATCTCCTTTCTCCACAAAGGTAGAAATGACGGAACCAAAACCTTCTTGAGATTTTACTTTCATCCAAAGTTCGATGGTGAAAGTCTGTTGTCCTTCCGAGCCAAAACGGGAGAAATTAGGACTGACTCCAAAATCAATATATCCGCCTTGATGACCATTCACATAAAGTTCGTAATCTTCGTTAGGATCCACATAGTCGGTAGTGCGGATGCTTTCTTTGAAATTGGAGATAGCCCGTTTGGTTTCTGCCAGTAGTTGCTCAAACTTACTTTTGGCAGGCTCCACATAACTTCCGTTTGACAGGTTCTCTATGACTTGTTCCAGTTTCTCAATGGCGCTATTGAGAATATCTTTACTTTCTTCGGGATACATTCCCTGTTGGAGACCATAAGGAGAATCGTCTCTTAATGCTGTCATTTCACTAATCTGCTCTTGAAACTTAGTAACATAAGTATTTATCATATCTTGCTCCGAACTGTTTTTGTCATCGTCCGAACATGCCGAGAAAGATAAGGATACTACCATTGATAACATGAACATCAGAGTCATGTACCAGTTTGTATTATATCGTTTTTCCATATACGTTCTGTTTTTCATTTTATTAATTAATCCCATCCGGTGTTTTGTACCAGATTTCTGTTTATGTTCAAGTCTTTCTGCGGAAGCGGGAAAAGATAATGCTTCTTTTCGAAGATGCGGTCTTCTACTTTCGTACGTACAAAGAAGTCGTTACCGTCTTTATTGATATTCATTCCATGAATCGCTTTACTTTCTGTTTCTTCGGCAATACACCATCTTCTCACGTCAAAATAGCGTTGAGTTTCGAATGAAAGTTCTACACGGCGTTCATCTCTGATGGCTTGACGCATATCTGCCGGAACGGGAATTTTTCCATTACCATTTCCATATTGAGGGATTCCGGCACGTTCGCGAATCAGGTTCAGATAAACGAGAATGTCCGGATTACCAGGATCACTTTCATTCAATGCTTCAGCGTAATCCAGATAAATCTGGGCTAAACGGATTAAAATACAAATGCGATCGCTTACATCCCATTCAGCCAGCGGAGCTGATTTGCGTACTATATATCCCGTCTTCGAGTAGTCGTTAGAGTTACCTACCCCACGACCGGAATTACCACTATATTGCAGACTTGTATAAACCACTCCGTCACTTTCATTCAACCACTTCTGTCCGTCAAATGTGATATCGGCATAGAATCTCGGTTCACGTCCTACCCATGCTTTTAGTGCTCCTTTGGGAGCAAATATGCGTTTGGTTATAGGGTCCAGATAATCGGAAGACGAGAAACCATTATCTTCGTAGCCTGAAGCCGTGTTGATAACAGGAGTTTTATTATCCGATTCATATCCGTTAATCGGTTTCAATCCGTTGGCCATGAAGTAAGAATCCACCATTTCCTGGGTAGCAGCCATACTACTGGAGGCACTGACACTACTGGGTAGTCCGAAATGTTTCGGAGTTCTTTCGTAATGAATATCTGACGCTTTCACTCTTTCTCTGAAAAAGATCATTTCGGCAGCCGAACCGGATGAAACATTCAGCATTTCTGAAATGTAACCTCTTACAGCTTCGCGATAAGACAAATAAGGATCTAATACACCGTTTGTCTTGATACGGCAGAGATCATAACCATTACCGACATAACGGTCTATAAATTCTTTCGCATCATTGGCCGCATCTGCCCATAACTGCTTCTTTTGTTCTTCACTGTAAGCGGGGAATAGTTTTTTTCCATCTTTGTTGGTTAATCCCGCATAGTATGAGTTACTTCCGTTGAAGAGATCACTGGCTGCCAACATTCTGGTTTGAAGGATGAATGTTTGCGCAATGGCTCTGTCAATATGTCCCAGACCATTATATTTTGAACTTAACGTTTTTGAGAGTTTGATATTGTCTATCAATCCTTCTCTTTTGGCTTCCTGCAGTTGAATAATAATGTAATTGACTACTTCTTCCACACTGTTACGTGAGATTTGCAGGCTTTCTGCAGAAGCATTTTCCGAGATTACTTCCTCCAGGATAGGAACAGGCCCATATAACCGGAAGAGATAATAATAATAAATCGCTCTTAACGCTTTGGCTTCGGCCGTCCACTGGTCATAGTCTCCCGGTGACAAATTGGGACACCGGTAAAGGTTCTCTATAAATAAGGTGGCTGAACGTATTCCTTTGTAGTACTTATACCAATAATCATAAACGAAACCGGATTCAGGAGTATAGGAAGCATTGTTTATTTGTTGTGTTTCGCAGAAATCCCATGCAAATTCAGCTTCGTCACATCCTGCTACCCATGCACCGGAAGTACCTTGAGTATTAACACCGTTGGCAGAGTTTCGCTGACGAAACTCATCCGGTAGATAAGTGTACACAGAGGCTAAGTATTTCAAAGCCCCTTCGCGGGTTTCGAATATCTTCTCCAGAGAGAGCATGTCTTTCTCGGGCACCTGGTCGAAATAATCATTACAAGATGTTATTGTAAGTAATAACAGTATTAATGTACTCCAATTTATATATATCTTTTTCATATCTGTCTGCTTTTAAAAACTGAAATTAAGTCCTATCGTATATGCCGTCGTATTCGGATATTTGTTACCGTCATTCGTTCCCAGTTCAGGGTCCCACAGTTTCCAGCCGGAGATGGTAAACAGGTTGGTTCCCATCATATAGACACTTGCATTTTTGATATTCAATTTGTGGCATAAAGTCTCGGGGATACGATATGAAAGTTGCAGGCTTTTCAAACGGAAGAAACTCATATCTTTTAACCACCAGGTGCTGTTTACATAGTTATTCTGATTTCCCGGTGCATCGTTACCATAAGAAAGGCGGGGATAGAATGCATTCTGGTTAGGATTATTTTCTGTCCAGCGGTCGTCGATATTACTGAAAACATTTCCAGCGGAAGAATTATTGAAGGCATGCACAAATCCGGAAATCAAACGGTCGGCTTTGGCAGTTCCCTGGAATAATGCTCCAATAGAGAAAGCTTTGTAATCAAGGTTGAATCCGAATCCATAGTTAATCTTGGGAATATCTCCGTTTCCTATCCAGGAAATATCATCATCATTGATAGTGCCGTCTCCATTCAGGTCTTTGTACTTGATATCACCGGCACGCACTTGGTTCAAGCCTACCTTATACGGAGTAGGGAAAGGTTGTGCCGTATTTTGTCTTTGCGCTTCCGGCAATGCCAGCCAGTTCTTTATGGCGTCGATATCCTGTTGCGTATATAGTCCGTCGGCGGTAAAGCCTTCCAGAGCTTTCAGGCTATGTCCCTCTCTGTTTCTCCAGGGAAACTTTTTGTCAGGAGTGTCATCATCCACCCAGACCACATCCGTATAGGTGAAATTACCTCTTACGGTCAGTGCCAGGTCTTTATTGAATTGCTTGAAATATTCCAGTGACAGGTCGTATCCTTTTGTTCTGGTTTTACCTACGTTGCCATAAGGCGTTTCCTGGAATCCGGCGAATCCGGGTAGGGAGTTGGTGCGGTTTAATAGAATTTGCTTTCTATTTTCCTTGTAGAAGTCAACAGTAACAGATAGCTCGTCACGGAAGAATTTCAAGTCGATACCTAAATCCTGCTTGTGAGCAATTTCCCAAGTTAAGGGAGTAGCCGGGTTTTTAATGCGGACTCCGTCAACTCCGACGTTGCTACCGAAAGTATCCCCATAGTCAGCCGCCCAGTCATATTGGTCAATATACATAAAACGTCTGGCTGCACCATCCACGTCGCTGCTACCGACACGGCCGTTTGTATAGCGTACCTTCATGAATGAAAATACATTTTGAATCGGTTCCCAGAATTTCTCGTTGGAGAGTACCCAGCCGACACCGAATGCAGGGAAAGTACCGAAGCGTTTGCTTTTAGGGAAGTTCTCCCCACCATTGTATCCGATATTGAATTCGGCAAAATAACGGTCGTGCCATGAATAAGTAGCCCGGCCGGCAATACCTTGCAGGCGATAAGGTAATGAACCAATAAAATCACCGGCATCATTGATGGTTTTGCTTTGTTGGGTATATACGAACATTGCTCCTACACGATGCTTACCGAATACGCGGTCGTAATTCAGGGAAGCTTCGAGATTATCTTTGCGATAACCACCGAAAGTACCACTGAAAGCTAGGGCATTACTACCCTGATCCCAAGTAGTTTTTAAGATGGGATTTCCGGCTGCATCATACGGTTCACCTGTGCGGTCGGCGAAGTAATATGTATTTTCTCTTTTCGTATAAGAGGATTCACGACGATTGGAAACGTCGTATGCATACATGACACTTAATTTTAACCCTTCGGTCAGCATACTTAAATCCTGGGTCAACCGTACATTCGCCATGATTTTATTATCCATCGTTTTGCGGTATCCTGTTTTAGTAGCTTCTGCATACGGATTGCGGTTACCACCTTGCGTGTGGAGTCCCGGAACATATTCTACTCCATTAGCACGAAACATCACCGGGTACAAAACCGGGTTAACTTCGATGGTTGAGGAGAAAATCGATTCGGTATTAACTCCCGGATAATTACCATTCCCCAAATGTCCCTGTGCTCCGATTTCTACGGTAGTTGAACTGGTGACTTTCATAGACAGATTGGTGAGGAAGTTGTACCGGTCATAATTGATGCCCGTATTATAATTCTCATAATCATTTTCCCGTACCATTCCTTTTTCGTTGAAATAGCTGATAGAAGCATAGAATTGTGCCATTTGGCTACCTCCCCGTATATTTGCATTGACGCGTCGCTGATGTCCCCAATCTTTGAATACTACTTTTTGCCAGTCTACGTTCGGATATAGAAGCGGGTCCATGCCCGATTCTGTATTTTTAATGTAAGAGGGCAGATACATTGGCGATAACCCGTCGGTGGTTAATGCCTCGTTGGCTGTATTCATATAAGTGATACCATCAGCGAATTTAGGCTGTTTGGTGAATTGGGTAAAACTTTCGTAATAGTCTACATTGACTACCGGCTTGCCTATGATACCCGGTTTCGTTTTTACGATAACCACTCCATTTGCACCACGCACACCATACACAGCAGTAGCGGACGCATCTTTAAGTACGGTAATAGATTCTATATCTCCCGGATCGATATCATTGAACGGACGTTCCACTCCGTCCACAATCATCAGCGGGTTCGAATTGTTGGGCGTGGAATATCCTCGAATCCATATATCCGATGCATCCTTTCCCGGTTCTCCCGTACGCTGAACGGCAATAACGCCAGACAATCTACCCACCAAAGCGGAAGTCAGACTTGCGGAAGGCATTTTTATATCCGATACTTTCAATGAGGATTGCGAACCGATAGAACTGATTTTCCGTTGTTGGCTATAACCTACCACTACCAGTTCATCCATTTCATTAATAGTTTCTTCCATGATAATGTCGTAAACGGAAGCACTACCGATATTGATTGTGACAGGATTGAATCCAATATAGGTAAATGCGACCTGTGGATTTTTATCTGATACATTCAATGTATATAGTCCGTCCAAATTAGAGATCGTTCCATTTTGAGTACCTTTCTCCATTACATTAACGCCAGGCAGTGGCTCACCTTCTTTATTAGTGACACGTCCTGTTATTCTTTTCGTTTTCGTCTGATTTTGCCATACGATCTCGCTGTCTGATTTGCCTTCCTTCTTTTCCGTCTTTTCTGATGCGGATGAAGGAATGCTTAAAAACATCAACAACAGAACCATTAAGGAACTTTTTGTCGAACAGGGTTTTAATGCATTTCTCATACAAGGTTAATTCAATTAATTATTTGACTACATTTCTTTTGTTATGAATCACTTTTCAGTGTTTTCATGTGTTGCCAACGTTGACTGTCCCAACCGGTTGAGACATGACAAAAGTATAGCTTCGGGGTTAAAGTCGTGGTTAAAATCGGATTAATGCGGCGGTTAATGGGGGCTTTTTTTGTTAACCCCGCTAAAGAAACTATCGCAAAAGTATTCTTTTTATTATGTTATTCAACTCTAAAAATATATCTTTGTTCCGCATGAATCTATAAGATCAGTCATCATCTATGTGGAATAGACAAATATACCTTACTGTTATTGTTTGTATTGGTGTTCTTTTTTTGTCGAATCATTTATGTGCTCAAGGCTTAAAATTTCAGAGAGACGAAAATTCGATTGAAAACAGAACCTCATACAATGTCTTTGCCTATAAAAGTCACACGTTTAAAGACCGGCTTGATATTGCCTTCGACTATGCGGCACCAGAAACGTCGATGAGAGGAAATGTGCTCCGTATCAAGAATGAAAAGCAGAATCTTATTTATACATTGTCCTTTAATAGTGAGGAACAGGATGTAATTTTCAAGCTGAATGAAGAAGGAAAACAGAATCTGGTTACGTTGCATTTGAATAAGGAAGAGTTCAATCGCCGACGATGGCAACAGGTGCAAATCCTATTTAATCTGGTTAAAAACGACGTCACATTAAAGGTTAATAAAGAGAGATCAACTTGTCCGGACTTAAATTTTGCAGAGCAAAGCTGGAAGCCGGTGATGTATTTCGGACGTAGTGAATATATTATTGATATTCCTTCTTTCGGGATTCGTAATTTGTCCGTCAAAGATGATAAAACTACTTTCTTATTTCCCTTGAATGAAAACAAAGGAAATGAAGTGCACGATTCGGAGGGAAGCCGTATCGGTGAAGTGGTATGTCCGGTATGGATGATAAACGATGCTTATTTCTGGCGACATAAAGTAGCCTTTGAATCGAATGAAGTGGCGGGGGCTATGTTTAATGTTCACAACCAGGAAATTTATTATTTTAATGACAAGCAGATAACAACTTATAATACAACGAACGGCACTTCCAACACGAAAGAATATGCTGCTCCTTGTCCGATGAAATTCCGTTTGGGCACGAGTTTTGTCGATACCGGGCAAGAACGGTTGTATGCTTATGAAGTTTATGATCCGCCTTTTAGCGGGTATGCAAGTGCATGGTATGATTGGCATAATAACCAGTGGACTCCATTGAGCTATGATGTTCTGCCTACACAACTGCATCATCATAGTGCCTTTTATGATGAGACCAATCATCGGTACATTATTTTTGGCGGTTTTGGTAACCATCGCTTTTCTAATCGGTTCTATGCGATGGATGTGGTGACAGGGAAATGGAGTGAAATCAAATATACGGGCGATCATATTGATCCGCGTTATTTTACTTCTATGGGATACGAACCGTCTTCCAATTCTCTGTATATCTTTGGAGGAATGGGGAATGAGTCCGGGGATCAGGCTATTGAGCGAAGATACTACTATGACCTCTACAAACTGGACTTGAATACGAATCATCTGAAAAAGATGTGGGAAATTAAATGGAATCAAGCAAACATGGTGCCGGTAAGAAATATGATTTTACCAGGGGATTCTACTTTCTATACTTTGTTCTATCCGGAACATTATTCCCAGTCGTATTTGTGCCTGTATCGGTTCTCCATATCCGATGGGTCTTACCAAGTATACGGTGATTCTATTCCTATGCGTTCTGATAAGATAGCAACCAATGCTAATCTTTATTACAATGCAAATAGAAACGAACTTTATGCAGTGACTTTAGAATTTGATAATCAAGATCAGGCATCAGTTTCCAATATTTATAGTCTCTCTTTTCCACCCATCACAAAAGAGCAGATGGAAGTAGACGACACTTCGAGTCTATTTTTCTGGATCATGCTTGTTGGCGTTATTGTCATTGCGGCTTTGTTGGCTGTTGTTTCTATTTATATTTTTATAAAAAGAAAGAATCGTTCCGAAAATCAAATTGATAATGAGGAACCGGAGTTGCCGGAGGGAGAAGGGGAAATTGTGGATAACCTGCATAATCGTCCTAATTCGATTTATTTATTTGGAAACTTTTCAGTCAGGGATCGGCATAATCGGGAAATTAATTACTTGTTCAGTCCTAAACTAAAACAAGCTTTCATCTTGATTTTCGAATATAGTCTTTCCGAAGGAATCACCTCGCAAGAATTGAGTGAACAATTATGGCCCGACAAGACAGAGAATAAGGTAAAGAATATCCGGGGAGTTACCCTGAACCATCTGCGGAAAACACTGGCTGAATTGGATGGCATTTCTCTTGTTTATGAGAAGAATGTTTTTCGTTTGATATTGCAGGAACCTTGTTATTGTGATTATCTGCAATGTATGGAGATATTGACGGGTAATCCTGTAGAAGAACAATATGAACGACTCTGTGAGATTGTATCGCAGGGAGCTTTCCTGAAATCATTGGATATTCCTTTATTCGACCATTTCAAGGCACTGGTGGAGGCGCAATTAGAACCTACATTAAGCAGACAGGCAGAAGTGTGGTATGAAGAAGAGAAATATACCAAAGCTATTGCGATGGCTAATGCTAGTTTTAATTTAGACCCGTTGAATGAAAAATCATTGCGTATAATCATCGGTGCTTATTGTAAGCAGGGGCTATATAAGGAGGCAAAGACCAGATATAAACTTTTTGCAAAGCAATATCAAATGCTACAGGGGGAAAACTATTCTGTAACTTTGCAGAGTTTATCAGGAGGAGTTGTCCTTAATTAAAGGAAACAATGTCGTATTTATAACTGAATAGCCTTTTTGTGCGACTGCCTATTTATAGATTTGTATCGGCAATTCCCCCTTTAGTGCTCCTATGGCATTAAATGCTAACGACTCCATTTCATTCTCTCCGGGATAAACATAGATGGGAGCCAGGAAAGAGATTCTCTTTTTCAGTCTTGAAATCACATGGTCCGAATAGGCGATACCTCCTGTCAGAAGGATGGCATCTATCTTCCCACAAAGTACGGTGGCACTGGCTCCTATTGCTTTTGCAACATTGTAAATCATGGCATCCAGTATCAGTTCCGCTTTTTTATCTCCTTCTTCGATAGATTGTATAATGGCGGGAACATCGGTTGTACCTAGATGGGCGGTCAGTCCGGCGCGTCCGGAGATACGTTTTTTCAATTCGTCTTTGGTGAGTTGACCGCTAAAACATAGGTCGATCAGTTGACCGGCGGGAAGTGTACCGGCACGTTCCGGTGAGAAAGGACCTTCACCGTCCAATGCATTGTTGGCGTCAATGGCTCGTCCGTGGTGATGGACTGCGACAGAGATGCCACCTCCCAGATGGCAGATAATTAAATCCAGATTTTCGTATTGGGTTCCCTGCTCTTTGGCAAAGCGGCGGGCGATTGCTTTCTGGTTTAATGCATGCCAGATGGTGATCTTCGGCATTAAAGGAGAACCAGTAATGCGTGCTATATCCTCCAATTCATCCACCACTCCCGGATCAGCAATGAAAGCCGGACAGTTGGGTAATGTAGAAGCCAGCTCGCTGGCAATCAACCCTCCTAAGTTACAGGCATGGGTACGCATGGCATGTACGGTATCACGTTTCATGGCTTCATTTACCTCATACACTCCGCCTGGTATCGGTTTTACTAAACCGCCGCGTCCGATGATTGCATCAAAAGAAAAAGGTATCTTATTGTTTTCCAATTCTTGTAACACCAGGTTTTTCCGGAATTCAAACTGGTCTATTACCTCCGGAAAAGCGGATAGTTCTTCTACAGAATGTTTTATATTACTGACAAACAGCGGAGTTTCATTTTCGTAAACTGCTATTTTAGTAGAAGTAGAACCGGGGTTGATAACCAGAATTTTCATGAATAGTAGGCTTTTAGTGGTGAATTTAGAATGATGAGCCGGTGACTTGGCTGACTTGTTTTCTGCATTTGCAATCTCCTGACACTTGTAAGCAGGCCATTGCAATGCTGTAATATTTGGACAAGCCGGAATCACTACGCGATGGAAGTACTACAGGGCAAATAGGACCTTGCAGCAATCCTGCCATTTCTGCCTGTGCGAACAGAGAGACGGATTTGTAGAATGCATTACCCGACTCAATGTTCGGGAATATCAAGACATCTGCCTGTCCGTTGATAGGAGATACAATCCCTTTAATATCACCACTTGCTTGTTCGCAGGCAGTACGTACATCCAGCGGACCGTCAATAATCACATTTCCGAATTCTCCCGCTTCGGCAAGTTCTACGATATTCACATAATCTAGTGAATGAGGGAACTTGGCACTCACTTTTTCTGTGCAGTGAATCAACGCGACACGCGGTTGTTCGATGCCAAAGTGACGGCAGGTGCAGATAGCATACCAGATCATTTCTATACGTTGCTGTAAAGTAGGACGCGGAATGACGGCGGCATCCGAGAAGAAAAGCAGTTTATGGTAAGTAGGAATTTCCATTACTGCCAGATGCGTGAGGATTTTCCCTTTCGGTAACAAACCTTTTTCTTTGTCGAGTATGGCATGCAGTAAGTTGTCCGTATTGATAATCCCTTTCATCAAAATATCCGCTCCTCCTTCACGCACAATGCGGACAGCTTCGCGCGCCGCTTCATCCGGATTTTCTATGTGGATGGTTTTTACGTATTCAGGATATTGTTTGAGCGTGGGATATTTCTTCAGAATGGTAGAATCTCCAATCATCAGAAATTCTGCAATCCCTTCTTCCAAAGCACGGGAGATGGCATATTCAGTGTTAGGATCGTTCGCACAGACCACGGCAATTCGTTTTCTATGGTTTAGTTTTTTAAGATGAGCCGTTAACTGGGCAAAATTTAGAATAGGTTCCATAACGTTAGATTTTTAGCAAATATCAGAAAAATGATTGAAAAAATAATGATTATAACCCAAAAAATTACATCCATTATGTAACATTTTGCTATATTTTATTTGTTTTGGCTGTTGGATGTGCATGGAACCGTTTTTTCCTGTATTTTTGCAAATAAATCCCCCAATAAAATAAAAGCACCATGAAACAGTTTAAAAATCTATTATTTCTTAGCTTAATTCTCCTTTGTTGGACGCTTGTTTCCTGTAAAAGCAGCAAGACGTCTTCCGGTTGGTCTTTGATCTGGGAAGAGAACTTTAATCAGAAAAAGAGTTTCGATTCACAGGTCTGGAGCAAGATTCCACGAGGTAAGTCAGACTGGAATAACTATATGACAGACTTTGATTCCTGCTATGCCATGCGTAAAGGCAAACTGGTGTTGAGAGGTATTGTCAATCATACCCAACGCAATGACACTGCCCCTTATTTGACAGGTGGTGTGTATACAAAAGGTAAAAAGGCTTTTACGAACGGGCGTATTGAGATTTGTGCCAAGTTGAATGCGGCGGGAGGAGCGTGGCCTGCCATCTGGATGTTGCCTGAAGGAGCGGCATGGCCATCTGGCGGTGAGATTGATATCATGGAACGTTTGAATAGCGATTCTATTGCTTATCAGACAGTCCATTCCCATTACACTTATACGCTGGGAATCAAGGATCATCCGGTATCACATTCTACGGGAGTGATTCACCCTGACCGCTACAATATTTTTGCAGTCGAAATGTATTCGGACAGTCTTTCATTTTATGTCAATGATGTACATACGTTTACTTACCCCCGCATACAAACGAAAGAAGAAGGACAATTCCCTTTTAATCAGCCCTTTTATCTGCTGATTGATATGCAGTTGGGAGGCTCGTGGGTGGGAGCAGTCTCTCCCGAGGATCTTCCGGTAGAAATGGAAGTGGACTGGGTGCGTTTTTATCAACGAAAGTCAATAAAATAAGAACATATATGGATATTCAATTTCCTCCTTTTTTGCAGAAAGGTGATAAAGTGGTTATTGTATCACCTTCGAGTAAGATAGACCAACAATTCCTGAAAGGAGCCAAGAAACGGATGGAATCATGGGGCTTGAAAGTGGCTATAGGAAAGCATGCCGGAAGTTCATCCGGAAGATATGCCGGGACAATCAAGCAGCGGCTGAAAGATTTGCAGGATGCGATGGACGACCCTAAAGTGAAGGCTATTCTTTGTAGTCGTGGAGGGTACGGGGCGGTACATTTGATTGATAAAATTGATTTTACGGCCTTTCGTGAACATCCGAAATGGTTACTGGGCTTTAGCGATATAACCGCCTTGCACAATTTGTTTCAGAAAAATGGATATGCTTCCCTTCATTCATTGATGGCACGTCATCTTACGGTGGAACCGGAAGACGATCTTTGTGCGAACTATCTGAAGGATATTCTATTGGGAAATATTCCTTCTTACATGTGCGAGAAGCATAAACTGAACAAGCAGGGGACGGCACAAGGCGTTTTGCATGGCGGTAACATGGCGGTAGCCTACGGTTTGCGTGGCACTCCTTATGATATTCCGGCAGAAGGCACTATACTGTTTATTGAAGATGTTAGTGAACGTCCGCATGCCATCGAACGTATGATGTATAATTTGAAACTGGGGGGCGTATTAGAAAAACTGTCCGGATTGATTATCGGTCAATTTACAGAATATGAAGAAGACTGTTCGTTGGGCAAGGAACTGTATGCTGCTTTGGCAGATTTAGTAAAAGAGTATGATTATCCCGTGTGTTTCAATTTCCCGGTGGGACATGTGACTCATAATCTTCCGCTTATCAACGGTGCAAAAGTAGAGCTTGTGGTGGGAAAGAAAAATGTGGAACTAAAGTTTATATGTTAATAATCCATTCCATCTGAACGATGCTGTGGTGAAAATGACTAATTTTGAGGCTTTAATAGATAAAAGGACGATGAAAAAGAAAACTATGATAGTATTAATGAGTGCCTTTTTGTTATTATCAGCATTCTCTTGCGGTGGAGGTAACAAGGCAAATAGTACGAGTGAACAAGACGAAAAGACAGTTGTGAATGTACCTCAGTTTGATGCGGATAGTGCTTATTTGTATGTAAAGAATCAGGTAGATTTCGGACCTCGTGTTCCTAACACTAAAGAACATGTAGCCTGTGGCAATTACCTTGCCGGCCAATTAGAGGCTTTCGGTGCTCAAGTGACTAATCAATATGCTGATTTGATTGCTTATGACGGTACGCTGTTGAAAGCGAGAAACATTATCGGTTCTTATAAGCCGGAAAGTAAAAAGAGAATCGCTTTGTTTGCACATTGGGATACACGCCCATGGGCTGATAACGATCCTGACGAGAAGAACCATAAAACTCCGATTCTGGGTGCAAATGATGGTGCCAGTGGGGTAGGAGCTTTGCTCGAAATAGCTCGTCTGGTCAATCAGCAACAACCGGAATTGGGGATTGATATCATTCTGTTGGATGCAGAGGACTATGGTGCGCCACAGTTTTATACAGGAAAGCATAAGGAGGAATTCTGGTGTCTGGGATCGCAGTATTGGGCACGTAATCCTCATGTACAAGGATATAATGCACGTTTTGGTATCCTGCTCGATATGGTAGGGGGTGAAGGCAGTGTGTTTATGAAAGAAGGGTATTCGGAAGAATTTGCTCCGGACATAAATAAGAAGGTTTGGAAAGCGGCAAAGAAAGCGGGTTACGGAAAGACTTTCATGGATGGAAACGGAGGATTTGTAACAGACGACCATCTGTTCATAAATCGTCTGGCACGTATTAAAACGATCGATATTATTCCCTACAATCAGGAAGGTGATTTTACCCCGACATGGCATACTGTCAATGACAATATGGAACATATTGATAAGAATACGTTGAAAGCAGTTGGTCAAACGGTATTGGAAGTGATTTACAATGAGAAATAATAGAATTGAGAAATAATATAATAAGGTGTTGATAGATTGATATGCCGGTTTTAAATACGGCATCTGCTATTCGCACACTGGTATATTGTCTAATTAAATAATTACTATAATGTCAATTAATGAACTACAAGATGAAGTGATTGCGGAATTCAGTGACTTCGACGATTGGATGGACCGTTATCAATTACTTATTGATCTGGGGAATGAGCAGGAACCACTTGAAGAAAAATATAAGACGGAACAAAATCTGATTGAAGGGTGCCAGAGCAGGGTATGGCTTCAAGCGGATGATGTGGATGGTAAAATCGTTTTTAAAGCAGAAAGCGATGCTTTGATTGTAAAGGGGATTATTGCCTTGTTGATTAAAGTCCTTTCCGGACATACTCCTGATGAAATCTTAAATGCAGATCTTTATTTTATAGACAAGATCGGACTGAAAGAGCATCTATCGCCAACGCGTAGCAACGGTTTGCTGTCGATGGTAAAACAAATACGAATGTATGCATTAGCATTCAAAGCGAAAGAGGGGAAGTAAAAACTTCCCTTTTTTATTGCTGCTTTTGGGAAGTCAGGTGGTTCATGGTCAGTATGATACCGATAAACAGGAGGATTGACCCGAATAGGACGATGAGATACGGGGTACCGTTAATCAGGTCGTCCATATTTTCAGCTTCGGGATATTTGATGCTAAGATAGACTGACAATGAGTTGTTTAGTACATGCATCAGTATACAAGGTATCAGACTGCCTGTTTTGTAATAAGTCCATGCCAGCAGGATACCGATCAGAAAAGCCGGAAGGATCTGGGCGGGATTTATATGAAAGACACCGAACAGAAGTGCGGAAATCAGAATTGCTTTAGTCGGATTGTATTGCTGAAGTAAAGCGTGTGTAATGGCTCCGCGAAACAATAACTCTTCAAGTACGGGACCTACGATGGCTATTGCAAGAATGCCGCCCCAACCGGATTGGAGAATGTTGAAAGATTGTTCCATGATATTAGGAATCCAATCCAGCAGGCTCATTAGTGAGGAGACTGCAAACCCGCAAGTGAGGATTGCAATGGCACTACAGACCAGATAAGGGGCTGACACAGGTAACCATGTTGCCTTCTTTTTACTGATATAACCGGCTTTCCATAGATAAATACCCATCATAATCTGACCGGCTAGTTGTGCCGGGATCATAATCATTTGCGTCAGAGTGACTTTATCCAGATTTCCCGTGGTGACGAACAAATAGATCGTACAGGGAATCATAATCAGGATTGGAGCAATAATCTGCGCAATGAGAAGGTCTATTAATACTAACTTGATAGCCGTTTTCATGTTTTTTTATTTAGTGGTAAAGAAACTATAGATAAACATAGCTAACATGGATATAGCTATTACCACCAAAGAGATGCTCATAAATGACTTTTGCATAAGAATCTATTTTTTAAGAATTGTTTCTGTCTCTTCAGCATCCTTATGGAGCTGTGTTATTAACTCGTCGATACTGGAGAATTTCAGTTCGGGACGTGTCCGTTTAACAAAAGTAAGCCGGATGAATTTATCATATATGTCAGAATGGAAGTGGAGGATATTCACCTCAATCGTCCGGTTCGGACCATTGTCTATCGTCGGGCGGACACCTATATTCAGCATCCCCATATACGTTTTCCCGTCAAATGTTACCCATACGGCATATACGCCATCGGCAGGAATCAGTTTATCGGGATCATCCACCCGTAAATTGGCTGTTGGGAAACCTATCTTTCTGCCTACCTGATAGCCGCCTACTACGATCCCGTCAAGGAAATATTCGTATTTCAGACAATGGGCGGCGAGGCTAACTTCTCCTTCATGAAGAAGTTTACGGATCAGGGAAGAGCTTACCGGAATGTTGGGCTCGTCCCCTATTTCTATATTGCTGGTATACGCTTTGGCGCGAATCACTTCTATGCCAATTTCTTTTCCATAACGTACATAATCCTCGAAACCTTCGCTGCGGTTATGCCCGAAACGATGGTCATAGCCGATAACCAGATATTTTACCTGATAACGCTCTTTTAGCAACTGTGTCATAAACTCCCGGGCAGTGAGCCGGGAAATTTCCGGAGTGAAATCAAGCATCAGGCAGTAGTCCACCCCGATGTCTGCAAGCAGACTTATTTTTTCTTCGGGGGTAGTCAGAAGTTCCGGACGATACTCCGCATTCATCACTTTTCGGGGATGAACGGGAAAAGTAACCAATGCAGAGCGTAGACCTTTGGCGGCGGCTATCTCTTTCACTTGCTGAATCAGATAGCGATGTCCTGCATGTACTCCATCAAAGAAACCGATGGTAGCTACGCAGGGTTCCGGGGTAATTGCCGATGTGTCACGTATAATCTGCATATCTCTAAAATTATTTGAGGTTGAAAAGATGGCTCCAGTCTTCGCCTGCTTTCGCTGTATAGGTAGAAATTCCTAAATTTTGGGCTGTCTTACAGTTCATTTCAGAGTCATCAATAAAAAGCGTTTCTTTCGGCTCGATACCGGCATCCTCTATGATTGCCTTGAATATCTCCGGTTCGGGCTTGGCCATTTTCATTTCAAAAGAGAGGTACGTTTTTTCAAAATAATCTTCCACCTTAAAGGTGCGGTAAGGAAACAAATGAGCGCATGTCCATTCCCAATGAATTTGGTTGGTATTGCTCAATAAATAGACGACATATTTCTCACGTAATTTTAATAATAAATCCAGTTTTTGTGTGGGTATATCTACCAGAAAGCTATTCCAGGCTGCATCTATTTGTTTGTCGCTAACTGCTTTGCCTATCATTTTACGAACTCCGTCACGGAATTCGGCAGGTGTAATCAATCCTTTTTCCTGTTGCATCAGGAGTCCGTCCTGGTTCTGGATATCCAGCAATGCATCCACGTTTTGGAGCCCCAATTTCTGAAAGTGCTCAATGCAACGTTGGCGGTCGAGATTGATAAGTACACCACCTAAATCAATAAGAAGGTTTTTTATTCCTTTACTTTTCATTTCTGTCTTTTTTGTGAATAATACGTTGAACAAGGCGAACAAGTTCTCCAACCCATAACACCGTGGACGAAACGCCTATAATAAGAAGCCAGGTTTGCCAGTCGAGCGGTTCCGTGCGGAATACGGCTCCACCGAACTGTACGATGAGGAATTGTCCGGCAAGAATAGCCAGTACAATAAGCTCCATCCCGTACGATTTGGAAAGTCCCTTGAATGCCGAATCGGTAGTACCGAATACACGGGCATTGAACAGGTTCCAGAATTGCAGCATGACAAAGAAGGTGAAGAAAATAGTCAGGTTGTGTACATTCATTCCTTGCGTGCTGTGGTCGAAATAATAAATCATTCCGAGCAGTACGATGAGGAAGATAGAGCCCACACCTATTATATTAGCCCGCATTGCCTTACTGATAATAAAATCGGTACTGCGACGAGGTTTCTCAAGCATCACCGTTTCGCTGGGTGGAATGGAGGCAAGAGCCAAAGCGGCAAAAGTATCCATAATCAGGTTCACCCATAACATTTGTGTTACAGTCAGCGGAAGTTCCGTACCGATTACGGAGCCTAGCAGAACGATAAGCAATGCCACAAAGTTAATCGTTAGCTGGAAAACGATGAAACGCTGGATATTCTTATACAGTGAACGTCCCCACATAACAGCGGTTCCGATACTGTTGAAGGAGTCATCGAGCAATGTAATATCACTGGCTTCTTTAGCTACAGAAGTACCTGTACCCATTGACAAACCTACTTGAGCATGATTCAAAGCCGGGGCATCATTCGTTCCGTCTCCGGTTACCGCTACCACTGCTCCTTTTTGTTGAAGCAGTTGTACCAGACGTTGTTTGTCTGTCGGACGGGCGCGAGACATGATTTTTAAGTCCATCACTCTGTCCAGTGCTTCTTCATCGCTCAATTCGGCAAATGCAACACCGGTGATTCGATTTCGTTCCGTATCAGTTTCAGGGTTCCAAAGACCTATCTGGCGTGCGATTTCCGTGGCAGTTCCCGGAGTGTCACCGGTCACGATCTTGATACCGATACCTGCAGACTGGCATTTCGCAACCGCAGCAGGTACATCCGGACGAATCGGGTCGGAGATGGCAACCACTCCCAAGAAATTGAGGTCGTTGGCTGAAACAAGTTCCGTGCAATCGTTCGGCTCATTTTCTCCGACAATCTTGAATGCAAATCCAAGTGTACGCATAGCCATATTCTGATAGCTCAACAGTTGTGCTTCCACTGTAGAACGATACTCTACCGCATCCACTTGCCGTCCATCCAGAACAACTTCTTTACACTTACCCAAAACAATTTCAGGAGCTCCTTTTATATAAAGTATTTTTTTGCCGATCAGTGGAGATTCAACTAGAGTTGCCATGAATTTCCGTTCGGTAGAGAAGGTGAGTTGATCGAGAACATGAGCTTGTTCGCGGAGTTGCAGGTAATCTCTTCCCTGTTTGTTAAGCCAGAGCAATAAAGCCACTTCAGTTGGATTTCCTACGCCTTTGGGTTTTTCTCCATTGGTTGATTCTTCAAGGAAAGCTGTTGAATTGGCGCTGATTCCTTCTGCGATAAGTGCGCTGATATCGTCATCAGACAAGTCACTGCCATTTTTGATACCATAGAAATTGGGTTCGTGCACTTGCATCAGATTTTGAGTCAGTGTACCGGTTTTATCCGTACAAATCACGGTGATGGCTCCCATTGTTTCGCAAGCATGCATTTTCCGTACCAGATTGTTGGTGGAAAGCATACGACGCATGTTCAATGCCAGACTAAGCGTGACACTCATTGGCAATCCTTCAGGCACAGCTACTACAATCAGCGTAACTGCCATCATAAAATATTTCAGTGTCCGTTCGAAAACCGGAAGCCACTCATGCCATCCGTTCAGCGAACTGAAATCAAAATATAGTACTACATCTTTTACAAAGAAAATAAGGAAAGCCAGACCGGCAACGGTGAAACCGATCTTTCCGATCAGATTTGCGAGTTTGGTGAGCTGTATGTTCAGCGGGGTGGGTTCGAGGTTATCCTCTGTACTCTGTCGGGCTACTTTTCCGATTTCAGTAGCATCTCCCACATGCAGCACGCGCATGCTACCATGTCCATCCACCACTGTAGTGCCACGCATCACCAGATTGGAGGCATAAGTGGCTTCTTCATCAAAATCAGCTTCCACAGTAGTTTTATTAATAACAGGTTCTCCGGTCAAGTTGGATTCGTTCACTTGCAGAGAGATAGCTTCCAGCAACTCTCCATCAGCGGGAATTTCTTCACCTGTTTCCAGAATGACGATATCACCTACCACTATGTCTTTACGAGGGATTTCCTGTACGCGTCCGTTTCGGACCACTTTTACCAGGGTTTCTTCATTGACCGCATTCAGCAGATCGAACTTCTTACTGGCATCATATTCGAAGAAGAAACCGATTCCGGTAGCCAATAAGATAGCGGCTATAATTCCGATTGTTTCGGCATATTCGTTTTCGATGATGGAGATGATTAACGAGAAAGCGGCTGCTACTAATAATACACGGACAACCGGGTCTTCAAATTTTTCCAGATAAAGTTTCCAGAGAGAAGGACGCTTGGGGGGCGTTAACAGGTTAATACCATTTTTCTCCCTGCTTTGTAGGACTTCGTCATCAGTAAGTCCTAAATGATAATAGTCATTTTTATTTGTACTCATGCAGATACATGCGTTTAGTTTGAACCGCAAAAATACAACATAAAATTGTGATAGAATGTTTAATTAAAACTTTTTATGAAGTCGAATTTGTTAGCGTGGTTTACCACATGACCGATAAGGAATTGTAAACCAGAATGTAGAGCCTTCACCTTCTACGGAATCCGCCCCGATTTGACCGCCAAGTTTGGCGACAATAGTTTGAGAGATGGAAAGTCCCAGTCCGGCTCCTTTTTTATCTTTATTCAGTTTCACGAAGCGTTCGAATACATCCGGTAATTTCTCTGCCGGAATTCCGGCTCCGGTATCCCTGACATAAAAGTAAAGCTCGGTGTCCCTAGCTTCATAGCCGAGGCGGATGCTACCTTCATGGGTGAACTTAATGGCGTTGCCGGCAAAGTTGGAAAGCACTTGTGCCACCCGGTTCCGGTCGGTTTGAATCATACAGGAAGAGCGGGACGGTTCCGCTATAATTTGTATCTTTCCTCCGGCGTCATCGACTCTCATTTGAAAAAGTTGTTGTAAATCTGAAAGTAACTGATTGACGTCAACCGTTGTCTGTACAAATTCCAATGTTCCGGCTTCGATTTTTGACATATCGAGAATGTCGTTGACCAGTTGCATCAGGAGGTCGGCATTCATTTTTATGATTTCTTGATATTGAGCCTTTTCCTCTTCTGTCGTTGCACTGCCTAATACCTCTGCAAATCCGGTAATAGCATTGAGAGGGGTACGGATTTCATGGCTCATATTGGCTAAAAAGGCAGATTTTGAAATATCTGCTTTTTCTGCTTTTTCTTTGGCTAGCCGTAGCTCCTTTTCAGCTTGTTTTCGGCGGGTGACATCGTGTACGGTGATTACCATGTTCTCTTCTTCATTCAGAAGGAAGTAAGAACCGGATATGACTGCATCACATTCCACGGTAGTATTATCAGACGTAACTACGGATAAAGTGGCTTCAAGATCCGTGAAGTTTCGTCTCTGTTCGAAAGCTTGGCGTATGGCGGTACGTATCGGGCAAGAACCGCAGAAACTATGTGTGCCGCAACCTCCTTCGGCTGCCAAAGCATTACGACATTGCAACAGGTCGCCTACTCTTTTCTCTTCTGTTCCTTTTTTAGTTCCGGTTTTTTGATAATAGTTGGTCTTCAGTACCTTGAAATCATTGTCTATTAATAGGATAAAAGCATGTACATTCTTTAAGATGGCACCGGCGATATGGCTGGTACGTTCCAACTTTCTGGATTCACGGAACAATCGGTGTTGCATCCGCAGGCATTTCCTACGTTCCCATAAAAAACTGATTAGTAGGACTGCGCATAAAACTATTAAGGTAGACAATAGTGCTATAAGCATAGTATAATATTGTTGTTTTAGCTTGATAATATGACTACAAAGATAGTTTTTTTCTTTAGTTTAAAAATAGTGTTGAACAAATATCTTGCTATTTGTGTTATATTATTTAGAAAACCAATTAAAAATACGAACGTTATGAAAAAGTACATTTGCACGGTCTGTGAATATATTTACGACCCCGAACAAGGAGATCCGGAAAGTGGAATTGAACCAGGAACAGCATTTGAAGATATTCCTGATGATTGGACCTGTCCATTATGTGGAGTCGGAAAAGAAGACTTTGAACCGTACGAAGGATAAAACCAAGAGAGAGAATTATTAAGAGGAGAATGACTGGGTGTATAAATATATACCCGGTCATTTTTTATTTTTATGGTTGGAAATTATTCTGCTGATTATAAATGTAATATCTTTGATGCAAAAATCGGAAGTTATGTATAATAGAGCAACTGTCATGACCGATCTAAGGTATTTATCATACCCTGTTATCTTTGTATTATTGATATTCAGTATTCTGATGGCTGGTTGTAGCGATGATGAGAATGAAGAGCAACCTCCTGCTCCGGATGTTCCGGATTATAGCACGATTATAGTAAAAGATATACAGAATATACCTGCGGACTTCACATTTAACCGGGTTGAGGTGAAAGTGACGGGTGTTGATTGGCAAGTGATTGAGACTCTTAGTTTTCCTTATGAGAACGGGCAAATAGTAATGACACTTCCTGCTAGTTTTCCTTCGGAAAAGCTCCAGACAGTAGATCGGCGTAATGGTATGAGTGGTTATTGGACAGGAACCTCTGATGATGCGGATGCTCTTGTGGCGACATTAGGAGATTTCTTTGTTTTTAATGGAGATAAAAGAGTGGGGCGAATTGCTATTTCCAACTGGTCTGGTAAAGGGTCTTCTGCCGGAAAAGCTACACTGGTGAGTTATCAGTATGCCGACCGTCCTTTTACATTGACAGGCAGTGACAAATCATACTATTATAGTAACTGCTCTTTTTATAAGGGATGGAATATTTTTGCCAACATAAATCCGGCCTCGGAAGGTGGAACTGCAAAAGTGCTTCGTACAACTACGGTTCCGGAATCTACCTTGTTCTGGCGTTTGGCTGAATCATACGTATATAATTGATTTTATAAAAGATACTATTAGATATAAAAAGGAGAATCAGGTATGTATTGATACAACTGATTCTCCTTTTTTATACTCTATTTTATCTGTTAAGAAGCTCTTTTCTCTTTCACATCACTGCTGGCTTCCACTACATTCACTACATAGTCACCAAGTTTTTCACATTCGGCGATAATATCCATGTAGTAAACTCCCATCTGATAATCATATTCTTTGTTGTTTACGTCCAGAATATTCTGATTTTTCAGTTGGTTACGATAATTATTAATTTCGTTTTCGATGTTGAAGGATTTGTTGACGTCAATGCTCTGATGCTCTGTTTTTTCTACTACCACAATCATTTGCGCAAGTGCGTCGTTAGTCAGCTTCATCATGAAATGAATATGCTCATATTGTTTCTCGGTAAAGTCCTGATTAGTCTGACGTTTCCGGTTGATGGTACGTGCCAGATTATAGCAGCTGTCGCCAATACTTTCAATTTCTGTCACTTCACGCAACATACCGCGTATCTGCAGCTTACTTTCAGAACTTAAACGGCCTTCGGATACCTGATTCAGGTAGTTGGCTATTTCAAGCTCCATATTGTCGCTGATATTTTCGTATTTCTCTATCCGGCTGAACAGTTTATTGAAATCGTCATCCTTTTCCGTATGTAACAGATCCTGCACCATGCCGAACATCCGGTGCGTACGTTCTGCGAAAAGATGGATTTCCTTACGTGCCTGAAGAATAGAAAGTTCAGCAGTGGAAAGCATACCACCAGTGATAAACCGCAGGCGAGGTTCTTCGTCTTCTTCTTTCGGATGAATTAAAGCGCATACGGTACGTTCAATCAGTTTCACACCCCATATCAGGATACATACGTTGCAGATGTTGAAGATAGAGTGGAAAGCAGACAGCTTGTAAGAAATGGCAACTTCAGGGTTGTTTGTCTGGAAGAATGTATCTACTACCCAGTTCACAAACTCCATGAAAGGATGGAAGATAACCAATACCCAGATGACACCGAACACATTAAAAACAAAATGGGCCAATGCTGCCCGCTTAGCCTGTGTGTTGGCTGTAAGTGCGGCAAGATTGGCCGTGATCGTAGTTCCGATGTTCTCTCCTAATACAAGTGCTGCTCCTAGTTCCAGACTAATCCAACCGTTGGCACACATAATTAATGTGATTGCCATGGTGGCTGCAGAGGCTTGCACAATCATGGTCAGTATGGTACCGATGAGCAAGAACAGAATAATGGAGAAGAATCCCATATCTGTGTAGTTCTGTACGAAGGCGAGCATTTCCGGGTTGGCATTCAGGTCGGGGGCGTTTGCTTTCAGATAAGAGAGCCCCATGAAGAGGAAAGAAAAACCGAAAATGAATTCACCAATGGACTTGCGGTTACTTTTACCGGAGAAGATAAGCGGAAGAGCGATGGCTAGAAGTGGAAGAGCAAAGGCAGCCATGTCGACCTTAAAACCGAAAATTGAAATGATCCAGGCAGTTACAGTAGTACCGATATTGGCACCCATAATAACGCTGATGGATTCGGCAAGTGTAAGTAACCCGGCGTTCACGAAACTAACGACCATCACCGTCGTTGCTGAAGAAGACTGGATAAGGGCTGTAATCAACACTCCTGTTAGAACTCCCGTTACCCGATTGGTAGTCATTGCCGTTAGAATACTTCGCAATCTATCACCCGCGACCTTTTGTAAGCCCTCGCTCATGATTTTCATTCCGTAGAGGAAGAGTCCCAATGAGCCTATGAGCTTTAAAAAATCATAAAAAGAATATTCCATCTATAATATTTTTAATGGTTATTTGTTCTCAATCTGATTATAAGTATATTAGTCCCAAATTATTCACCTTTTAACGAACTCGATGAAACAGATGTTACAAATATGTTGCAAAAATAACAATATTTCCAAAGAATTCCCTATCGGAAGCTCACTTTTGGATATTTATTACGGTTTTAATCTTAATTTTCCTTATCAAGTAGTGAGTGCCAAGGTCAATAATCGCTCCGAGGGACTTAATTTCAGGGTATATAACAATAAGGATGTAGAGTTTCTGGATGTGAGAGATCAGTCCGGTATGCGTACTTATGTCCGTTCGCTTTGTTTTGTCTTGTTTAAGGCTGTCACGGAACTCTTTCCCGAGGGAAAATTGTTTGTGGAACATCCTGTTTCAAAAGGTTATTTCTGCAATTTGCGGATTGGACGCCCCATTGAACTCGAGGATGTGACGCGTATCAAGCAACGGATGCAGGAGATCATTGCGGAAAATATTCCTTATCACCGCATTGAATGTCATACGGCGGAAGCGGTACGGGTTTTCAGTGAGCGGGGGATGAATGATAAAGTGAGATTACTTGAAACTTCCGGTTCTCTTTATACCTATTATTATACGTTGGGTGATACTATTGATTATTATTATGGTAATCTGCTGCCCAGCACCGGATATCTTAAATTGTTCGATATTGTGAAGTATTATGACGGGTTGCTACTCCGGATTCCGAGCCGGGAAAACCCGAATATGCTCGAAGAGGTCGTGAAGCAGGAAAAAATGCTGGATGTCTTTAAAGAATATCTGAACTGGAGTTATATCATGGGGCTTAATAATGCCGGAGATTTTAATCTTGCCTGTGAAGAAGGGCATGCCACTGACTTGATTAATGTGGCGGAAGCATTGCAGGAGAAAAAGATAGCGCAGATAGCCGACACTATCTTCCATCGTGGTGAAAACGGCAACCGGGTAAAACTGGTATTGATTGCCGGACCGTCTTCTTCGGGAAAGACAACATTCAGCAAACGGCTTTCTATTCAGCTGATGACAAATGGCTTGAAGCCATTCCCGATCTCTTTGGATAATTATTTCGTAGACCGTGAGGAAACCCCTTTGGATGAAAACGGAAACTATGATTATGAATCACTTTATGCGCTCGATCTGGAATTGTTTAATCAACAGCTGCAGGCGCTTCTTCGTGGAGAGGAGGTGGAATTGCCCCGTTTTAATTTCTCTCTTGGCAAAAAGGAATATAAAGGTGATAAACTGAAAATAGAAGATAATACGATTCTGATTCTGGAAGGTATTCATGCCTTAAATCCGGAACTGACACCGCATATACCAGCCGAACGGAAATTCAAGATTTACGTTTCAGCATTGACCACTATTTCGTTGGATGACCATAACTGGATTCCAACTACTGACAACCGCTTGTTGCGCCGTATCATCCGAGACTTTAATTATCGGGGATATTCTGCACGTGAAACCATATCACGCTGGCCTAGTGTACGTGCCGGTGAAGACAAATGGATATTCCCTTATCAGGAGAATGCTGATGTCATGTTTAATTCAGCGCTGCTTTTTGAGTTTGCCGTACTTCGATTGCATGCAGAGCCTATTTTGATGGGTGTTCCGCGTAACTGTCCTGAATATTGCGAAGCCTACCGGTTGTTGAAGTTTATCAAATACTTTGTTCCGGTACAGGATAAGGAAATTCCGCCTACTTCTTTGTTGCGTGAATTTTTAGGAGGAAGCAGCTTTAAATATTAAGCAGAAAAATTAGGATATATTCGTGAATTGTGTTTCCTTTGCAGAAAATACAAATAAACCTTTTGTTGTAGTGAAGCAAGGGAACACAAAAATAAACAATATTTGAGTGATATTTAGGGAAAGAATGTTATGGTTGTTATGCAAAACTTTAAAATATTGAACCTTTGATTACTTTTGCTGTTAAGAAGGGACTACATGCAACAAAAAAAATGTGAATATGATTTTTTATAATAGTCTTTTAGCAAAGTGGTTCTTAGGAAAAGGGAAGAAACACTATTTTATGTTAGGCTGGTTTTTCTTTACCCGCTATAAATATCTGGAAGTCTGGGAAGATATGGAACTCCGAATTCATGCCAGACAGTATTGGGAATGTTTTTCTTTAACCCTGATACCAGCACTTATTTTATCAATCTTGTTTTCATGGTGGTGGATGGTGCTGCCATTCGTGACTTATCACATACTTTATTGGTTTGAAAAGATCATCTGTCACCATTCTATCTTTAATTGGGAGGCAATGAAACATTGTGGCGATACGCTTTATCTCAGGAAGAGAAAAGCGTATGCCTGGAAAAAAGGTTATGGGAAAAAAGAATTGCCCGCATCCAGATGGAATGATTAAAAACAAGTAAACAAATAAAAAGCCCTTTGGTTTCTTCATGGAAGACAAAGGGCTTTTTATTTATTCTCCCCCTTTGATAACTCTTCTTTAACCTTTGTTATTTCCCTTTTGAGCCGTTTGTCCATCCTATTGAATTGTTAATCCATTCCATTCAGAAGTATAAGCCCTATTTTTGCTCCTATCAAAAAAGTGATAATACATAATTCTAATATTAAATTGATAAGGTATATTATGAAACTATTTAGTTTAGGTATCATTGTGGGTGGTTTATCACTTCTATGCTTCAACAGTTGCACACGAACAGAGAAAGTTGCGACAACGCAACAAGGATTCAATCGTGCGCCATTAGTCATGAACCAGTTTGCAGAACTGCCTTTGGGAAGTATCTCACCGAAAGGATGGATCAGAGAAATGTTGATAAGGCAGAAAGAAGGAGCCACCGGAAATCTGGATGTTTTATATCCGGAAGTGATGGGAGACAGAAATGGCTGGCTCGGAGGAGATGGAGATCAATGGGAGCGTGGCCCTTATTGGATTGATGGTTTACTTCCTTTAGCTTATATCCTTAAAGATTCCGCTTTGATTGCAAAGACGAAACCTTGGGTAGAATGGGCATTACAAAGTCAAAAGGAAAGTGGATATTTTGGTCCTGAAAAAGATTATCCTTTTGAAGCCGGTCTGCAAAGAGATAATTGTCAGGATTGGTGGCCCAGAATGGTAGTTCTAAAAATACTGCAACAGTATTACTTGGCTACAAACGACCAAAGAGTCATAAATTTTATGACGAAATACTTCGACTATCAGCTCAAAAACCTGAAAGAAACTCCGCTGGATAAGTGGACATTTTGGGCAAGAATGCGTGGCGGTGATAATTTGATGATGATATATTGGCTTTATAATATAACAGGAAATAATGACCTGTTGACATTGGGTAAATTAGTTTATGAACAAACGGAACCTTATACTGATTTATTTCTTAAACGTGAGATGTTGAGAAAAGTAGGAACAATACATGGGGTCAACTTAGCACAAGGTATGAAAACTCCTATTGTATATTATCAAGCAGATCCTCAAACTAAATATCTGGATGCTTTGGATATAGCCCTTGATGATCTTCGTGATTTTCAGGGTTATCCTATCGGGATGTTCAGTGTGGATGAGGCAATTCATGGTAATGATCCGACACAAGGAATAGAACTATGTGGAATTGTAGAGTTCATGTTCTCTTTGGAAACCATGTATAAAATCACTGGTAATCCGCGTTTTGCAGAACTTTTGGAGAAAGTGACCTATAATGCTCTACCGGCACATGTAGATGACCATTTTCAGACCCGGCAGTATTTTCAGCAAGTAAACCAAATAGAACTGTCACAACATCAGCGGAATTTCGATGTCAATCATTCAGGATTAGATAATTGTTTTGGCTTATTGACGGGTTATCCTTGTTGTACGTCAAATATGCATCAGGGATGGCCTAAGTTTGTACAAAATTTATGGTATGCTACGGCTGATAAAGGTGTTGCTGCAACATTGTATGCTCCGTCGGAAGTAGTTACACAAGTAGGTGATGATGTAAACGTACATATAATAGAAGATACCAGTTACCCGTTCGGCGAACAGATAACCTTTACAGTAGCAGATATTAGTAAGGAGGCAGCTTTCCCGTTTGTTTTCAGAATACCTGCATGGAGTACTGGAAACGTGGTAAAAGTCAATGGTGAACCGGTCTCATATACAGCAGATTCAAACAATCTGGTTACTATCATGAGAACGTGGAAAAAAGGAGATAAACTTGATATCACATTTACTCCAGAAGTAAAGTTGAGTGTTTGGAAAGAAAATTCACGTAGTGTGGAGAGAGGACCTCTTGTCTATGCACTTAAAATAGATGTGGAACAACAGGAAATAAAGAATGGAGCGGAAGGACTTAGTTATTATCAGCATATAGCCAAGACTCCTTGGAATTACACACTGATTGAAACTACCAAAGAGAATATGCAGGAACACTATCAAGTAGATTTGAGTAAAGTGAACGAAGTCAATAAGGAAGATGGCTATCCATGGAATGTAGCTAATGCCCCTATCACTATAAAAACAAAGGCGCGGATGATGCCAAACTGGAAATCATATAACAAGAGTGCCGGTCCTTTGCCATACACAGTGATGTTTGGTGCTGAAGTTGCCCAGGAAATAGAGGATATCGAATTAATTCCTTATGGATGTACTACACTTCGGATTACAGAATTTCCGCAAATTGGGGAGTACAGCCCGGAATAACACTTAAAAGTATGCTTAAAAAATAATCTGCATAACTATTTTTTATATCTTTGACTATGAGATCATAAAACCACGATAATTGATGAAACTACGTATTGTTTTTGTATTTATAATACTATTATTACATATCAGGACTTGGGCTGGCGATATGTCTTTCAGGCATGTCTCCGGTGGGGAGGGGCTTAAATATACCTGGGTGTGGAATATATTTAAAGACAGCAGGGGATATATGTGGTTCTCTACGACATATGGCGCCTATCGTTATAATGGATATAGTTTTGAAGAATATACCTTCAAACACTTGAAGAATGATTTCCGGTCAAAAATATACTTCGTTTATGAAGATTCTAAAAACAACCTGTGGTTCGGTACGGATCACGGGTTGTACCTTTATAACAGGTTATCCAATCAATATACCCGATATAGCGATGAAAAAGAATCTCCCGTTGGTTTATCTTCCAATATCATACTTTGTATGAAAGAAGATATAGACGGCATTATTTGGGTAGGAACAGACCGGGGAATTAATAAGCTGGATATCGCTGCCGGCACAAATGTTGTTTATCAGAGCTTGTATGATTCGGCAGATGCCCGTGTCACTAATCTTATTTATTCCATATTACTGGATACAGACCAGAGCTTGTGGGTAGGCGGTGGAAACGGGCTGGTGTCAAAATATGACCGTGACCGGAAAGAGTTTAAAACCTTATCTTATGAACAACTCCCTTGCCATGAGAATATCAATAGGCTGTATGAGGATGAAGACAGAAACCTTTGGATTGGAAGCAATGGAGACGGTGCTTTCCGGCTGGATAGAAAAAAGCTATGTTCCGTCCATTATTGTGAAGAAAAGCAGAATCTTTCCAATAACATAGTACGTGATTTTGGAGCGGATGCGAAAGGTAATATCTGGATAGGAACAGAAAAAGGTATTACACTCTGTACTAAGGCAGGAATAGAGTATGTATATGCCAAAAGTACTCAAACGGACGGTTTGTCTGATAATGCCATTTATTGTATCTATGCGGATGAAAAGAAGAATATGTGGATAGGCACTTTCTTTGGTGGAGTGAATGTACATTATGCTCATTCGGGACTTTTCCACACAGTGGCTGCCAATAAAGGGGATTATTCGATTCAACGGGGAGCCATTAGTTCCATTCTTTGTGAAAATGAAAAAATTCTTGTAGGGACAGAAAACTACGGATTATTTGTTCTTAATATGAACCATGATTTGATCGGTATATTAAATACGGATGATAGTAATATCAGCAGTAACAATATACATTCACTCTGTGTTGACAATCAGCAGAATCTTTGGATTGGCACTTATTATGGTGGAGTGAATCTTCTTTCCAAAGGTAGTTCTTTATTCAAGCATTACCGGCAACATATTCAGGACTCGAAGAGTATCTCATACAATAATGTATATTGTATCTTGCAAGATAGTAAGGGTACGATTTGGGTAGGGACGCAGTTTGGCGGATTGTGTGTGTATAATCCCGTTACCCACACCATTGAACGTGCTGCTGTAGAGTTACCTGCCGATCTTTTTGTCTGGGACTTATTAGAAGATAAACGCGGTAATATATGGATTGCTTCTTATAATTACGGAGTCTTTTTACTAGATAAATCACAGAATTACAAAGTCGTAGCATTGCCGGAACAAGTTTATAACAATATAACCCTTCGTGAGTTGAATGATGGTAGGATAGCTGTCGGCTCGGAGAATACCGGACTTGCTATCATCAATCCTGCCGATTTGTCAATTTGCCGATATACTGAGAAGAATGGTTTGTGTGATAATACAATATATGCCATTTTGCAAGATAAGAATAATCAGATTTGGTTATCTACTAATCAGGGATTGTGTAAATGTAATCCTGATTTCTCTCTTTTTACGCATTATACCATTAATGACGGTCTGCCTACGAACCGTTTCAATTATAAAGCAGGGGCAAATATCGGAAGTAAACTTTATTTCGGGAGTACTGAAGGACTAGTTGTAGTAGAACCGGAACAGGAAAAAAATGACTCGTATATCTACCCGATATGGTGGAATAACCTCTACATTAATGGTGAGAAACAAACAATCGGGCAAGACAATGTACTACATCAGGATTTGAATATCATAGATGAAATATGCCTGGATTATCGTAATACCTCCTGGGGAGTGGATTTTACATGTAATGTGTTTGAACCTTACAATCGTCCGCAGTTTGCCTACCAACTTTCCGGTCAGGATGGGCAATGGCACAAATTGGGCAGCAAAACCAGAATCGACTTTACGGGATTGAATTATGGACACTATCAGTTGAGCATCTGCACGGTAGATAAAGAGGGAAATCTGGCAGACAACAAGCGCACTCTAAATATCTATATTCGTCCTCCCTGGTGGCAGCGGCTTCCTGCCAAACTATCGTTTACATTGATTCTTTTAGGCTCGGCCTTTTATTTAATTTTCCTCTTGTTTACCAATGCCCGAAGTAAACATGCACTTGCATTGGAAAAGCTGGAAAGGAAAAAAGACCAGGAAATAAATGAATTGAAATTCAAATTCTTTGTGAATATATCTCATGAATTTAAAACTCCTCTTTCTCTCATATTAGGTCCTGTCAACCAATTTATGGAGAATCGTGTGAAGGAGTCGAATGCTAACCATTATTATAATATAATCAAGAAGAATGCAGATAAACTGTTGAATCTCATTAATGAATTGCTCGCCTTCAGAGAGTTGGAACATCTGAAACTACATATAGAACCTATTCAATACGAACAGTTCATAGTCTCTGTGTTACATAAACATACGCTGATGTTTGAATCTAAAGGAATTCATGTCGAAATAAAAGGCTTTGAAGGAGATATGATGATTCATGCCGATGCGGATAAGTTGGAGAAGATCTTTGATAACCTTCTGTCGAATGCTTATAAGTATACCAATCAGAACGGTACCATTACTATTGAAGTGAAGTCTGATGCCGGGCAGGTAACTACCACGCTTACCAATACGGGAGACGGAATCGACCCGAAGAAATTACCTTTTATATTCGAGCGTTTCTTTACCAATAGCTCCTATGACAGATATTCGTCTGGGGTCGGACTTTCCTATGTGAAGTCATTGGTAGAAATGCATGAGGGGGAAATCACGGCAACCTCTTTGCCCAAAGAGACAACCAGTTTTTGTTTTTCCATACCGCTTCGTGATAATTTGGCACAGGCAACTCCCAGGTCGGTGGTAGATTACAGATTGGATGTTTTCTCAGAGAATCCCTATCAGAATACGGATAACGAGGAATTCTCCGAACCGGAATTTATAAAAATGTGTGAGGGTACTCATGTACTCGTTGCGGAGGATGACCAGGATTTGCGGGAGATTATTACCGATTATCTATCAGCTTCATTCAAGGTTTCGGTAGTGGATAGTGCTGAGGCTGCAATTTCTTTTATTGCAGAACAGAAAGTGGATATCATTGTCAGTGATGTGAAGATGAAAGAGATGAGTGGATACGATTTGTGCAAGACTTTGAAAAGTAATATAGAAACGAGTCATATCAGAATAATCTTAATGACCGTATTGTCGGAGGATAGTTATAAATATTCCGGATATAAGTCGGGAGCAGATGCTTATATGACCAAACCTTTTGAATTGTCTCTGCTGGAACTGCGAATTAGAAACCTACTTTATAATAGTTTCA
Organism: Bacteroides sp. M10; assembly: GCF_014334015.1. Classification (GTDB taxonomy): domain Bacteria; phylum Bacteroidota; class Bacteroidia; order Bacteroidales; family Bacteroidaceae; genus Bacteroides; species Bacteroides intestinigallinarum. The sequence continues at coordinate 622,524 of NZ_CP060488.1, read as the reverse complement.
AGGCGAAACAAAAATATAAAATTGATATTGACCTGTCCAATGTGGAAGTTACTCATTCAAATTCAGATGAAGAATTTTTGAATAAAGCTGTAGCCATTGTGTTTAAACATCTGGCTGATACGGAGCTTAATGTTGATTTCCTGTGCAATGAACTGGGCATGAGTAAAGCATCCCTTTACCGTAAACTGCATGCAATTACAGGACAGTCTATCAATGAATTTATTCAGAATATACGTTTGAAGTATGCTGCCCGTTTGCTGATAGAGACAGATAAGACAGTTGCCGAAATAGCATATGAAGTAGGATTCTCTGATTCTTATTATTTCAGCCGTGCATTTAAAAAATGTTTCGGACAGTCTCCCAAGCAGTGGCGTGAATCAGGCATAATGCCCGAAAATAGCTAAAAAACTCATAAATAGCTCCTTTAGATGTATTATCCATCCATTTGAAATAATTGTCCATCCCCTAAAATGTACAATTGTCTAAGTTTGCGGAGTAAACAATACATCTTATTAACAAAAACTAGTACATATGAATGGAACATTGGAACTTAAAAAAATCATGTTAAGTGTTTTCCTGTTTCTGATTGCTGTAAGCATATCAGCACAAGGCAGGAAAGTATCTGGAACAGTGAAAGACGCTGACGGCAGCGGTCTACCCGGAGTGACAGTAGTAGAAAAAGGAACCACCAACGGAGTCAGCACGGACCTCGACGGGGCTTTTACGTTAACATTGACAGGTGCACATCCTGTGCTTGTGTTTTCTTCAATAGGTTATGTAACAATAGAAAAATCAGTGGCGCCTTCGCAAACAAATCTTCAGATCAAAATGTCGGAGGACGTCACTGTACTTGACGATGTCGTGGTGGTGGGATACGGAACAGTCAAAAGAAGTACTTTGACTAATGCCGTATCTTCCGTCAACAGCGATCAATTCGTACAGGGAGCTGTCACTTCTCCGCTTCAGTTATTGCAAGGCAAAGTGGCGGGTTTGGCCATTAATACTACTTCGGGAGATCCGAATGATAGTGGTGTACAGCTTATGTTGCGCGGTGTATCCACACTCACGGGCAATCAGCAGCCTCTTGTCGTTATTGATGGAGTGCCCGGTACATTAAATAATATATCGGTAGATGATATTGAAACGATTGACGTTTTGAAAGACGGTTCGGCTGCTGCCATTTATGGTACACGGGGAACGAACGGAGTTATTTTGATTACAACCAAAAAAGGGAGTACAGGGAAGGCGACCCTATCTTACCACGGTTATCTTAGTCTCGAACAAATTTCTAATGAGATAGATGTTCTTTCTCCTGATGAATTCCGCAGACTGCCGGAATTAACAGACGGTCTGGTTTCCGTTATTAACGATGGAGGGGCAAATACCGTATGGAAAGATAAAGTGTTCCGCGATGCCTGGAGTCATACTCATCATATCTCCTTGCAGGGTGGAGATGCACAAACCAATTATTATGCCAGTGTGAATTACCGGAAACGGGAAGGCATTATGAAAAATACCGACCAGGAGCGGACTACTTTTAAAATAGGACTGGACCGTAGCTTTTTTGATGGAAAATTGTCAGTAGGCGGAGACATCAATTATGTGATAGTGAAAGGTTCGGCAGTCGATCAGGGAGCTGTTTATTTTGCTACCCTGACAGGAAATCCGACGAATCCGGTTTACGATGCAAATACAGGTAAATATTCTACTTTCTATGAAGTTGAGAACCCGGTAAGATTGATAAATGAATATCAGAAAGACTTGAAATGGAATGAATTCACCTCTACCGGTAAGATTGTCTACCGACCGATAGAAGAACTGTCATTAACTGCATTGGGAAGCCTGCGGACTTACAATAATAATAACGGAACATTTGCTACCCGTAATTACGATGACATACACGATGGACAAGTGTGGCGTGAAGCGATGTATAATGAATCAAAGACATTAGAACTGTACGGACAATATTCTAAAGCAATCAAACAACACGATTTCAGCATACTTGGAGGATATAGCTATAATGATTTTGAAGAACAGAATTTTAATTTGTACAATTATAATTATCCGACAGATGCCTTGGGCTACGCGAAACCCGGTTTGGGAATGGCGTTAAAAGAAGGACTTGCGTCTATGGACGGACATAAATTTATGAACAAACTGATTTCCTTCTTTGGGCGCGTGAATTACAATTATGATGAGAAATATCTGTTTTCGGGTAGTTTACGTTATGAAGGTTCCAGCAAATTCGGTAAAAATCATCAGTGGGGTTTGTTTTATGCAGCGTCTGGTGCCTGGCGTATCTCGCAGGAGAAATTCATGCGGAATGTTAAATTTGTCAATGAACTGAAACTAAAAGTCGGATATGGTGTAACGGGTATTGAACCGACCAATCCTTATCAATCTCATTTGCGTTATGCGTTTGGTGATCCGGTCTTGATAAACGGGCAATGGGTGCGGACAGTGGCTCCGACTGAAAATGCCAATCCTGATTTGAAGTGGGAAGAAAAACATGAGTTAAATATCGGTCTGGACTTTGCCTTGTTTAAAAACCGCCTGTCGGGTTCTATTGACTATTACCGGAGAGAGACCAGAGACTTGCTATATACCTATAATGTGCCGGTGCCTCCTAACTTGGCTTCCACTACACTGGCCAATGTCGGTACGGTAGAAAACTCCGGAGTAGAAGCCGTATTATCAGGACTGGTTGTTAATAACCGGGATTGGAAACTGAATTTGACAGCAAACTTTTCCTATAATACCAATAAATTGAAGAAACTCTCGAATGAGAAATATCAAAGAGATTTTCTTGAATTAGGTTCTACCGGTGCGCCGGTACAAAAATCCACTCATCTGGTAAAAGAAGGCGGAGCTATCGGTAATTTTTATGGATGGAAAAGTATCGGTATGACGGAAAGTGGCGAATGGGTTATTGAAGGAGGAGAATATGGCGATAATAGCAGCCGTACTGTGCTCGGAAATGGTATTCCCACTATGAGAGCGGGATTTACAGCAGCATTATCCTACAAGAACTTTGATTTGACGGTGTCACTTCGCGGAGCATTTGACTATCAGATATTGAATCAGTATCGTATGCTGTATGAGACATTCGAAAAAGGAACACAGTTTAATTACCCGAAAACCTTGCTGGATAAGGTTTATGGACAGTATGTAAGAAAGTCACCGGCTTACGTAAGCTACTATATTGAAAATGGCGACTATGTGAAAATCGATAACGTGACATTAGGATACAATTTCAAGTTGAAATCTTCGGTGATACAGAATTTGCGGGTTTATCTTTCGGGTTTGAACCTTTATACATTTACCGGATATAAAGGCGTAGATCCGGAGGTCAACTTTAACGGACTGACTCCGGGAATGGATTCCTATACCGGATATCCGACAACGAGAACATTTTCACTTGGAGTAAAAATAGGATTTTAATACTGAATGACAATGAAAAGTACAAAGATTATATGCGGTTTGCTGCTCTCCTTGATTGGATTCAGCTCATGCACCGACCTGACAGAAGAAGTTTATGACCAACTTACGGCGGATGAATATTTTAAAGGTTTCACCGATAAGGATGTACCCGGAGCGTTGGGAAAAGTCTATAATGACTTGAAAATGCTATATGGTGGTTTTGATGCCCATACAGCCGGCTGCTATCTATATACGAATGAAGAATGTTCAGACCTGTGGGTGACTCCGAAGCGTGGAGGCTCCTGGTATGATGGTGGAATCTATTTTCGACTGAATCAACATAAGTGGCTTTATGACGATGCTCATTTCCTGGGTAACTGGCGCAGGGCTTATACGGCTATCAACAATTGCAACCGGTTATTATTCGAGTTTACTAATGCCGGTGTCGATAATGATATGATTATGGCAGAGCTTAAGGTAGCGCGTGCCTTCTGGTATTACATACTTATAGATATGTTCGGCAATGTTCCGTTGGTAACTCAATATGATATTCCGGAAGGATGGCTGCCCGAAACTTCAAAACGTGCGGATGTATTTAAGTTCATTGTGAATGAAATCTCTCAAAATATAGAACATTTGGCTGATAAAAGTTATGGTCGTTGGGATAAGAATGCTGCTTCCATGCTACTGGCCAAGGTTTATTTGAATGCAGAAGTATGGGAAGCTAAGGGAGTAACTTATTGGGATGAAGTGATAGGACTGTGTGACGATATTATCGGTTCACATCAATATCAGTTGGAGGCAGATTATAAATCTCCTTTTGTGACCAATAATGAAGATTCGCCTGAAATCATTATGGGTATCAGTAATGATGATATTTATGATGGCGAAGGTACTTTCCTTCCCCACCTGTGGACACAACATTGGAAATATCAGTATCATGCCGCCACTATAACGGGTTTCTGGGGTGGCTGCTGTGCTACGCCGGAGTTTGCCAATAGTTATCATTCTGATGATAAGCGATTTGAGAAATCATGGATGATTGGGCAGTTGTATGATAATACAGGGCAGTTCGGTACACCCGGTGCTCCTATGTATTGCGATCCTTGGGACCCTCGTGATGCGGGAAAATTACTTTGTTACACAAAAGATGTTCCTTTGTTCGAGGGGGATGATATACCGACTACAGGCGAACAGACAGGAGCCCGTCTCAATAAATATGAAGTAAAAAAAGGAGCTTTGAACACGCTGGCTAATGATTTTGTATTATTCCGTTACGCTGATGTCTTTTTCATGAAAGCTGAAGCAATGTATCGCAAAGGTGGAAAGGTGGCTACTCAGGATATCGTAAATCTTATCAATGATGTTCGTAAACGTGCTTTTACCGATTTTACCGGTGACAAGGTCTTGAAAGTATCCGAACTGAATGATGACCGTTTTTTACAGGAATACGCCTGGGAATTTTGTCAGGAAGGTCATAGACGTCAACAACTCATTCGTTTCGGACAGTTTACTACAAAGAAATGGTTCTTGCATGATTCCAGCGATTCTTATCGTAATTTATTCCCCATTCCGCGTGAAGAACGTTTGGCCAATCCGAAGTTGGAACAAAATCCGGGTTATCCGACTAATTGATGAATGTTATAAACTTGTAGAAAATGAAAACAATGAAGATAAAAAGCTATTTATGGGTACTGGCATTGACCGCATTTTCCTGTAGCGATGAAACAACGGCACAAAATTCGATTGTGCCGCCTGTAGAACCGCCTGTTGAAGAGGAAACGTTTGTGGATCTTTGTAATTTCGAGACAACACTCGTTTCATTTCATACCAATGACCAGTTGAAGTATAATATTGTTGATAATCCGTATAAAGAGGGTGTCAATGCCAGTAACAAATGTGGAAAGGTTGTTTCTGCAGGTGATATGTGGGAACTGATTTGGTCTGATCCGTTGGCGAAAAAGTTTGATTTTACAAAAGACGGTGCTTGTTTTAGCATGCAGGTACGTTCTCCCAAAGTAGGCGGTCATATTTTCTTTAAACTTGAAAGCTCGTTGGGGGCAGATGCTAAGGAAATCTCGAACGTCGTTTCTAAAGTAGCTAATGAATGGGAAACATTGGAGTTTGATTTCTCGGTATTGAATTTGCCGGATAATGTCTATGATAAAGTGATTATCCTTTTTGATGCTGGTGAGACGGGTTCGGGGGAAGAATGGTATTTTGATAATATTCGCCAAAAGACAGGTGTGAAAACAGAGCCGGAACCGGAGCCGGGTGAAAAACAATATATTAATTATTGTAATTTCGAAACCTCACTTGTCACATTCCGTACCAATGACCGGCTAGAGTATAGCATTGTGGATAATCCTCATATGAGCGGTATAAATACGAGCAGTAAGTGTGGAAAAGTCGTTGCGGCAGGTGACCAATGGGAACTTATCTGGTCAGAACCTGTTACGTCCAGATATAACTCAAAGTTTAATTTCTCTAAGAATGGCGGACGTTTTACGGTAAAAGTCTACTCGCCTAAAGTGGGAAGTCCTGTTTATTTCAAACTGGAGAGTACCGGTGGGGCAGATAGTAAAGAGATGCAGAACGTTAAGACAACGGTAGCCAATCAGTGGGAAACATTGACTTTTGACTTTACTTCATGGAATCTTCCCGATGAGACTTATGACAAAATTGTGATTGTTTTTGATGCCGGCATTGCGGGCGGGGCAGGAGATGTATATTATTTTGATGATATTGTCGGACCAAATAATGAGGCTGAACAATTATTAACTCGCTATGAAGCTAATCCTGTGTTGACCTATCAAGGGGCTGAACGTTGGATGTGCGAACATATTGCCAATGCTGCAATTTTGTCTCCGACAGAATCACCTGACGGAAATTGGTGGATGTATGCACGAGGAAGCGGCTATGACGCAATGAATGAATATCATGACCAGATTGGACTTTTTCGACAAAGTGCAAGCTCATTCAATCCTGTAGGAGGATGGGAAGCATACCCGACTAATCCGGTTATTCCACATGGGGCGAAAGGAACGTGTGACGAACTGCATTTACTTGATTGTGCTCCGGTAATGGGCGGAGATGGGAAACTATATTTCTACTATCAGGCAGTGAGAGGTACAGCTGATGCAGATCGTCGCGGATCGCTGGCGTGCCGATACTCGGCAGATGGTGGATATACATTTAGCGATGCTGTTATGCTACGTGATGGGGTAGGATGCAGTGACGCAATATTTCATGACGGAAAATACTATATATTCTACGGCTACGGTTATGACAATGGTTCACATATGAAAATAGATTGTGCTATTACTACGGATCCGATGAGCTTTGATAACGCTGAAATCCGAACAATACTTACTCCTGGCGGTGGACCGGCCAATCACGACTGTATGACAGTGAATGGCTCCCGTATATTCCGTCTGAAAGATGTGAACAAATGGTTTATGATTTATCAGGGAAGTACACGGCATTTTGATTTTCCGGAACGTTTTCATGTGGCTTATTCTGATGATTTGTTGAATTGGACAAAAGTAAATAATACAAAACCATTCTTTAAAAGAGGAGAAGCTGAAACTTGGGATCAGGGTGGTATATGGTTTGGAGAGGTCTTGGAATACGGAGATAAGCTATATATGTATTATGAAGGTTGGGGATGCGAAGGTGCGGTGCCCGATCGTGATTATCCATATTTTGGTGGTGGTCATTCTACTACAGGTTGTGCTTCCGTTTCGAAGGGCGAGTTTCTGAAATGGTGTGGCTTGAACTAAAATAAGTTTAATAGAAATATGCTTGAACGCCGGATATACTGATAATGAAAGTCAGTTATCCGGCGTTTAAATATTGTCATTCTACAAGAGGGCTAAACATTATTTCAGATGTTTCTTTATCCAAAGCAAATGCCCGTATTCAGTATCATTTGACGTCCAATGTTCGTTAATCGGAGTAATCAATGCTTCTTTGGGACAGTTTAATACATTATATACAATGTAGCTGGTTGTCGGCGGACATACATCGTCGTTGAATCCCCACGTTATATAAGTATCCGCCTTGATTTGTTTGGCGAAGTTTACCACATCATAATAAGCCATCGTCTTCATCTTTTCAGGCGTATCCATGTCTACGGAATTTCTGAAGAAATGAGGATAACCACCGGCGCGGCCTGCCTTATATCCGGCCATATCGCTTAAAGCAGGATGATTGGCAACACAGGCTGTCACGCGCTGGTCTAGTCCGGCAGTGATTAATGCCAGCGCACCCCCCTGACTACCACCCTGGGCAATCACATTCTTACCATCCCATTCTGGCAAGGAAGTCAGGAAGTCAATGCTGCGAACGCAAGCCAGGTATACCCGTTTCATATAATAATTATCACGGCTGTCCAGTCCATTGGTTAAATATCCGTTCTCTCTGCCATTGAATGCATTGCTGATTTCCTTAAAGTCTTCTTCGCTCATTTCAGGATTAAGACCGTGTATTTCTATTTCAAAACGGATGCATCCTTGTTCTGCATAATATTTATGACGCAAAGGCTCTTTGATCGTTTTGATTCCTGCTCCCGGCGGACACAATACAACCGGAAATTTACCTTCTTTCTTTGGATAGAATAAATAACCATAGACGCATTGGCCACGTCTATTCAATTGAAGTTTCACCAAATAACAATCTATTTTATCCGTAGAATACTTTTCGACATGTTCTTTTGTATAAGTCAGCGGAAAGTCCTTTTGCCCTGCTTTAGCCTTCTCCCAAAATTCATTGAAATCGGAAGGCATAGTAGTATAAGGTTTTAACTTTTCCGGTGAGAAACCTACTTTCACATGATGCGAATACGTTTTTCCGTCAACAGTTGCTTTCAGGCGACAATCACGAAATCCGGGTTCTTTCATCGTACCGATTGGCACCACAGCCCTGCCATTTTTCAGTGTCACGCTTCCCTTCGTATCGGCAGGCATCATATCTCCGCCTATTTCATAGCTGATAACTACGTTATCTCCCGGAATACCATATTTATAAAATTGTACTTCCACCGTCGCTTTTTCTCCTGTTTTATAAAGCCAGTCGGCATGATTGGGGACAGTAACCCAAAGCACATCGCTTTTATAAGGATAATTTTCGGCTACGGCAGATAGTAAACTTACTGACAACAGGCATACGAATAAAAGTAGTTTCTTCATGGTGTAATTCATCATTTTATATTAAGCATAAAAGTAAGTAATTAAATTCTGATGCAATATTACGGAAGATTTGGCAAAAAGTGTGTAGAAAAAATGTGCAAAGAAATGGATTATTTGGTACTTTGATGAAAATAGCGGAAGTTTCTCATATAAATGAAAAACTTCCGCTATTGTGTAATAGATATAATCTCGTCTTATTCCGACAGTTTGCTTTTACCGCAAAGCTTCCACTTCTTCCGGCGTCAAAGGTATTTTCTTACCCAGTCTGCGAGCACCGGTTTCAGTAATCAGATAATCTTCTTCGTTACGGATGCCGCCGAAATCCTTGTAAGTCTCGACCACATCATAGTTAATGAAATCAGTGAATTTCTTTTCTGCTTTCCACATATCGATCAATTCCGGAATAAAGTAAATGCCCGGTTCTACCGTATGTACGAATCCCGGTTCCAATGGAATGGCGAGGCGTTGCGATTTGCGACCGAACTGTGTGCTCTTCGGCTGGCCGTTGTAACCTACCCATATCTCTCCCAGATTCTCCATATCATGTACATCCAATCCCATCATGTGACCTAATCCGTGCGGATAGAACAACGCATGGGCACCTTCGCGTACAGCATCCTCGGTATTCCCTTTCATCAATCCGAGCGCCTTCATGCCGTCCACCATGACGCGGGCCGACAGCTCATATACGTCCATATAAGGAATACCCGGACGGAGAGCCTTTACGGATTCCAGGTGCATGGCGTTCTGAATCTCGTATACTTCACGCTGACGGGTGGTGAACTTCTTATCGGCAGGAATGGTAGACGACATATCACCCGCATAACCTGATTCTACTTCTGCACCGGCATCGATTAAGAACAAATCACCCGGTTTCACTTTATTTCCGTGATAATGATTGTGCAGAGTCTGTCCGTTGATAGTGGCAATTGTAGCAAATGATAGTTGGCAGTTATTAGATTCGGCCACCCGGTTCATTTCAGCTACCACTTCATATTCGTACATACCCGGACGAAGTACCTTCATGGCTGTAATATGCATATCAGCAGTTACATCGCAAGCCTTTTCTATTTCTACGATTTCTTCTGCAGATTTATAGTTGCGTTGAGCGATCACGGCACGGATGAATGGAACAGAACCTTCCTGATGTGCGGGAGGAATACCCAGCCAGTCCATCAGTTTCAGCTTATGTTCAGGGCGGTAAGGAGGCAGATAGTGAACTGCTTTCCCTTTCTGTACACACTGATGGAGATAGCTTACAATGTCAGCAGACGACATCAGATTTTTTACGCCTACACGTTCGCATTTTTCGTGTAATGTCGGCTGTGATCCCATCCATACGATTGCGTCGATAGACAACTCATCACCAAAGATAATTTCTTTGTCTTCATCTATATCGATAATAGCCGAAAGTCCGGCACATGAAAGTCCGAAATAATAAAGGAAAGTGGAATCCTGACGATAACGGAATGTGTTATCTTCGTAATTCAGTCCGCACTCGTCATTTCCGAGAAATAACAACACTCCGGAGCCTAAGTTCTTTTTTAGCAGGGCTCTCCGCTGCATATACGTTTCTTTGGCAAACATATTGTCCTAGTTTTTAAGTTCGTGCAACAAAGATAACGAATTTTGTGTTATAGGATTAAAAATTATCTCCCTAATCTGTGTAATCTCTCGTTAAAAAGTTACTTTTGTAGCGAGAAACAGTAGAAAGCAAAAACGAATATGGCACAAGGTTCCCGTCAAATACAATCTCAGGCGCAACAGCAGGTACAAACGCTCTCGCCCCAGCAGATTCTGGTCGTGAAACTGTTGGAGCTTCCCGCAGTAGAGCTGGAAGACCGTATCCATGCTGAACTGCTTGAAAATCCGGCACTTGAAGAAGGTAAGGAAGAGAATGCTGCGGATGATGAATATTCCGATACCGACAATGCAGAGGATGGCATGGATAGCGATGCCAATGACTATGATTCTTTAAGTGACTATCTGACAGAAGACGATATTCCCGATTATAAATTGCAAGAGAACAACCGTTCGAAAGATGAACAGGCGGAGGATATTCCATTTTCCGACTCCACCTCTTTTTATGAAATCCTGAAAGAACAGTTGCGTGAACGCAACCTGACAGAGCACCAGTGTGACTTGGTGGAATACCTGATCGGTTCATTGGATGATGACGGATTGCTTCGCAAATCTTTGGAAAGTATCTGTGACGAACTGGCGATTTATGCCGGTATCGAATCGACCGAGGAGGAACTGGAAGAAGCATTGAGCATCTTACAGGACTTCGACCCGGCAGGTATCGGTGCGCGTAGTCTTCAGGAATGTCTGTTGATACAGATTTGCCGGAAAAAAGAGGAAGAGAAAACTCCCAGTCCTATCTTGAATCTGGAAGAAAGGATTATCAGAGAATGTTACGAAGAATTCACCCGTAAACATTGGGAGAAGATTATAAAGAAACTGGATATTGATGAAGAGACTTTCCAGGAAACCATTACTGAAATAACCAAACTGAATCCACGTCCGGGTGCTTCTTTAGGAGAAGCAATCGGCAGGAATCTCCAACAAATAGTTCCCGATTTTATGGTGGAAACGTATGATGACGGAACCATTAATGTAAGCCTCAATAACCGCAATGTTCCCGAACTCCGTATGAGTCGTGACTTCACGGAAATGGTGGAGGAGCATACAAAAAACAGGGCTAACCAGTCTAAGGAATCTAAAGAAGCGATGATGTTTCTGAAACAGAAAATGGATGCGGCACAAGGATTTATCGATGCTGTCCGTCAGCGTCAGAATACCTTGATGACTACCATGCAGGCGATTATCGACCTGCAACGTCCTTTCTTCCTGGAAGGAGATGAATCGCTATTGAAACCGATGATTCTGAAAGATGTAGCCGAACGTACTGGATTGGATATTTCGACAATCTCCCGTGTGAGTAACAGTAAATATGTACAGACGAATTACGGTATCTATCCGCTCAAATACTTTTTCAGCGACGGATATACTACAGAGGATGGCGAAGAGATGTCTGTCCGTGAGATTCGTAAGATCCTGAAAGAGTGTATTGAAGGCGAGGACAAGAAGAAACCTCTGACCGATGATGAATTGGCGGATATATTGAAAGAGAAAGGTTATCCCATTGCCCGCAGGACAGTAGCCAAATACCGTCAACAACTGAATATCCCCGTGGCGAGACTGCGGAAATGAGAGTATAAAGTATTAAGTATAAAGTATTAAGTATTAGTGCTGATGGACAGAGAGAGAGAACATATCATAGCGGATAAGACGATGTTGCAGGTGGCGAGAGTCACTTCGATGGTCTTTACTCCATTTTCTATTCCGTTTTTATCGTTTCTGGTGTTATTCCTGTTTTCTTATCTTCGTATCATGCCGATACAATATAAGTTGATAGTGTTGGGAATCGTTTACTGCTTCACCATACTGACACCTACTATTACCATTTTCCTGTTTCGTAAAATCAATGGATTTGCCCGTCAGGAGTTGAGTGAACGTAAGAAACGTTATGTGCCTATTCTACTGACCATCATCTCGTATGTGTTCTGTCTGCTGATGATGCGTAAGCTGAATATCCCGTGGTATATGACTGGTATCATTCTTGCTTCTCTGGTAGTGTCTATCATTTGCATTGCAGTAAACCTCAAATGGAAGTTGAGCGAGCACATGGCAGGAATGGGCGGGGTGATCGGAGGCTTGATTTCTTTCAGCGCCTTGTTCGGTTACAATCCGGTCGTATGGCTATGCCTGTTTATTTTGATTGCCGGTATATTGGGCTCTGCACGCATTGTTCTGGGGCATCACACGCTGGGTGAGGTGCTTTCCGGTTTTGCTGTCGGTCTGATATGTGCCCTTTTGGTACTTCATCCGGTGAGTAACATCTTATTTCGAGTATTTTTATTTTAAAACAGTATAAATCCTAAAAACTAATCATTATGAACTTTCCACAGAATTTAAAGTACACGAACGAACACGAATGGATTCGCGTTGAAGGAGACATTGCATACGTTGGTATCACCGATTATGCACAGGAACAATTGGGCGATATTGTGTTCGTCGATATCCCGACTGTTGGTGAAACGTTGGAAGCCGGTGAAACTTTCGGAACGATTGAAGTAGTGAAAACTATTTCCGATCTTTTCCTGCCGATAGCAGGTGAGGTGCTCGAACAAAATGAAGCATTGGAAGAAAACCCGGAACTGGTTAATAAAGATCCCTATGGCGAAGGTTGGTTGATTAAAGTGAAGCCGGCTGATGTGAAAGCGGTAGAAGATCTGCTGGATGCCGAAGCCTATAAAGCCGTGGTAAACGGATAGTGCAAACAGAAATATAACTAATATAAGTTGAATGTAGCTGAACCCCCTCTCTTCGTGAAAGGGCTGTGAAGAGGCTTTTAATTTTTATTCTATGACTCCAATTGTAAGTATTATCATGGGCAGCACGTCCGACCTTCCTGTTATGGAGAAGGCTGCACAGCTGCTGAATGATATGCATGTACCGTTCGAAATGAACGCTCTTTCTGCTCACCGCACGCCCGAAGCTGTGGAAGAGTTTGCGAAGAATGCCCGCAACCGCGGCATTAAAGTAATTATCGCTGCTGCCGGAATGGCTGCCGCCCTTCCCGGTGTAATTGCGGCTAACACTACATTGCCGGTAATCGGAGTACCTGTAAAAGGTTCCGTGCTCGATGGTGTGGACGCACTTTATTCTATCATTCAGATGCCTCCGGGCATTCCTGTAGCAACGGTTGCCATCAACGGAGCGATGAATGCCGCTATCCTTGCCATCCAGATGCTGGCATTGAGCGATGAGAAACTGGCCGAAGCTTTTGCTGCTTACAAGGAAGGACTGAAAAAGAAAATCGTAAAAGCAAACGAAGAACTGAAAGAAGTGAAGTTTGAATATAAAACGAACTAATGGATCTATTCAATTATTTTCGAAGAGAAACCACAGAAGTAAATATTGGGGCTGTGCCGTTGGGCGGCCCCAATTCTATTCGTGTCCAGTCGATGACAAACACGTCTACGCAGGATACACAGGCTTGTGTGGAACAGGCGAAACGTATTGTTGATGCAGGTGGAGAGTATGTCCGCCTCACAACCCAGGGCATCAAAGAAGCTGAAAACCTGATGAATATTAACATCGGACTGCGTAGCCAGGGATATATGGTTCCGTTGGTTGCCGATGTGCATTTCAATCCGAAAGTGGCAGACGTGGCTGCTCAATACGCGGAAAAGGTGCGAATCAATCCGGGAAATTATGTAGATGCTGCGCGTACTTTTAAAAAACTGGAATATACAGACGAGGAGTATGCGCAGGAAATACAGAAAATCCATGACCGGTTTGTCCCGTTCCTGAATATCTGTAAAGAGAATCACACGGCTATCCGGATCGGAGTAAATCATGGCTCTCTGTCCGATCGTATCATGTCCCGTTATGGCGATACCCCCGCAGGGATGGTAGAGTCCTGCATGGAGTTTCTCCGTATCTGTGTAGAGGAAAACTTCACGGATGTGGTGATTTCCATCAAGGCCTCCAATACGGTGGTCATGGTAAAAACTGTCCGCCTGTTGGTAGACGTCATGGAAAAAGAAGGGATGGCTTTCCCATTACACCTCGGGGTGACAGAAGCCGGAGATGGAGAAGACGGACGTATCAAGTCCGCCCTTGGCATCGGTGCGCTGTTGAGTGACGGATTGGGAGATACCATTCGGGTATCTTTGAGCGAAGCTCCTGAAGCTGAAATCCCGGTGGCCCGTAAACTGGTGGATTATGTTCTGTTGAGGCAGGATCATCCTTATATCCCGGGATTGGAAGCACCGGAATTCAATTACCTGTCTCCCGAACGTCGCAAGACAAAAGCCGTCCGTAATATCGGAGGTGAACATGTACCTGTGGTTATTGCCGACCGCATGGACGGGAAGACAGAGGTAAATCCGCAATTCACACCGGACTATATTTATGCCGGAAGAACCTTGCCCGATCAACGGGAAGACGGAGTAGAATATATTCTTGATGCGGATGTATGGCAGGGAGAAGACGGAACCTGGCCTGCATTCAATCATGCACAGCTGCCTTTAATGGGAGAATGTAATGCAGAACTTAAATTCCTGTTTATGCCCTACATGGCACAAACGGATGAAGTGATAGCCTGCCTGAAACATCATCCGGAAGTAGTGATTGTTTCCCAAAGCAATCATCCGAACCGTTTGGGTGAGCACCGTGCACTGGTACATCAACTAATGACGGAAGGCTTACAAAATCCGGTTGTTTTCTTCCAGCATTATTCGGAAGATGATGCGGAGAATTTGCAGATAAAGTCCGCAGCCGATATGGGAGCTTTGATTTTTGACGGTCTTTGTGATGGCATCTTCCTGTTCAATCAGGGTAACTTGAGCCATGCCGTCGTTGATGCTACTGCTTTCGGAATCTTGCAGGCCGGACGTACCCGCACCTCCAAAACAGAATATATATCTTGTCCCGGTTGCGGCCGTACACTTTACGACTTGGAAAAGACTATTGCCCGTATCAAGGCAGCCACTTCACATTTGAAAGGGCTGAAGATCGGTATCATGGGATGCATCGTGAATGGTCCCGGTGAGATGGCAGATGCAGACTACGGTTATGTAGGAGCAGGACGGGGGAAAATCAGTCTCTATAAAGGCAAGGTGTGCGTAGAGAAAAATATTCCTGAAGAAGAGGCGGTAGAACGACTTCTGGAGTTTATCCGGACAGACCGGGAAGAAAACCAACAATGATATTATATTGGGCACGGAATACAGGTGATGGGGTACTAAGCTCATAGAAAACCTGTAATCCGTGCCTGACTAAGTACTGTTTCAGATAGTCACCTACGCTTTTTTCTCCTGGTGTTGCTGTATTTTTACCTCCGCAATTGCGCTTAAAATAGAAAAGTAGGTTCCATAATTTTTCCAAATTCTTCTATCAACAAATTTTTCCTTCTTCGGCTCAAATGCCGATTGCTGAATTCGTTTTAATTCCTTTAGTTCTTCTTCCCTATTATAAAACCTCATAGTCAATGAATTGTGTTAGTAACTGTGGTTACTGTAACCATGGTTACAACGATGTTTATTCTTAAGGGAACAGTAAACTTTTTCTTTCTTTTATAAATTCTTTACCCTTCCCAATTAAAAATTTTATGATCGTTTCTATTGATTTATACCTGTTTTATTGTCAAACTGTCAGGATTATATTTAAGTGTGTGAATATCAGTGTTATATCACCTGATAATAGATGCTGATAATAGGCTGACAATAAAATATATCTACTTTTACTGTCAACCTTATTTTTATCTCTTATGATACCTTTAATAACTTGATAGACAATAATTTTATGGGTATATTCCGAAATAATACTGCATTTTTCTAATAGCTTTCCAAAGTGATATCCTTTCATTAATATACCTATATAGTTTCGCTAACATGCCTGTATAGTTCCTCTAGAGTGTCAGTATTGTTCCACTAAAGCACCGGTATCTTTAGTTCGTCACAGCCGTGGTAACTTCTTCTCACGGCCGTGGGAAGATCTCGTCACGGCCGTGGGGAGTTAACAATACCTACACTTTAGTAAGCATTCGGGCTCGTGCGTGTTTCTTTCCCTTCTTTTCTTTCCTACCTTTGTGCCTTCATAATCATCTTAATCCATTATGTGTTCAGTATTAGTATTTTCTAGTGAAAGTGAAAAGCTGCGTAGTCTCTTATCCGAGTCTAACCATTTTGATTCTGTTCTTTTCATATTTGATGGTGGTCGTCGTTATAAAGTTTCGGCTTCCAGTCTTGGCATCCATTCTCCTCAGGATCTACTTCTCCCCTTAGGTCTTGGTCTTTTCCGTAACAGTCCTTTCTGGTCTTATTACCTTTATCCCAATGGTTGTAATTTCCATAAAGGTATTGACGGTCTTTGTGGCGAGGTCATCCGGCACACGGGTTCTTGCGTGTCAGAGCAGAGTTGTCATATTTTTCTTGACCGTTCCCGTAGCAGATTGCATATCCTCTATCGGTGCGAGGACGAATACCGACTGGAATGCCGTCGTCTGAACCACAGTTCTTTCTTCTTGAAAAAGGACGAACGGAAAAGAGATTTTCTTCAAATTTCCTGGAATCGCCTGAATGAGCTGCTTACTGTTAAAAAGTATCGGAAAACAGTTGAAAAGTAATCTCCCATCCTACAAGCCGTACAGGTTTATTTTGATAACTTTGCCACATAATAAAAAAGTGGATATGCAGTGAAAGAACCAGTCATTACCTTTACTTTGGAAGAGTACGAAGAGTTGCGCAAGGAACGTGAACGTCTTGAAAAGGAACATGCGGAACTTCAGAGAAAATACGCAGCCTCTTTGCAGGAGTATTCCCGCCAAGTTGAGGAAATCTCAGCCTGTACAGCCGTCATTGCTGACCTGAGATGGAAATTGGCTGATTTGACACGCCGTTTATGGGGTAAATCCAGTGAAAAACGTCATCTTCCCGAAGATGCCAACCAATTGAGCATCTGTTTTGAATCTCCGTCCGATGTCAATGACCCGGTAGCGGAGGAGCAGAAAACGGCTGAGAAATCTGCCCGGTCGGAGAATGGTTACAATCGTTTCCGTAAGAGCTTCACCCAAAAGATTACTCCCCACGCCCGTAAGCCCATCGATCCGTCCCTTCCCCGTGAAGAAATCATCATTCCCATGCCGGAAGGTCTTTCTCTGGAGGGAGCGACGAAGCTGGGGGAGGAAGTGAGCGAACAATATGCCGTCAGCCCTGCCCGATTCTATGTGAGACGCATCATCCGTCCTAAATACCGGCTTGCCGACGGTCGTATCATAACTGCTCCCATGCCCGTAATGGCACACCCTCACAGCAATGCCTCGGAGAGTGTACTGTCCCACATTGCCACCGCCAAATATTACGATCACCTGCCTCTGCACAGACAGCTGGACATTTTTGAGCGTGAAGGCATCCATCTGAGTCCTTCCACCGTAAGTAACTGGATGATGGCTGCCGCACAGCGTTTGGAGCCGATCTACAATGAGCTTCGTGAACTGGTTAAGGACAGTTATTACGTCATGGCCGATGAGACGCCCCACCCCGTACTTGAAAGCGACCGACCCGGTGCTCTTCATCGCGGGTATATGTGGAACTTCTATCTGCCCCGGTTTCATACCCCCTTCTTTGAATATCACAAGGGGCGTGGCAGCAGCGGAATAGACACACTGCTGGCAGGACAGGTCCGCGTGGTACAGAGTGACGGCTTTGCAGTATATGACGAGTTCGACACGCTACCCGGAAAGTTGCACTTGTGCTGTTGGGCACACGTCAGGCGCAAGTTTGTGGAAGCGGAAGGAAATGACCCTCCCAGAGCAAGGTATGCACTTGAACAAATAGGCAGACTGTATGCTGTGGAGGAGGAAATCAGGATAGAACATCTGGAAGGCGAGGCTGTAGTAAAGCTTCGCCGGGAAAAATCGTACCCTATTATCAAAGGACTGGAAAAATGGTGCAAAGAGGAATATGAACATACGGTCGATAAATCGCCTGTTGCCAAGGCCATATTCTATATGTACACACGCTTTGAACAACTGTCCGGATATGTCAATGATGCACAGTTCTGCATTGATAATAATCCGGTGGAGCGTTCTATTAGACCGTTGACTGTAAACAGAAAAAATACACTCTTCTCCGGATCGCATGAGGCAGCACACGCAGCGGCAATATTCTTTTCACTGATGGGATGTTGCAGGGAAAATAAGGTGAACCCAAAACTATGGATGCAGGACGTGGTGATTAGAGTACAGGATAAAGAAAGAGAAGAGAAAAACGACTACTCCGATTTACTGCCATTTAATTGGAAAGGATAAACAAGAAAGGTTTATAAAGTCAAAAGCCAGACGTACTCCGTCTGGCTTTTGACTTTATAAGAGTTTGGAGAGAATACGCACGAGACCGAATGCTTACACACTTTAATGAAACAATACCTGCTTGGTAAGTGAAAGATACCGGCTATGTAGCATTCATTTAACAGGGGCATATTCATTTTATAAAGCGTATGTGTTCTTTATGCCGATGACATTGTTACTGTAAACAATGATAGTCTTCAGTAGTTTATGAAATGGATCAAGTTGGGAATTAAGTCAGAGTATATCGACACATTGGAACGAATCTTATAATCTTGCTCCAAAGGGATCAAAGAACAGGCTGACAATAGAAGTTCTAATTTTTTATTGTCAGCCTATTGTCATGGCTTATTGTCAGCATGTAAACCAGTGATAATCATTATACTATCGGGGAAAAACTTTAGTTGACAATAAGAATCATCAAATTTATATGTAGATCTAATATCTGTCTTTCCAATAGTACACATCTTTACAAAAATAGAGGGGAACTCCTGGATGAATCCATTTGTTCCCCTTGCAGGTGTAGCTAGCCTCTGTCTCTTATATTTTCAAAGGTAAGTAGCAACATCTAAATGTTGCGTTTTCGACTTTGCAGTCGTTCAGGTGCCGCTCCATCCGAATTGACTTGCCTTTGTAGTTATTACTAATTTATTGTTTGTATCTACCGCAAATTTATAGGCACAAAAAAAGCGGAGAGCATTTGCCTATCCGCCAGAGAGGGAGTCCAAGCCCTAAACACACAAACAGGAAACACTCCCCGCGTATTGCAAGGAGCATCTATCTGCTTCTCTGTGTGTTTGGAATTTTGGACTTTTCTCTAGCACAGAAACCAGCTAAACGCTTTTTTTCTTAAAACAAACAATACAGTCGCGCTACGACTGACTGTGCAAAGATAACAATTAATTAAGTTATACAGTCTTTCATTCTTTGTTTTTTCTCTGTACAGAGTGTTTTTGTTCTATATCTCGTAAAATCGTTTGAAATAGTTTGATTCCCTTGCTATGACTATACCTCATAGGGTTCATATCGTTTATTTTTTATATTTTCACCAAATTTCTCCGAGTTGTGCGAATTATTATTATTTTTGTATCACATAATTTCTAAACAATAATTAAATTATTTATTCGTATGAAAAAGGCCTTATTATTATTCGCTTTAGTAGCGATAAGTGCGGTGAGTATCAATGCTCAAGACAATCTGAAATGGGGTGTGATGGCAGGTATGAATGTTAGTAAATACACCATTACAGGTTTTGACAGCAGGATAGGTTTTCACGCAGGTGTTAAAGCAGAGTTGGGATTGTCGCAGGATGCGAATGGTAGTGGTGCCTATATGGACTTCGCTGCATTGCTTACATTGAAAGGTGCTAAAATTGATGGAGGATCACTTGCGAGCATAAAATTTAATCCATACTATTTAGAAGTGCCTGTACGTGTTGGGTACAAATATGCTGTAAATGATAATTTTTCGTTATTTGGTAGTGTAGGTCCTTATATTGCTGTCGGACTGTTTGGAAAAGCAAAAGCAAAGGTTGACGGTGATTATTTTGATTTTGATGAGATTGGAGGTAACTCCATGTCCGAAGATATATTTGGAGACGATGGTCTGAAACGCTTCGATTTCGGTCTTGGACTGAAAGCAGGGGTTGAGTTCAGCAAGAAATATCAAGTTGCCATCAGTTATGATTTTGGACTCGTTGAAGTGGCAAAAGATTTAGGAATGAAGAACAGAAACCTGATGATCTCGTTGGGATATATGTTCTGAAACTGATTTTGCAACTTTGTTGCATGAATCATTTGCTACCTTTGCATCAACTAAATGATGAATGTTATGGGACATTGTAGTTGTGGCGCTCATTCATGCGCAGCAGAAAAAAAGGTTGATGCAAAGGTTTCGGTATTCCATGAATATGGGAAAGTGATATTTTCTCTCCTGCTTCTGGCAGGTGGAATAATTATGAATGCTCTCGATTTAGCATTCTTCCGTGAAGGATCTGTTGCTTTGATATGGTATATCGTGGCCTATCTTCCGGTAGGAATTCCAGTGATGAAAGAAGCCTGGGAAAGTATCAGGGAAAAAGACTATTTCAGTGAGTTCACTCTAATGATTATAGCTACTTTGGGAGCTTTTTATATTGGTGAATATCCGGAAGGAGTAGCCGTGATGTTATTCTATACAGTAGGAGAACTGTTTCAGGATAAAGCGGTAGATAAAGCCAAACGTAATATCGGAGCCTTATTGGATGTAAGACCCGAAAAAGCATTAGTGCTCCGGGAAGGCAATCTTGTTATTGAAAGCCCTAAAAAGATAAAAGTCGGTGAAATCATAGAAATAAAGGCAGGCGAACGGGTACCATTGGATGGAACCATGCAGAATGAAGTGGCTGCCTTCAATACAGCCGCATTAACGGGGGAAAGCGTTCCTCGTAATATTCGGAAAGGTGAAGAAGTACTTGCCGGAATGATTGTAACCGATAAGGTTATCCGGCTCGAGGTAACGAGACCTTTTGATAAGAGCGCACTTGCCCGAATATTGGAACTTGTTCAGAATGCTTCCGAACGTAAGGCTCCGGCTGAATTGTTTATTCGTAAGTTTGCGCGCATTTATACACCTATAGTTATAGCGCTTGCAGTATTAATTGTTTTGTGTCCGTTTGTCTATTCACTTATTAATCCTCCATTTGTATTTGCATTTAATGATTGGCTATACAGGGCTTTGGTCTTTCTGGTGATTTCGTGTCCTTGTGCATTGGTGGTTAGTATTCCGTTAGGCTACTTTGGGGGAATTGGAGCGGCATCCCGGTTGGGAATTTTATTCAAGGGTGGTAATTATCTGGATGCTATCACTAAGATCAATACAGTGGTATTCGATAAAACAGGAACCCTGACAAAAGGAACCTTTGAGGTACAGGCCTGTAAAAGTGCAGGTGAGGTTTCGGAAGAAGAATTAGTGAAACTGGTTGCTTCGGTAGAAAGTGATAGTACTCATCCGATTGCCAAGGCTGTTGTGAATTATGCGAAAGAACAAAATATTGAACGTGTAGCTGTTACCGGTACAAAAGAATTTGCCGGCTATGGTTTGGAAGCAACGATAGACGGGACTACGGTTCTGGTCGGTAATTGCCGGTTACTGTCTAAGTTTGATATATCCTATCCGGAAGAACTGTTGGAAATAACGGATACCATCGTAGTCTGTGCTGTTGGAAACCGTTATGCAGGTTATCTGCTGCTGGCTGATGCCTTGAAAGAGGACGCAAAGGTAGCTATTGACAATTTAAAAGCTTTAAATATTGAAAACATCCAGATACTATCCGGTGATAAACAGAGTATTGTTACTAACTTTGCAGAAAAGCTCGGTATATCGAAAGCTTATGGTGACCTGTTGCCGGAAGGAAAAGTGAATCATCTGGAAGAGTTGCGGCAGGATGAGGCAAACCGGATTGCATTTGTCGGTGATGGAATGAATGATGCGCCGGTGCTCGCTCTAAGTCATGTTGGCATTGCTATGGGTGGACTGGGTAGTGATGCGGCTATTGAAACAGCCGATGTCGTGATACAGACAGACCAACCGTCAAAGGTAGCCGAAGCTATAAAGGTAGGAAAACTGACACGAAGAATCATCTGGCAGAACGTATCACTGGCATTTGGAGTGAAATTACTTGTATTGATTCTGGGAGCCGGTGGAATTGCTACTCTTTGGGAAGCTGTCTTTGCAGATGTGGGTGTTGCGCTACTTGCCATTATGAATGCTGTCAGAATACAGAAAATGATAAAATAGGAGAAAGATGGAAGAAGATATTTATTTGGATAAGTTGGACAGAAGAGGTATCAAGCCAACTGCCATAAGACTTCTGGTGATAAAAGCGATGATGCAGGCAGAGCGTGCGGTGTCATTGCTTGATTTGGAAACACTGCTCGATACAGTCGATAAATCGACTATATCCCGAACAATCGCTCTTTTCTTGTCTCATCATCTTATACATAGCATAGATGATGGAAGCGGCTCTTTGAAGTATGCTGTTTGCGACAATTCTTGCAATTGTGTGGTGCAGGATTTACATTCGCATTTTTATTGTGAGAAATGTCATCGCACCTTCTGCCTGGAAGGTACACATATCCCGGTGATTGATTTGCCTAAAGGATTTACTTTGCATAGCATTAATTATGTTCTCAAAGGAATTTGTTCCGAATGTACTTCTCAAAAATAACAGATATTCTATAAACTTCGATACGCAGTTTTATTCTATTCATTAATTTGGATAGGATAATCACTATATTTCGCATTTTGAGTACCTGTAACTTCAGTTTAGGTACTTTCCCCGTTTTATCTGTTTTTTAATTGATGAATTATCCCCAACTTTGCATGGTCATTTGAATTGGAGTCTTGAAAGATTTATGGACTAAGTATGGGGTATATGTGATATGTGAGTAATTGGAATAAAAGCCGAAAAAGAGAAAATACATCTCTTTTTCGGCTTTTCGCTAATATTGTTGTTTGATTAGTCAATATTGGGGTTCAATGCGTGCCAGTCTTTAATGGCTGGGATGATCCCCATTTCAATCACTTCATCACGAAGTTTGCATAAATGCTCGTAGCTCTTTTCCAATTCTTCCTGTTCGGCAGGAGTTCCGGCTACTTCTTTATAAGTGACGCCGTCTTTAGTTATTGAAGTTTCCATCGCCATCATGATATGGTCGAACTTGCCGTTAGAAACATACGTTCCGGCAGGCCAGCGGAAAGGTTGTCCACCCATAGCAGCGGCAATCATTTCGATAGAAAGATAAGCCGGGCTTTGGAAAGAAGAACGACCGCGCAGGTCGATAATATGCTTACCACCCTGGATGACACGTACTTTCAGTGCTTCCCAATCTGCCAATGGAAGGCGGGTAGTGCCGATGAAATCGGTCAAAGGTTCTCCTTTTATTTTGGTTGTAGATGCGAATACAGCCATTTGTTCACCATGACCACCATACGTACGGCAATTCTGAATGTCGGAAGCCGGGATATGGAAGAATTTCACCAGTTCGTTTTGCAGACGGGTGCTGTCCAGGGCAGCCAGTGTAGAAACTTGAGAGGGTTTCAAACCTGAATACAACAAAGTAATCAATCCGGTGATGTCTGCAGGATTAAAGATCACAACGATGTGTTTTACGTTCGGACAATATTGATGAACATCTTTACCGAATTGAGCGGCAATTTCTGCATTTCCCTTCAGCAAATCTTCACGGGTCATACCTGCTTTACGGGCAGCTCCACCGGAAGAGACAATGTAAGAAGCTCCTGTCAGTGCTTCTTTGATATCGGAAGTAAATGTAAGGTTGACACCTTCAAAACCGCAGTGATACAATTCTTCAGCTACTCCTTCCAGAGCCGGGGCAAATGGATCATACAGGCAAATATTCGGAGTGAGTCTCATCATCATGGCTGTTTGTGCCATATTGGAGCCGATCATTCCGGCAGCTCCTACAATCGTAAGTTTCTCGTTGGTTAGAAATTCCATAAGTTTATATGTTTAAAGGTGAATAATTTACTTTTTCTTTTTGTCGCTACAAAGTTAACATATTAGAAAGCAGATTGTTCATTGCAAATAGTTTTGCCCGATAACGAAAAGTTATGGCTGACTGTTTGAAGGATCTATTCAAAATAGATTATCTTTGTGTTTTATTACAATAAATAGATAAGAATATGAGCATCGAATTAGGAAAGTTCAATCAGCTTGAAGTCGTGAAAGAAGTAGATTTCGGCGTATATCTCGATGGTGAGGAAGAAGGTGAGATTTTGTTGCCTACCCGCTATGTGCCCGAGGACTGTAAGATAGGAGATTTTTTGAACGTGTTTCTTTATCTGGATATGGATGAAAGACTGATTGCTACGACGCTGACTCCGTTGGTGCAGGTAGGTCAGTTTGCTTGTCTGGAAGTCTCCTGGGTGAATCAATATGGAGCTTTCCTGAACTGGGGATTGATGAAAGACCTGTTCGTTCCGTTCAGCGAGCAGAAGATGAAAATGCAGGTTGGACGGAAATATGTGGTTCATGCGCATTTGGATGAAGAGAGTTATCGTATTGTGGCTTCAGCAAAGGTGGAACGTTATCTGTCGAAAGAAAAGCCGGAATATACTCCGGAAGCAGAAGTGAATATCCTTATCTGGCAGAAGACGGATTTGGGCTTTAAAGCGATTATAGATAATAAGTATAGCGGTTTGCTGTATGAAAATGAAATATTCTGTCCGTTGGAAACAGGAATGGAGATGAAAGCTTTTGTGAAACAGGTGCGTGAAGATGGTAAGGTAGACCTGATTCTTCAGAAACCCGGTTTTGAAAAGATTGACGATTTTTCGAAAACGCTGCTCGACTATATCAAAGCGCATGGAGGACGAATCTACTTGAATGATAAAAGCCCTGCGGAAGATATTTATGACACGTTTGGTGTTAGCAAGAAAACCTTTAAGAAAGGAGTGGGCGACTTGTATAAGAAACGTCTGATTACCTTGCATGAGGATGGCATTGCTTTGGCGGATTCCTAAACAGAATAGGGATTTCCCTACATACGAATAGAGAGAATCATTGGGGTGGGGAGTTTCCTCACCCTATTTTTGTGCTATCAGATTAAAGATATAAATAATAAAAACTAGATAAGCTATGCGTAAGATTATAATAAGTTTCTGCATCCTGTTCGCTGCCCTCTCTTTACAAGCGCAGTCTGTTAACGGAATCCGTATCGATGGCGGGAATACTCCGATTCTTGTTTACCTGGGAGGGAACCAGATATGTTTACCCACTACTACCTGCTTTATAGCCAATTTAAATCCCGGACATTATACTGTTGAAGTGTTTGCCACCCGCTTTACCCGTGCGGGAGAGCGAGTATGGAAAGGAGAAAAATTATATAAAGATTTCGTTTATTTTGATGGGAGAGGAGTGAAAGAAATATGGGTAGACGGACGTGATAACATACGCCCGGAAAGACCCGGCCGTCCCGAACAGGGAGAACATCGTCCGGGATATGGTTACAACAGGGTGATGAACGATCAGCTCTTCCAAACGTTTTATAAAGAGATGAAGAATGAGCCTTTTAAAGATGACCGTATGAAGTTGCTCAATGCTGCATTGGCTGGTTCTGATTTCACATCTGCCCAATGTCTCCAACTGACCAAACTATATACATTCGATGATGACCGGATGGAGATTATGAAGATCATGTATCCCCGGATTGTAGATAAGGAAGCTTTCTTTACGGTGATTAATACCCTGACATTTAGCTCCAGCAAGGAAAAGATGAAGGATTTTATGATAGGGTACGGTAAACGTTGATACTATTAACTAAAAACGATAC
Source organism: Bacteroides sp. M10 (assembly GCF_014334015.1). Classification (GTDB taxonomy): domain Bacteria; phylum Bacteroidota; class Bacteroidia; order Bacteroidales; family Bacteroidaceae; genus Bacteroides; species Bacteroides intestinigallinarum. Next base: position 596,665 of record NZ_CP060488.1, on the reverse strand, counting down.
GGTTATGAAAAAGATACATATGATGCTGTGTTTGGCGTTGGGAATATTGGTCAGTGGCTGTTTTACCAGCTATGTATCTACCAAACAGATGATGGGTATATATCAGGGAATGACTCAATCGCAGGTAGAGTCCGTTTTAGGAAAACCTGATTTCCGGCGTTTTGACGGTGATATGGAAGAATGGGAATTCCATCGTGATAACGGTACGCCTGTACTTACTTCGGAACCTGTGACGATAATCGTTCAGTTTGTAAATAGAGAGGTGGTTAGTATGGATACGTTCAAAGGTTATGGCAGACCTGCACCGATGCATTCCGTTGTAGTACCGCCTGCAGTGAACACTACCGTTGAAGTCTTTCCTAATCATGAACAGGTGGAAGAAGCTCGTTTGATGACTGATCCGGAGTTTGATGAATTTATCAATAAGCTCAAAATAACGGTTATGAATGAAGACCAGAAGAAGCTTGTCGATCGGATGTTGAGAACGTATGATGTCACTTCAAATCAATGTGTGAAAATAGTGAAGGAGATTTCGTATACTCCTGACCAGGTGGAGATGATGAAGAAGCTGTATCCTTATGTAAGGGATAAGAGGAATTTTAATAAGGTGATCGATATTTTATTTTCTAATGCATATAAAGATGAGATGCGTAAGTTTATTGAGGAATATCATCAGAATAATAAATGATAGGAGATTGAATTATGAAACGAATACTGTTTTTACTCTTTGCTGTCGGTCTGACTGCCAATATGACCGTAATGGCTGGAATGAGCACTAGCAAGGTACGTAAGGAGACGCGTTTTCTTACCGATAAGATGGCATATGAATTGAGTTTGAGTACACAGCAATATAATGATGCGTATGAAATTAATTACGACTTTATTTATTCTGTCCGTAATATCATGGATTACGTAGCACGTGGTTACGAATGGGCATTGGATGATTATTATGAAGCGTTGGATATCCGTAACGACGATCTTCGCTGGGTATTGAGTGATGCACAGTATCACCGGTTCCTCGGTGCCGAGTATTTCTATCGGCCGATCTATGTAACCGGAGGGAAATGGAGTTTCAGGGTTTATGTTAATTACCCGAATCGTAGTTTGTTTTATTTTGGTGTGCCTTACCATTACCGTACTTATTGTGGAGCACATTATCGTCCACACTTTCACCATGTGAGTTATTATCGGGGCAGATATACTAATTTCAACCATTATTCTGCACCGCATCGGGTGAGAGATCAGCGAGTATTCCACTCTTATCGTCGTTCGGATTTCGGTTCTGTCCGGTTCCGTCCGAATACTTCCACTCGTCCGCATAATGCACCGACACGTCCGGGTAATTCTTCCCGTCCGGGTTCATCGACAACGCGTCCTGGTACGTCTCGCCCAACTACCTCTACTCGTCCTGATACTTCTACTCGTCCCGGAACGACAACAAGACCTGGTACGTCAACACGTCCCCGTCCGGAATCTGGAGGAGATCGGCCTTCGACTTCTGTCAGACCATCTACACCGTCCGGAAGTGGAAGACCTGGTAACAATGTTGCTCCTGATAAAAATGGGAATACGAATAGAGTAGAAAGTGATCGTAATTCTGGTCGTCGTCCGGAAACAGGTTCCGGTTCTTCAAGCTCTAATCGCAGACCAACAAGCGGAAGTTCAACTGGTTCCAGTTCCTCCAATCGTGAAAGTGGAAAAACAAGTAGCAGTTCGAGAGAAAGTTCAAGCAAACGAAACGATAGTAGTTCCTATAATAGAAATAACAGTTCCGAGAGAAATAACAGCTCTTCCAGTTCCAGTCGCGGTAGTTCCAGTCGTAGTAGCTCCAGTCGCAGTGATTCAGGTCGCAGTAGCGGTAGTACTACCAGTCGTAGCAGCAGTACCACTTCTAACCGGAGTAGCGGTAGCTCGAGTTCTACTCGAAGCAGTGGCGGCTCTACCCGGAGCAATGTCTCTAGTGGACAAACAGAAAGACGCTCTTCTTCTGGAAGTACGAGAAGCAATAGCACTCAAAGTTCTTCCCGTTCCTCTGAAAGAAACAGCAGCAGTTCAAGAAGATAACCTATTCCTTTATTATTTATATCAATCTCATTACTCCTCAGCGGAAGGAGAACTAGACTCCGGGTTTTCACCGGCTAGACTATTCCGGGCAGCGCCCGTAACTTGGATATCGGGGCGGATACTATCCGCCTCGATTTCACTTATTACTCCTTTCTGTGCAAGCCGCTTGGCAATCAACTTATAATAGCCTTCCATATTCTCCTTTAACTGTCCGCCTTCTGCAAAAGAGCTGCGGAAATGCTTGGGCTTCGGGATAATGGAAGCCAGGAAAATACTTTCTTCCGTGTTCAGTTGTGAAGGGCGTTTATTGAAATAATAAGCAGAAGCTTCCTGAATACCATAAACGAGCGGTCCCCATTCAACAATGTTCAGATATACTTCGTACATGCGTTCTTTAGAAGTTAATCTTTCATTTTCTATTAGCCATACAATCAATGCCTCTTCCAATTTACGTGCAAAGTTCTTATTACGGTTCAGGAATACATTCTTTACGAGTTGCATGGTGATCGTGCTTCCTCCACGAGCAAAACGTTTCACTTGTAGGTCGTAAATCAATGCTTCCCGTAGGGCGTCGGGCAGGAAACCGTGATGGTAAAAGAATGCTCCGTCTTCACTTTGCATAACGGACATTCTTAGGATGGGGGAAATGCTATCCAATGGTGTAAAGTGTGCGCACGAAGGGCCAATAGGAAAAGTCCGTACCGGTATTCCGTTCTCATAAGCTGTATAAATGAACTCTCCGGACATTTTGGAGAGTGAAGTGGCTCCATAGCTTGTGATGCGGAAATCTTTCTCTTTCAGTTCGGATTCCAGTTTGAGACTATCCAGTTGTGCAAAATCAATATCTAATAGAAAATGATAGGCCAACTCGCCACTTGTCTTGATGCCTTCCAGATTGCTGAATAATCCTTTGGGGAGAGAGCTGAACAGATCATCTGCCGGAAACCAGGATTTGTTGACCGCAGCAGTGAAATGCCAGTTTCCTTTCTCTTTCTCGGCTCGCAAATAAGGATGAAACTGGAGTTTGTTGAAATCAACAATGGTCGTACTATCCAGTTCGAGTGAGTGCCCGCTTATGTTCATCTCGTAACAGAGTTGTCCACGATCAAGATGAATTACTTCAGGAGAGAGGGCTTTATGAAATACGTCAAGTCCGTTCACTCTCGCTTTTCCTTTGAGGAGCAGTTGATTGGATGCACGCTTATCTTTAGTCATATTATAAGATAGGGTGTCGAAAGTGACTTCTGCTCCAAAACGGCGGGTTATATAAGGTAGTGAGATTTTTCTTTTTTCCGGGGCAAAGAGAGATGCTTTTAATGTATAGTCTCTTCTGTTTAGTTCGCCGGTCGCTTCCCATAGTTGTTGAGGAAGTGTATCTTCTTTTATCTGAATGGTTGATTGGAAATGATTGTTCTCAATAATAAAAGAAGGAATGTTGACTGCAACGAAATTACTATCTTTACGTTCGGTTATATTGATTTGACTGAGTTGGCCGTTTTCAGGCAGGAAACCGTAAATGAGGTTTAATATCCGGTCAATACGGTTGGCATAGTCACTTTCTATGACAGGTTGGGGTTCTGCTTCTTGTTGCCGTTTAAAGAACAGGAAATCGTAGTTAGCTATGCTATCATGCTTGATGAAGTTGATTGCCAGGCCATTCATAAGCACATTCCGTACTTCGATTTCTCCTTTTAGTAATTCCCAAAAACTTAGTTTTACATTGACGGATTGTAATGTCAGGAGGGTATCCCGTTGGTTGGGAACAATAGAAAGTCCTTGTAAAGCCACTTCATTGCAGCCTTTCATTCGTAACTCCTGATAATGAATTTGTAGACCGTATGTTTGTTCGGCACGTGTAGTTCGTTTGTCAACGATATGGCATAAAATGACATTGCGGAATGCAAAGAGACAAATAAGGCTGGTAAGCAAGATACCGGTAGCCGATAGAATGATAATTCTTTTTTTGCTGGACGTTTCCATCTTCTTTTTCTTGATATGATAATCGCTGCAAAGGTAGATAATAATTCGGGCAACAAGCGGAGTATTTTCCCATTTTTAGAGTTATATTCATCAGTAGAAAGAAGAAAATACAAAAAAAGGCGCTTTATTTGCAATATTAATCTTTTGTTAAGGTCTGTATTAATCTTTTCGTTTACTCGTTAATGTTACTTTTACGCTCAAAACCAATACTTTTGAAATTATGATGCGAATGAACAAACCGATGACTACTGCAATGTTTTGCATGGCATTATTGCTTGGAGGACTCTCATCTTGTACCACAAATGATGTGGAAGATATACAGGGAGATGGTGAACAAGACCTTTATGAAATTAAGGATCGTGCGTTGGGAGAATACCTTGTTTATAACTGTAGCCGTACAGACGAAAACAAGCTTCCTTATGAAATGGCTGTTGCGGAAAATGGCAAATTCTATCTGAACACCCAAAAAGCCGCTACCGTGGAAAACCTCTATCTGGTAAAAAACGATGCGCAGATATCTAAATTGGAGAGTGCAGGGTTGGCTACGGCTGCAGTGAAAATTGTAGATATGGACGGTTTGCAGTTCTTTACCGCTCTAAAGACATTGAAGATCACCTCCAATTCAGTGGAACGTATGGACCTGACCGCATTGACCCAACTTGAAACGGTTGAGATGAACAACAACTGCGTTGCAACACTGGACTTATCACAGAACACTAAACTCGTTCGCTTTCGTTATGGTGGGAACACTACTACCGATACGTCTACCAAACTTTCGACAATTAGCTTCGCAAATAATAATGTGATAGAACATATTTATTTAAAGAAACAGAATCTTCAGGAGAATGGGTTTACTCTTCCTTCAAACTATTCAGCATTGAAAGAACTTGATTTGAGTAATAACCCGGCTGCTCCTTTTGCTATTCCGGAGGATTTAATGAACCAATTGACTACTGCTGTCGGAGTGGTGGCTGACTCTGAAGGAGGAGGCGATGAAGACGGTGAATTGTTCACGATCCCGGATCAGGCTTTTGGAGAGTATCTTTATTATCTATCGACAACAGCTGGCAAGTTGCCACAAGGACTTGTTGTGAAAGAGGGAAATGAATATCAATTGGATAAGACAATTGCAGCTACTGTCACTTCTATGAATGTCAATAAAATGAAGGACACGATTACTGAATTACAAGCTGCTGGTTTAACAACTGCGGAAACTTTGATAAGTTCTGCAGATGGATTACAGTTCTTTACAGGATTGGTTGAATTTACAGCTACCTCAAATAAGTTTACCGAGGCACTTCCGATTACTGGACTTAGCAATTTGGAAGTCTTGCAAGTGAACACAGCAGGAGTTAGTTCATTGGATTTGAGTGGTAACCCCAAATTACGTGTTCTGAACTGTAATGGTAGTACGAAAAGTGGATATGGCACGTTGTCGTCTATTAATCTTTCATATACATCCAATCTGGAGACTCTTAATCTGAAAAATAATAAACTGGAGGCAATCAATGTGACGAATCTGGTTAAGCTAACAGAACTCGACTTAAGTGGTAATCCTGGTGCAAATTTCAAGATTCCGGCAGGAATATTTAATAATTTGACTACTACTAAAAATAAAGGCGTAGAAGCTGAATAATTCAAATAAAGGATACTATGATGATATATATAGGTGCATTTATAGCCTTACAGGTAATTGTATTGGTGGCTTATTGGCTAATGAAAAAGAATAATCCGCAGGGAGTATTGATGGTAGCCGGAATTCTGATGTTGGCACTTAGTATGCTGCTTGGTATGCATTCGCTAAGTCTGACTGAAACAACGGGGACGCCAGTTTTCGATCTCTTCCGGATTATCAAAGAAACTTTTTCATCGAATATGCTTCGTGTCGGTTTGATGATTATGACTATTGGAGGTTATGTAGCTTACATGAAAAAGATAAAGGCTAGTGATGCATTGGTATATGTGTCTATGCAACCGCTGGCCATATTCAAGAAATTTCCTTATATCGCTGCTTCCATTGTCATTCCTATCGGGCAAATGCTTTTCATTTGCACACCGAGCGCAACGGGACTTGGACTGTTGCTGGTCGCTTCTATCTTTCCTATTTTGGTAGGCTTGGGAGTGAGTCGTTTGACGGCAGTATCTGTTATTTCTGCTTGTACCATTTTTGATATGGGCCCCGGTTCGGCCAATACTGCCCGGGCGGCGGAACTTGTCGGTCAAAATAATATGCTGTACTTTGTTGAACACCAGCTTCCGCTGGCCATTCCGCTTACTATTTTGCTAATGATTGTTTACTATCTCACCAATCGTTATTTTGACCGCAAGGATCGCCAGTCTGGACGTACACAGCCTGAAATGGTGGATACGAAAGATTTCAAGGTAGATATTCCTTTGATTTATGCGATTTTGCCAGTGTTGCCATTGTTCCTGTTAATCATATTCTCGAAGTATGTACACTTGTTCGATCCTCCGATCGAGTTGGATACCACTACGGCAATGTTCGTCTCTCTGGCAGTTTCCATGTTGTTCGAGTTGATACGGCTTCGTTCCTTTAAAGCGGTTTTTGTGACTATGAAATCATTCTGGGAAGGGATGGGTAAGGTATTTACCAATGTGGTGACACTGATTGTTGCAGCAGAAATCTTCTCTAAGGGATTAATTAGTCTTGGCTTCATTGATGCGTTGGTTGAAGGATGCACCAGCCTGGGATTCTCTGGAACTTTGGTTTCTATTGTCATTATCCTGATTCTTTTCCTGGCTGCCATCCTGATGGGAAGTGGCAATGCTTCTTTCTTCTCGTTTGGCCCGCTGGTTCCGTCAATCGCTACCAAAGTCGGTATGGCACCCGTAGATATGATATTGCCTATGCAATTAGCATCGAGCATGGGACGGGCGGCGTCACCTATTGCCGGTGTGATTATTGCTATCTCGGAGATCGCTGGTGTATCGGCTACCGATTTGGCCAAACGCAATATCATTCCGCTGACAATCACACTGATTGCCATGATAGTTATTCACTTTTTTATTTAACAAGTAATACTGATTATGATGTTCAAACTGATTCAAAATATACATCTTTATGCTCCTGAAGACAAGGGGATGAACGACCTGCTTATTTGTGGTGAAAAAATTGCTTGTATCGCACCCCATATCGATATTCGTGGAATAGAAGTAGAAGTGATCGATGGAGCAGGCATGAATGCTGCTCCCGGCTGTATCGACCAACACGTACATATCATTGGCGGAGGCGGACAAACCGGATATTTCTCTCTGGCTCCTGAAGTGCCGCTTAGCCGTTTACTGGCTTGTGGAACGACTACGGTAGTCGGACTATTGGGAACCGATGGCTTCGTGAAGCAATTACCGGCACTTTATGCTAAAACAAAAGCACTATGCATGGACGGTATATCAGCTTATATGCTTACCGGCTACTATGGACTTCCCACTCCTACATTGACAGATTGTATTGCCAATGATTTGATTTTCATTGATAAAGTGATCGGCTGTAAGATAGCTATAAGCGATGACCGTAGTTCCTATCCTACCAAAAGTGAGCTGATGCGTATCATTCAGCAAGTACGTCTGGGGGGCTTTACTTCTGCCAAGGGCGGAGTGATGCATGTGCATTTGGGAGCTTTATCCGGAGGCATTGATCTGTTGCTTGAGATAGCGCGGGAATATCCTTCATTAATCAGCTATATTTCTCCTACCCACATGGGACGTACGCACGATCTGTTCTTGCAAGGAATTGAATTTGCCCGTATGGGGGGAATGATCGATATTTCCACAGGCGGAACGAAATATTGCGAACCCTATGAAAGTGTATTGGAGGGATTGAATGCCGGAGTATCTATTGATCGTATGACTTTCTCATCGGATGGTAATGCCGGTGTGCGTCGTAAAGACCCGGTTACCGGGGAAGACAGTTATACTGTGGCACCCTTACATCGAAATCTGGAACAGGTAATCCGGTTGATAGTGGATGGAGGTATTGCCCCTTCGGATGCTTTCCGCCTGATAACAACGAATCCTGCCCGTACAATGAAACTGAAAGGAAAAGGAGAACTCCGGGAAGGATGGGATGCGGATATAACGCTATTTGATGATAAATGGAAATTGCAGGGTGTCTACGCCCGTGGTGCGGAAATGATGCATGAAGGCATCGTGATACGTAAGGGAAATTTTGAAATGTAATACTAAAACAACATGGATATGAAAAAATATCTATTATTCCTGATAGGGCTATTCTTGTTCCTTCCGGTAATGGCGCAGACAGACGAAGGTAGTGATGACGCCGAAATAGTGGAAGCCAGCGATGAAAGTTTATCAGATATCGACAACAAGGTAGTTCTCCATCGCTATAAAATGGGGGATGGCTTAAGACTCACAACACAGGGCGGCAATAAGCTGGTTATTAGCGGAATGGTACAAACCTCGGTAGAAAGCCGTCGCTTTGAAGATGTGGATCAGATGTACAACCGCTTCCGTGTGCGACGTGCCCGTGTGCGTTTTGATGGAAGTGTCTATCATGATAAATTGCGTTTCCGCTTGGGACTCGACTTGGTGAAAGGTAGTGAGACAGACGATGATTCCGGTTCCTTATTGATGGATGCTTATGCAGCCTATCGCCCTTGGGGTTCTAAACTGGTCGTTTCGTTTGGGCAGCGTTCCACTCCTACGGATAACTACGAATTACAGATGAGTTCCCACACTTTACAGTTTGGCGAACGTAGTAAGATCACTTCTGCATTTAGCACGATTCGTGAACTGGGAGTCTTTGCCGAAAGTTCTTTCCGGGTAGGCAGCAAAGGTCTTCTACGTCCTGCTATTGCCATCACTGACGGTTCCGGTCCGATTTCGGAAGGAAAACGTTATGGTGGATTAAAGTATGGCGGCCGACTGAATTATCTTCCTTTTGGAGCTTTCCGTTCGATGGGAGGCAGCAGAGAAGGGGATATGGCTTACGAACTGACTCCGAAGTTAAGTGTGGGTGTTGCTTATAGCTATGCGGACGGCACATCCGACCGTCGTGGCGGCCGTAGTAACGGGGATATTCTTTATATGAATGACCGTGATGAAATAGATCTTCCCGATTATGCTAAATTAGTGGCAGACTTTGCCTTTAAGTATCGCGGATTTTCCATGTTGGGAGAATATGCGAAGACCTGGGGATATGTTCCTTCTTCTATTACGAAACGGGTAAGAAACGATGGCACCACCGCTACTACCTTTGACGTGAACGGAGAGCAGAATGTAGAAGCTTATATCAAAAATAGAATGATGTTGGGGCAAGGGTTTAATATTCAGGCAGGATATATGCTTCGCAGTCTTTGGAGTTTTGACTTGCGTTATACATACCTTAAGCCGGACGAATATTCATATATGAATAATAATCTGTATTTCAACAGACATAACTTTTATGATTTTAGTGTCTCCAAATATCTGACACGTAATTATGCTGCCAAAATACAATTAACTGTCGGACTGGCCCGTAGCAATGGTGAAAACCGTACTCCCGACAGTACATACACCTATAATGGTAATGAGTGGATAGGAAACCTATTGTTCCAATTTAAATTCTGATGAAGCTATGAAACGAATATTATTAATACTCTGTCTTTTATTATCCGGTCTTCCATTCTATGCTCAACAGACCGGAAAGGTGACGGCGAAGTTCTTCCCCGATCCACAGGTCGACATGGATACACCGGCATTTGCCAAGAAGCATGGTTTCACCACTTATCGTGAGTTGATGACGTTCTTGCATGATTTGGCTACCGCTCATCCGGAATGGGTGAAACTTCAAATTGTAGGTCGTACTCAGCGTGGACGTGAAATACCTATGATAAAGGTGAGCAAAGGAGGAAGTGATAAGTTACGTGTCCTCTATACAGGATGTGTACATGGAAATGAACCGGCTGGTACGGAAGGACTTCTATATTTTATGAAGCAACTGACCTGTGATCCTCAACTGTCTGCCCTGCTTGATAAGATGGATTTCTATATCCTGCCTTCGGTAAATATTGACGGAAGCGAACAGGGAGAACGGCTCACTGCCAATGGTATAGACCTGAACCGTGACCAGACTCTTTTGTCAACCCCGGAAGCACGCACTTTACAACGGGTTGCTCTGACAGTCAAACCTCATTTGTTTATCGATTTCCATGAATACAAACCGCTTCGTGCCTCTTACGAAGAAGTGACCGACGGGCTTCTGGTTACCAATCCTAACGACTTTATGTTTTTGTGGAGTAGCAACCCGAATGTATCTCCCGCATTACGTGCTGTTGTAGACGATTTTTATGTGCCTGAAGCTAGTCGTATGGCTGATGCGGAAGGACTGACACATCATACCTATTTTACTACTAAAAGTAATCGTGGAGAAATTATATTCAATATCGGCGGTTCCTCTCCCCGCTCTTCCACTAATATCATGGCATTGCGTGGAGCTATTTCAATGTTGATGGAAGTACGTGGTGTCGGCTTGGGACGCACTTCTTATAAACGTAGGGTATATACTGTTTATAAATTGGCAGAGTCATTTGCCCGTACTACTTTTGAGCATGAAGATCAAATACGAAAAGCTGTAGATGAATCTGCTCATTATAATGGTGATATTGCCGTGACTTTCCGTTCGAAACCCGCTTCCGACTATCCGTTGAATTTTATCGATATGCTAGCCTGTAAAGAGATAACTGTGCCTGTTGAGGCCCGTATCGCTCCCGAATCGGAAGTTGTACTGACCCGCGAACGCCCTGTTGCCTATTATCTGGACGCCAACCAAAATCGTGCTGTGGAAATATTGCAGCATTATGGGGTTGAACTGGAACGGCTGGAATCTCCTGAAACGGTTGAACTGGAGTGTTACACTGTTACAAAAGCAGTAGAAAGCCATGATTTGGTAGCCGGTATTTTACCGTTGAATGTGGTAACAAATACCAGTAACCGTACGATTACTCTTCCGGCCGGCAGCTATCGTATTCCCATGTCCCAACCTTTGGCCACCCTTGTGACAGTATTGCTGGAACCGGAATCAGCCAATGGTTTCGTCAACTACCGCGTGATTGATGCTGCAGTAAACAATACGCTGGGCGTCTATCGTAAAATGAAATAGATTAATTAATGACGATAAATAGAATACAAGATATGAAAAAGATAATAATAGGAGTTTTCTCCTTGATTTTGGCTACAGGTATGTATGCTCAGACAATTGGAAACGAGGCATTTCCGCAACTGAAAGATGGTTTGCTTGACTTGAACTTGAGAACACCCGGTCAGAAACTGCGTTTTGGCGGTTATCTCCAGGGATCAGGTTATTATACGGACATAAAGAACGCAGAGTCGGAATATGGATTTGATATTGAACATGCTTATTTAAGTCTGGAAAGTTCGTTCCTGAATGAGAAACTGGGATTCTTTTTACAGGCAGATTTTGCAGATTCCTACCCTTTGTTGGATGCATGGGTTTCGTATGCTCCCTGGAAACAGTTGAAAATCAGTGCCGGACAGAAACAGACTTTTACCAATACCCGGCAGATGATGATGCTCGATCAGGGACTTGCTTTTGGTGAACATTCATTGATGGATCGTACTTTCTCCCGTACAGGCCGTGAGTTGGGATTATTTGTTGAAAGCCGCTTGTCACTTGGCAAACTCGGATTCGATTTGGGCGCTGCTGTTACTTCCGGTGACGGACGCAATTCATTTGGTTCATCAAGCACTGACCCTGATTTGGGTGGGTTGAAATATGGCGGACGTGTCACTGTTTATCCGTTGGGCTTCTTTACGAGCGGTAATGAAATGGTCTTTAATGATTTTATTCGTGAGAAATCTCCCAAATTGGCTATCGGTGCGGCCTATAGTTATAATGTCGGTGCCAGTAATATGGTAGGTGAGGGACATAATGATTTTCAGATGTATGATAAAGAAGGTGCTGCGGATTATCCCGACTATCGTAAGTTGTCTGCCGATTTACTCTTCAAGTGGAATGGTTTCTCCTTGTTGGCAGAGTATGTCAATGCAACAGCGAACGGTTTGAACGGGCTTTATGTAGAAAAGGATGAAGGTGCAAAATTGAAACCGCATCAGATAGCTAATTATCTGGCTTTGGGAAATGGATTCAATGTGCAGGCTGGGTATCTTTTCCGTAAATTATGGGCACTTGATATTGCTTACAGTAAAGTGAAACCCGAGTGGAAGGAGACTGAACAGAGTGTTTTGCGCGAGGCGGATAACATCACTTTCGGAGCATCGAAATATTTCAATAATAATACGTTCAAGCTACAGCTGGCAGGTTCATATACCTCATACAATCAGTTAGTGGGGGCAGGATCTAAGGAATTTCAGGTTAAGTTGAATCTTCATATTCTCTTTTGATAATGATGCGTGTAGCAAACTTATTGATTTTAATCATTGCCATATTGATGACGAGTTGTTTTAAAGACGACGAATCGGAATCTTTGGGAGAAACCTCCGGGTTTCTTCCGGGAGACGGTATCGTGACATATTCCGGATATGCGCCTTTGGCCGACCGGCCTGTCCGCATACATTTTCATATCCCTGTCAACGGGGATATGAAAAAAATGCCGGTGTTGTTTGTATTTCCCGGATTAGAAAGAAATGCCGATGATTATTTGAATGCATGGCGCGCAGAAGCATCCAACAGGGAGGTAATGGTATTTGTGTTTGAGTTTCCTACGGAGACTTACTCTACTGCACAGTATATCGAAGGAGGTATGTTTCAGGGAAATACGTTGCTTGATCGTTCAGAATGGACATTCTCACTTATTGAGTCCGTTTTTGATACTGTCCGGAAAGATACCGGTTCTTCGCGGAATAAATATGATGTGTGGGGACATTCTGCCGGAGCGCAGTTCGTGCACCGGTATGTGACGTTTATGCCTGATACCCGTGTTGATAGGGCGGTAAGTGCCAATGCGGGTTGGTATACATTGCCCGATGTGGATGTTGCTTATCCTTATGGCTTGAAAAATACGGATGTCGCAACTACTTCCCGGGTGGCATCGTTGTTTGCCCGTAAATTGATTGTTCATTTGGGCACGGCAGATACGGATCGTAACGGATTGAACACTTCAGCAGGTGCCGAAGCACAAGGGGCAAACAGGTATCAGCGTGGTAAGTATTATTTTTCAGAGGCGAAGCGTATCAGTACCAAAGACGGTTGTTCATTGAACTGGGACAAGTATGAGGTGGCAGGTGTTGCACATGAGTATGCTAAGATGGCGGCAGCCGGAGCAAAAATACTCTATTAAGTAAGACTAAAATTTTGAGCCATCGGTTAAATAGCTTATTTTTGTTGACCTATTTATCAGACAGGTATTTAAAATGTTTCTATCGGCATCGTACATACAAGGATTGTATTCTTTAGGGCAAAAGATTATGCTATTGATATTCTGCCTCTCTTTTACTGTATCCGTACGTGCTGTACGTCCCGCAGAAGAGATTAAGAGAGTGAAGGCAGATCAGATACTTGATACGAAACAGTTTAATTATCTGGATAAAGGGAGCATTATCACATTGCAGATTGTGCTTCCCGAGCAGGATAAAGTGGTGTTTGAGTCGCTGATGCGCATTGAAAGTACAGATAAAGAATTATATAATCTGATTCTTTCCCGTTCTCCGCAGGCAGGTACTGAACTTCTGTGGGTGTGTAATTCAGAGGTTGAGAAAGTGCGGATAGGCTCTCCAAAAGATTCAATCCGGACTGATACCATGTCAGTAGGCTTTTCGGTTCGTTTCCCGGCAGATTCGGTTTATATATCCGCAAATGAACATTCTTATGCATTTTCGTCGCATGGCATTCGCTCGGACCGGGGGTATCGATTTCATATTCTGGGTGATAAACGTTCCCATTTGAAGTTGGTGGAGGGGCATGCTGAATTGTTGTCGATTGGAAAGGAGGAGCAACATCTGTCCGCCTGGTACTGGATTTTATTGATTATTGTGGTGGATATGATTGTGTTCCTGGGAATGCATTGGCGGCGTAGGCGTCAGAAGAGATTGAAGGCAAGCAACCGGATTGAGATACTCACCTCATTTGGCGATGAAGGAGAAAGGGTTAAGTTACCCCGGTATAATGCCGTTTACCTGTTTGGCGGATTGCAGGTTTTTGACCGTAATGGTGAGGAAGTCTCGCAACGTTTTTCTCCACTTCTGCGTGAGCTGTTTGTTTTGTTGATTTTGCGGTCGGCGGAGAATGGAATATCGTCGGAAGAACTCACGACTATGTTGTGGTTTGATAAAGATGATGTAAGTGCCAAAAATAACCGGGCAGTAAATCTTTCTAAGTTGCGTGTGTTGGTAGAATCTGTTGGTGGTTGCACTATCTCCAAGATTTCGGGTAACTGGCGGGTGCAATTTGATAAAACAGCTTTTGTGGATTACTATGAATGTCTTCCGGAACGGATTCGTCCCGATAGCCTGACAACCGAACGAATTAAAATCATAGCAGCACTAACAGCTAAAGGCGGCTTGCTGAATGAGTGTGACTATCTGTGGCTCGATACTTTTAAAAGCCGGATAGCAGACAGCCTGATTGAATCTTTATTAAAGTATGCCACTTTATTAGATGAGCATGAAGCTTATGATACCAAATTATTAATATCCGATATTATCTTCCGGTTCGATTCCGTGAATGAAGCGGCTCTTAGACTCAAATGTGCCACTTATGTATCTATGCGTAAGCAATATATGGCTAAGACTACTTATGAACATTTCTGCAGGGAATATAAATCACTGTATGACGAACCTTTTGAGCATTCTTTTAATAGCATTATTAGTCAGTAAATTATTTCCTTATTTGTTCGTTTCTTAATGGGTTGTTCGCTTTTGAGCGTACAACTGTTCGTTTTCGTACACCGTTCTGTTTTATGATTTCCTTGATTATTAGCTAGTTATCGTTTTGGCACGCTCGTTGCATCTCTATAGTCGCAAGCGGGCAACGAAGAAAAATGAAAAAAACTTCAGAAGGTTGCAACCGTTTGAGACGCTTGATCCGTCTAATAAACAGAAGAACAAAAACAGAATGTTGAACAAATAAAAAATATACAATTATGAAGACTACAGTATTATTCAGAATGATCGTTTTAGTTGCTATGGTATTTGCAGGAATCGCTAATACAACAGTGAAGGCACAGGGTAATAACTTCATTACTAATGAAGAAAGAGTAGATGATCTTGTAGTATCGAAAGTGATTTACAGACTCGATGGTTCTCTCTATCGCCACATGAAATATGATTTTACCTATGACGATCAGAAGAGAATGTCTTCCAAAGAAGCTTTCAAATGGGATGCTTCTACTGAAAAATGGATACCGTACTTCAAAATTGATTATACTTATTCATCTAATGAAATCACTTTGGTATATGCACGCTGGAATGACTCTCACAGAGCTTACGACGCATCTGTTGAAAAGAGCGTTTATGAACTGAACGACGCTAATATGCCGGTTGCTTATATGAACTATAAGTGGAATGATAAATGGATTGAAGAATCCGCTGCTAGCTGGGCTATGAATGTATCTACTCCGGCAACTAATGAAGCAACTCTGCTGACTGCCAGCAGATAAAAATAAATCGGAGTTGTGAAACTCCTTCTCTCTCTTTTAATTTAACTACATTAAAAACGGTGGATTTCCTTATGGGATAATCCACCGTTCTGTTTTTCTAATGAACAGTTACGATTAGCTTTTGTAACTCTTCAATATCTATTTAACGAGTGGTAGATATTCTCCATAACCTTCCTCTTTCATTTTATCTTTCGGGATAAAACGAAGTGAAGCGCTATTGATGCAATAGCGTAATCCACCTTTCTCTTTCGGCCCATCTGTGAATACGTGTCCCAAATGAGCATCTCCGGTTTTACTGCGTACTTCCGTACGTATCATGCCGTGCGAAGTATCTTTCTTTTCTGCGATTAGATCTTTTTGAATTGGTTGGGAAAAGCTTGGCCACCCGCAACCTGAATCAAACTTGTCGGTAGAGACAAACAGAGGTTCTCCGGTAGTAATATCCACATAAATGCCGGGACGATGCTCATTCCAGTATTCATTGTGGAAAGCTGGTTCGGTGGCATTCTTTTGGGTTACGGCATATTGTTCCGCCGACAATTCCTTACGAAGGGTTGCATCATCCGCTTTTTGATACACTTTAGCTTTCGGCGCATTCGCTTTGCGTGCCATTTCGAATAAAGCGGGATTGATATGGCAGTATCCACCCGGATTTTTATCCAGATAGTCCTGATGGTAAGTCTCTGCCGGATAGAAATTTGTCAATGGCTTTACTTCTAGGACAATAGGAGTTTTATATTGTGCGGATAATAATTGAATTGCCTGCTTGATGACAGGGAGATCTTCTTTATCTACATAATAAATTCCGGTTCTATACTGTGTTCCCCGGTCATTACCTTGCCGGTTGAGGCTGGTAGGATCGATTGTCTTGAAATATAGATCGAGCAGTAAATTCAAATCTACTGTTTTCGGATCATAAACCACCTTTACTGTTTCGGCAGCATTGGTTTTTCCTGAACAGACCTGTTCATAACCCGGATTGGCAACATTACTGTTGGCATATCCTACCTGAGTACTTTCTACTCCTCGAATTTGTTTCAGGAAATGTTCTGTTCCCCAGAAACATCCTCCCGCAAAATAGATTTCTGCTTGATTCTTCATTGGTTTAGCAACTCCTAAAAATGTATTACTAATCATTACAATCACTATAGCGATAAAATACTTCATATCCGTTAGTTCTTTCTATAATAACGAATGAACCAACGGATATGTTTTAAGGAACTACTATACTAAACTCAACTTTATTTCTTTTTTATTCAATGACCTGTCCTTTGTAGAAATCCAGAATTTTAGTCCGGAACAGGTAGTCATATTTTGCCTGCAACTTATCCGAAAGAGCTTTCGTCAGATTAAGTTTGGCTTCATTGTATTCCACAAAGGTAGCCTTGCCGTTATTGAACTTCTCACTCATCAGGCGGAAAGACTCTTCGTTGGCTTTTACTGCCACTTCACTGGAGTTGTATTTACTTTCTGCTGCCAGAGCATTGTACCAGGCTTGCTGAATTTCTTTATAGAGTACTTTTTTGCTGTTATCCAACTTCAAGGATAAATCTATTTGTTGCAAACGAGCGGTGCGTACCCGGTTTCTTGTGGCAAAACGGTTGAAGATTGGCACGCTCAAATTAAATCCTATATATTTATTCAGATTGTTTTTCATCTGACTGCCGAAGCTGCTTTCTGATCTTCCGCTAACTGTATAATAATTACTTCCCAGACCGGCACTGAAAGAGAGTTGTGGATAAAACGCACTTTGGGCAATACGAATACTATTAAGACTACCTTGCAAACGATATTCTGCAGCCTTAATGCTTGGTTTGTAAGTAAGTGCCTGTGTATATATGTCATCCGGCGGAGTGAGAGATTCGAACTCTAATTCTTCCTTAGGGTTTTCGAGTACAAATCCTTCAGGCGTGGGTAATTCCAAGAGTTGGGTGAGATCCAGTAAGGATAGTTTGTACGTATTGTCTGATTGTACAGCAGTCATTTCATCCTGTGCGACACGGGCTTGTGCTTCGGCCACTTCAGAAGAGGATGCCTTACCCACTCCCTGAAGACCTTGAATACGTTTTAACTGGTCTTTGCTTAAATCGACCTGATTATGAGCAATCTTACTTAATTCTTGATTGAATAAAACCTGTAAATAAGCAGAAGTGACATTGATTGCAATATCTTCTCTGGCTTTATTCAAATCTTCTATGGCAGCTTTTAAATCTAGTTTGGCAAGTGAATATTGGTTGGACAATTGCAAACCGGTAAATATAGGTACGTTTGTTCCCAAGCTGAAACTGGTATTGGCGCTGTTAATGTCACTATACGAGTTGTCTATCGGAGAAGCAGTACGGCCCCAACTCCAGTTTTGGCTGGCACTACCGCTCAAATTCGGAAGGCGTGCCCATTTAGTGGTGTTTACACTCACTTTGCCTGCTTCGACATTATTGGCCGATTGACGGATTTCTATATTATGCTCAATGGCATAGTCGATACATTGCCGCAGCGTCCATGCTTGCGAAGAGTTGTTCTGTGCCTGGATGGAGGTGATTCCGACTCCGGCAAGCAGAAGGGCTGATATGGTTTTACGAATTATTTTCATCGGATTCAATTATTTATCTTTTTTCTCTGCACCACGTATTTTGTCCTGAATGGTTACCCCTTTCTTGATTTCTATCTTGATTCCATCACTCATACCAGCAGTCACCTGTGTACGCTGGAACTTTTGTTCGGGCACTGAATCTGTCATGATGTACACAAATGTAGAGTCACCACTAAATTCAACAGTACTTTCGGGCACTGCCAATACCTGATTGGCTCTTTGTAACACGATTTCCGCATTAGCCGAATATCCGGAACGAATTTGAACAGAATCCGGAATGGTAATCGCAGCTTTGATTTCAAACTGGTTGGCTCCATTGGTTTCCACCCCTTTGGGAGATATATATTCCAGAATAGCGTTGAAAGTCAGATTCTGTAAAGCTCCGATGGTCAGTTTGATTGGCATTTGTTCGTGGATACGTCCCACTTCTGTTTCATCAATATTACCGCGGAAAATCATGTCGTTCATGTTGGCTACCGTAGCAATCGTGGTTCCATCATTGAACGTGTTACTCATAATCACCGAATTACCAGCTTTTACAGGTACGTCCAGAATTAACCCGTCAATGGTAGAGCGAATCATCGTGCTACTGAAAGAGGCACTGTTTTTGGTAATTCCTTCTTTTACGATTTCCAGATTGTCTTTGGCCGTCTGTCTCTCTTCGCGAGCCTGCTTCAAAGCCACTTCACTTTTCTCGTATTCCTCCCGGCTGATTAACTGACCGTCATACAACTTCTTCACACGGGCAAAATCCGTTTCTGCCTGGGTTGCATTAATTTCTGCCAGGCGCACACGACTTTCTGCAGAATTCAGTTGTCCGAGTTCAGGGATTACTTTTACTTTGGCAATAACTTCCCCTTTTCTTACGGCTTGTCCGGCTTCTTTATATACTTCGTCGATAATACCCGAAATTTGCGGTTTGATTAAAATTTCGTCTCTCGGTTCCACCTTTCCGGTAGCTACTGTCGTTTTTTGGAGATCAGTCATTTCCGGTCTAACTGTTTCGTAAGTGATTACCTTAGGCTTGGATTTCTGATAAAGGAATACGAATGTTCCGACAAGAATGATAGCAACGACTACCAATAATGTGATTTTCAGATACTTTTTCATGATTTTATTTATAATTTTATTATTTACGATTGATGATTGAAACTAAACTCCTCACATATCCAGATAACTGTTCCACTTCCTTATTCATCCCGAATCGCTTCAATCGGTTTGATAGCCATGGCCCGGTAAGCAGGTGCCAGACCTGCCAACATTCCCAGTGCAATTAGAAGGGCACAAGTGCCGATTGCTAGTCCGAAAGTGACTTGAAAACGGACGTCCCCTCCGTCAGCGTTGGCTCCCATCTCTACAAGTTGCAACACCATGACGGCAAAGGATATTCCACACATTCCTGCAATGGTGGTAAGTACCATACTTTCCGATAGAATTTGTTGCAGAATATCTTTCGGTCGTGCACCGATTGCCCGGCGGATCCCAATTTCAGTGGTACGTTCTTTGACGGTCACCATCATAATATTGGATACGCCGATGGCACCTGCCAGCAAAGTTCCCAATCCTACCATCCAAACCAGTATGTTGATACCGGTAAACAAGTTATCGACCATAGAGAACATGGCTTCGGCATTCAGGCACATAACAGCCTGTTTGTCATCCGGAGAGATATAATGTGCGGCTTTGATGACCTGTTCCATTTTGGGTTGTACTTCAGATACTTTGACTCCATGCTTCGCAGTGAAACAGATCACATCAATTCGTCCTCCCAGATTATATGTTTGCTGCATCGTAGTGAAAGGAAGAGTGACAGCTTCCGAAGCCCGTCCCTGTATATTCATGTCCCCTTCGGAAGAAGACATGCCAATCACTTGATAATAAATGCCATCTACTCTTACATATTTGCCACACGGGTCTTCTCCCGGTTTGAAAAGACTTTCATAAATTCGTTTTCCGATGACACATACTTTGCGTGCTTCCTTTATATCCACCTCATTGATGAACCTGCCGTATGCCATTTCCTGCGATTCAATGTGGAGATAATCCGGATACAATCCTTTCACGCTACAATCATATTTCTTATCTTCGTATACAGCTTTGGAACCCCAACGGGCTACGGAAGGAGTAATGATCTCCACCTCTTTCACTTGGGAGCGAAGGCGGTCGATATCGGTAGATTCCAGATTCCACCATCTTCCTTTGCGGAAGCCTTTGTAAGCCTCGCCCGTTCTTTGCGAGACAAGGAAACCGGAATTGGTGGCAAATCCTTCAAAGTTCTTTTTCATCATGTCCTCCAATCCTTGCCCGCCGCCGATAAGGGCAACGAGCATAAAGATTCCCCAGAAAACACCGAATGCAGTCAGCAGGCTTCTCGTTTTATTTCTTGTAATGGTAATGAGGATTTCCTCACAGGTATCCATGTCTATTCTCATAGTCTTAATCTGCTCTAAGTGCTTCGATCGGTCGGATGCTGACTGCTTTTCGGGCAGGGAATAATCCGGCTAACGTACCAGCTATTATTAATGTGAGTGTAGCCTGTATGGCGATTCTTATATCTACTGTCGGATTCAGGAAAACGGTTTCCGTCCACATTCCGGTGTCCATAGTCTGATTACCGAAAGTGCTGTTCATCCATTCGGTCACTCCGATACCGGCTACCATGCCGATATATCCGAATATGGTGGTGATGGTGACACTCTCTACGATAATCAACCAGAGAATGGAAAGTGGTTTAGCTCCCAAAGCCTTACGAATACCAAACTCGCGGGTACGTTCTTTGACGGTAATCAGCATGATGTTGGAAACTCCAACGATTCCGCTAAGCAACGTAAAGATACCGATTACCCAGATGGCGATACGCAACATGCCCGAACCTTTCTGCTGTTGCAGATAGTTGGTAAACCGGTTCCATATCCAGATGGCACTGTGGTCCGTAGGGTCAAACCGGTGATTGGCTCCCAATACTTTGCGGTAATGGGCTTCAAAAGCCTCATTGGCCTCTACTGTTTCCAGATTTTTGGTAGTCATGACCAGGTTATTCAGCTTGTCTCCTTTATTATAAATCGTTTGCAGAGTGGTAAAAGGAATGTAGGCATCACTGTCTCCGCTATCTCCTTTATCATTGTAGAGACCTACTACCTGATAAACCACATTTCCGGCATTGACAAACTGTCCGATTGGCTCGGTATGAGTCTTGTTAAAAAGGATTTCTGCTGTTTTCTTATGGAGTACAATTACTTTCCGGCGTTCCTTGATATCGATTTCATTGATAAAACGTCCTTCGAAAAGTTTCACGACTTCTACCTCGGTATGATTGGGATATACGCCGGAAAGGTTCAGGCTGACGTATTCTTGCCCGAAACTAAGATTTACGCCTCCCTGCCACACGGTTGCTCCGGCCTTGATGACATGATTCGGGAAATAATGACTGGTAGCATCCATGTCTTTATTGTCCAGTTGCACCCGTCTTCCTTCTTTCAGTCCGTCGTATGATTTACTGGTCCATCCCGGAAAAATCTTGATGGAGTTCATGGCACGTTCGGAAGCCGATTGCTCGAATGCGTGGATCAGTCCGTTACCTGCACCTAGTAGGACGATAAGCATAAAGATTCCCCATGCCACGGCAAATCCTGTGAGAAAAGTCCTTAGCTTGTTACGTTTGATGGTACTATATATTTCTTGCCAGATATCAATCATTTTTTTAAGTATTAAGTAATGAGTATCAAGTATTAAGTATTAGGCTGCGCTGTGGCCGCATGGAATTAATACTTATTTCATAATCCCGTCTTTTCCGAAAGGAGAAGCGTCATGGTCGATATTATCTTCAATACGTTCGATGATTCCATCTTTGATATGTATAATCTTGTCTGTCTGGTTGGCGACTCCACTTTCGTGGGTGACAACGACAATCGTCATTCCCAGTTTATGAAGATCTTTCAGAATCTGCATTACTTCCACAGAAGTTTTACTGTCCAAGGCTCCTGTTGGTTCATCTGCCAGAATGATTTGTGGTTGAGTGATTAAAGCTCGCGCAATGGCTACACGTTGTTTCTGACCGCCACTCATTTCGTTCGGCATGTGATGTGCCCAGTCTTTTAAACCCAGGCGGTCGAGATATTCCAAGGCAAGCGCATTTCGTTTTTTGCGACTTATCCCCTGGTAAAATAAAGGAAGTGCTACATTCTCTACGGCATCTTTAAAGGAAATCAGATTGAATGACTGGAAGATAAATCCGATCATACGGTTCCGGTATTCGGCGGCTTTGGTTTCGCTCAAGTTCTTGATGAGTACGTTGTTCAGGTAATAATCTCCGGTATCGTAGTTGTCCAGAATTCCCAAGATGTTGAGTAACGTTGATTTCCCAGACCCGGATGCTCCCATGATAGAAACAAATTCTCCCTGTTCGATGTTGAGATTGATACCTTTAAGTACATGGAGAGGCGCTCCGTTGTTGTAGGTCTTGTTGATATTCGTTAGTTGTATCACAATTTTCTTTATTTAGTTTCTGTTTTCTGATAATTTTCTACTATTAGACGTGCGAAAGATACGAAAAGTTGCAAACAGGTTGAACTTTTTTCAAAAAACATTTTGTAGACTCAATCTTCTTTACGTAATTTGTGTGCAGTAAACTTAATGATTAACTAACCCTTTTAAATAAAAGTATCATGAATTCAAACATGGAAAAACCCTACGTAGTAGGTATTGACATTGGCGGAACGAATACCGTCTTTGGAATTGTAGACGCACGCGGAACTATTATTGCCAGCAGTTCAATCAAAACATCTGGTTACCCTACAGTAGAAGAATACGCTGATGAAGTGTGTAAAAGTCTGCTTCCATTGATTATTGCTAATGGTGGTGTTGATAAAATCAGAGGTATTGGTATCGGTGCTCCGAATGGCAACTACTACACGGGAACGATTGAATTTGCTCCGAACCTGCCTTGGAAGGGAATTCTTCCGTTGGCTGCCATGTTTGAAGAAAGACTGGGTATCCCCACTGCTTTGACAAACGACGCAAACGCTGCTGCTATCGGTGAAATGACTTACGGTGCTGCCCGTGGTATGAAAGACTTTATCATGATTACACTGGGTACTGGTGTGGGTAGCGGTATCGTTATCAACGGTCAGATGGTGTATGGTCATGACGGTTTTGCAGGTGAGTTGGGACACGTTATCGCCCGTCGCGATGGTCGTCTTTGCGGTTGTGGCCGTAAGGGATGTCTGGAAACTTACTGCTCGGCTACCGGTGTAGCTCGTACAGCCCGCGAATTCCTTGCTGCCCGTACGGATGCTAGCTTGCTTCGTAACATTCCTGCAGAAAACATCACTTCAAAAGATGTGTATGATGCAGCTGTACAAGGTGATAAACTGGCACAGGAAATCTTTAGCTTTACAGGTAACATCTTGGGTGAAGCACTGGCAGATGCTATTGCATTCTCCAGCCCTGAAGCAATTGTATTGTTCGGTGGTTTGGCTAAGTCCGGTGACTATATCATGAAACCAATTCAGAAATCAATTGATGATAATATCCTGAATATCTATAAAGGTAAGACTAAATTGCTCGTTTCCGAATTGAAGGATTCTGATGCTGCTGTACTGGGCGCCAGTGCATTGGCTTGGGAACTGAAAGATTTGAAAGAATAACATTTCATTATTATAATAAAGGTAATGGAGCCTCGGGAGTTTATGACTTTCGGGGCTTTGTTTTATTTAGTCCTTTCTGACGTATACGGCTTATTCAGACAAAGGGTTATTCTCACCGTAGTGAGAAAATATTCTCATACCTATGAGAAATTATTCTCATTGCAGTGAGAATTTTTTCTCATGGGCATGAGAATGTTTGAGAAAATGCACAATAAAAAAGGGAACCTCATAATGAAGTTCCCTTTTTTATTTCGAATCGAAAAGTTCGGCTTATTAGTTAGCTCTTTTTTCTTTGATTCTAGCTTTCTTACCAGTAAGAGCACGCAGGTAGTACAATTTAGCGCGACGAACTTTACCTACCTTGTTCACTTCGATGCTATCGATAGCCGGTGATTCGATTGGGAAAATTCTTTCTACGCCTACAGTTCCTGACATTTTACGTACAGTAAAACGTTTTTTCTCTCCGTGACCGGCGATTTTGATAACAACACCACGGTACAGCTGTACACGTTCTTTGTTACCTTCAATAATACGATATGCTACTGTTACAGTGTCTCCTGCTTTGAAGCTCGGGTGCTGTTTTCCGGTAGCGAATGCTTCTTCTGCAATTTTAATTAAATCCATTGTTGTTATTATTAAATTGTTTCATCGTTACAACGCAACATACCAAGTATCTCTTCTCTTGACAGCGATTGCGCGAAAGCGGTGCAAAGTAACGAATTATTTGCCAGATAGCCAAATGTTTTTGTATATTTGTAGCATATCTAAAAATAGCGAACATGAAACAGACTTATGCAAAGTATCTGATGGTGGCAGCGTTGGCAGGAGGCTTCCTGTTTACTTCCTGCCGGACCGCACGCGAGACTACGGCTCAGTACGAAGTAACTAAAGTAGAGGGTAGCATGATAACAATTGATTCTGTTTGGGACACCCATCCCAATGCGAAAGCTGCCGAAATATTAAAGCCTTATAAGGAAAAGGTAGACGCGATGATGTATGAAGTCATCGGTACCAGTGCGATGAAAATGGAAAAAGGAGCTCCTGAAAGTTTGCTTTCCGACCTTGTTGCAGGTGTTTTACAGCAAGCAGCGGTTCAGGTGTTGGGGAAACCTGCCGATATGGGATTGGTAAACATGGGCGGCTTGCGCAATATCTTGCCCGAAGGGGATATCACAGTAGGCGATGTGTTTGAAATTCTTCCTTTTGAGAATTCTCTTTGCGTATTGACTATGAAAGGAACAGACTTGAGACGTCTTTTTGAAGCGATTGCATCTCTGCACGGAGAAGGAGTGAGCGGTATCCGCCTTGAAATCACCAAAGATGGAAAGTTGCTGAACGCCTTTGTCGGTGAAAAACCACTAAAGGATGACCAGCTTTACACGGTGGCCACTATCGATTATCTGGCAGATGGAAACGGACGGATGGATGCTTTCCTGCAGGCAGAAAAGAGAGTATGCCCCGAAAACGCAACCTTACGCGGACTATTTCTTGATTATGTACGCAAACAGACTGCCGAAGGCAAAGCGATTACCTCCAAACTGGATGGACGTATTACCATAAAATAAAAAGGAGAATCTAAAAATATTGAATATGAAAAGAATTCAGATATTATTCCTGTTATGTATTGCATTGAGCTTTACTTTCTCAATTTTTGCGCAGGATAAGGATACCAAAGAAGTGATTATTTTACAAACAAGCGATGTGCATAGCCGTATCGAACCTGTCAATCAGAAGGGGGACGAATACTATAACAAAGGCGGTTTTCTTCGCCGGGCTGCTTTTCTCGAACAGTTTCGTAAGGAGCATAAGAATGTGCTGCTTTTCGACTGCGGAGATATTTCTCAGGGAACACCTTATTATAATATGTTCCGCGGAGAAGTGGAAGTTAAACTAATGAATGAAATGGGTTATGATGCTATGACTATCGGTAACCATGAGTTTGATTTCGATGTGGATAATATGGAACGCATTTTCAAGATGGCTAATTTCCCGGTTGTTTGTGCCAACTATAATCTGGATGCTACGGTATTGAAAGATATAGTTAAACCCTACGTCGTTCTTGAGAAATATGGTTTGAGAATTGGTGTGTTTGGCCTTGGAACCCAACCCGAAGGGATGATTCAGGCTAATAAATGCGAAGGAGTCGTTTATGAAGATCCTATCCGCGTATCCAACGAAATAGCTGCTTTGTTGAAAGACGAAGAAGGTTGTGATTTGGTAGTATGCCTGTCTCATCTGGGCATTCAAATGGATGAACATCTGGTTGCCGGAACACGCAATATCGACGTGATTCTGGGCGGGCACTCTCATACATTTATGAAAGGCCCCAAAACATACTTGAATATGGACGGAAAAGAGGTGCCTGTTATGCACACGGGAAAAAATGGTGTTCGTGTAGGCCGTCTCGATTTGACTTTGAAACATAAATGAAGATAATCCCCTCAATAGTAACGCTTTTATTCCTTATTGCGGCCGGCACGGTTTCAAGTCCGGCGCAGAATGCTACAACCGTTGAACCTCTGCTGGTATATAAAGCCCTTCAGGACAAGGACTGCCGGCACTGGGTTGATTCGGTTATGGATAAGCTTTCCTTTAAAGAAAAGGTAGGGCAGTTGTTCATCTATACCATTGCCCCGGTAGATACCAAACGAAATCTGGAACTGTTGCGCGAAGTCATCGACACCTATAAAGTGGGCGGACTTCTTTTTTCCGGTGGGAAGATGCAAAATCAGGTTGAACTGACAAACCGGGCGCAACGGCAGGCTAAAGTCCCTTTGATGATTACCTTTGATGGAGAATGGGGACTGGCCATGCGTTTGCGTGGTATGCCTGTTTTTCCACGGAATATGGTATTGGGATGTATCCGTGACAACAAGCTGCTCTATGAATACGGGCGTGAAGTTGCTCGTCAATGTCGACAGATTGGAGTACAGGTCAACTTTGCTCCGGTGGCGGACGTGAATATAAATCCTGAAAATCCCGTAATCAATACCCGTTCTTTTGGAGAAGATCCGATACAGGTGGCTGATAAGGTAATCGCTTATGCTTCCGGTTTGGAAAGCGGAGGGGTTTTATCTGTGTGCAAACATTTTCCCGGACATGGAGATACTGATGTCGATTCGCATAAGGCGCTTCCGGTACTTCCTTTCACTCGTGAACGTCTGGATAGTGTAGAACTTTATCCTTTTAAAGAAGCCATCCGTGCCGGATTGGGCGGTATGATGGTAGGACATTTGCAAGTTCCGGTGATAGAACCGATTGGTGGACTTCCGTCTTCCTTGTCCCGCAATGTCGTATACGATTTGCTGACAGATGAACTGGCGTTCAAAGGACTCATATTTACGGATGCGCTTGCCATGAAAGGAGTGGCGGGAAATGGATATGTCAGTTTGCAGGCTTTGAAAGCAGGTAATGACATGGTATTGTCTCCCCGAAACTTGAAGGAAGAGATACCGGCTGTACTGGAAGCTATTGAAAAAGGAGAGTTGACCCGCGAAGATATTGAGAGCAAATGTCGTAAGGTCTTGACTTATAAATATGTGTTGGGGCTCAAGAAAAAGTCGTATGTACAATTGTCCGGCTTGGAACAACGCATTAACAGTCCGCAGACACGTGATCTGGTTCGCCGATTGAACTTGGCGGCAATAACCGTTTTGAACAATAAGAATCATATTCTCCCCCTGCATACAGACAAAGAACAGAAGATTGCATTGCTCGAAGTGGGAGATCCCGGAGAAACTAATGCGTTGGCGAAACAACTTTCCCGCTATACGTCTTTGGCTCGTTTTTCCCTTCGTGCCAATCAGACGGAAGAGGAAAATCAGCGGTTACGTGATTCTCTGTCTACCTATAAACGGATCATTGTAGCCGTCAGCGAACAGCGGTTGGCTCCTTATCAGCCTTTCTTTGCGAAGTTTGTTCCCGAAAGCCCGGCCATTTATCTGTTTTTTACTCCCGGGAAGATGATGTTGCAGATTCAGCGTGCGGTGGCTCATGCTTCGGCGGTGGTGCTGGGGCATAGCTATAGTAGTGATGTGCAGCGCCAGGTAGCAGATGTGTTATTTGCCAAGGCATCTGCAGACGGACAGTTGTCGGCAAGTTTGGGAGAGCTGTTCCCGGCGGGAGCAGGAGTGACCATTACTCCCAAAACACCGTTGCATTTCGTTCCGGAAGAATACGGGCTTTCCTCTGCTCATCTAAAACGGATTGATTCCATTGCATTGGATGGTATTCGTCAGGGAGCCTATCCCGGTTGCCAGGTGGTG
Source organism: Bacteroides sp. M10 (assembly GCF_014334015.1). Taxonomy (GTDB): domain Bacteria; phylum Bacteroidota; class Bacteroidia; order Bacteroidales; family Bacteroidaceae; genus Bacteroides; species Bacteroides intestinigallinarum. Next base: position 568,530 of record NZ_CP060488.1, on the reverse strand, counting down.
GTGCTGAAAAACGGTCATGTCATGTTCGACAAGGCTTTCGGTACTTATACGGGCAAAGGAAGTTCTCGTGTCGAATCTACGAATATCTACGATCTGGCTTCCCTTTCAAAAACGACGGGCACCTTGCTTGCCATTATGAAGCTCTACGACAAGGGACGTTTTAATCTGACAGATAAGATTTCGGATCATTTGCCGTTCTTACAACGTACTGATAAGAAAGATATAACGATTCAGGAAATTCTGTATCATCAGTCCGGTTTACCCTCCTGGATTCCTTTCTACCAGGAAGCTATTGACAAGGATAGTTATGATGGAAAGTTATTCAGTGCACGAAAAGATGCACACCATCCGTTACAGTTGGGGACCACTTCATGGGCGAATCCGAAATTCAAGTTCAAAAGTGAATATGTTTCTTCCGTCAAAACCGGTGATTATACTGTTCAGATCTGTGACAGTTTGTGGTTAAATCGTTCTTTCCGAAAGGTGATAGAAGAGAAAATTGCAGAAGCTCCGTTAAAGCAGAAGCGCTATGTATATAGTGATGTCGGATTTATACTCTTGGGAATGTTGGTGGAACAATTGGCCGGTATGCCTATGGAAGCCTATTTGCAACGTGAGTTTTATGAGCCGATGGGGTTGGAGCATACAGGCTATTTGCCTTTACGCCGTTTTGCCAAATCGGAAATTGTTCCTTCTAATAAAGACCATTTCTTGCGTAAAGAGACTTTGCAGGGGGTTGTGCATGATGAGGCTTCCGCTTTCTTTGGCGGATTGGCCGGAAATGCCGGACTTTTCTCTACTGCCCGTGATGTAGCCCGCGTTTATCAGATGTTGCTGAATGGAGGGGAAATAGATGGTCAACGCTATCTAAGTAAGGAAACCTGCCAGTTGTTTACTACTGAAACATCGAAGATCAGCCGGCGTGGTTTAGGTTTTGACAAGCCCGATGCAGATGATCCGAAGAAAGGGAATTGTGCTCCTGCCGCACCTGCCGAAGTGTATGGCCATACCGGATTTACCGGTACATGTGCATGGGTGGACCCGGTGAATGAACTGGTTTATGTATTCCTTAGCAACCGGATTTATCCGGACGTAACGAACCGCAAATTGAACCAGCTGCACATTCGTGAGCGAATACAGGGAGCTATTTATGATGCGATGAAGAAAAAATAAAAAAAGAAAGGTAAAAGGTGCCTATATTAAAAGCTACCTTTTACCTTTTTTATTATTAACGTACTATTCTGATAGTTGCAGTTCTTTTTAGAACGATACACCCAGGCGGAAACCGAAGTTACTCAATCCGTCTACACTGTAATGCAGTACGTCAGCTTTGTTGGTACCATAGCTGTAGTACAAAGCAAAGTGCAAGCCCGGTCCGTAAACCCATGGGAATACATTGATACCTACTTCAGGAGAAGCATAGAATCCCCAGCTGTTTTCTCTTGCTTCCAGCATATTGAAGTTAGAGCGGACTTTTGCATATTCAGCACCTAATTTAGCACTGACATAAGGTTGGAAAGATCCGCCACGATTCCACTGGTAACGTGCAGCAGCACCGAAAGGCAATTGGAAAATAGTATGCTGCTGGTCGGTAGTAACTTCACCGGCACCCATTTGAAAGGTTTCGCGACCTACATATTCGTGGTTGCTGTGATAGTTCAGGAAAAGACCCAAGCCAATGTTAGGAGTCACGAAATAACCACCTTCGAAGTTCATACCCCAACCACTTGCTTTATCTGCAAAATGATTACTTAACGGAGCGTTGAACTGCCAGTCGATATTCGCATATCCGTTGTCTGATAGCTGTGCCTTAGCCGGCATAGCGAAGGCGATGGCAATAGCCGCCAAGGCTACTACCTTGAAGTATATATTTTTTCTTGTTTTCATAACAGTTGTAGTTGATTATTTGTTAGTAAGATAAGGTGACTGAGTGAATGATTGGTTGACAGCTTCTACTGCAAGAGTGCGGTTGATAGCTTTGGAACCAGTCTCAAATCCGGTCAGATAACTTGTCCATACAACAGGCAGTTTTTTACTGTCTCCTTGTTCAGCTTTCAAGTTCACCATTTCTGTCAGGAAGGAATTGGTACTATAACTATAGGTTACAGCGTACGGGTAGTACCATCCACCACCCCAGTTGCCACCCCAGTAGCCAGGTCCCCAGTAACCGGGATAACCCCACCACCATTCAGGTTGTGCGTAGCTGGTGAAATAATAAGTACTTGCGATGTAGCTCACTTGGATACCAAGATCTGCGCTTTCCTGATCTTCTGCTGCTGCGTAGCCTCTAGCTTTCATGTTATCTGTATAAGCAGCCAGAATTTGTTCTGCGCCTTCACCTTCGAGATATTCCGGTTCTTTACTGTCACTAATCACCAGAATCTGGGGTGCCAGATAGAATGTTGGAACTTTGAAATCGGCTTTCTTGTCGTAGTTAGTGTATACCAGATAATTGTCATCCAGCTTACCCATGTCCGGGTCTTTTTCACATGAAGCGAGTGCAAAGACCGCCAATAAAATAGGAATTAATTTCTTCATATCTTTTATAATGTTTAGGTTATATAAAAATCGCGCCCAGGTACCTTGGGCTTTTGATAGAAACAACAAGAAAGGTGGAAAAAGGTTCAGATGGAAATTTCTTTTGCCGGAAAATTAACATATATCTTTTGCCCTGTCTAAAGAAAAACGGTGAGCACTCTGCCCCATTATCAGGGAGTTTGTTCACCGTTCATTATTTACAGATAATTGTTTGAAAATCCGTTTATTTAAACAGGGGTTTAAGTAGATCGGGTATCTCTACTTTATCAAGTTCCAGTTCATTTACTCGCTGCTTGCCCGTATGGGTCAGGTGGAAGTACATCTGTCTCCGGTCTTCGCTTCCGAGCGACCGGACGATCAGTCCTTTTTCCTCCAGTATTCGCAGCATTTTAGATGTGTGTGAGGGGCTTAACTCGGTTTGTTTGGACAGGTTGGTAGCTGTCACTTTCTCCGACGCCTCTTTGAGGGCACACAATATCATTGCTTCATTTAGCGTTATCTGGTACATTTTTTCAAATGCTGTTTCAAAGTTTCCCATTGCTTTGAAAACATCACGCATTGCACATATTGTTTTCATACCTTATTTGAATATTTTATTAGTTCATTTTTTAAATAAATAGATTAACGTTTGCGTTATCCGCCCGTTCCATATACGTTGCTACACCGCCAATTGTTACCTCGTCCAGGAGTTCTTCTTGTTTTACTCCCATCACATCCATTGACATCTGGCAAGCGATAAATTCCACACCGTTTTCCAGAGCTTGCCGGCGCAAAGATTCCAGTGAATCAATCCCTTTCTTGTTCATGATATACCGCATCATTTTTCCGCCCATTCCGCCCATGCTCATCTTAGAAAGTTTCAGTTTCTTGGAGCTGGAAGGCAGCATCATACCAAACATTTTTCCGAAAATATCCTTTTTGGTTTCCGGTTTGTGCAACTTCTTGATAACGTTCAGTCCCCAGAAAGTAAAGAAGATGGTGACCTTTTGTCCCGTAGCTGCTGCACCGTTTGCCAGTACAAAAGTAGCTAAGGCTTTATCCAAATCATCACTAAACATGATGAAGGTTTTTCCTTTGCCCTCACATGAAGTAACAATATTGCACGATTTTGGTTCTCCTTTTTCTATTACAACAATAGATTTTCCTCCGGAGGTATCTTTCGAAATCAATTGATTACCCGTCGAACTGCACCATGCGGCGGCGTCGCGCGGAAAACCAGGATCGGTTGAGGTGATTTCCACCCGTTCGCCTGAAACCAGTGTATCCATTGTTTTTTTCATTTTCAGAATCGGACCGGGACATTGCAACCCGCAGGCATCCACCCGGATTGTTTTGGCAGGGGTAGTAGAAGCATCAGTTACAGCAGCAGTGACGGGAGCCGTAGAAACGTTGGGCTGACTGGCTTGGGAAGCAGTTTCCTGCTGTATGGGTGATTCGTCTATTTGGTTTCCATTTTCTTCCCGTATGATGATGGGAGCAGTGGCAGCCCGATAAGTCTTTAACCCTCCCGAGAGATTACGTATCTTGTCAAATCCGTGTTGTGTCAGTATACGGTAAGCAAGATAACCCCGTAGCCCGACTGCACAGAATGTATAAATCATTTTATCTTTCGGCAATTCAGCCAACCGGTCGCGAAGTTCATCCAACGGAATATTCACGGCACCCGGTAAGCTACCCAATGAAAATTCATCCGGGGTGCGGACATCCAACAGGAATTTATTTTCCATTTCAATGTCCCGCAATTCTCTCCAATACACAGGATTGGTTCTACCTGTGATTATATCTTCAGCTACATATCCTGCCAGTGCTACCGGATCTTTGGCTGAAGAGAACGGAGGAGCATACGCTTGTTCAACTTTCATCAGATCGTAGATTGTTCCCTCGTGCTTGATGACAAGTGCGAGTTCATCAATCCGTTTGTCCACCCCATCGTAACCAACGATTTGTCCGCCATACAATCTTCCTGTCTTTTTATCGAAAGTGATTTTAATGCTCATCGGCATGGCATCCGGATAGTAACCGGCATGGGAAGCGGGATGAATGGTAGACGACATATAGTCTATCTCTTCCTGACGCAGACGCTTGCCGGGTAAGCCGGTTGAAGCAACGGTCATGTCGAAAACCTTTGCGATGGAAGTACCAATAGAGCCTTCGTAAGGAATCTTTGCTCCGAGGACATTGTCCGCAACGATACGTCCCTGACGGTTGGCAGGTCCGGCGAGATAGTTGAGCCAGGGTTTGCCGGTGATCGGGTGGCGGAACTCGATCGCGTCACCGATGGCATAAATAGACTCGTCAGAGGTTTGCAGGTAATCGTTTACGGCGATACCTCCTGCAGGGCCGATAGTCAGTTCGGCAGCCCGTGCCAGATTAGTTTCCGGGCGTACGCCGATAGATAGAATAACGATGTCGGCAGAGATTGACTGGCCATTCTTGAAAGTTACTTTCAATCCTCTTCCATCCCGGCTAAAAGAGGCGACAGCTTGTTCCAAGTAGAGGTTTACTCCTTTATCCATCAGATGTTGATGAACAAGTGATGCCATTGAAAAATCGATAGGGGCCATCACTTGATTGCCCATTTCCACAATCGATACTTTCGCTCCCTGTGCATGTAAGTTTTCCGCCATTTCAAGGCCGATAAATCCGGCCCCTACGACAACGGCTTTTCGTGGGGCGTGGCTTTTGATATATTCTTTGATCCGATCTGTGTCGGTGACATTCCTTAGTGTGAAGATTCCACTTAGGTCGATTCCGGGAAGAGGGGGGCGTACCGGAGAGGCTCCGGTAGATATGACTAACTTATCATAGCTCTCTTCATAAGTATCTTCACTGCTTTGGCGGACAGTCACTGTCTTTCTTTTCCGGTCAATGAAAATCACTTCATTTTCTGTGCGTACATCTACGCGAAAGCGTGTAGAAAAGGCTTCGGGCGTTTGCACGAACAATTTATCCCGTTCCTCTATCACTCCCCCTATATAATAGGGTAGGCCACAATTGGCGTATGATATGTACTTTCCTTTTTCTAAAAGGACAATTTCAGCTGTTTCATCTACTCGTCTGATTCGGGCAGCAGTGGTGGCTCCTCCTGCAACTCCCCCAATAATAATTATTTTCATCTGTTTATAGCGTAAATAGTTTCCTGTGGAAATAACAAACTGTATCGAAGAAATGTTCATGGATTCAGATAAAAAAACTATATTTGCGCACCCTGTTTTTCATTCTTCTATTTAATGTAGATAAATTGTATGAATAAAATTCTTATTATTGACGATGAAGTCCAGATTCGCAGCCTTTTAGCTCGTATGCTGGAACTTGAGGGCTATGAAGTGTGTCAGGCAGGTGATTGCAAAGCTGCCATCAAACAACTGGAAATTCAATCGCCCGACGTAGCTTTATGCGATGTTTTTCTTCCTGATGGAAACGGAGTAGATCTGGTGTTGAACATCAAGAAAATAGCTCCCAATGTAGAGGTGATTCTTCTTACTGCTCACGGCAATATTCCCGACGGGGTGCAGGCTATTAAAAACGGTGCATTTGATTATATAACGAAAGGAGATGATAATAACAAGATTATTCCTTTAATCAGCCGTGCCGTGGAGAAAGCAAAGATGAATGTCCGTTTGGAAAAACTGGAAAAGAAAGTCGGGCAGATGTACTCGTTCGATTCTATTCTGGGTGAGTCAAAGGTGTTGAAAGAGGCTGTATCTCTGGCGCAGAAAGTGTCTGTGACAGATGTTCCCGTATTACTGACGGGGGAAACAGGAACAGGAAAGGAAGTCTTTGCGCAAGCTATACATTATAGTAGTAAACGGAGCAAACAGAATTTTGTGGCGGTCAACTGTTCGTCTTTCAGCAAAGAATTGCTCGAAAGCGAGATGTTCGGGCATAAGGCTGGCTCGTTTACCGGTGCGCTGAAGGATAAGAAAGGACTTTTTGAAGAAGCTAATAACGGAACGATCTTTCTGGATGAAATCGGAGAGATGGCTTTCGAGCTGCAGGCAAAGTTACTGCGTATCCTTGAAACGGGAGAATATATAAAGATCGGTGATACCAAGCCGACAAGAGTCAATGTGCGTATCATTGCTGCTACCAATCGCAACCTGCAGGAGGAGATCAAAGCAGGACATTTCCGTGAAGACTTGTTTTATCGTCTTTCGGTTTTTCAGGTGCATCTTCCTTCGCTCCGTGAACGTACTGGTGATATCAGAATTCTTGCAACTGCTTTCGCCAAGAGTTTCTCCGAAAAACTTTCGTATGCCATCAATGAGATGACTCCCGCTTTTCTGGAGGCTCTGGAACAACAGCCGTGGAAAGGGAACATCCGTGAATTGAGAAATGTGATTGAGCGTAGCCTGATTGTGTGTGAAGGGGGGCGACTGGATATTTGTGATCTTCCTTTGGAAATCCAAAACACTCATTATGAATGTTCGGATGATAGTGTAGGCAGTTTTGAGTTGGCCGCAATGGAACGCAGACATATTGCACGTGTGTTGGAATATACAAAAGGGAATAAAACGGAAGCTGCCCGTTTGTTGAAAATCGGACTTACCACCCTGTACCGGAAGATAGAGGAATATAAAATCTAAGCATACATTTTCTTAAGTCCTTTTATGCTGGCTTTGGGATATATAGCATTTCAAAATAGGCAAAAAGGACTTGAGAAACCATACCATAAGGACTATCGGAAGATTTTTGCATCTTCTTCCTCTTTGTCAATCAAAGTTGTGGCACTGCTTTTGATGGCTTGAATAATAGAAGAAGTGAAGCCTTTGTGCTCCAGTTCGTTCAATCCTTTTATAGTGGTTCCGCCCGGAGTGGTTACTTTCTCTATTTCCAGCAACGGATGAGTGTTATGATTCAGAATCAGTTCTGTCGCTCCTTCCATGCTATACGCTGCCATTTGCATGGCATCCTTGCCGGGAATTCCTAGCTCAATCCCTGCCTGTATAACCGCTTGCATATATTTTAAGGCGAAAGCTATTCCGCTGGAGGTTAATGCGGAAGTGGTATCTAGTTGTTTCTCTTGCAGGAACAGGCATTTTCCTCCTTCTTCAAATATCTGTTTTATTAATTGCTGATATTCTTTATCGGTTCCGCGGGAAGCTATCAAAGTGAGGCTGGAACGTTCTGTAATGGCCATATTGGGAACTGCCCGAAAGATAGGCATCTCGGCTTCTGTCAAATGAGCCAGGTGGGAGATACATACTCCGGACACGAGAGATACGAGGATTTGTGTACGTGAGAAACGTAGAGGAGACAATACTTCATCTACTTTCCAGGGATTGATGGCGAGGACGATTACTTCGGCTTCCGATATGGCTTGTTGGTTATCGGTCGTTATGTGTATTGCCGGGAAATGTTCTTGCAGTCTCTCCAGTTTATCGATATTTGGATTGGAGACAATAATGTCTTTTTCATTGTAAAGATGTCCTTGCGCCAGACAAGTGACGATTGCACTCCCTATGTGTCCGGCTCCTATAATAGCTATTTTCATCTCTTTATTTTTTTTATTTGGCTTTCAGATGTCTCTTTTTATCCGGCTTTGAGTCAGGCTGCGCACTGACTCTCGAAAAATTGTCTGGATAGCGAACTAATCAGTCTGTTTTTATCTGTGGTATGTACAGATAGTGTGAAACAATGATCGCTTCCTCCATAAGAAATGAGAGATACGGGGATATCTTTGATAGTATCCATAATATGGCTTTCTACTTGTGTGCGTTCCCAATGAAGGGAGCCGATGATATGTATTACAGACATATTTTCGTCCATAACCATTTCGGCATATTTATGTAGTTCCCTTTGAATGATTCGCAGGGTGTCCCGGCTGGCTGTCAGCATCATCGAGATGGATACATTGGATGAGGCCATTGAGATGACATTGATTTGATATTTGTTGATAACTTCCAATATCTTACCCATAAATAAATATCCGGGCAATACATTTAATGAGGTAAAACGTACAAAGGTAGCCGAATCCTGTGAGAGGATGGCCTTGACACTGTTGCCTGTGTCATGGGAAGATATATAGAGTCGTTCTGTTGACAGATCGTGTGTATCGGTTAGGCGGATAACTATATTAGAGCGTGCCGCAAGGGTGATACAATCTGCGTAGAGCAGGTGTACTCCGCTGTTAATCAGTTGTTCGGCTTCTATGTAGGTTAGTGAATGTTGTTCTCGCAGACAATTCCGGTTTGCGTAGATATGATTGATTGGGGTGGATAACAGTATTTCGTCCGCTTTGAATAGGGTGGCAAGCACTGTTGCATAGTAATCATTGCGTTGTTCGCTCATGAAGTCTATTTCACCATACACATTCCTGCAAATGGAAAGTGGGGCGATAAAAATATCCACATTCCGGTTCTCGTCAATGTATTGTTGGATAGATTCCTGAATATATGGGATATCCGGCTTTCTTTCCAGGTTGATCTGTATAAGTTTGCCGGTATCTAATGTTTGGGCACGAAGACCCTGTTGACGTAAGCAATAAGTGAATAAATCGCTGGATAATCCGTATACTTCCGCTTTTATCATTTTATCAATCAGTAAATCTGCTTTGTCTTCTACAAGTATATGTATTTTCTTTATGCACTCCAGAATCCGGTTTTTAATTTCCTGATTTAAGTGCGAATCTATAATGAGATGATTGGCAAGGGTACAGCAATATGCTTCGATGGCATTGACTGTGGCATGAGAAGCTTCATCTTCTTCGTGAAACCAACTGATGGAAATAGCCTGTAACCACTCCTGTAATTGTGCCAATATAGGGACTACAGCTACATAAGGATGTTCTTTCTGAATACAATTGATTACTTGCTTCATTTCATCCTCATCTTTAATTTTCTCGAATTTACAAACTTTCATTGTTATCTGGTTATTTATTGGTTACTACTCTTTTCAAAATGATATGCCCTTTTTCAAAAGAGAAAGATATTTAAGAATCATTCTTTAGCTTTAGAATATGGTATATCTTTATAAATCAATCTGTTAATGTCGTAATCAATGTTTTTAATACATCTCTTTACTATAAGTAATCTGCTAATACCGTACCATATTGTGATATAGAGTAAGATTTATTATCTTTGTAGCGTAATTGATTGATAAACCAACAGTATTCATCTATTTATGAAACTCTGCATATAGCTACGCTCAACGAATAGCATCATTTCTAACAGGGCTATTCAGCTATCCGACAGGCAACTACTCGCCTGCCAAAGAGTTTTATATCCATTTTTATAAATTTACGGAACTGTGTGCTACTATGATGTGGTATACCGTATCGTATTATTTTAAAATTGAGCAATGAATTATACATATAAGCAAATATGGCTCATCAACTTTCCTGTGATGATGAGCATTCTGATGGAACAATTAATCAATATTACCGACGCTATTTTCCTGGGGCATGTGGGAGAAGTCGAACTGGGAGCTTCTGCGCTTGCCGGAATCTATTATTTGGCTGTTTATATGCTGGGCTTCGGATTCAGCATCGGGCTGCAGGTAATGATTGCCCGGAAAAATGGGGAACAACATTATAAAGAGACGGGACGTACATTTTTTCAGGGATTATATTTCCTGTCGGGGATGGCAGTCATTCTTTGTTTGCTGATTTTGTTTGTTTCTCCATTTATCTTACGCCGGTTGATAACTTCGGATGAGATTTACCGGGCAGTGATTCATTATCTGGATTGGCGTAGCTTTGGTTTGTTGTTCTCATTTCCTTTTTTAGCTTTCCGGTCTTTTCTGGTAGGGATAACAACGACCAAAGCATTGTCCGCAGCAGCTATCATGGCTATCTGTATCAATATTCCTTTTAACTATCTGCTGATATTCGAACTGAATCTGGGTATATCCGGGGCGGCGATGGCTTCTTCTTTGGCAGAGTTCGGAGCTTTTATCGTACTCCTATTATATATGTGGGTGAGGGTAGATAAAGTGAAATATGGGCTGAAGGTCGTTTATGATGGGAAATTGTTAATAAAGTTGTTGAGGCTATCTGTATGGAGTATGCTTCACTCTTTTATCAGCGTTGCTCCCTGGTTTCTGTTCTTCGTTGCTATCGAGCATCTGGGAAAGACAGAGCTTGCTATTTCCAATATTACCCGTAGTGTTTCTACCGTCTTTTTTGTGATAGTCAATTCTTTTGCATCCACTACGGGAGCGTTAGTCAGTAATTTGATTGGAGCAGGAGCGGGGAAAGAACTTTTTCCTGTTTGTCGTAAAGTTCTTAAGCTGGGCTATGTGGTGAGACTTCCGTTGATAGGGATAGCTCTTTGGAGCAATCAATGGATTGTCGGATTTTATACGAATAACGATAATCTGGTGAGATTAGCTTTCTATCCTTTTATAGTTATGCTGTTGAATTATGCTTTTGCACTGCCCGGATATGTTTATATCAATGCTGTTACCGGTACAGGAAAGACGAAGCTCGCTTTTATCTTCCAGTTAATCACTATTCTGGTATATTTGATTTATCTGTATCTGTTAAGTGAATGTTTGCATGCTTCTCTGACTGTGTATATGACGGCAGAATATCTGTTTGTTATTTTATTAGGGATACAATCCGTTATTTACTTAAAGAGGAAATTCAACTAGAATATGTACTTTTGTGCTTTCAATACTTGATACTTTCTCAAAATGACTGAAGATATAAAGAATAAACTTTTGATGTGTGCGGAGATTTATCATCGTGCAGACTTTATTATAAGTGATCCGGTGCAGTTCCCTCATCGCTATACGTTGAAACAGGATATTGAAATCAGTGGTCTGTTGACGGCAATTATGAGTTTTGGCAATCGCAAACAGATATTGAAGAAGGCGGACGAACTGCATAGATTAATGGGAGATTCGCCTTATCAATATGTATTGTCCCGGCAGTGGGAGAAGGATTTTCCTTCGGGAGCGACCAATAGCTTTTATCGTATGTTGTCGTATGCTGATTTTTATGGATACTTTCGGCGATTATATACGGCTTATACACAGTTTGAAAGTCTGGAGGAAGTTTTGATGTTATATCCCGGAATACCAATGGAAAAGTTATGTGCATTTCTTGAAGTCTCTGCCAAAAGTCCTCAAAAGAAACTGAATATGTTTTTGCGTTGGATGATTCGTCGGGATTCGGAGGTCGATTTGGGGATTTGGGAAAGTTTTGATCGCAGAGATCTGATTGTTCCTTTAGATACACATGTATGCCGGGTAGCACATTATTTCAAGTTGACGGATACGGAAACTTTTTCTTTGAAAAACGCCCGTCAGATAACGGTGGCATTAGGCAAAGTGTTTCCGGATGATCCTTGTCTGGGCGATTTTGCCCTGTTTGGATTAGGAGTAAATGGAGAGATTTAATACTAACTTGATAAAAAATCGGTTATAATCAGAAGAAGTGCAATCTGTATTGAACTCTTCGATTATAACCGAAAGGCTATGAATTGTTAAGACGTTGCTATTTTATTTGTATAATCTTTCCACCCGTTTGCATTCTTGTATTTATCTACTGATTCGGCTGGAACACGAATAATGGTAATGTCATCCGGAAATCCGTACCATACTCTTTCCAATACTTGAGGAGGTGTTGTTCCTTCTACTTTTACTTCCCTAATACTTGTATTGTTGAAAGCTGAAAAATTAATCTGTGTGACGTTGGCCGGGATTGTTAATTGGGTGACTTTTCGATTTCCCCCTAATAACCCTTGTCCCAATATCCGGATGCTTTGCGGAATCTCGAAGCGAGTCAATTGGGGGCATCCTTCCAGGCAATAGGCGTGGATCATAGCATTGGGATCATCGTTGGACATTGTTCCGTAGGTGACTATTTCCGTCAATTCCGGACAGTAGTAAAAAGCCCTGCTTGCTATGTTTGTAACACCATTTGGTAACTTCACAGTCGTAATACCACTTTCCCGGAATGCTTCCTGGCCAATGGTGCTTACATTCTCCGGAATCTCGATGGTTTTCAATTGAGAGGTCTTGAGGAATGCCTGCGATCCGATTTCTTTTAGTGTCACGGGCAATAACACTTCTTCAATACCTGCATATACAAATGTACTGGCAGGAAGTTTAGTGATTTTAGTCTTGCTTAGATCTGCTTTTTTCAGGTTGTAGCAATAATAGAAGATGTCTTCTTTAAGCTGCTCCAAGGTTGATGGAAACACAATTTCCTGAACGGTTGAATTGAAGAAAGCCATGTCTCCAATAGATTTTAGTCCTTCATTGAGTACTACCTTGTTTATTTGGCTGTTACTAAAGGCGTCTTTAGGAATTGATTTCACACTATTGGGGAGTATGATTTCATTATATCCTTTCAAGACTTCTGTCAATACTCCATTTTCTACACGGACAGGTGCAACCTGAATGGTGAAGCTCTTCTGCTTTCCTTCTATTGTTATGGTCACTTCTTGTTTGTCGACAGGTGTGGATGAAGAGAAACCACTGATCTGTGCCAAGGTTACATTCACAGGACGTTTTTTCCCGTCATCATATTCACCTGTCACGTTAAGGCCGGTTAAGTCTATATTTTCTCCTAATGCATAAATCGTCTTTGAGGGTAATTGTTCTATGGAGAAATTTTCAAGTAAAGCTCCTGCGGGAGCAGACGGCTTTTCCTCCAAAGGTGAATCTTTCTTGTATTCGTCATTTTCAGTGCTGCAACTTAGTAATGTAACTGCTATAACTATTTGCAGGCAAAGTGCTGTCATTCTATGAAGTTTGGTTTGTTTCATGTGATAAAAGTTTAGTTGGGAAATTGGGTTAAACGTATTTCTATTTTGACGACTTTTCCGGCTTCTACAGTCTTGCCGGCAGACCATATCTGGTAGTTATCGGGGCCGCCTCCCTCTTGCACCACGAAGGTCAGGAATCGTTGCGATTGCGCTGCAAACCATTCTTCTTGTGGCAGGGTAAAGGTTGCTATGCCACTCTTATTTGTCTGAATAATTGCGGTAGGCGAGGTTAAATTATCTTTTTCAAAAATCTTATAATCTTTTTCATTATACATTTTTACGGGAACTCCCGTTATCATTTTTCCATTCTCATCATAAACGGATACTACTACCTTAGCTTCTTTTACTTCTTCGTTTCCTTTTTCGCATGCTACCATGAAAAGCATGGTGCTTAGTAGAATAACAATCTTTCTCATAATCTTTTCTTTTTTCAATTTTTACGAATGCAAAAGTACTAAGATTACATCGGTTTTGAGTTATGATGCGATTTTGTAAATCTAACACTTTGTTTTTAAACGTATTGATATTCAGTAGATTATTTGGATTGTATTCTAAGATTTCTAACACTGGTCTAACACCTATCCGAAAAGAGCTAAAAACAGATCTTTATTGATCGTTTCTGCCGATTTGATACGCGATTTAAGTCGTGATTTACGGGCATATACATTGGCAACCGTGTCTTTCATAAACAGGCTGATTACTTGTGGAGAAAAACCTACGAAAATATAGCAAAGTAATCGGATGTCAGCTTCTTTCATTGTCGGAAAATCATTCCGAAGTTTCTCCATAGCATTATCATGACAGGTGTTCACGATTAGTTCCAGTTCTTGCAGCATTTCATTATTCTCTGCAAAATTGGTGATTATCTGCTTTACTTCGTGGAACATGGCAGCCTGTTGGGAAGCGGTATTTTCACGTTCGTAGTAAGTTTTTCCCAGTTTATCTATAATATCGAAACGTGAAGCTATTAAACCTTTTAAATGGCTTTCTGCATTGCGTTGGCCTTCCAGATGTTCTATCAGGGTCTTGTATTCGGAGTTGGCTTCTTCCGCAAGTAACAGATAGTGATCGGTACGCTCACGTTGCAGGCGCAGACGTTGACGAATGATATAGTAGGCTATTCCTATTATCAGGAAAACGATGGTTGCTGTGGCAATCTCCCAAATTATACGGTTTTTCATCCGGTATTCAGTAAAATCCGATTGCTCTTTGAAATACTCGCGTTCAACCATGCCGGCGGAAAATTGCATGTTTGAGCGTGTCAAAGAATCTGTGAGGTAGATGTAACGGTGTATATTATCGGTTGCTTGCTTAAAATTCTTGGCTTGTGCTTCAATCCGATATGCGGTGTATTGCAGTTCTGCCATATCACGAATATCGGTGGTATTTGCTTCTGCAAGTGTCAGATAGTGGCGTGCACTGTCTAGGCGGTTTTTTATGAGATTCACGTCTACTAGTGTATGATATCCGTACAGTGTATCTCGCCGGGCTGAAAATTCGATACGTTGCAGTAGATCATGAGGAATCTGTTTCTTACCTGACACTACATAGAGAGAGGCGAGATTGGTGAGACTTGTTTGGGCTAAGTGATCGTTCTTTAGTTCATCGGCTAAATCAAGTGCGGCGGAATAGAGGCGCATCGCTTTTTCTATGTCTTTCGAATGAAAGGTAGCGGCTGCCATATCGAGAGTAGCCTCTGTTTCTTCCCGGACATTATTTGATTGCCGGAAGTTGTTGCGAGCTTCCCGAAAATAATGATAAGCCCGGTTATAATTCATTTGTTCATAATATACTTCACCGATTTGGCTGTATAAAAGCCCTGTATAATAAGGCTCATTGGTATCTTTTAGTTTCTCTTCAATTTCCAGGAAAAGCCGTAATGCTCCCGGTTTGTCTCCTGTCCGTAGCTTGATTCGTCCCCAATAATAGAGAGTTTTACATTGGCGACGTAGATCTTGAGGATGATACTTATAATGATTCCAGGCCTGGCGAATCAGCGAATCATTGGTTACCTTAATATGGTTTTTATCTAAGGCTTCAGAATAAAGTAGTGCATATCTGGCCTGTTCTGCCTGTCTTCCTTCCGGCTTGAGCTGTTGTAATATTGTAAAGGCGCTGTCCGGCTTATTTTGTAACAGCGCTTCCGCCTCGTCGAGCCGGGAAATCTGTTCTCTATTGTAACATCCTGTAAAAAAGAGAATTGCTAATAGTTCGAGTATAATTCTGCATTTCATGCTGTGAATGTAATAAAAATATTTCGATTTAAATTGGGAATTATCACATCTTTATTTTTCTTATGAGTGTAATCTATTCAAATACCTACATTTATGCTGACATTCGATACTTGGATAGGAGATAGTGAAAGTGAGATATTAAGAACAAAGATATTTATACGATACATAAATTCTTGTTTTTTCGAAAGGTTAGCTTATTTTTGGTATTACTACCATATATTGAGGTATTTTATTAAACAAAATATCTACAAGTTTTGTTTTTTATCTTACAGATCGTTATACCATATTGTCTTCAGTTTAGAAAGATAACTTCCTTTTTCTAAATAGTTAAAAATAGATACTTGGAATTAGATGATAACTATTTTCTTTGAACGGATGAAGGGGCCGTGATAAAGCGAGTATTTCTCCCCGATAGGGATGGCTTACAAATATGTGTGTTAATTATTTTTAGTAAATAAAATAGGGTTATGCAAATAAAAAATGGTCTTGATGATTGTGCGTGTTGTAGTTCAAATGGGTCGGATACACATCGTCGATTTGTAAAACGTGAATTTGGACAATGGGAAAGGATCTCATTTTCTCCTGAAGCCGGGCATATATTGTTTATTCTGGAAGGAGAAATCAAAATAGAGGATGCAAAAGATACCTATGTACGGGGGATTAATCAAATGATATTACTAGGATATAATCATGAATATCGTATTAAGGCATTGACAAAGGGAATAATGCTTGTTCTCTCTTTCACTACCCACTATCATGTATGTGTTAATATAAATGCTGAAAGAGTTTGGCGTACTATGAAGACGGTGACGTACAGATTCAATACTCTGGAAATGGTTCCTCCTATGTTAGATTTTGCCAAATCAGTCATGTTCTATCTGGATCACAAAATATACTGTGATTATTTGCAAGAATCTAAAGCGGTGGAGATTTTTATTGTATATAGATTCTTTTATACCTCTGAAGAGTTAGCTCATTTCTTTTATCCGGTTTTATATAAGGACCTGTCTTTTGATACTTTGGTGAGAACCAATTATGAAAAAGTAAAAACTGTTCAGGAATTAGCTGACTTGTGTGGCTATAGTCTTTCCAGATTCAAAAAGATATTTGTCAGGCATTTTGGTATTTCACCTTATCAATGGATACAGCAACAAAAAATATCAAAAATAAAAGCCAGTTTATTAGATAAAACAGTTCCTATAAAATCTATTGCTTATGAATTTGGATTTGTCGATCAATCTCATCTGAATACATTTTGCAAGAAGTATTTAAATGCGACTCCCTTACAAATAAGAAATAGTTCGGAAGTTCAAAACCCATCGAAGGATTGAGGTGGATTCTAATTTAGAAAGGCTCCCCCTTATTTTAGTCTATGTCGTTAATGAAATAGCTAGAATAAAGGGGATATTTTATTTTTCAATTCTTAATTGGGGACACACCGTAGGCTTAAAGCATGTGTTCTGGTAGAAGACAATTGCTGAGCACCTAATGCAGGAGTTCCAACGAAATACCACATGTCAGTTCCATTCGGAGCAGAAGATGATAAAATAAGAGAAGCTTCTCCTCCTTCTATAAGTGCTCCGGATTCAGAATGCCTATCTCCCGCAGCCGGAATAAAAAGAGAGGCATTTTCATGCAAACTACCGGCAACAGGATTAAAAAGAAGGCTTCCAATATATGCTACATCCTTAGTGTTCCAAGAAACTGCAGTATTGCTTGCTATAGCACTACCTCCAAATCCAGTGCTTGATATAAAAGGATTGTTGTGGTCTCTTCGGTCAAAATACCCATCTGCATAAAATCCCCATCTGAAATTTATGTTATTACCCAAATCATTTATCATAGGGGTGGCATATAAAGACTGTCGAAGCTCGGAGTTTTTTATGGCAGCGGAGGTACTGTTCGAAGTCGAAGTAGTGATAGAGCCATCATTGGGACGACGATATCCTGGAGGGCAGCCTTCGGAAGTTGCTTGAAGTGTATTCCAAAAATCGCCAGTTGGTACATTATTCCATATAGTAGATGTTACGGGGGTAACCGGATTATATGCTAATGCTCCATAAGGGGGGATTTTTGACCATTGAAACAAGGCTCCGGCTTGAGTGGGATAATCCGTAAACACTGCGTTTGATCTATCGGCTAAAATTTCTACAAGTTCGTCCATATTCGTCAAGTCGGAGGCTGTAGCATTATACGCACAAACACGTACTGCGGCAGAACCACGTGCATTGTCAGTGGGATCCATCAGATAGTCAGGCTCGTTGCCCTGGCGTATATAGATTATGTGATATTTTTGTGGAGTTCCATAACGAAGGAGTACCAAGGCATAACGTGCCGAATTGCTCCCTGTCGGCGTATAAGTGGAAGTCAGCCCTATACGAAAATAAATATAATTTCCTGCTCCGCTGACAGCAGTACCTGATGCTGATGATACATAGCCTGGTACTGTATATATAGCATCATTGGTAAGCATGCTGCCCGGATTTTCAGTAGTGGAATTATAGGTGATTCCTGTGTCATCGGATGCGTCGTTGCTGAATACAATATCTCCGGGTTTCCATCCGGAGCCAAGCCAGTAAACTGAAGCATCCCAATTTCCCGAACGTGTCATTCCATTACCGACCGGAATGCGTATAATGCGTTCTCCCTTTTGGTTCGCTTTCCAAAAAGCACCTACATACTCGCCTGACATATAATTATCACGCACTGTTGCCATCGGATAATTCGGCAACTGGATAACCTTTATAGAGGCGCCGCTCACGTCAATAACATTATAAATAGTTCCTGCCATTTCAATACTTGTGCTGGAGTTCTCCGTATATTTCCATACATATAATGTTTTTGTACCTGTTCCGGTAAATTGATTGGTGGTGCCTGGGGGAGTGCCATCCTGATTACGAACATTAGCTGCAGGTAATGAACCATTGGCCCAATTAAGGATATCTGTCAGATTATCACATATAAGGAAGTTAGAGTTATCAATAGCGATAGTCCAATCTAAAGAAGAACCGTTGGCAACTATTACGTTGAATTCTGAAAACCCTCCCGTTGGAGGTAAGACTATTTTTTCCGGAGTAAGTAGCAATGCTGCTTCCGGAGTGATTGACAAAGTGTAATTAATAAACTGTCCGGTTCCCCATGTGAGTCCCTCAAGATCGAAATCGAAGGTTCTCCCTGTATTGAGTTCTACAGTTAACGTGGCTCCGGAAGTCAGGGTTTGTGGAACCATCATCAGATATCCTCCACCTGTATTGATAAGTTCTGCTGTAGATTCCAGATATACGCCATCATCAACTATGGCCTCAAAATTTTCGTTCGTAGCTCCGGAAAGATCCCAAGATGGGGTTCCGTCGGTAGCTATGCTAAGTTTACCGGACTTCTTAACACCTTTGACTGCTATTTTTTCTATTTTCTCTCCATTGCCTGAAGCTTTAAATCCAATACAAGTGAGAGCATGTCTCATCTGAAAATTGACTGATGATGAGCCGTTGTTAGTTTTATTCCGATCTTGCAGGAGGGCGGAAACCATCAGGTCTGGCTGATCGGAACAATTTGTAGGGACAGTATAATCAATGGAAGGGATGCCTGAAGTCACGTTCATTGTGATACCATTTGCGGCAGTGGCGTATGGCGAATAAGCGAAGAAACTAACATTGGCATCGACAGCTTGGGGCCAATATACAGGGTTGTCATAACTCCAGACACCTCCAGTGTTAGTTATTTCAATATTATCCATAAAATTGGGAGTAGCAGTCGTCCCTTTAGCACCCCAATTATTGGCGGTCCCATTACCGGTATAATAAGCAAATACACCCATATTCGGGATAGTATTGGCAGAAGAAATAGGTAAACCGCGTGACTGTGGAATATCAGATATAGTTGCAAACTGAATCCCATTGGCTTCGTAATCGTAATGGTTTAAGTCTGTTGTTTCTGTGCAGGAGACTGTCAAGAAAGAAGCCGCCAGACACATTAATGTCAATTTGAAAGTCTCCATAAATTTCATTGTTTAAATCTAATAAAGGGCTGGAAAATTCTATTTTCCAGCCTGTAAATGCATTCCCCAAATTAAGGTTGAGGCAATGGAGTGTCTGTACCTCCCACTGTATCCCAGTCAGCAACATTAGCAGAGAATGTGATTATGTTGAAGATGTCTTCTCCACCACCGCCTGTTGAGTCATCGGCAATAGTTAAATTCAACATATAGTGTTTACCCATGCCGAACATGTCAGCAGGCACCGTACCTACTGCGGGCACATTACCTGCCACGATTGTATATTGTGACAAATCACCGCTATAAATTGTATGGTCATTAGCATCTTTGACCTCGATTCCACCAGTTACCTGTATCGTGCAACCGATTGAACTTTGTGGCATAATCATATATGAGGCAGCTCCTGTATATGAGGTAGCAGTTGCATTAGGGGCAGTCCACGCAGCGTCGGCCGTTTTAGGATCGATGGTTCCTCCTGTTGATTTGACTCCCAGATTGGCAGTAAGCCCAGTTGTACTAAGAGTATAACCTGCATCTAACAGATCTTGGCTCAATGAAGCTGTTACACTGATTTTAGCCAGTTTATGAGCAAATTCAAAAGCAACGGTACCGGCACTCAAACCCGTTTTAGGATTGGCAATAGTAAAATCTTCAGCTGCATCACTGGGGACAGCATACGCTATTGAAAGAGCCGGGTAAGTACCTGTTGCTGTAACAGTTGCCGGAGCCCATGAGTAAAAGTCTACTGTACCCCCGGTAGTTGGCCAGTAATAAGGACCACTTTGAGGTAAATTAGTTGTGCCATTAGCCACATCGTTGATAAACCAGTTATTGTTAGTTGCACCACTCCAGACTGCATAAACTTTGTAATTGGAATTATTATCATTTGCAGCACGAGTCACCTTATCGTTCAAATTCGAAAATTTAATTTCTTTTTGTCCAACAGAAGTTTCTTCTAGTTCAGCTTGTGAGCAACTGGCCAGAATTATGGCTGTTGCTACCATTGTAAAAATCTTTTTCATTTCCCTTTTTTTAATTTAGTATTAATCTAATTGTTTACATCAGTTTTTGCTTAGCAAATAACTGAATCTCCAGATAGTTACTTCAAGGTAAGCTATCTTGTTTCTTTTATTCCCTATTTACATACTCCAATTCATTTTAGACATTACAATTATTTTATATTCAGAGGGACTTCTATAATGTCCCAGTCAATTACTTCCGTTTCAAAACCCGAGTTTCCGCTTCCTTCCGGAACAACATCAGGTAAAGGATCAGGTAGTTCTACATACAGATTCAAAGTGGTTGCTCCATTAGTTTCGGGCTGGAAGGTAACCAAGGAAGTCACGTTTACCTGTTGACGGATAAGAGTTTTTTCTGCATCAACCAACATAAATAAGAAGTCTATTTGTACTGGTGAATCACGTTGTACATTGGTTTCATTGGGCTTTTCACCCAAAAATCCCCAAGTATAAATAGTCTTCGAAATGGTTCCATTCTTCTTTGAATCACTATCATACGTTCTATTGTTCATGGTAAATTGCTGTGTAGATGCAATCCGAGAACTTTTATCTTCTTTGATATTGAAAGATTCTGCTATTCCGAGCAAATCAACTAATGCCGGCATACGCGCGTTGTTCAGTCCTTTCACGTGAGCAACAATATTGAACTTATGCACTTTGCGTAAGGGTATTAATCCGACAAGTGCTTCTATAGACTCCTGTATAGCTTGATCTACGACTTCTCCATTTGAATAATAACGGGAATAATTGATCATCTCATTAGTCACGTTAAAATCGGAAACTGTCACCGAAGCTAAAATATCCGGTTCGTATGCATATGAATTGTCATTACTTCGGCTTTTAGCAGTAGGATCAGGAGTGGCATACGCCTGAAGAGTGGAGAAATTATCATATCCCCGAATGCCAACTCCTTTAATCTGTCCCCGAAGCTCATTGAAGATGACAACGGTATATTTGCCTGCCGGTACATTGGCGTATGTTTGAATACGATTCGTATTATTTTCAAATCTATGTTCCAGAATCAGTTTGCCATCATCCTGATTATAAAACAAAGCGGTAACATTCTGTGGATTGATGTTAGCTTGAGACCACACCGTTCCTATCGGAATGAGAGCATTATTCTCACATGTCTCCTCTAATGGGCGGCGGTGACAGGAGAGGAGGAGTAACAATGTACTCCAAACCAAAATATTGTATTTTAAATATATAAGTCTCATTGTCCGAATTCTAGCTGTTTTTTATATTTTTGATTGATCATCCACACCAAGGATACCTTGACACGTGTAGGACCTATCCAAGTGGACTTTCCACTCTTTTGTCTTATCAAGTGCCATTCGTCATCATATTCACACTTTTGAGGAATATATTCTCTGTATTTGTTGGTCATATATCCTATTCCAAGTGAATACTCCAGTCGCCAGTTTTTGGAGATTTTATGAGCAAAACCACCGGTCAATCCAAACGGTATAATAAATTCTCCTTGGTAGCCTTTGGTTTTCCATTCGACATCATATGATCCGGCTCCACCATAAATACCCATGTACCACCCGGTTAGTAAATTGTCTTTCGTATGGTTTCCCCACCAATAACGCAATTCCAAATTTCCATTCAAAATTTCGAGTGCATATTGTTTTTTCTCCCAAAGCCACCAGGGAAATATCCATTCACCAGCCAAGGAAAGGTGTTTACCAATAGGAACTTCAACTTCTACATTAAGGCCAGACAATAGATCGTACAAAAGATTGGTTTTCACAGCAAAAAGTGGTCTGTATGTTTTTTGCAGTGGTGGTATTATTGGAGAAACTATTTCTGGCAGTTCTTCTGGTTCGATAATTGCTTCTTCAACCACTATCGGTATCGAATCATCCTGTACTGCAATGGTTTCCGGTTCCTTTATCTTTTCATGCTTTTCTTTTATGCGAAAAAATACACTTGTAGCTGTACGCATATATTTCGCAAAATTCTTAGTTATATAGAAATCTGTACTGCCTCCACTTAGTTGTTTAATTTGAATCACTTTCAGTCGATTGCTAACGGAAGAGTGTAATATTCTCAAAGCCTCTTCTCTATTAGGGACAAGCGGATCATTTTGAATTAGGTCAATCAAAACATCCCAATTGAATACTGATGGCAAAACACTTATCCTATCGTTGTAAACTCCCGGATGTTTCCATCTGATATAAGTTCTTAATGCCATAGCGCGTTCATATGAGAGACGTGAGTTGACCTGAAAATCTCCTATAAGAGAAGCGCTTCCGAAGATTGTTATAGAATCCACTCCGGAAATGAAATCTGGATTCTTCAACATTTCGTCAAGTTTTTCAAGGGCACTCTGATTGGTATAATAGTCACGCATGAGCAATGAGCTATTATTTGCAAAGTAAAATATCAAACGTGCCGGCAATTCACTACTGGACGGAGGAGCTGAAGCACGACTTAAATTTGAAAAACCGAAAAGCAACGTTATTATAAATGCCATTGCGGTTGATCGTTTTTTATCTATTCCTAATATATACATAATACCTAATACCTATCTATGAATTTCAAATACCTGAAAACAGAATGCAAATTTAAATGGTTTTTTTATGCGCACATGTAGTCCCAATATGCTGAATATTGCATAAAAAGACATTTCTATTGCATAAAAAGATATTTTCATTGTTGCAGTTTAATGCAATCGTACGTACCATATATAATGGTTCGGAAACAAAGGTGCTGTCTGAAAGGAGAGAAGATACTTCTCGTGAAAGATTAATTGATCCACTGATAAATCGACCTTTAGTAATTATTCTATCTGCGCTATCGGCCTTCCGATAATAAATTTTAGTTTTGGTTGGCATGGCATTTGTTTTTAATTAAGGTTATTATTTGAAGATATTTATAATTATCTCATATTAAGCTTTTTAGTAATATGGAAATTTGCAATAAAACGTAGATGGATATAAATTGTTCGTTGACTTGATTGGTCTCTTACCAACATGAAGATGGTATTTTAATTGCTGTGTTTAATATTATATCTTGATATATTCTTATGGAAAAGATAAATGACTGATTATATATTATAAATTTCTTAATGCAATTTGTGTTTGACTTGTAAAGTCTTTGTTAATATATCGCCATGCTTAATATGAATATTAGTTTTCTTGTGTTGAAATATTTCTTATGAAAGGGTAGTTTAGATGGAATTTATGTAAAGCGTTGCTTTATAGCTTGTTACGCTTTCTTTTTTTTCTTTAAAACCAACAGGTTGTTCCTTTAAAAGGAACAACCTGTTCCACACCGAGAAACACTTCGTTGGTTTAAAAGGAACGGAATGCTTCCTAGAATCAAAAAATAGAGTTATGGTAAATTGCGCAAATTTTCGAAATTGAGAAACTTATTAATCTTATTTATGTAAAGAAATAGTCTGAATGTTATTCGTGTAAATAAATATGTAAATGTTATATATTAAGATTTTTCTAACGAATAGTATTTAACATTCTAGGAATGAGTTTTTAGACTTGCATACTATAACCAGAACCTTAGTTTTTGTATACTGTTATATTGTGTGAAGGAGGGAGGGAAGTTGCACTTCTTACTTACCCCTTTAAATCCAAATCATAATTTCTACCTCTTTTTCAGTTCCGATTTTTTCCTTTTTTCTGATTTCTGCTTTGAGAGGAAGCAAATAAGTATCGAGTTTTGTGTCAAACCAGATTGCGGTTTCCCACTGTGTGTTGCCGATTTTGGCTGTCATCTTCAATCGCCCCCAGCCTTCTTCTAAGAATTTAAGATTCTCTCTTATTTCTTTGGACATTTCTTTCGGCAGGCAGGCGATGTACCAACCACCTGTTCCGGCTGTCGATGAGTAATTCCATACTTTTGCGGTAAACTCGTATTTTATTCCCTTATTTTCCATATAGTTGCAAAAATAGGAAATAATAGGAGATTGGCTATTATATTCTCTCTCAATTCATTTTTAATAGTTGTTTAAACACATGTTCATAGGAATCGACAAATGCGCAAAGGACCAGAATAGGTTAAGGTAAGTTTGTGCATTGCTCTTGTTACTGCTACATAAAGCATACTTTTGTCAGTACTGGAATGATAGTTTTTATCATCTGCTTGCGGAATGATGACTTCATCAAATTCCAGTCCTTTTGCCATGTGGGCAGAAGTGATGATGATACCTTTTATATAGGTTGAACTTTGGTTGGATAAAAGTGAAATACAATCTGTATATGGCTGGAACTTTTGAGCAAGTTCTTTCGCTTGGGATTCTGTTTTGCAGATGATTCCCAATGATGTATAATGGGAGCTTTTGAAGGAACTTACCAGATCAGAAAGACTTTGTATTTCTTCTTCTGTATTTCTGAATTGAAGAATTCTTGGGTGTTCTCCATGTCGCATAATCGGTTCTAACTCATTGTTCGATTGAATTTTCTGTGCAAAGCTGGTTATCTCAAAAGTTGAACGATAGCTTTTGCAAAGTTTCATTATTTCTCCTGTTGTAAATGCTTTTTGGATCATATCGGCCGTGGAAGAGCCATAAGGATTGACGGATTGGGAAGCGTCTCCAAGAATTGTTTTTCGACAGGGATAAAGTTTTTGAATCACTTTGTATTGTATGGGAGAATAATCTTGCATTTCGTCTATTAGAAGATGTTTGACATAAAATTGGGTGTTGTTTCCATTTAATGCGATATGCAGGTAGGCTAAAGGTGCTAAATCTGCATATTCCAGTAGGCGGTTTTTACGCATCTTGAACAAGTCCGGTTTTCCGATCCACTCAAAAAAGTCCTTATAGGTTTGAAGATCATTATTTCCTGCAAACATATTTTTTATCTCTTTCTTTAGTTGGTTTTTCTCCGGAGTACTGACCGTTTGATTATATTGAAGTTTCATCATTTCCAGGATATAATCTGTCATAGTCTCAAATCGTTGACGTATGGGATAGCGATGGAATCGTTTGAACTGCTCGTTAATAAATTCAGCAGGAATGGTGATGTATTTTGTGAGTTTTACATCTATGGCTTTGAAATAGTTGTTTTCTATATAAAGAATGAACTTGTCAAGTTGTGATATAAACTCGAAGGTGGCTTTGTATTGTATCCGTTTGATAAAGTCTTGTGTCGGCTTTTCCAATAATTCTGTTACTTGTTCAAAGAAAGTCTGGTATTTATATTTGTTATCAAGTACCTCTGAAAGAATTTGTTCCATACTGGTTTCGGGAACGGTCTCTTCGCCAAGTTCCGGAAGTACATTCGATATATAATCGGCAAATACTTTATTGGGTGAGATAATTAATATGTCTTTGGAAGAAATCTGTCCTTTCTGCGCATAAAGCAGGTAGGCGATACGATGGAGGGCAATAGAAGTTTTCCCTGAACCGGCAACACCTTGTATGATAAGTACGGCGGCATTCTCATTACGGATAATTCGGTTTTGCTCCCTTTGGATGGTCGTAACGATATTCCTCATTTTGTTGTCGGCATTGGAGCATAGTTCTTTTTGCAGAATATCGTCATGAACAGTTACAGAACTTTCAATCATGTACTCCATATTTCCTTTACGAATACGGTACTGGCGTTTGAGCAAGATTGTTCCATTAATTTCACCTGCCGGAGAAGAATAGGTCGCTTCGCCTAATTCATGATCGTAGAACATGCTTGAAATAGGAGCTCGCCAATCATAAATAAGATTTCGTTTTTGCTTGAAATCATAGAAAGTGTGTATTCCTATATAGATTGGATTTATCAGGCTTTTGTCTTTCTTTTCCTGAAAGTCGATTCGTCCGAAATAGGGGATATCCAGTATTTTGCTTAGCCGTCTGCGTTTGTCAATTACGTTTTCGCCTATTGCAAAATGATTTAATATGCTTTCGCGCATAGAACGGATTTCGTGCGGATCGATATCCTTATTCGACCATAGGTAATCTTTGTACTCCTGTAGGGTGTCTATATGTTCTTTGACAGAAGTACTGGTGGTGTTGATCGTATCATTGATGGTGGTTATGACTTGCTGCAAGTACTCTTTTTCCTGTTTTTCTGTTTGATTGAATATCATAATCTTTTTGTTAATGGTATGGTGAAGAATTGAAATTGCAGGCAAAGTTAGCTCTGCTCATTGAGGGATTAAATAGTTATTTATAGCTATATATTTGTCCTTTTTCCTATTTTTGCATACTTACTTAAAAAGGAGAAAGATGAATGTTCTTGAATTAGCTGAACGTAACCAACAGAAAGCCTGGGAGATCATAGAGGATACTCATATCATTCAGATATGGGAAGGGATTGGTGCCAAAGTGAATCTGGTGGGCTCATTGCGTACTGGATTACTGATGAAGCACCGGGATATTGACTTCCATATTTATACTTCTTTTTTGAACTTGCATGATAGCTTTCGGGCGATGGCTGAATTGGCGAAAAATACGTCTGTCAAGAAGATTGAGTGTGTTAATTTGTTGCATACAGTGGAAGCGTGTGTAGAGTGGCATGCATGGTATCAGGATATGGTAGGTGAACTTTGGCAAATTGATATGATTCATATCCGGGAGGGTTCTCGTTACGACGGTTACTTTGAGAGAGTAGCCGAACGTATTTCTGCGGTGATGACAGATGAAATGAAACTGGCTATCTTGACTTTAAAGAATGAAACGCCTGATATGGAGAAGATTATGGGAGTGGAATATTATCAAGCTGTAATTCGGGATGGAGTACGTAGTTATCCGGAATTTGAAGAGTGGAGGAGATTTCATCCGGTTACGGGTGTGGTGGAATGGATACCTTAACCGGATTGAAAAGTATGGAAAGAAAGAAGGTGTGAATTAACCTAGCAATCCAATTTCCTGTCCTAAACGAATGGCTTCAATAGAATTTTGTACGCCTAGTTTTCGTAACAGGTTTTGCCGATGAATATTAACGGTATGAATACTGATACATAGTTTGTCTGCAATTTCTTTACTTAACAGACCTTTTTGAATAAGACATAATACCTCTATTTCCCGGTTAGTAAGATTAGTAGAAGGTTGAAATGAGAGAGAAGGAGAGAATAGCTCTCCATTTTTTAGATTCAGAACGGTGCAATCTACCATTTCTGATTTTTTCTGGTCGGGCGATATGTCCATGTTTCCTATTATAAGCCAGGCTTTACCATTACGATCTTGTTCCAATACCTGATGTCTACTTGTGACACGTATGTACTGTTGTTTAGCATTAAGTATGCGGAAACTGTAAATATTAGAGTAGTTGTTCCGCTGTTCAAAGGGCAGGCTATAGATAAATTGCCCTAGAGTGACCTGCAATGCTGCTAGTTGTGCACGATCATTCGGATGAATGCGCGATTCCAAATAATCACCTTGCCTTTCTAGTGTTTCTATCTTGTGGCTGTCGTATCCCAATAAATCAACAAAATTCGGAGAGGCGTAAATATATTTGCATTTATACACATCGACAACAAATGTACAGTTACGACTAATTTTCGAGAGTTGATGAAGTATGGATTTATCCTGTTCCCATACGGAATAATTAATGTCGGTGGCAGACAGATGTTGCTTTGCCCACATTTCTTCTCGGGTGGTATTAATTGGTTTCATACAGAATGACTTAACTGGGAGATATATTGCTGATTAATAGTTAGCAAAAATAGATATATTGTAAGAGACTATCAAGGAATATAGGAGTTTGTTTCAAAATAGATTAATATTTTTGGGGTATCTGTTTTGTAAATAATAAAAAATGTGTATATTTGCAACACTACTGGAAGTAGTACACCTGGATAGGTGTTTTCGTGTCTGGATAGATACAAGGTATTATGATTGGATAGTCATTAAGGGTTAATAGGGATGTACTTAGTTACTCTTCCTCCATAATATTATATTATTTATTAAGCATCCCTGCAATAATATAAGATGGCGACAATAATTATTAAATTAGAACATTCTAATTTGCTTCAACATTCAAGAGAAGGTGTTAAAATTCAAAAGATTGTTTCTAGTATTTCACCTTTGACTTTTATTAAATTGCTTTTTAAAGCAGATACTAAAGTTAATCCTCGAACTGCAACAGTAAATCCTATTACAAAAAGTATTTATGAGACTTTGGATAAATCACCAGAGTTGTTTTGGTATAAAACCAAAGGCATTCTTTTATCTACGGAAGAGTGTGAGATCTTGGATAGAGGTAGAGTGAGGATATCTTTAGATAATGCCGATTATGAAGGCATTATGGATGGTGGGCACAATACATTTGCTATTGCGAGATTTATTATAGATAAATTGTATGGTATTTCATTCAAAACATGGGATGAATGCAAGAAGTTCTGGGATGAAAATTATGATAATGTTTTGGAACGATTTGAACAGGTGAAAGAGCAATTCAAATTTTCGATTCCTATTGAAATATTATCTCCTTCTGATGAAACCGGAGCTTTGGACGAGTTTTATGATTATATATCAGAAATATGTTCTGCCCGTAATAATAACGTACAGCTAAGAGAAACCGCAAAAGGTAATCAGGTTGGTTATTATGAATATTTGAAAGATAAATTGTATGATTATAAGATAATATGGAAGACTGGCAGTATCGGTAAGATAAAAGCAGAAGATGTCATCAGTCTGGCTACTTTACCATTATTGTTTTTGCAAGATAAAGGATTATTACCTCAAGATATAAAGACGCTTAATAAGATTAGTATTTATTCGCAGAAAAGTAAATGTGTTGATTATTTTAATGAGGTCTTGGCACATTCTGCTGTTTCAGAAGGAGAAAAAGGCAAGTATATTTTAAAGAATGAAATTGTTAAATCGGCTTTAGATCTGGTAGAAGACATTATTAAATTCTATGATAAGCTTTATTTTGAGTTTCCAGATTTATATGGTACTAGTCATGGAAAATTTGGTCGTATTGGTGAAGTGAAAATTAAAGAAAATGATGTTCCATTTGGTACAATTGAAGAAAAAGCTAAATATCAGTATCCTCATGGTTATTTTTATCCACTTTTGTGTGGGCTTACTAATTTGATGAAATATGATGAACACGAACAGAAAGTCGTGTGGAAGATAAATCCCATGATGCTTAATTTCGAACAACTTGATTTCTCACAGTATATAGCATTAATAAAGATGTTGAACTATGATCCACAGAAAGTAGGTAAAACTCAACCTATGTATCGGGAAGCCGAAAATATTTTTGATAAAGTAATGTAATGATAAGAAATGGGATGGATAGCGGAATGTTAACCATCCCATTATTTTTTTAGACTTATTGTTTGAATATTTGGCCTTCGGTGGATTAAGAGAATGTCTAGTATGCTAACAAATGATAATAATCGTCTTTCTTCCGAAAAATGATGATTAAAACAACTGTTATCTGATTTATTGTGTTACCTTTGTACCAAGAGTTTGAGTTACGAATCATTATCGTATAGTTCTTCTTTATAATATTTTATTAGCAAGCAGTCCTTGTCTTTAATTATCCTCCTCACTCCAAATTAGTATTTATTTTAATAAAATTTTAAATGAACATTTACATTTCAGGTTTAAGCTATGGCACTAATGATGCTGACTTAACAAATTTATTTGCAGAGTTTGGAGAAGTTTCTTCAGCTAAAGTAATTTTTGACAGAGAAACTGGTAGATCCAGAGGATTTGCTTTCGTAGAAATGCCGAATGATGCAGAAGGACAAAAAGCAATTGACGAACTAAATGGAGTTGAATACGACCAGAAAGTTATTTCAGTAAGCGTGGCACGTCCTCGTACTGAAAGACCGTCTAACGGTGGTGGCCGTGGTGGTTATAATAACTCTAGAAGATATTAATATCCGAATAAAAGCAGAAGACAATATCTTCTGCTTTTATTTAATAAGTTATTTCCGTTTCATGATTCAACGGAGGAATCTTCTGATTGACACAGGAGAAGACAAAAAATCATATTACATTTAAGTTCTGCTAATTCTGGCTCTTTTTCTATGCAATATCAGGAATATCTACTCCTGCACTTTCCATTCTGAAAATAGATTTATTAGACTTTTTTGTAATACACAATACTCTTGAAGAAGTCAGGAGTAAAGGTTTAATAAATTACACCCAACAAGGCAAATAGTCAATGACAGGGCCAATCTTGAGCGCTTGAATAAAGTGTGCTCACACTGTTTATCTTGTTCAATTGCTCCAAAGCAAAATAAAACATATGAAATCATTCTTTATAGGAAATATTGAGATAAAAACACCTGTAATACAAGGTGGAATGGGAGTAGGTATCTCGCTCTCGGGTTTGGCTTCGGCAGTAGCAAACGAAGGAGGAGTAGGCGTTATATCATGCGCAGGTTTAGGTTTGTTATATCCCAAAGGGAAAGGTACTTATCCTGAAAAATGTATTAACGGGCTGAAAGAGGAAATCCGGAAAGCACGTGCGAAAACAAAAGGTATTATTGGCGTAAACGTCATGGTTGCTTTATCGAATTATGCGGATATGGTGCGCACCGCAATCGAGGAAAAGATTGATGTGGTATTTTCCGGTGCCGGGCTTCCACTCGACCTGCCTTCATATCTGACTCCGGAGAGTACAACCAAGCTGGTGCCTATTGTATCTTCTTCACGAGCAGCCAAAATCATCTGCGATAAATGGCAGAAGAACTATAATTATCTGCCCGATGCAATCGTGGTGGAGGGTCCTAAAGCCGGTGGACATTTAGGATTCAAAAAAGAACAATTACAGGATCAGCATTATGCTTTGGAAGCTTTGATTCCGGAAGTGGTAATGATTGCATCCAGTTATAAAGAACAGAAACAGATTCCGGTGATTGCTGCCGGCGGTATTTCGACGGGTGAAGATATTGCACATTTTATGGAGCTGGGAGCTTCAGGGGTACAAATGGGAAGTATATTTGTTACCACCCAGGAATGTGACGCGTCCGAGACGTTCAAGGAAGTATATATTCACTCCAAGTCCGAAGATGTTCTTATTATTGAAAGTCCTGTGGGAATGCCAGGACGAGCTATTGACGGGGAATTTATTCACAATGTGAACAACGGTCTGGAAAAGCCTAAAAGCTGTTCATTCCACTGTATTAAGACATGTGATTATACAAAAAGTCCCTATTGCATTATTAAGGCTTTATATAATGCAGCCAGAGGAAATATGAAAAAAGGCTATGCTTTTGCCGGTAGCAATGCCTTTCTCGCTGAGAAAATCAGCAGTGTCAAAGAAGTGATGAGTACACTGGAGCGCGAGTTTTTCTTAGCAACCCATAAACTGGCTTAATCTTTGGGATTATGCATTCTCATGATGGAGTTTGTCTATCCCTTTGCAATATAAATTAATGGCTGTTTTAATACAGCAAAAATAACAATTATGACATTTAAAGAATTAAATATAACCGAACCGATTTTAAAAGCTATTGAAGAAAAAGGATATGCAGTGCCTACTCCCATTCAGGGAAAGGCAATCCCGGCTGCATTGGCCAAAAGAGATATATTAGGCTGTGCGCAGACGGGAACAGGTAAGACTGCTTCGTTTGCTATTCCTATTATACAACATTTACAAACGAATAAAGAGGCAGTAAAGTGCCGGGGAATCAAGGCGTTGATATTGACGCCTACCCGCGAACTTGCCTTGCAAATAAGTGAATGCATTAATGATTATGCCAAATACACCCAAGTGCGGCATGGGGTTATTTTCGGAGGGGTCAATCAACGTCCGCAAGTTGATATGTTGCACAAAGGAATTGATATCCTGGTTGCTACACCAGGACGTTTACTTGACTTGATGAATCAGGGCCATATACGTCTGGATAGTATTCGTCATTTTGTACTTGATGAAGCTGACCGTATGCTTGATATGGGATTTATTCATGATATCAAGCGGATATTGCCGAAACTTCCGAAAGAAAAACAGACTTTATTTTTCTCCGCTACAATGCCTGATACGATTATTTCTTTAACGAATTCTTTGTTGAAGAATCCTGTACGAATCAGCATAACTCCGAAATCATCGACTGTGGATGCTATTGAACAGGTGGTTTATTTCGTAGAGAAAAAGGAAAAGAGTCTTTTACTGGTTTCGATTTTGCAAAAATCAGAAGATCAGTCGGTGTTGGTATTTTCGCGTACGAAGCATAATGCTGATAAGATCGTAAAGATACTGGGCAAGGCAGGAATTGGTAGCCAGGCGATTCATGGAAATAAAAGTCAGGCAGCGCGGCAGTTGGCTTTGGGAAATTTCAAGTCGGGTAAAACACGTGTGATGGTTGCTACTGATATTGCTGCCAGAGGTATCGATATTAACGAACTTCCTTTAGTTATTAACTATGATCTTCCTGATGTGCCGGAAACGTATGTGCATCGTATCGGACGTACCGGAAGAGCTGGCAATACAGGGACAGCACTGACATTCTGCTCGCAGGAAGAACGTAAACTCGTTAATGATATTCAGAAACTGACGGGTAAGAAGCTGAATAAAGCCAATTTTACTATCTAAAATCAACAAATAACAATCTCTTTAAAATTAATATAAAACTAAATATAAATTCTATGGCAAAATCCATGACAGTTGGTAAACGTGAAAATGAAAAGAAAAGACTCGCTAAACGAGAAGAAAAGTTGAAAAAGAAAGAAAGCAAGAAATTATCGGGCAGTTCAAATAGCTTTGAGGATATGATTGCTTATGTAGATGAGAACGGAATGATAACTTCGACTCCTCCCGCTGATGATATCCGAAAAGAAGAAATTAATCCGGATGAGATCGTAATAGCAACTCCGAAAAAAGAGGAAGAGGAACCTGTCATCTTGAGAGGTCGTGTGGAATTCTTTAATGTAGCAAAAGGTTTTGGTTTTATTAAAGACCTTGCTGGAGTTGAAAAGTATTTTTTTCATGTGAACAACGCTGTGTCGGAGATTGCAGAGAATGATATTGTAACATTTGATTTAGAACGTGGTCTGAAAGGAATGAATGCTGTTAATGTTACTTTAGAAAAGAAGTAGGATTAATGTCGGCTCTTGTCTGAATTGATCCTTGGATCTTCTCATCTGTTATATGATAAGGCAAGAGCGAAACTGATAAAATAAAAAATCCCTTGAACTTTTGAAGTTCAAGGGATTTTTTATTACCGAATCGATAGTGGTGCCACCAGGAATCGAACCGGGGACACAAGGATTTTCAGTCCTTTGCTCTACCAACTGAGCTATGGCACCTCGTGCTTGTTCGGTCCGGTAATATCTCTTTTGCGGTTGCAAAGGTAGTGAAACTTTTGGATTCTGCAAGTCTTCTGGAAATAAAAAACACTGATAAAAAGTTAGTCGGCTTATTATCAGTGTTGTATAAGATAAAAAATATTTCAGGTATGTGATGAAATCTATTGCTTATCTTCCTTTAATGGATTCCATCCCTGTGCTTTTAGTTCGAATTCTTGTCCATCACGGGTAATCAATGCACAGCCAAGTTCGGGTTTGGTAATATGTCCAATGAGACGAACCCCTTCCATTTGTGAAATTTTCTCATGATCGGCGATGGAAACAGTAAAGAGTAGTTCATAATCTTCTCCGCCATTCAAGGCACAAGTTGTAAGATTCATGTTAAACTCTTCGGCCATAACAGCTGTCTGATAATCGATTGGGATATGCTCCTCGTAAACGCGGCAACCAGCATTGCTTTGTTTGCAGATATGCATCAGTTCTGATGACAGGCCGTCGGAAATGTCCATCATAGAAGTAGGGACAATATTGGCGGCTGCCAATTTCTCAATGATATCTTTGCGCGCTTCCGGTTTCAATTGGCGTTCTAATAAATACTCTTTGCCGGAGAAATCCGGTTGGACATCTTTATCACCTTGCAATACGACTTTTTCACGTTCCAGGAGTTGTAAACCCATATAGGCTGCTCCTAAGTCGCCACTAACACAGATCAGGTCAGTGTCTTTGGCTCCATTACGGTAAACTACTTTATCCTTATCGGCATCGCCGATACAAGTAATGCTGATAGCAAGACCTGTCAGAGAAGAAGTGGTATCGCCTCCCACAATGTCGACATTGTATTGCTGGCAAGCCAGACGGATACCGGAATAAAGTTCGTCCATGTCTTCCACGCTGAAACGCTTGGAAAGACCAAGAGATACCGTAATCTGCCGGGGAGTACCGTTCATGGCATAAATATCGGAGAAATTAACTACTGCTGATTTATATCCCAAATGCTTCAAGGGAACATAAGTCAGGTCAAAATGCACACCTTCCATAAGCAGGTCGGTTGTTACCAGTACTTGCTTTTCTGAAGGGTAGGAGAGAACGGCGGCATCGTCGCCCACTCCATATTTACTGGATTCGTTTTCCAGTTTGATTCCCTCGGTGAGGCGGTCAATCAGACCAAACTCACCGAGAGATGCTATTTCAGTTCTCATAAATCGGGATGGTTGTTTAGGCACGGTTGATAAGTTCGCGCATGATCGTGGTCATTTTCGGTTGAGCAGCGTCAGCGGCTTTCTGAACTTCTTCGTGTGTTACTTCTACGATTTTTCCTTCTACTCCCAAGTCGGTGATGACGGAAATACCAAAAACTTTGATACCACAATGATTGGCTACGATAACTTCCGGAACGGTAGACATACCAACCGCATCAGCACCAAGAATATGGAATAATTTATATTCGGCAGGAGTTTCGAAAGTAGGACCTTGCGTACCAATATACACTCCGTGTTGTACTTTAATTCCTTTTTCTTTGGCAATCTCGTCAGCCTTACTAATCAATTCCTTGCTGTATGCTTCGCTCATGTCCGGGAAACGAGGTCCGTAAGGGATATTTTTTCCGCGAAGCGGGTGTTCGGGGAAATAGTTGATATGGTCAGTGATAATCATCAGGTCACCGATTTCGAAATCTGCATTTGTACCGCCACTGGCATTGGATACAAACAAGGTTTTGATACCTAATTCACGCATGACACGTACAGGGAAAGTTACTTCTTTCATCGAATAACCCTCGTAATAGTGGAAGCGCCCCTGCATAGCCATGATATCCTTATTGCCTAGTTTGCCGAAAATCAGCTTACCGCTATGACCTTCGACGGTAGATACCGGGAAGTTGGGGATATCCGAATACTTTATTTCATACTTCTCGGTGATTTCGTTTGCCAAACTGCCAAGCCCGGTGCCTAGTATAATAGCAGTTTCCGGACTGGTATGCATCTTACCTTTCAGATAAGCTGCGGTTTCTTGTATTTTCTCTAACATAGTCAATAATATGTTGGTTAAATTTATCTTGTTGATTTTGTAATATTTCAATTTCAATAGGCAAGGCGTAGATAAATGGTTTCAATTCCTTGTCCAAAGCCGGATGGTTAATCAGGCGTGTTGCATCTTTCTCGGTGGTAATAATTAACCGGTGTTCTCCTTTCAGTTTATGAAACCGTTCTTTGATAAGCTGTATATCCCGATGAGTGAAATTGTGGTGATCGTCAAACGATAGTAAATCTATCTGTTTGGTACAACCTTCCAGTCTTTCGAGAATGGGAGCAGGTGAGGCAATTCCCGTCATCAATAATATATCAGTGTTTGCCAGTGAGGACAAAGCAATCTCATGGTTTGTCGAAATAGCATTTGTGTCCGGAGACATGGTAGGGAACACTGGTTGCAGGTTGCCATACCGGAACGATGAGAAGAATAACTGTTGATATGGATAAAGGTTCAGCCGTTTCGTGATAATGTTATAATCAATAGGCTTGATGTCTTGCGGGCATTTGGTGACAATAACGATTTGCGCCCGGTTCTTGCCGCTAATTGGTTCACGAAGCCGTCCTGCGGGGAGCAAAGTGTCATCACAGAATAACCGGTGATAATCCGTTAACAGAATACTCAATCCCGGTTTGACGTATCGGTGCTGGAAAGCATCGTCTAATAGGATAACATCTACTGAAGGCTTTTGCAGTGCAAGCAACTTTTCTATGCCATGACAACGCTTTTCGTCGACAGCTACTGTAACAGACGGGAATTTTTGATGCATCTGGTAAGGTTCGTCACCAATGCTTCTTGCCGTACTTTCCGGAGTTGCCAATACATAACCTTTCGTGTGCCGTTTGTATCCCCGGCTTAATACAGCTACCTTATATTGATTACAAAGAAACTTTATCAGATATTCAGTGTGCGGAGTTTTTCCTGTCCCTCCTACAGCGAGATTACCCACGCTGATAATAGGTATATCAAAACTCTTTGATTGGAGAACTTCCCAGTCAAAGAGTTTATTTCTCATCATTACCACTGCTCCGTAGAGCCAGGAGGCAGGGTAGAGCCACTTATGTATCTTGATAAAGTGTTCGTCCATGTATTACGGTTTATTTAATATTCAGTTCGAACGGAATACGTGCCTGAATCATGGATTGTTCTTGCAGATTTTTCAGTAAACCGAATTGCTGGTAGTACTCGCCTAATTTACTTTTCAGTAATTGTGATTCTACATAATTCGTCGGTTTCGTATCAAGCAGGGAAGACAGGAAATCTTGTTTCTCCGGATAAGAGACAACGGTATAGCCTTCGATACCGGCTTTTGCAACAGCAATGTCCAGTGCCTTGTCAATACCACCTAATTCGTCTACTAATCCCAGTTCTTTAGCAGTTTCCCCAGTCCATACACGTCCTTCGGCAATCTTCTCGATAGCTTTCTTCGTCATGTGACGTCCTTCGGCACAACGAGTTACAAAGGTATCATATCCTTCAGTTATCATCATTTGAAGCAATGATTTCTCATCCTCGTTAAACGGACGCATGATATTTCCGAAATCAGCGTATTTATTCGTTTTTACGACATCATAACTTAAACCGATTTTATCAGTCAATCCTTTCACATTAGGAATCATACCGAAGATTCCGATAGAACCGGTCAGGGTAGTAGGCTCTGCAACAATCGTATCGGCAACGCAAGAGATATAGTAACCTCCTGACGCAGCATAATCACCCATAGAAACAATGACCGGTTTCTTTGCTTTCAGCTCTTTCACGGCATGCCAGATTTGTTCCGAGGCGAAAGCACTTCCGCCTGGAGAGTTGACACGGAGTACAACAGCTTTCACATCATCATTATCTTTCAATTTGCGCAGGTCACGAATGACTTTCGAACCAACAATCCCGTCTTCGGAAGTTGCAGAGCTCGGATAGTCTGTAATCTCACCGGATGCATAATAAACAGCTACGATATTACCGCTTTTATCTTTCGGCACATTTTTCCTTACGTTCATCATGTCGCCCAATCCTAATATAGGAAGATTATCATCTTCATTGATCTCTACCAATTTCTTAAGATAATTGCGCACATCATTGCGATAAATCAGAGTATCAGCCAATCCGCATTTTACACTCTCTTCTGCCGGATAGAACATGAGCATGCGATCTGCATAGACATTCAGTGAGTCTACAGAAATATTACGTGAAGTAGATACCCCTTCCGTAACCTGTCCCCAGATAGAAGTGATAAATGTGGTAACCTGTTCGCGGTTGGCAGGACTCATTTCCGTAGCAATAAACGGCTCTACGGCAGATTTGTAAGTTCCCACCTTGAACACCTGCATCTCAACTCCTATTTTTTGCAGCAGATCTTTGTAGAACAAGGGAGCAGAGGCGATACCTCGCCATTCAATCATTCCTTTGGGATTGAGCAACACCTTATCGGCTGCGCTGGAAAGATAATAAAGTCCCTGCGTATAGGAGTCTGCATAAGCAATAACGAATTTTCCACTTTCTTTGAAGTCGAGCAGTGCGTTGCGGATTTCCTGCAAAGAAGCATAGGAGGTGCCTAATGAATTTGCCTGCAGATAAATCCCTTTAATATTTTCGTTTTCTTTAGCCTTCTGGATAGAAGAAAGAATATCGTCCAGTCCGTACGTGTTAGATCCGTCACCCAACAACTGTGATAAAATACCCAGCGGATCTTCTTGCGTACGTTCAACCAACGTTCCATTTAAGTCGAGCATCATTACAGAATTCTTTTTTACGATTGTTTCCGTGTCCGAAGCAGACATGATGCCAAACAACGTTACCATGCTGATTATAAATAATACAATACTTGACAAAATGATACCTGTCACTGTGGCAAGTGTAAATTTCAAGAAATCTTTCATTATACTTATTGTTTTTTGCGCCAGCTTGTTATTAAGCTAACAAAGATAAATAATTGAGTTGATATTTATTCAATAAGTCGTACGAATTTTTGTTTTATCACAGCGAATCCACATAAATAGGAACTTCCTCCATTTAAGATTTAAGTATATTTGTCTGTATCAAATCCTTTTAAATGAGAAGAAATCTCTAATTTTGTGGCACAACTATTAATACATTGAATAATACTATCATGAAAAAACTCACATCTATTCTTTTATTGCTTTTGTTTGTATGGACGGTACAAGCGCAAACTGCTCGTGAAGAGATCCGTGCAAACCGGTATTTATCCGCTAATAATTATTATGCATATCCTACGCCTACTGCCAAGCAGACAGCTGCTCCTAAGGGGTACGAACCTTTTTATATCAGCACATATATGCGTCATGGCTCACGGTATCTGATTGATCCGAATGATTATCGTTTCCCCAAGCAAACTTTATTAAAAGCCGACTCTTTAAACAAACTTACTACAACAGGTAAAAACACACTGGATATTGTTTTGCGCATGGCTGATATGGCGGAAGGTCGTCTTGGTGAACTGACTTCGGTAGGAGCACGCCAACACAGAGGAATTGCAAAGCGTATGTATACTAATTTCCCACAGATATTTGCTGATGGAACAGAAGTGGATGCCCGTTCCACAGTTGTCATCCGGTGTATATTATCCATGACATCCGAATGTCTCCAATTGCAGGCGATGAATCCTAATCTATGTATCAAGAATGATGCAAGTTACCATGATATGTATTACATGAATCCTCCTGCTAAGGATTTGAGTAAAATAGCTGGTTCCGATAAAGTGAAAAAGGTTCAGAAAGATTTTGAAGCTACCCATGTACGCCCGCAACGGTTGATGAAAACATTGTTTACAGACGAAGCGTATGTAAAAGCAAATGTTGATGAAGCGCGCCTGATGAGACGTCTTTTTGATTTGGCTTGTAATATGCAGAGTCATGATACAGATATGCAGCTATATTCTCTTTTCACAGATGAAGAGTGTTATGATCTATGGAGTTGTAACAACTTATATTGGTATCTGACACACGCTTGTTCTCCTGTAACGGATGGTTTGATGCCCTATCGGGAAGCCGACTTGTTGCGTAATATTTTAGATAGGGCAGATGCTGCTTTGAAAGAAGGTAAGAACCAGGCCACTTTAAGATTTGGTCATGAGTCTTGTCTGTTACCGTTAGTCGCTTTATTGGAACTGAATCATTATGGAGAATCTTACCCTGACGTAGAAAAGTTATCCGAACAATGGAGAGCGTATGATATTTTCCCGATGGCTAGTAACGTGCAATTCGTCTTTTTCCATAAAAAAGGAAGTAACGATGTATTGGTAAAAGTATTACTTAATGAAAAGGAAACTAAACTACCGGTGAAAACAGACGTAGCTCCTTATTACCACTGGAAAGATGTAGAAAGCTACTATCGTGAAAAATTAGATAAATATCAGCATATATAATGCGACATTAACTTAACATTATTATATTTACCATGAGAAGAAAAACCCCTTTTATGGCTGCAACTCTGGCAGCAGGCTTGTTTTTTTATTCTTCTTGTACTCCGGCTGAAAAGACGGATACAAAAGATTATACTCAATACGTTAATACCTTTATCGGTGGCGCAGACAACGGGCATACATTTCCCGGCGCATGTTATCCTTTCGGTATGATACAGACCAGCCCTGTGACGGGTGCAGTCGGTTGGCGTTACTGTTCTGAATATGTTTATGAGGATTCTCTGGTTTGGGGATTTACACAGACACATTTGAATGGAACAGGCTGTATGGATTTAGGCGATATTCTGGTGATGCCGGTCACGGGTACACGTGTCCGTGCATGGGATGCTTATCGTAGTCATTTCCCTAAAGACAAAGAAGCGGCTACTCCGGGATATTACACTACGGAACTTTCCGATCCGCAGGTGAAAGCGGAACTGACAGCATCTATCCATGCTGCCCTTCACCGCTATACTTATCATAAAGCTGATTCTGCCTCTATATTGATCGACCTGCAACATGGTCCTGCATGGAGAGAAGAGCAATATCATTCACAGGTCAACAGTTGCGAAGTAAACTGGGAAGATGCCCAGACACTGACAGGACATGTCAATAATACGGTATGGGTGAATCAGGATTATTTCTTTGTGATGAAGTTCAACCGTCCGGTAGTCGATTCGATTTATCTTCCAATGGGAGAGACAGAAAAAGGCAAACGTATTATTGCCTCTTTCGATATGCAACCGGGAGACGAGCTGATGATGAAAGTGGCGCTTTCTACTACCAGTGTAGATGGGGCTAAAAAGAATCTGGAAGCAGAAATTCCTGCCTGGGATTTTGAAGGAGTGAAGACTGCTGCCCATAATGAATGGAATAACTATTTGAGCCGTATTGAAATAGATGGTACGGATGATGAAAAAACAAATTTCTACACTTGTTTCTATCATGCATTGATTCAACCCAATCAGATTTCGGATGTAGACGGTATGTATCGTAATGCTGCTGATTCTATAGTGAAAGCCGGAATGGGTACTTTCTATTCCACATTCTCTTTGTGGGATACTTATCGTGCTGCTCATCCATTTTATACATTAATGATTCCCGAACGTGTGGATGGCTTTGTTAATTCTCTTATTGAACAAGGTGAAGTGCAAGGCTTCTTACCTATTTGGGGATTGTGGGGCAAAGAGAATTTCTGTATGATTGGTAATCACGGCGTATCAGTTATTGCCGAAGCCTATCGTAAAGGATTCCGTGGTTTCGATGCTGAACGTGCTTTCAATATAATAAAGAAGACGCAGACGGTGTCTCATCCGTTGAAGTCCGATTGGGAAGTTTATACAAAATATGGTTATTTCCCGACAGACCTGATAAAAGCTGAATCTGTATCTTCTACTTTAGAATCGGTATATGATGATTATGCTGCTGCCGATATGGCACGTCGTATGGGCAAAGAGGAAGATGCGGCATATTTTGCAAAACGTGCTGATTATTATAAGAATATGTTCGATCCACAAACGAAGTTCATGCGTCCGCGCAAGGCTGATGGAACTTGGAAAGCTCCATTTAATCCAAGTGCACTAGGACATTCTGAAAGTATCGGTGGAGATTATACAGAAGGAAATGCATGGCAATATACCTGGCATGTACAACATGACGTACCGGGATTGATTCAGTTATTTGGCGGTGAAGAGCCTTTCCTGAATAAGTTAGATTCATTGTTTACCGTTAAGTTGGAAGGCGAAAGTCTGTCAGATGTAACCGGACTGATTGGGCAGTATGCTCATGGCAATGAGCCAAGTCATCATGTAACTTATTTATATGCATTGGCAGGTCGTCCGGAACGTACACAAGAACTGGTTCGTGAAATATTCGATACTCAATACAAGAACAAACCTGATGGACTTTGTGGAAACGATGATTGCGGACAGATGTCTGCCTGGTATATGCTTAGTGCGATGGGATTCTATCCGGTAGATCCGGTGAGTGCAGAATATGTATTCGGTGCTCCACAATTACCAAAAATGACCTTGCATTTGGCTGATGGCAAGACTTTCACAATTATTGCAGAGAATCTATCGAAAGAACATAAATATGTAGATAGTATTACATTGAATGGTGAACCATATACGAAGAAAACAATCTCACATGAAGATATTGTAAAAGGTGGTACACTGGTGTATAAGATGAAGTAATAAATTTGTTTCTGATAGAATCAGTAGGGCAGCCTTTTAAGGGCTGCCTTTTTTTATTGGACATTCTTTTATAAAGATGTAAGACGTAGATTGTAAAATGCAATGACAATTGAGACCTATAAATATAATATGTGGATATTTCAGAGGTTGCATGTATGATATATTTTTATACTGTATTATCTAATATTTTTCAGTCGTTTCATAATTTGAAAATATATAGAGCATAAACTAATTTGAAGTAGCTTGATGAAAATAGGAGCTTTGTTTTTTGTTTGATTTGCGTAAAATCAGAATATTTTTATGTATGTTTGCATCTCTAGTATTTCTAGCATTGAAGAACACAAATTTTGTATTTAAAAAGTAGAAATTATATTATGCAGCGAGGTATATATATTTTAATAATGCTTTTATTTGTCGGTAATTATGCTGCTTGGGGAAATCCTGTAAATTTTGCTTCAACGAGATATGGGCTAACATTTCGTTCTCATACAGTTAATCAGGATGAAAGAACTAGTCTTGATTTGTCTCCCGAAGAATGCTTTAATTTGAAGCCAGGCTTTTCAATGAGTTTTGATTTAAAATTGTTTGAAGCTAACTTGACTTATGGTTATGTTTTTCGTATTATATTGGATGAAATATCAAGTTTTGATTTAATAACTAATTTGAATACAGAAAAATTGAATTATGTGTTGAGTAAATCTAGTAGTATTTTGAAAAATTGCGAATTCCAGTGCAACAAAGATAGTGTTACAGATCGTTGGTTGAAGATTAGAATAGACGTTGATGAGAATGGTATTCGATGCATGGTTGACTCTACAATGAAAATCATTTCTCATCCATTAAAAGGATTTGAAAATATTAAAATTTCTTTTGGAAAAAATAGATACTCTAGTTTTTATACAACAGACG
This sequence comes from Bacteroides sp. M10, assembly GCF_014334015.1. Classification (GTDB taxonomy): domain Bacteria; phylum Bacteroidota; class Bacteroidia; order Bacteroidales; family Bacteroidaceae; genus Bacteroides; species Bacteroides intestinigallinarum. Next base: position 525,316 of record NZ_CP060488.1, on the reverse strand, counting down.
TGCCTCCTATGGCTATTCGAGATTTGAGATTGTACAATAATGAAGGCGAACTTATTCATTATTGGAGAATGCAACAACATAACAGAGATGAAATCTTTGATTTAATAGGTGGTAAGAGGGCAGTAGTAGAAAATGGTATTTGGGATATTGATGGGCATGTGAAATGGAAACATTGTATCTCAATTCCTTTTTCGGAAAAAAATGTCCAAATAGCTTGTGATAAGGAAGATGGTATTATCTTTATAGCTAGTGATAAATATATATATAAGTATAATATTAAAAGTGATCAGATTGAAAAAATGGAGGTCAAGAAAGGACAACCCTATAAAGCGGGGGGAAGCCAGTTGATCTATGATAGAGTGAAACATCGATTGATCTCTTATAGTATTTTGAATGATAGTCTTATCTCTTTTAATTTTAATAATGGTGAATGGCCTAATCATCCTACTGAAAAATTAGCAGTTATTCAACAACATAATCGTTTTGTGGATCCTTTAACAAATACTCTCGTCGTTTTTGGAGGTTATGGGAATCATACATATAATGCAGAACTGGCAATACATGATCTGGATGGTTGCAAATGGAAAATTGATACCATAAGTTCTTTGTTGTCGCCGAGATATTTAAGTTCTATCGGGAATATGGGCAATGGAAAATTTCTATTAATGGGAGGGTACGGCAGTGCGTCTGGGAAACAGGAAGAGTTTCCTAAAAATTTGCATGATTTATATTTAATCGATTATAGAAATTTATCTTGTCAGAAATTAACAGAATTTCCAGTAGAAGGTCCAATTGTTTATTCTAATTCAATGGTGATTGATTCTTTAAACAACAATTTTTATACTCTAAAATTTTTTAATGATAGATTTCATTCTTCTTTATCTCTATTTTCTGTAGATTTAAAAAAATTTGAACGGAAATCCTTTGCTGATTCTATTCCATATAATTTTTTGGATTCAGAATCTTTTTGTGATATTTTTCTGAATAAATCGACAAACAACCTTTATTCAATTCTATTGCAGGAAAAAGAATCAGGATTTTACTCTGTTGATGTATATTCTTTGTCTTATCCTCCTCTAAATTGGACAGATATTTTGCAAGATAAATATTTGGATAATGGAGTTGATTCTAAAAGATTTGTATATTTATTATTAGCAGGAATAGGAGTAGGTTTGATTTTGTTACTTTATTTCTTTTTTAGGCCTAAAAAGAAAGTAAGTAACATAACCACATCTAACTTTTCTGATAAAGATACAATTGATTTAATAAATAGAAAGCAGTTTTCTGCTATTTATTTGTTGGGAGGGTTGCAAATTTTTGATAGTGATGGAAATGACATTACTCAGAAGTTTACTCCTGTAATTCGTCAGATGTTCTTGTTTATCTTACTGAATTTTATTCAGAATGGGAAGGGTATAACTTCGGAACGCTTAGATGAAACTTTTTGGTCTGGTATGGATAAAGATAGCGCTTCTAACAATAGGAATGTAAATATACGTAAGTTAAGATTATTATTGAAAGAGATTGGTGATATAACGTTGAAAAATGAAAAAAGTTATTGGCTTTTAGATATTGGTAGCGAGGTATTTATTGATTATGCGACGATAGTATCACTTTTATTGGAAGATAAATTATCTTCCAATTTTGATAGTAGAAGGCTTGCTGAAATTTTGGAATTGGCATCTCAGGGAATTTTATTGCCTAATATGATAACTGATTGGATTGATCATTATAAATCAGAATATTCAGGGAAGATTATAAATTTCCTATTGGAAAAGTCTAAAACAGTAGAAGTACAAAGAGATTTGGTATCTATGCAAAAAATTGCAGATGTTGTTTTACTACATGATGATATAGATGAGGAAGCTATCCGATTAAAATGTATTGCTTTGTATAAATTGGGACAGAAAGGTTTGTCTAAAAGCCGTTTTGAAAAATTTAGATCGGACTATCATCATTTATTAAATGAGTATCCTCCTTTTACGTATGAAGAGCTGATAAAGAAATTGTAGGGTATACGATTTTCTTCTTTTCTTTTATATATCTTGCTCTTAATGGGTATATCATGAAACTTTAAGAAATAATTAAGGACTGATTAAGGTTTAATTAATGTCCGGGTTAAGGTTTGGACTATACATTTGTGTGTAGTTTAAATAGGCACATTATATATTTATCTATTACTATGAAGAATACTAATATTAATGTGAACAGTAAACTTTAAAAATCTAATTTGTCGTCTTATGAATAAAAAGTAGACAGTATGAAAAAAAAATGTTTAATGTTAAAGTTTAATCGCAGAAGTATTTATTATGTTATTTGCTATCTGTTTGTTAACCTTTGGTTTCCAAATGCCTTTTCGGAAGACAGCATGGGAACAACGTGGATTGGGAACTCGGGAGTGAGAACGGGTGAGGTTTCTTTGGATGTATTGCAACAAGAAAAGAGAAACATTAAAGGAACTGTTCGTGATGAGGCGGGAGAACCTCTAATAGGAGTATCTATAACGGTATCGAATGCTATGACTGGTACTATTACGGATGCAAATGGAAACTATTCTATTTTAATTACGGGAGGGGAGGCTGAACTGAAATTTTCTTATGTAGGATATCAATCTTATACAGTGAAAATCAGTCATAAAAATGTAATTAATGTAACTTTAAAAGAAGATGTGACATCTTTGCAAGATGTGGTTATAGTGGGCTATTCTTCTCAGAAAAAAGAAACAATAACAGGTGCTATATCTGCAGTTAAAACAAAAGACCTGCTTCAATCTCCACAAGCTAATATCAGTAACTCATTAACAGGACGTATGCCTGGACTTTTATCAGTTCAGCGTAGTGGCGAACCTGGAAAAGATGCGTCTACTTTACGTATTCGCGGTATCGGCTCTTTTGCTACTAGCAATTCTGAAGATTTACAGGCTCCTTTGGTTATGGTTGATGGAATTGAGACGCCTAGTTATAATAATATAGATCCTAATGAAATAGAATCCATTTCTATATTGAAAGATGCTTCGGCTACAGCTGTATATGGTGTACGGGGGGCCAATGGAGTGTTACTTATAACAACCAAACGTGGAGATATAGGAAAACTCAAAGTCAGTTTATCTTCCAGTGTTTCTATGACTTCTTTTCCGTTTCTTAGAGAAAATATGAATTCATATGAATATACTAGTTCTTTTAATAAGGCGTTAGCTTATGATTCTTATGTGACAGGTGGTTATAATCCCAAGTTTAGTGATGAAGACATAGAATTGTATCGTACAGGTGCAGATCCGATTTTCCATCCTAGTATTGATTGGTATGATGAGATGTTGAAGAAATATTCATGGGAAACACGAACTAACTTAAATATAAGTGGTGGTAGTGAACGTATTAAATATTTCTTTTCACTTGGTTATCTGACTCAAAACGGAATGTATAATACAGACATTTATGACCCGGGGTACGATACACAGATTAAGTATCGTAGATATAATATGCGTTCTAATTTTGATATAAATATTACTAAACGTTTAAAAGCCAGTTTTGATGTTTCAGCCCAACTAGATGACAGACGTTACCCTAACTGGGACACCCCTCTGTTCATGGAAATGTTATCATCTACTTTACCTTATATTTCTCCTGGTATAATTGATAATAAGATTGTGGTTATGCCTCGTCAAACAAATGTTTCTTTTTCACCATATGCAGCTTTTAATAGTGGTTGGCATAAAGATTTTGGGAATAATCTGAATGGTTCGCTGCGTTTGACATATGATCTTGGTTTTATAACTAAGGGACTTAATGCGCGTGGAGTAATTTCATATAAAAATTATAATACTCAATCACAACGTTATAATGAGACAGGGGTATCTTATGAAGCTTTGAACATAAAAAATGAAGAAACAGGAGAATCTTATGTATTAATGCCAATGGGAGAACCAAGTCAAATGCAATTCTCGGAAGGAGTTACAAAGAACCATAGGGTTTATATTGAATTTGGTTTAGAATACGCACGAACGTTTAAAAATCACAATATCACTGCCCTTTTACTTTATAACCAAAGTAAATATTATGATCCAAATTTGGAGTTCCTAATACCTAATGGTTATCAGGGCATTGTAGGACGTATTACTTATAATTTTAAAAGTCGATATTTGGCAGAATTTAATATTGGGTATAATGGAACGGAGAATTTTGCACCAGGAAAGCGATTTGGCGTATTTCCAGCCTACTCATTAGGATGGGTTGTAACAGAAGAAAGTTTCTTTCCACGAAATCAGTATTTGACATTTATGAAAATTAGAGGTTCGTATGGAGTGGTTGGTAATGATAAGATAGGAGGAGATCGATTTTTATATAGGCCAACGTCTTATTCATATGGTGGAAAGTATCATTGGGGAGAAGATGGTTCCACCTATCAGACATACAAAGGAGCTTATGAGGGTAAATTAGGGAATCCTGATTTGACTTGGGAAAAAGCTCATAAAATGAATATTGGAGCTGATATTAAGTTTTTGAATGATCGTCTTTCCTTTTCTTTTGATTATTTTCAGGAAAGAAGAAGTAATATTTTAGCTAATCGAGGGACAGTTCCAACAATAGTTGGAGCCAACTTTCCAGCCTATAATCTGGGGAAAATGAAAAATGGTGGTCTTGAATTTGAACTAGCTTATAATGACAAAATCGGGGACTTCAATTACTATGCTAAGGTTAATTATACTTATGCCCATAATGAGATAGAGTATATGGATGAAGCCGTTTGGCCGTATGATTATCAGTATCGAACAGGGCATCGCTTTGGCCAGAATTTTGGCTATGTTGCTGATGGGTTATTCAATTCGTGGGAAGAAGTTAATAATCCTTATCGTCCAGTTTATCAGTGGAATAATAATAAGATTCAGCCTGGTGATATTCGTTATGTAGACATAAATGGAGATGGTAAGATAAACGACCAGGATCAGGTACCGATTGGATATTCTAACTTTCCGGAAAAAACATTTGGTTTAGTATTAGGTGGCGAATATAAAGGTTTTGATTTTTCAATTTTATTTCAGGGGGCGGCAAATGTTTCCACATGGCCTTCTCGTCGTAGTACACAAGGCTTTTATACTAATACTAATGCAGGAAAAGCGTTGTTGAAAAGTTGGAGTTTAGAACGATGGGAAAATGGACAGGAAATTATTTATCCTCGTATGTCAGCCTCTAATAATGCTCATAATTATGTACAATCTACATATTGGCTGGAAAATGCCAATTACCTACGCTTGAAAAATATGGAGATTGGATATACATTTAGAAATAAAGGTTTGCAACGGATAGGCATTAGTTCGGTTCGATTATATTTGAATGGAAATAACTTATTGACATGGTCTGATTTATATCAGGGGGAAGATCCGGAATTTCCTAATGGAGAAGCTAATAGTGAACCTTACCCTGTTACAAGAGTCTATAATTTGGGATTTAATGTTAACTTCTAAAAAGCTTATATATGAAAAATGCAGCTATTGTAATAGTGACCTCTATAATGTTACTGACTATAGTGTCTTGTGAGGATATGATGGGAGATTTTTTAGAGAAAGCTCCAGGAGTTGATGTCACAGAAGATACAATTTTCTCATCCAGGTCGCAGGTTGAGATGTTCCTGGCTAGTATATATGAATATGGTGTCCATTCCAATTTAGGTTTGGGTAGTCCAGATAATGGCGCTCCGGCCATTGCTAATAGTGCAGGGACGATAGATGCAGGGGCTACAGATGAGGCTGAAGCTTGTGCCAATTGGTATGATCCTCAAAAGTGGAATAACGCTTCTGTTAGTCCTGATAATACGGATGATCCTCGATTTTCACATCGATTTACTGCAATACGAAAAGTAACAGTAATGTTAGATCGGGTAGATGAAGTACCTGATATAACCAAGGAGTATGCTAATCAACTAAAAGCAGAATCAAAGTTTATCAGAGCATTGAATTATTTTGAGATGTTCAAGCGTTATGGAGGGGTGCCAATTATTGATCATCGTTTACAGTTGGATGAGAATTTGAAAATACCTCGTAGCAGTGTTGAAGATGTAGTTAATTTTATCGTGAAAGATTGTGATGAGGCAATTCCAGATTTGCCAATCAATCAATTGGGTGCCTTACGAGGTAGAGCTACACGAGGGGCGGCCTTAGCCTTGAAAGCGAGAACTTTACTGTATGCAGCGAGTGATTTATTTAATACAGATAGACCTTATTTAGATTTTGGAACAAATAATAAATTGATATGTTACGGCAATAAGGATAAAGAACGATGGAAGCTAGCAGCAGATGCAGCAAAAAAGGTCTTGGATTGGGCGAAAGAGGCTAACTGTTATTTGATTACTGATCAGGGAATAGATGGTAATTATAGATATTCATGGCAAACCTATGATAATTCGGAAATTATTTTTGCAGAGAAATCAAGTGATGCCATGGGAAAATATACATGGCCTTGGTCTGCTATATCTCCTCCTACTGTTTATCCAGGTAATGCAGGGCAGAGTGGAGTGACTGTGACCTTGAATTTAGTTTCGAAATATGAAGATCGTTTAGGAAACAAGGTCGATTGGAATGGCGGTAATGATTTGCAAGCTAAAATGGCAAGTTTGGATTATCGTTTTTCTCAAACAGTAGTTGGCAATTTAATGAGATGGAATTCAGAGTTTCCTAAATTACAACTATGGCAAGATTCGGGTAATGGACCAGGGGCAGATGCTAATACTTGTTATGGTGGTTTTTGGTTACATAAACTTTATCCTGAAGAAATCAGTGAATCTGTATGGAAAAAAGTTCCGAATTCCACATTATACCAGTTGAATGAAGCTTATTTGAATTATGCTGAGGCATTAAATGAATATAATGAAGGACCTACTCAAGAGGCCTATGATGCTATTAATACGATTCGTAAACGTTCAGGTCAACCTGATTTGCCAACAGGGTTGGGACATTTGGAGTTTCGTACCAAAGTGAGGAATGAGAGAGCGATTGAACTTGCTTTTGATGGACATAGATTTTATGATATTCGCCGTTGGATGATAGCAGAAGAGGAAGGGGTTATGCAAGGAGGTATGCTTGGTATTAAAATTTATCAGATACCAGAGAGTACAGAGTACCGTTATGAGCCGTATGTTTTTGAAACTCGCTCATTTAGCCGCAGAATGTACTTGCACCCATTTGGTACAGGTGAAATCAATAAAGGATATTTAATTCAAAATCCTGGTTACTAAACAGTTAAATGTAGCTTAATAGATGAAGATATGAGAAACGATATAAAAAACATCATATATATAAGGAGAATATTATTCGTATCCTTACTATTCGGAATGAATTGTAGCTTTGCTATGGCTCACACTTTTAGAGTTGATACTTTATTGCAAAATGATATAAATAGGGTTGCATATGGCATACAACCGAAATGGATGACAACTAGTGCTGTTTCTTCTGTTAAAGGTGATGAGCTAAAATCATTTGTCCCTAATATAGCCAATATGCTTAACGGACGGATTCCAGGGTTGGTTGTTCAACAATGGGGATGTGAACCGGGAGCGGATTCTCCGGCAATGAATGCTCGGGGAGTAAATACATATGGTTCTGGAGCAGGTCTTTTTATTGTGATTGATGGTTTTCAGTCAACAGAGGCTTATTTTCAGCAATTGACTCCACAAGAAATAGAATCAATTACTTTATTGAAAGATGCTTCTGCCACTGCAATTTATGGATCAAAAGGGGCAAATGGGGTTTTACTGATAACTACTAAACGAGGTACTAGTGATAAGATAAAGATTAATTTTAGCATTCAAAGTGGTTTTCAGCAGCCACTTCGTTTACCTGAGTTTTTAGGAGCGTATGATTATGCAACATTATATAATGAGGCCTTAGTGAATGATGGAAAGTCACCACTTTATACACCGATGGACTTAGAAGCCTATAAAGCGGGTAATGACCCAATTTTTCACCCGGATGTGGACTGGTACGAGACTATTCTAAGAAAGGCTGCCCCTATAACTAATTATAATTTTACAGCGAGTGGAAGTAATGAATATTTCCGATATTTTGTGTTACTCAATGTTCTTGACGACAGGAGTCTATATCGAAAAGCTGGAAATGTTTCAGACTTCTCAAAAAATGGAACATATACCCGTTACAATTTTCGTACGAATATTGATGTGAAATTGTCAAAGCGATTGCAGGGAGCTGTAACTCTTGGTGGAACAATTGAAGATAAAACTAATCCTGGGACTAGTGAAAATACTTCAGGGATGTTTGATTTGATGTCTTCTATTGCTCCAAATGCTTTCCCCGTTTATGTGTCAACGGGCATGTATGGTGGTAATTCTATGTACTCAAATCCTTTGGGTGATTTGATGCAGACTGGTTATACTTCTTATAATGGTAGATCTTTGCAGGCTATATTTCAACTAAAAGGTGACTTGGGGTTTATTACTCCTGGATTGAGTGTTAGTGGTGCGGTTGGCTTTAATACTTATTTTAAGTCATATTCAAAAAAATCACGTCAATATGCTCGTTATTCTGTTGATCGTGATAATGCCGATGAGATTATTTATACGACCTATGGTCAGAATACTTCTTTAGCTGGAGATGAGTCTAGTTCTTCACAATGGAGAGATTATTCTTTGCAGGCTTCATTAAATTATAATCGTACGTTTAACGAACTACATAATATTGATGCTATATATTTAGGATCATATAATGATTATGTTGTGACAGGAACTGATCTTTCCTACAAGAATATTGCTATGGGAGGACGTGTGACTTATTCATATGATAAACGCTATATTGGAGAATTTTCGTTTGGTTACAATGGAACGGAGAATTTTCCCAAAGGACATCGTTTTGGTTTTTTCCCTGCAGGTTCATTAGGATGGATATTATCTAATGAGGCTTTTCTAAAAGGAAATCCGATTTTGAATTATTTAAAGCTGAGAGCTTCCTATGGCATAGTTGGTAATGATAATATTGGAGGTATACGCTATATGTTCGACCAATATTATGATGGATATGGCTATCATCTTGGTAACTCTAATAATGTACAGGATGGTTTAGTTCAGGGGAAACTAGCCAACCCTGATGTCACATGGGAGAAAGAAAAGAAGTTTAATGCCGGCTTTGAGGCTACGTTGATTAATAAGATTGATGTTTCATTTGACTATTTTATTCAAAAACGTTCAAATATTCTTTCACAGCCTTATCGGACAGTTCCAGATTATTTAGGGATATCCCGCCCGGATATAAACATTGGTAAGGTAGACAATAAGGGACTTGAGACTTCTATTCGTTATAATGGAATTGGTAAGAAAGATCTGACTTATTTTGTAGAAACCAGTTTCTGGTATGCAAAGAATAAAGTTGTTTATAATGCAGAAGCAATCCAAGAGAATGAATATTTGTATGGAACAGGACGTATGGTAGGGCAGCCTTTCGTTTTGGAAGCCATAGGATTTTTTAAAGATGAAGATGATATATTGAAATCGCCTACTCAAACATTTACAGATGTACGTCCGGGGGATATAAAATATAAAGATCAAAATAAAGATGGAAAGATTGATTCGAATGACTATTATCCAATTGGCTATACTTCAATGCCTCAAATAACTCTAGGGCTTCATGGTGGAATAACATTTAAAGGCTTTGATCTGGATGTCTTTTTTCAGGGAGCGGCTAATCGTACTGTGTATTGCGGTGGGAAATATTACCATGCTTTTCAAAATGATGGTAAGGTTTCTAGTATAGCTATGGGGCGTTGGACACCTGAAACAGCAGAAACAGCTACTTATCCTCGATTGTCTTCAGAGAATAATTTGAATAATTATCAGGCATCTTCTTTTTGGCAGAAAAATGGAAATTTTTTAAAGCTAAGAAGTTTGGAAATAGGATATACATTGCCATTCCAGTTTTCCAGAAAAATTAATTTGGAGAAAGTCAGAATATTTGCAAATGGAACGAATTTATTTTCTCTTGATCATATGGATGGATTTACAGACCCGGAAACAATGAGTGGTTATCCTGCTTTAAGAACAATTAGTTTTGGTTTAAGTATCCAATTATAGCAAAGTGTAACTTTTAATAATGGTAGTAATGAAAAAAGTGAAAACTATATTGTATGGCGCAGCTTTACTTCTATTGGTAAATGCCTGCGATAGCATTCTTGATCGTGAAGTAGTGCTTTCTCTTACAGAAGATGATGTTTTAACTCTCTATAATAATACACAATCCAGAGCTGTTGCTATATATAATTATTTGCCTTCCGGATTTAGATGTGTTGATGGAGCAATGATGGCTTCAGCTTCAGATGAAGCAGAATATACACTTGAAACATCTAGTATACAGATGTTTAATGTAGGATCATGGAATGCCAAAAATAATCCGGATGGTGGCTCATGGTGGAATAATTTTCGTGGAATTTATTTAGTAAATCATTTTTTAGCCAATTCGGATAATTTAGATCTTGAGATGTATCGTTTGAATCCTGATGATATTGGACATGAACAATACCAAAACAGACTAGATAATATTAAGAGGTGGAAGTATGAAGTTCGTTTCCTTAGAGCTTACTTTTATTTTGAATTGATAAAACGCTACGGAGGAGTGCCAGTGATAACTCGTCCTGTAGAAATAGGAGATTCCTTTCCACGTAATACGCTGGATTCTTGTGTTAATTTTATAGTAAAAGAATGTGATGACATTGCTCTAGGATTACCGATTAAGTATACAGAGCAAGAGAATTTAGGACGTGCTACAAGGGGAGCTGTTCTTGCTTTAAAAAGTAGAGTATTGCTTTATGCAGCAAGTGATTTATTTAATTCTCCTGAAAAATGGGCTTCGGGTTATGCAAATAAGGATTTGATATCAGTAAAACCAATAGATAGAAAAGAAAGGTGGAAAAAAGCAGCTGATGCTGCAAAAGATGTGATTGATTTGACAGATGCCGGTTATGCTTTATCAAATAATTATCAAGGGGTTTTTCGTTCATATACAGATGCAGAAATAATTTTGGCGCGTAGAGATGGTGCCAGTAATGATTTTGAGAAAACTAATTATCCGGTTGGATATGATTTAGGTAATAGTGGGAATACTCCTTCATTAAATCTGTTGGATGATTATGAGATGTTGGATGGAACAGCTTTTGACTGGAACAATAAAAATCATGCAGCAAATCCCTATAAAGGTAGAGATCCTCGTTTGGCTTTTACTATACTGAGCAATATGACAAAGTTCAACGGACGTCCGGTGGAATGTTGGACTGGCGGACGAGATGGTAAAGGAGTCCCTCGTGCTACTAAAACTGGACAATATTTGCTGAAATATATTGATCCGGAGTTAAATTTACTGGAAGGTCGTACTAGTGTACATACATGGATTCTTATCCGTTTAGCAGAGGTTTATTTGAATTATATTGAGGCTTTAAACGAATACCAGCCGACACATTCAGATATAAAAATATATTATGATAAGATACGTCGACGCGAAGGTATAAAGATGCCTGAACTTCCAGATGGATTAGATCAGGATGCTGTTCGTCAGAAGATTCGCCATGAAAGAAGAATAGAACTAGCTTTTGAAGATCATCGTCTATGGGATGCTCGTCGCTGGATGATTGCTGCTGACAATGAAATGGGAAAGGGAGTTCTTAATATACCTCTTCGAGGACTTGAAATTTTGAATCGGGGTGGAGTACCTTCATATAGTCCTATTGAAATAGAAAAAAGAAATTTTGAACCTAAAATGTATTTATATCCTATTCCACAAGGAGATTTGGATATTGCAGGATGGAGTCAAAATCCGTTATGGTAATAATATGTAGTGAACTTATTAAAGTAAAAAGAATAAAAATGAAAAGAGCTAATATAGATATCAAGAAAGCTTTCTTACTATTCTTGTGTGGAGTCATAATGACAGCATGTGGATATGAAGAAATTGTATCGATGGATTATCCTGATTCAAAAATATATTTGCCAACCGCAGTTAATGGCATTTATGTTATCAATGATATTCCATCTTCAAGTACTGCAGTTCCAACACCGGGTAATACTTATTCTTTTAAGATTGATACAGAAAATAATGCTTTTAATGTAGCTCTAGCTGTGTATCGGTCTGGATTAAATCGTGATAATAATGTTTCTGTGAATTTGGAAGCATATCCAGATACGATTGCTTCATTGATTGCTGCTGGTAATACTCTACTGGATGGAGTCGAGATTCTATCTTCTGATAAATATTCCATTCCCTCAAATCTTCAGATTGCTACCGGTAAGGATTATGAGCCATTTTTTGTAACGGTAGATTTAGATTTTTTGAATACCAATAGAGGAAAGAAGTATGCTTTCGCTGTACAGATAGTAAAAGCTGATCAAGAAATAAATAATTCTTTAGGAACTACAATTGTAGTTATTGATACAAAGATTATGGTTCCGGAAGCAAGTTTCACATATTCATTAGATGGTACTAAAGTGAAATTCAACAGTACTGCTAAATATGTAACTTCTGTGTTATGGGATTTTGGAGACGGAACAACTTCTACAGAACTTAATCCGGAACATGTATATGATGATTTGGGCATTTATGATGTAACTTTGAATGCTAAAGGCATTTCAGGAGATGCAGCTTATACATTACGATTGAAGCTTATACAGGCTGCAAAGTTAGATAATTCAGGATGGAGTATTGTTGGATGTGATAGTGAAGAACCTAAAGAAGCGGAATGGAGCGATTCTCCTATAGCAGGTTTAGCGCAGGCTACAATAGACGGAGACCTGACTACTTTTTGGCATACTCAATGGGATAAAGCTCAACCTGGCTATCCGCACTGGTTTATTGTTGACATGGGACGAGAATATATTATTAGCAGTTTTGTGTGCTACAGAAGACAAGGTAATAATGGAGGACAGACCGAACATAAATTTGAGGTAAGTTTAAATGGAAATGATTGGACCGACATGGGAACATTTGCTTTTGATTCGCAAAAAGATGCAGGGCAAACATATACAATGGTTCTTTTACCGGAAGCTCGTTATTTTAGATATACGGCGACAAAGGGACCTAATCAGTATGCTTTCTTATCTGAAATAGAGGTATATGGGGCTCCGATAGAATAGTTTGGTTTTGAATTTTAAATTTATATTATATGAAAAACTTCTTCTATATATTAATGTTTCCTTTGTTATTATCATGTGAAACAGAACCGTTGGAATATGATCATATTTTGGTGAAAGAGACGGTTAGTGCTAAAAGTGCAAATGATTTCTTAAATAGCATTGGAGTAAATTCTTCCATTGTGTCAAGAGGGGAGTATTTATATCAGACAATTGATTTTATAAACTATTTGGGAGCCCGGTGGATTCGTGGAGGATATGGAGCAGATCAGGAGTTGGATGATATTATAACTTTGCATAAAGAGACAGGAGCAAAAGTTTGCATTGGCACGAGTAGCGGAGGAGATTTAACAACAGCAAGTCTGACTGACAAAATATTGAAAACACGGAAGCTTGCAGAAGCCGGAGCTCTTCTAGCTTTTGAAGGTCCTAATGAGCCTAATAATTGGTCTGTTGTCTACAATGGAGTTACCGGTGGTAGCAATGGAACTTGGTTACCCATTGCTGATTTAATGCGGGATTTATATTCGATAGTCAAAGGAGATGAAGTGCTGAAAAAATATCCTGTGTTTCATATTAGTGAGAATGGAGCTGAAACAGATAATGTAGGACTTCAATATCTTGAAATACCGGAAGGGAGTTCAGCGTTGTATCCAGTCGGGACTAAATTTGCAGATTATGCTAATTGCCATAATTATATATCGCATCCGTCATGGCCTGGTATACATGATAATATGACTTGGAGAGCTTCAGATCCGTCAGCGGATTCTCACGCAGACGGTCTGTATGGAAATTATGGTATTACATGGGTTAATGGTTTCTCTGGTTATACGGAGAAAGAACTAGCAACTTTGCCCAGAGTTACTACAGAAACGGGTATCACTATTGGCCAACAAGGGGAAGATATACTCACCGAGGAAATGCAAGGATGTATGTATATGAATTTGTATTTAGCTCAATTTAAAAGAGGATGGGCATATACGGCCATCTATTTATTGAAAACTCATAGTGATGAAACAAATCACGCTGCCTTTGCTTTTTTTAATCAAGATGGCACTCCAAAAGTTGCTGCGCATTATTTGCATAATTTGACGTCTATTCTAGCTGATAATCCACAGGCGGAGACAACTTTAGAAACTTTGACTTTCTCGATACCGATGAAACCGGCTACTGTTCATTATCTCTTGTTACAAAAGAGTACAGGACGGTTTATGCTAGTTGTTTGGGATGAGAAGTATTCTGGTGGGAATGAGAAAGTGACCATTAATTTTGATAATACATTTAAATCAGTGAAAATTTACGATCCTACATATAGCTCTTCCGAGATTGAAACATTGGACAATGTCAACTCTGTACGTTTGACAATGTCTACATATCCATATGTTTTGGAGTTGCAGAAATAATAGGTTATTATCTATAAACCTGTGAATTGTATGGTCAGATAATTTTTTACTATAATTAATAAGTATGAAAAATATTCTTTTTTTCATAGGTTTATTTTCTTTTCTTTTTTGTTGCAAGTGCAATTTGATTGCTCAAGAAATTCAAGAAGATATACTTTATAAAATTGTAAGTCCAAAGGGATTGGTTCTGGATAATCATGAAAGTCCGACCAATATGACTGGCGTTTTCCTGGAAAAAGAAAAGAAAGGAGCTAAAGGACAATTATGGAGAATTGTACCTTACAAGGAATGTTATGTAATTTATAGTCCGTTTACGGCCAAAAGTTTGGATATTGTCGATACAGATAATGGTAAACATCCATTGAATCTGTGGGATTACAGTAGAGCGAATGTGAATCAACATTGGCGTATAGTACCGGATAGGGATGGACGTTATGCTATTTTGCATAATGATTCAAACTGGGGAATTACTTTTAAAGGAAATGAGAAAGAAGGTGCCGAAATATATGCTATAAATGTTTCAGAAACAACTTGGAAGCTTGTTAAAACCTCTGTAAAACTACCTCCGGAGAATATCCGTGGAAAGCATGAATGGGAAAATGAACAAATATTTGCTGTGAATAAAGAACCAGGGCATAGTACTTATATACCCTATCCTTCAATAGAAAGTTTACGGAATGATAGATTGTATTATGAGAAACCATGGGAGACGCCTTCTTCTTCATTTTATAGTTCATTAAATGGGCTATGGAAATTCTATTGGACGAAGCAACCATCAGAGCGTCCGGTCGACTTTTATAAAACAACTTATGATACTTCGACTTGGGATGAGATAACGGTACCTTCTAATTGGGAAATGCTGGGATATGGTACTCCTATATACACAAATGTAAATTACCCGTTTAAAAATTTACCTTCAAAGATTCTACCACAAAAAGGGTTTACTAATGAGACAGAGATGAATCCGGTCGGTTCATATCGTCGTAATTTTCAAATACCAAAAGATTGGGATGGCAAGAAAATCTTTCTTCATTTTGACGGAGTATATAGTGGTATGTATGTTTGGGTAAATGGACGTAAGGTAGGTTATAGTCAGGGGGCTAACAATGATGCGGAATTTGATATTACTTCGTTTGTAAACGTAGGTGAAAACATTCTGGCGGTAGAAGTGTATCGTTGGACTGACGGGAGCTATATTGAAGATCAGGATATGTTTCGTTTGAGTGGTATACATCGTGATGTATATATTTATGCCACGCCTCAAATGTATATACGTGATTTTTCTTTAAGATCGGATTTTCTGGTTGACGATCTTCTTTCATCAAAACTAAATGTTGATTTGTGGATTAAAAATGATGGAGGGAAAGTGGCAAAAGGGAATAGTGTTGAAATACAACTTTGGGACCCTTTTGGAAAGCTGGTTGTTAATCAGGTTCAGCCGATAGAAAACTTATTCAAGAATAAAGAAAATAAATTAAGCATTTGTACATTGGTTGAGAAACCTTTATTGTGGTCGGCTGAATCCCCGCAACTTTATACTGTAATCTTGGCTTTAAGAGATGATGAGGGTAAAGAGACAGAAGCAATGTCTTCAAAGTTTGGTTTTCGTAAAATAGAGATAAAGAATAAGCGTGTTTATTTAAACAATGAGCAAGTTTTCTTTAAAGGAACCAATAGGCATGATATAGACCCGAGATTTGGTAAAGCTGTACCTGTATCTACAATGATAAAGGACATTGAACTGATGAAGCGACATAATATTAACACAGTACGTACTAGTCATTATCCCAATAGTCCTAAAATGTATGCTTTATATGATTACTACGGTCTATATGTGATGGATGAGGCGGATCTTGAGAATCATGGGAATCATGGATTAAGTGATAAACTTTCTTGGCAACCTGCATTTCTGGATAGAATTACTAGAGTAATCCAAAGGGATAAGAACCATCCTTCTATTATTTTCTGGTCTCTTGGAAACGAGGGAGGAGCGGGCGTTAATTTTGACGCAATGTATAAACGAGCGAAAGAATTAGATCCTTCGCGTCCCGTACACTATGAAGGAAAGAATGATGCTGCCGATATTGATTCGCAGATGTATCCTGATATTGCACGAATGAGTCGTTTTGACCAGTTGGATACAGATAAGCCTTACTTTTTATGTGAGTATGCTCATTCTATGGGAAATGCTCCGGGAAATTTAGCTGAATATTGGGAGTATATTGAGAATAAGTCTCAACGTATGATTGGTGCTTGTATATGGGATTGGGTTGATCAAGGTATTAATAAAGTAGGAGCACCATCGAGTCATTATTATTATGGAGGAGATTTTGGAGATAAACCGAATGATGCGGACTTCTGTTGCAATGGGCTGGTGACGCCTGACCGTCGGGTGACAGCCAAGTTGCTGGAGGTGAAAAAAGTATATCAGTATATAAAATTGCGGCCATTGGCAATGTCTGCGGGTAAGATTGAAGTGAGTAATGGCTATGACTTCCTGAATTTGAATAATTTTCGTGTAGTTTGGAAAATCTTGAAAAATGGAATAGAAATAGAACAAGGGACCATAAACGAAGGGCTTAATTTGCCTCCAAATGAGAAGGCAACTCTAACAATACCTTATACAACAAAAATTAATAGTGACAGTGAATTTTTCCTGAATATTTATTTTTTGACAAAGAATAAAATGCCTTGGGCAGAAGCCGGTTATTGTATAGCAGAAGAGCAAATCCCTTTAAATGAACGCCCTTCTGTTGCAACGGTTGATTTGTCATCTTTAAGAGAATTGAAGATTGATGTTTTGAAGGATAGTTTAGGTATATATGGCTCGAAGTTTCAAATTCTATTCAATAAGTTAAATGGAAAACTTCTTTCGTTGAAATATAGTGGAAAAGAAAGGATATATAATAACGGTGGGCTGGTGTTAAACTGGTATCGTAGTGTGGGGAATGATAAGTATACAGACCAACATTATTATAAATCAAATATTAAGAATATTCTTTTTAATTATAAATTGGATGAGACTGGAAAATTTGTAACGTTAATAATTAATGCTACAGTAAACGTAGATGCTCCCAAGCCAATTGAAATCCCATATTCAGTAAAGTACATTATCTATGAGAATGGTGTTATAGATGTGGAAGCAAGTTTCACGAAATATGCGGATGCGGCAATCATTCGTCGCTTGGGACTTCAATTGATAATGCCTTCCGGCTATGAAAATGTTCAATGGTATGGTTGTGGGCCTCATGAGAATTATATTGATAGGGTTCAGTCTGCTATGATAGGATGCTATAATATGACTGTTGATGATATGGCATCAGAACATTACGTGCGGTCTCAGAGTATGGGAAATCGTGAAAAAATCCGTTGGGTGACAATTACAGATGCAAAGGGAGACGGACTAAAGATAACGTCAAAAGACAACTTAAGTTTTAGTGCTTTGCATTATACCGATCAGGATTTGTGGGAGGCTACCCATGACTTCAAACTAAAGGAAATAAAGAGGCCGGAAGTTTATCTTAATTTGGATTGCATACAACAGGGATTGGGGAATGCAACGTGTGGAGACATACCTCTCCCTAAATATATGATTCCGGAAAATAGGCCTATAAGTTATTCTTTTAGAATAGAACGGGTGGAATGAATGACTTATTAATTTATTAAATGGTAAAGTTGTATGAAAATATATCTGATAATTATTTTATTCTTTATTTGTGGATTTTACTCTTGCAAATCTACAGATGTGAAAGATCGTAATTTGACTCAATACGTTGACCCATTTGTAGGTACTGCTTATACAGGACATACAACTCCTGCAGCAGCTTGTCCTTTAGGATTTGTTCAGCCAGGGCCTCAAACTGGAAATTTTGGCTGGGAACATTGCAGTGGCTATAATTATAACGATTCGCTGATTTGGGGATTTACTCAAAATAAACTCAATGGAACTGGTATTCCTGATATGGGTGATCTTTTGATGATGCCATTTTCCGGAGTTTCGGGAAAAGACTTTAAGAGTAAATATTCTAAAGATACAGAGATAGCTTCGCCAGGATATTATTCTGTGTATTTAGACGATAATCATGTTAAAGTAGAATTAAGTTGCACGCCTCATGTTGCCATACATAAATACTCTTTTGATCGAGACGGAGGAGCAGTGTATATTAATTTTCAAAGTGGTTCTGTTAGTACGGAAGAACAGTATGAAACTCGTGTCATTCATTCAAAGGTGAATGTTGTGGATGATTATACAATATCAGGATTTCATCATTTGAAAGGATGGGTAGAACGGCAATTGTATTATATTATTCAGTTTGATAAACCGATTGTATCTATTGATACGATAAAAGGGAATGAACATAATAAGGCTCCTATTTGCGTTTTTCATTTTAATCAGAAAAAGGGAGATGTGTTACAGGCTAAAGTTGCTTTATCTACAGTCAGCATAGAGGGGGCGTATGGGAATATGGACTCAGAATTGGCACACTGGAATTTTAATCAAGTGAAAGAGAGGAGTAGCAAAAGATGGGAAGATATATTGTCACGAGTTGAGATAGAAGGAAGTGTAGAGCAAAAAAGAAACTTTTATACATCCATGTACCATCTCTTTTTTCAACCAAACAATATAGCCGATGTAGATGGAAAATATCGTGGGGCTAATGATTCTATTTTTGTCTCTTTGTCAGGTGAATACTATTCAACCTTTTCTCTATGGGATACTTTTCGTGCCGCCCATCCTATGTACACAATATTGGTTCCGGAAAAGGTGCCTGATATGATAAATACAATGTTAACCCATAGTAAAGTACAAGGATTCTTACCTATTTGGGCTTTGTGGGGAAAGGAAAATTATTGTATGATCGGCAACCATGGAATTCCTGTAGTAGTGGAAGCTTGTATGAAAGATATTAAAGGGATAGATCCGGAACAGGTATATGGTGAAGTGAAAAATACTTTGACCCGAAATCATTATCGTTCAGAATGGAATATCTATGATGAATATGGATATTATCCAATTGATTTGATTAAGGATGAAGCTGTGTCCCGTACATTAGAAGGTGCTTATGATGATTATTGTGCAGCACAACTGGCACGGAAATTAGGCAAAGAAGAAGATTATCGTTTTTTCATGAAGAGAGCTAATTATTATAAGAACTTGTTTGATCCGGAAAGTCAACTGATGAGGGGGAAGGATACGAAAGGCAACTGGCGTGTGCCTTTTGACAAGTTGGCTTTATCTCATGCTGGTACAGCGGGGGGCGACTATACGGAGGGGAATGCATGGCAGTATACATGGCATGTTTTGCATGATATTGATGGTTTGATAGATTTAATGGGAGGAAAAGAGGCCTTTATAACCAAGTTGGATTCTTTATTTTTCTTGCAGTCCGATGCGAAAAGTGCTGGTTTTGTTGGTGATGTTACTGGATTAATTGGACAATATGCACATGGAAATGAACCAAGTCACCATGTGGTATATATGTATACTCTTGCGGGCGAACAGTGGCGTACAGCAGAGTTGGTAAGAGAAATTTTTGATAAGTTCTATTTGCCTAAGTCCGATGGACTGTGTGGTAATGATGATTGTGGGCAGATGTCGGCATGGTATATGTTCAGCGCATTGGGTTTTTATCCGGTAGATCCGGTTAGTGGTAATTATGTGTTAGGTGCCCCTCAGATCCCTCAAGCTACTATTCATTTGCTAAACGGTAAGTATTTCACAGTAAAAGCTCAAAATTATTCGTCAGCAAATAAATATGTAAAGTCTGTAATGTTGAATGGAAATTTAGTAACCAATACAATATCCCATACGCAAATAATGAATGGTGGTACATTAGTTTTTGAGATGACTGATATTCCTTAAAACACAACTAAAATAAATTAGATATGAGAAATATATTCAAGACAGTAATTGTAATATGTATGTTGTGCACATTCATGTTATGTAATACCATAGCATTAGCTAATGTAGAAAATGAAAAGAATTTTCCGGTTAGAATAACATTCGATCAACCAGGAGCGCTTTACCATGTTAGAGAAGCTGGGAAGGCTTTTATACAGCTGAACGAACCTTATAAGAAAGTGATAGTTGAATTGTTAGATACTGATAAGAAAGTGCTAAGTCGAAAATCGTATACAATAAAGGGAGATAAGAACATGGCTGTCCATTATCCGTTAAAGCAAAAAGATCTAGGGTATTATACTCTTAAAGTTATCGCTGAATCAACCTTGAAATCTGATACGATTGAAGAAGGATTCGGTGTTATACCTAATGTGACTCTTACGAAAAAGGATTGGGATTCTCCATTTGGTATCTGTGGGCATTATGCAAGATATGATTATAAGAAATGGAATATTGCAGCTGTACAACAGAAATTAGGAATAGCTTGGGTACGTGATGAAAGTAATTGGAAGAAAGTTGTTGAAGAAAATCTGGATAGCGATCCTGATTTGGATTATCTAGATCGCCATCATATTTGCTGGCTTAATTTATTCGGATATATCAATTCATTTGATGGTATTCAAAATGATAAAGGAGTTTGGACATGGAATAAAGACGTATCCATCTTAAAAAAGTATGTAGAATTGACAAAAGGACATTTTGTTGTGTTTGAGTCTCAAAATGAACCGAATAATTTTGGTGGGTGGTCTAAGCGCTGGCCGCATCCGCAAGGACAGCAATGGCGTCCACAAGGTTGGGGGAAACCTTTCACTGATCTTATTAAACAAATGTGTGATTCTATACGCGCTGTTGATCCAGCTATTAAATTGATGTGGCCGGGGGAAGATGAGTGGATTGAGTACTTTGTTAATGAAAGAGGAGCCGCTCCATACATTGACATTACTGCTATTCATCCGTATGTAAATGATAAAATATACCCTGAAACAGAAAAATTTGCTTCCGGTTTTTATGATGAGCATCAAAGAGGATTGAAAAAGATGAAAGTACCTACAGAAATGTGGGTTACAGAAGTAGGATGGACTACTTATAAAAATAATGGTGAACCGAATCGGTATATCCCTGTGACAGAATACGAACAAGCGGCTTATTTAGTTCGAACTTATTTATCTCATTTATATTATGGAGCTAAAAAAGTTTTTTGGTATGAAATGGCTGATGAGCCTTTTGGTCCGAATAATCCGGAATCCTTCTTTGGAATTCTTAGATTTAATGAATCACTTAGTGTGAAACCCTCTGCTGTAGCTTTCTCTAATATGGTGAATAATTATAGACATGCAATTCCTGTTGGGAAGTATGCTGGTCAATCATATGGTTTCGCTTATGATAATCAGGGAAAGAATCAATTGTGTTTATGGACAGAAAAAGGCAGTAAAGAAGAAACTTTGTATTTGCCAAATACGAAAAAGGTGAATGTGACTGACATTTTTGGAAGAGTACAACAGTTGAAAGTATTAAATGGAAAAGTTATTGTTACCATCAGTTATTTACCGATAACTATTACAGGATTTGTTCAAGATGACTTTACGAGACTGTATGCTCCACGTAAAGTTGTAAAGTAATGTTTGAAAAATATTTATTAGTATTATGCAGAAAGTAAAGTTATTGATAATAATATTCATTTTTCCGTTGTTGGGAATCGGATGCGTGTGTCAAGATCAGAAGACTCCTGTTGATTATGTAAATGCATATATTGGCAATATAAGTCATCTATTAGTACCTACTTATCCAACTGTACATCTTCCTAATAGTATGATGCGAGTGTATGCTCAACGCTTGGACTATACGGGGGATCGTTTAAATGGTTTGCCATTATTTTTGATTGGACATCGAGGTGGATTTGCGTTTAATTTGAGTCCATATCAGGGTGATACATTGGGCTTAAAACCGGTAGTTGCATATGAATATGATCAAGAAGTAGTGAAGCCCTACTATTATAGTGTTCTATTAGATAGTCTGAATGCAAGAGTTAAATATGCTCCTTCACATCAATCGGCTGTATATGAAATTGATTTTAATAATCATGCTGATTCCTATTTGATTTTAAATTCAAAAGAAGGAAACCTGAAAGTGGCGGGAAATACAATTTCGGGCGATCAACCAATTGGTAAAGAGGATAGGGCTTATATTTATTTGGAGACGGAAGTGCCGCCAGTTTCCAGTGGAATTCTGTCAGAGCAAAGAATGGAGCAAAAGGTTAATGGAGGAAGCTGTGTCGTTTTAAAATTCCCCAAAGAGGTTCGTGTGATGAAAATTCGTTATGGTATTTC
The DNA here is from genome assembly GCF_014334015.1 of Bacteroides sp. M10. Lineage (GTDB taxonomy): Bacteria > Bacteroidota > Bacteroidia > Bacteroidales > Bacteroidaceae > Bacteroides > Bacteroides intestinigallinarum. The sequence continues at coordinate 502,574 of NZ_CP060488.1, read as the reverse complement.
ATTTATTAGTAGCGAACAGGCAAGAAGGAATCTGTATCGGGAAATTGAAGGATATAATGTAGATAGCGTAGCACGGATAGGACGTAATATATGGAATGAAAAATTGAATAAAATATCTGTTCAGGGCAATGATGAAGACCAGAAAACTGTATTTTATACTTCTATATATCGGGTCTGTGAGCGTCCTGTATGCATCTCGGAAGATGGATATTATTATAGTGGATTTGATAAAAAGGTACATAATGACAATGGAGTACCTTTCTATACAGATGATTGGTTTTGGGACACCTTTCGCGCAGCACATCCGTTACGAGTTATTATGGATCCGGCTGTTGAGCAAGATATGTTGAGTTCATATATCCGGATGGCGGAAGAGCGGGATAATTATTGGATGCCAACATTTCCTGTGGCTACGGGTGATAATCATAGTATGAATAGTAATCATGGAGTTGCTACCTTTATAGATGCTTACAATAAAGGATTGAGGAATTTTAATTTGTCGAAGGCTTATGAAGCTTGTAAGACAGCTATAACTGAAAAAACACTTATTCCGTGGTCTGATGCAAAAGCAGGAGTATTGGATGAATTTTACTTAAAAAATGGTTATTTCCCGTCACTTGTCCCTGGGGAACAGGAAACAGTTGTAGAAGTGAATTCTTTTGAGAGGAGGCAGCCTGTTGCAGTAACTTTGGGAACAGTATATGACGAATGGTGCTTGTCGCAGATTGCTAAAGCGTTGGATAAGAAAGAAGACTATCAATACTTTTTGCATAGAAGTCTGAATTATAAAAAGATATTTAATCCAGCTACTAAATTCTTTCATCCAAAAGATAGTAAAGGCAATTTTGTAGAACCATTTGATTATCGATATTCTTGGGGAGTTGGATTTAGAGATGCTTATGATGAGAATAATGGTTGGATATATCGTTGGGATTTATTACACAATATTGCTGATTTGGTGAATATGATTGGTGGTAATCAGTCTTTTATTGATGAACTGGAACGTATGTACTATACTCCATTAGGACAGAACCGAGTTCATTTTTATAGCCAGAATGCAGATCATACAGGTAATGTGGGACAATTTTCAATGGCGAATGAGCCTTGTTTACACATCCCTTATCTATATAATTATGCAGGTGCTCCCTGGCGCACCCAAAAGAGGATTCGTCGTTTATTGGAGCAGTGGTTTCGTAATGACGTAATGGGAGTACCTGGTGATGAAGATGGAGGAGGGTTATCAGCTTTTGTCGCTTTCTCTTCTTTAGGTTTTTACCCCATAACACCGGGGTTACCAATGTATGTGATAGGAAGTCCGGTTTTTGAGCGTTCTGTAATAAAATTGGATAATGGTAAAACATTCGAAGTAGTATGTAAGAATTATGCTCCTCAGAATAAATACATTCAATCTGCTACTTTGAATGGACGTGTCTGGAATAAATCATGGTTCAGTCATGAAGAGCTGGAAAAAGGAGGTAAGCTTGAGTTGATAATGGGAGAATATCCTAATAAATCATGGGCCTCATTACCTGAATCCATCCCTCCATCTTTTGAAATGGTAGAGAACCGGGATAGTTTATAAAATGTAAAATACCAATTTGTAGAACTTTTAAATTAGTGGTTATGAAAAATATACGTTCGATTATGTTAGGAGTATTATGTTTGCTCTTTGTCATTCATGTTGGTGGTTGTAAAGATGATGATGGAGGTGATTCAGCTGTTGGTTATAATTTAACTACACAAAAGGATGTAAATAACTTCTTGGAATCGGGAAATATATCTTATCTTATTATTTCAGGAGAGGATATAACAGATTTGTCTGCATTAAAGTTTGCTTCTATTGGAACTTTGATTATTAAGAATACCAATGTACTTGACCTGTCTCTTCCGAATTTAGCATCAGTGCATGAAGAGTTAAGGATTGAGGGCAATTCTAAACTTATAAAAATATCAGATTTGTCAAAACTGAAAGAGATTAATGGAGAATTAGTAATTAATAATAATGTCCTATTAACAGATATCTCGGGGCTTCTGGATATACAGAGTGGTGCCGGCACTATTAGTGTTATTAATAATAAAGCCTTGGGAGAAGATAAGCCTTTGGTGGGAGAAGATTATTCTTATGGATTGCTCCCATTGAGGTATTTATATGAAAAAGGAAAGTTTGATGGTACATTCCGTATTGCTGATAATCATCCTAATGCAGCCGCAGATATAGAAGATATAGGTAAGTTGGAAGATGGAATTTCGAGTTATACGATTGCTTCTCGTAAAGATGCTTTGGAGTTTGCTCCAACCAATACCGCCGTGCGTAATTTAACAATATCAGGTAGTGAGATAACGGACGAAGTGCTGAAATTGTTGACAGGAAAGCTGAAAAAGATTATTGGTACGTTGACTATAGAAGGAACAGTTATAACCAATACAGAAGGATTTTTTGATGTTGTTAGTGTGGAAGGCGGTATAATATTTCGCAATAACACTCCTGGAAATGGATACGATGCTATTTTTAGTAATGGCTTACGTTTTTATGAAAAAATCAATGGAGATTTAATTATAGATAATACTCCGATAAAGTTCTGGGGAAAGGGAAGTAGTTTTGCTCAAATAAAGGAAATTACTGGAGATTTCAGAATACTTAATAATCCATACCAAGGTACGCGGGGTGATGAATTGGACGGTATGCCATTATTAAAGAAAGTTGGGGGAGATTTAGAGATTAGCGGTTGCTCCAATATTGTAAATATGCAAACATTTATGATGGCATTACAGGAGATTGGCGGGAAATTGATTTATAAAAACAATCCCAAAGTGGCCAGTTTGACTGGTTTTGAATCTCTAAAATCTATCGGCAACGGAATCGAAATTACCAGAAATGGGAATGCTGATGGGGAAATTCCGACCTATGGCTCGACAGGTCGTCCCGGATGGTGTATGGTCAAGGCATGGATAGAAGACGAAATAGTGAAAAACACTTCAGACGTTGTTCTTACATATAGCGATGGAGAATTAGTAGACTTAAGCATGATTGATGCTTGTGATGGTTTTAATCCCTCAAAGGATGATGGTATACCAAAGGATTATGAGATAAATGGCGCACGAGAGATGCAATTATTTTTGGAAGGTCCTAAAGGTAAGGCGATTAACTTGACGATAAAAGGACAAGATATTACGCAGGAAATGATGAATCAAGTGCAATATCGTATCGAAAGCGTTTCAGGAGTAGTTACATGGGATAACCTCAGCATTGAGTCAACAAGACATTTTTTTAATGTCATTGATTGTCAAGGAGGTATTATTATAAAAAACTGTCCTAAATTGGTTGATCCTTCAGGTTTCCAAGAGGCACCTGATAAATATCGTATTATTCATGGCGATTTTATAATTGAAAATTGTCCGAATTTTGCTTGTGGAGGTTTTCAAGGATGGAGTTCCTTTAATTGCATAACTAAAGTTGAAGGAGATTTAAGATTGATAGGGATTGTTACTTCTAATGTGAACAGTGAAACATTCAAGAACTTGACGGAAGTGGAAGGTGATTTTGAATTAAGAGACATTCAGTGGTTCTGGGAACTAAACTTTAAGGATCCGACAAGACCATTACCGTTAGAAAAGATAGGTGGTGATTTGATAATTCAGGACTGTCATGCATTTTGGCAATTGGATGGACTGGCTGGTTTGAAATCAGTAGGTGGAGATGTGGTTATTTTGAACACAAGTGTTCCTACATATTCTACTGATTGGCAGTTAGGTCTTTGCTATCTGAAATATCTGAAAGATTCAGGGACTGTCTTCAAACCGGATGTTAAGATGACATTAGGCTCATCCGATAACTTAATAGATGTCGATTCGTTAAGTCCGTGTGGTTTAAACTAGGAGATAAAAATACGAGATATTTCTAGTGTAGATAAAAGATGAATAATATTAAAGTATATATAATGAAAATATTACAACGTATTATAATGATTTTATTAGCAAGTTTTGCTATAGATATGCTAGCTTGGGCACAGGATCCTAATTATATGGATTTTAATTATGGACAACATGTTCAGGATACTGATTGGGTCGAAGCTATTCAGATTATTAGTCCGCTATGTAGAAGTGAAGTACAAGGGAAAGTTGAGGTACAATTTAAGGCAAAAGGGATGAAAACGGCAAAAGCTTTATGCTGGAGTCAACCAACGGAGAAAAATAAAAGTGATTGGGGATATGATGTTAATCTGACTCCTCGGGGACTAAAGCTAAAAAAAGATGGTTCAGGACGTTTTACTTTTGATGCAGAACTTCTTCCGGCAGGTCCGATGAATATTCGAATTTATGCTCAAGCAGAAAATGGTAAGAAAGATATCTTTGAATTACAGCTTTATAATAAGGGAGGGATTTCTTGGAAACAAGGAATTCCTAAAAAAGATCCGCCGGCAGCAAAGGGGTTGAAACTTGTTTTTAGTGATGACTTTGACAAAGGGTTATCAATCTCAAATGATGGGCGGGGAGCTCGCTATAATGCTCATAAACCACTATGGGGAGATTTTAGCGGATGGCCTTTTTCCGATGTGGATGGTCCGGATAATCCCTTTTTTCAAGTTGATACTTATTTGAAGATTGCGGCGAGAAAGAGAAAGGATACCAAGGGAAGTACGGGATTGATAGCATCTGTAAATATGGATGGTGAAGGATTTTGGGTAAAGGCTCCATGCTACTTGGAATGTTGTTTTATTGCGCAGTCGGCTCCGGGCACTTGGCCAGCTTTTTGGACAATCAATCAAATAAGACATGCTCCGGGAGATGAGTTGGATATTGTAGAGGCGTATGGAGGACGGGGTAAGGGAAATCCTAATTATTGGGGATATTCTTGTACTAGTCACTTTTGGGGACAGAGAGATGAAAATGGTAAAGCCAAGCCACATCCGGCAAAGAGCATTGATATGTTAGCATTGGGAGGAAAATCTTCTTGGTCTACCACTTTTCATACTTATGGTCTTTATATCGGATTAAAAGATACTGTTTATTATTTAGATGATATCGAAGTTTTTCGTCATCCTACTAATGAAATTTCGCGAGATTTTCCTCATTTGTTTATGATTAATTATGCTATTGGAGGTATTAGTGGATGGCCAATAGATTTAGAAAGATATGGAAATGGCTCAGATATGTATGTTGATTATGTTAGAGTCTATGCTGCAGAAGATATTAATAAGAAATAGCTTCTTGTTTAATAGAAATATTCAGTAAAGAAAAAAAGATACTGCATGAATCAGTTGTACGACACCCGGATGTCATATGACTTAATGCTATTAAGAATTCTCAAACATTCTCACCGTAATGAGAAAAAATACTCATTGCGGTGAGAACTTTTTCTCATTACTATGAGAATTAATTCTCATAGCGGTGAGTATCATTTCCTGTCAGAGCATACGGAAACGTCGTTTTACACAGAGTGAAACGACCTTTATTGGATAGTCTTGCTCACCTCTATACGCTGCTTTTCAAACTTCTCATTATTGGTATTGCGGTTACTAACCTCTTTACAGCGAATAGGTGCACTCATTTCGAGCAAGCGCAAGATCTCATTCAAAGATTCACCCTCAAAAGTCGCCTTATAGGAATATTTTCCTAATTCGGCATCTTTCAAAATAAACTCCACATTATAAGTTTGTCCCAAACGTTTGAATACATATTCCAGTGGGTCGTCTCTAAAAATGAGTACTCCATCTTTCCATGAGCACCATTTGTAAGTATTGGTTTTGTTGACGTTATACAAAGCAGTTGCCAGATTATAGTCTATTTTCTCTCCCGGTGAAAGGGAAATTGTTTTTTTCTTGTCAAGAGTTACTGCTACCTTTCCTTTTACTAATGTCACTGCTGTTACATTGTCCGAGGTATATGCATTCACATTGAATGCTGTGCCGGTAGCTTCTACAGTCAGTTCTTTCGTTTTTACGATGAACGGATGCTCCTTGTCGGATTCTACTTCAAAATAGGCTTCACCTTGCATTGAAACCACTCTTTGCTTATCATTGAATTGAGTCGGATACTTTAGAGAACTTCCGGCATTTAGCCAAACCTTAGAGCCGTCGGGCAGATTCACTACCGACCAGGTACCGTAAGGAGTGAATAACTCCTGATAAGTTTCTGCAATTTGAGAAGCAGGTTTCAAATAAAGATAAGCGGATACTATCAGCAAAGGGAGAAGCAGTATAGCTGCAATTTGTTGCCAGTAGTACAGAAAGGACAACTTTGGACGAACCGATGTCGGCTGATTTTGATGAAGAATCTGCTCCATAACTTTTCTGTGCGCGCTGTCCACATCTATCTCTTCCGGATTAAAAGCCGGGTGACTGACTTCCCACACATTCTTTTGTGATAGAAAGCTCTTATAGTTTTCGGGAGTAGCCGATATCCAATCTTCCAGTACCTTTATTTCTTCTGGTGTAGCCTCTTTCGAGAGATATTTGGAAATTATAATTTCTATGTCTGAATCTTTATTTATCATATGCATTTTACCTTATATATAATAGACGTTTCAGAAAGAAAATCCCACATCCATTAGTGGAAAAGAAAGAAAAAAAGTAGCAAATAAAAATCTTTTAATAAAATGCGAAGCTGTTTCAAAGCCTTGCTGATGCGTACTTCCACTGTTCTGACAGAGATATTGAGGCGATTGGCTATTTCCTGATATTTAATATTTTCTAACCGGCTCATTTCAAATACTTCTCTTTCCTGGGGAGGTAATTGTTCCAATGCATTTTTGAGTTGCCGGCATAAATCGGAGTAAAGTATGTAGTTTTCCGTTGTATCTATATCTATAGAGCCCGATTTAAGTTCATAAGCAACGTGTTCATCTATAATCCTGCGATGGCGCAATTCATCCAGGCAGTAGTTTCGGACAGCTTTCAGTAAATATGATTTTAGTGAGTTCTCAATTTCCAGTGTTTTCCGGTCATTCCATAATTTGAGAAAGATATTCTGTACAATATCCTCACAGGTAGATTTCTCTGGAATGTAAGTACCGCCAAACAACACCAGATCTTTGTAGTAGGCATGGAATAATCGGGTAAAAGCCTGTTTATCATCCTGTTTCAGTGCTATTACCAGAAAACGGTCATCGGAAGTCTGTTGTTGGATATTTGACATAGTATTGTAGTAGAGATTCTATTGTTGGGGGTAAAAATAGAAAGATTATTTGGGATAAACGATAGTTTGATGAAAAAATAGTCCGGATGAAAAAATAATGTGATATGGGATGTGGCTTTTATTTTTAGAAACGTCTTATTGATAGGAACGAGAGAAAAACACATTTATTAACCTTTAAATAATACAAGCCATGGGAAAGACATAATCAGTGAATTTTACTTCCGAAAAAACTGATAAAAAAGGAAGGTCTGACTCACCTTCCTTTCCTAAGATTCAGTTATTCGTTAATCAACTTATTTGTAGAACCAATAACCAAACATGTAAAGGTATGAAACTTATTTCAATTAGAAAAATGAAAAAGAGAATTAATGTACCTGCGAATGTAAAAATGGGGAGAATTTGTGCTATATGGTTGTTTTGTATAGCTCTGCAAGCCGTCAGTATACCTATCCTTGCACAATCCGCCAAAATTACATTACGACTGAAGAACGTGACTGTAGAGGAGGTCTTGACTAGTATCGAAAATCAGACAGAATATCGCTTCCTGTATAACAAAGATATTGTTGATGTTAGCCGTATAGTGAGCATTTCTGTGAAGAATGAACTGATGACTCTGGTACTGGATAAACTTTTTAAAGGCGAAGGAGTATCTTATACGATTGAAAAACGCCAGATTGTATTAAACAAAGTTTCATCTCAACAGCAGGATAACAAGCCGACAGTCAAGGTGACAGGAAAGGTCGTGGACGAATCTGGAGAGACTCTTCCGGGAGTGACTGTGATGATAGAGGGGGTGACTCAAGGAACCATCACCGGTATAGACGGCAATTATCAGTTGCAGGTTCCGGAAGGTTCGACACTGAAATTTACTTCAATAGGTTACACTACATATACGCAGAAAATAACCAGGCCGATGACGTTGAACGTGACGATGAAAGAAGATTCAAAACAATTGGATGAGGTTGTTGTGGTAGGTTATGGAACGACCACCCGTAAGAATCTGACCACTTCCATAGCAACGGTCAAAACAGAAAAAATATCAAGAGCCGCAACAAGTAATATGTCGCAGATGTTGCTTGGACGGGCAGCCGGACTGGAAGCTACGTTAGCAAGCCCACAACCGGGTGGAGCAGTCGACCTTTCCATTCGTGGTGCAGGCACTCCTATTTTTATAGTGGATGGAGTAATGATGCCTTCCACTTCTTTAGAGGTTGGAAACGGAAATCAGGTCATGCCTAATTCTATCAATCGTTCGGGATTGGCAGGACTTAATCCGGCCGATATTGAATCTATCGAAGTATTAAAGGATGCATCTGCCTCCATCTATGGAATTGGCGCAGCCAATGGTGTCGTATTGATTACTACGAAGAAAGGTACTGAAACTCGTCCACAGATCACTTATGAGGGAAATTACTCTATCGTGAAAAACTATCCGTATCTGGAACCTTTGAGCGGAGAGGAATATATGAATGTTGCTAACATTTTCAATAAGGAAAACTATTTATTTACGAACGGCATGTATCCCTATGGCGATAAACCTTTTGATAATAAATGGGTGCCTCAATTCTCACCTCAACAGATAGCTGCCGCTCAAACAACAGACTGGCTGGATTGTGTGTTGAAAGATGGTAGTATCAATAACCATAACATCACAATTACAGGAGGATCTAAACTACTGAAATATTACTTGTCCGGAAACTATTATAAACAGGAAGGTACGGTAGAAAACTCTGCAATGGAGCGTTATGCTCTTCGGACGAACATATCTTCACAATTGCTTCCATTTCTTAAGTTGACTGCAATTGTCAATGTAAATGAGAATGAATATACAAACTCAACTTCCGGTGGTGGAGGTGGTGGTAATGGTTATGATGCTATCCAATCGGCATTGACTTATCCTTCTTATTTGCCAATCAGGGATGCGGCAGGAAATCCTACTTTATATTCGAACTACCCCAATCCTGCAGAAATGGTAAAAGTGAGCGACCGCACCAAAACGAGTGGTTACTATCTAAACTTTGCTGCCGATGTGGATATTATCAAGGATATGCTGTCGTTCCGTTTGATGTATGGTATCAATAAGGAGAATGCTAATCGTAACCTGTATATTCCTTCTGATATTTATTTTATGGATATGTATAAATCGAGAGGGCATCTGGGATATGTTGAGCGTAGAAACCAAACCATGGAAGGGACACTGACTTTCAAAAAGCAGTTTGGAGATTTGTTGCGTGTTGATGCCGTAGTGGGTATGGGAAGATATACGAACGATTCAAATGGACTTGAACTTGACTACGAGCAGATTAACGATCACATTGCTGCTGATAAAGTGGAAGCTGCGGAAGGTACTTTCTATCCGACTTCTTTCAGGGCAGCCGACGAACGTCGTTCTCAATTTGCCAGGGCAAGTGTGGATTTGCTTGACAGGTATGTGGTTGCGGCTACTATCCGCCGGGATGGAACGGATAAATTTTTTCCGGGAAAGAAATATGCCTATTTCCCTTCAGTGTCATTAGCCTGGAAATTATCTAACGAACCGTTTATGAAGAATATATCATGGATTGACCAGTTGAAGATTCGTGGCAGTTATGGACAGACAGGTAATGACAACCTGGGCAGTTCACTTTATGGAACTTTTAGTCTGGCAGCACAATACATTAAATTCTCTAACAATTCAGTGACTTATGTACCCTATCTGCTTAGCGGTCCTGATTACCCGAATGTAACTTGGGAAAAGACTACCATGAAGAATATAGGTGTAGACTTTTCTGTGTTGAAGGATAGAATCTGGGGAAGTTTCGATATGTTCCGTAATGATGTAACCAACTTGCTGGGATATGATTCTTCCTCTCCGCTTAGTATGACATCTTCCGTCCCGATGAACTATGGACATTATGTACGTTATGGATGGGATGCAACTATCAATTCACTTAACTATGAAATCCCCCGTGTGTTTAAGTGGACGTCACAATTGACCTTATCACATCATAATGCCGTTTGGAAAGAACGGATGCCCAACTATTATTATGAAGAATATCGAATCCGTAAAAACGAACCGGTAAATGCTTATTACTATTATGAAACGGAAGGCGTAATCAATATAGATAAAAGCAATATGCCCGAATCGCAGAAATCTTTACCGGCGGATGCACAACAACCCGGCTATCCGATTATAAAGGATGCGAATGGGGATAATAAAATAACGATTGATGATGTAAAGATGAGGAATACACTTCCGAAAATTCACATCGGATTTGGAAACACATTTGTGTACAAGGATTTCGATCTGGATATATTTATGTATGGACAATTCGGACGTACACGTTATAATTATGCATATCGTTGGGCGCTTGTCGGAGATGTGTATTACACAAGTCCCAAGAACTCGAACAAATATGTATATACTATCTGGAACTCTCAAACGAACCAGAATGGAAACCGGCGTGGCATTGCTTCGACAAAGGCTGTTGCTTTACCCGGTAACGTAGGTTTTGAAGAAGATTATCAGAATGCTTCGTTCGTACGTGTCAGGAATATTACTTTGGGATATAATCTCTCGGGGAAAAAGCTGGGAAGAATAGGTGATTATGTAAGTTCTATCCGGGTTTTTATTGATTGTCAGAATCCGCTGACTTTTACCAAGTTTGTTGGGGTCGATCCTGAAATAAAGACGGGTGGCGACGGCTCCAAGGCGGAATATCCGATGACAAGAACATACTCCTTCGGAGCAAAAATATGTTTTTAAGAGAACCTGTAACGAAAGAAAAAAATGAAAATATGAGCAAGAATAAATTATTTAAAGTATTTATCATGATTGCATTTATCATGTGCAGTTGTGAGGATAATTTTGATCCGAAGATGTATGGCACATTGAATGTTTCTAATTATCCGGTGACTGAAGCCGAATACGAATCATTTATGATGACCTGCTATATGCCTTTTACTACTACATGGACTTATTGGATTGGTGCCGGTACAAGTGGCAACCAGCATGGTTGGTATATACCTGCCGGAGGCGTACTGAAATTCTTTGATTATCCGACCGATGAGATGGCGGTGTGGAATAATGGTTGGGGAGGTGGATACTACTTCCTTTCCAAAGCCGATTTCAGTCAGTGTGTCTATTATACGAGTGGTACGTTAAGTGACGAAAGGCCGAATCATTTTCCGAAAGTAAGTGAGATTTCCTACTTCACCAATGTGATTGGAACTTTGGAGAAGGCTTCTACCGAGGTCGTTTCCGAGGAACGTAAAAGGGAGTTTATTGCCGAGGCCCGTCTTTGCCGGGGATTGATGATGTATTATTTATTGCATGTATATGGACCTGTTCCTTTGATTGTTGATCCGAACGATCTGATTAATCCTTCAAAACTGGAGAATCTGGTACGTCCGACATTGCAGCAAATGACGGAATGGATTATGGCTGATTTTGATTATGCTTATCAGTATATTGCAGATACGCAGCCGGAACAAGGACGTTACAATAAGGACTATGCACGTGTGTGCATCATGCGGCATTGCTTGAATGAAGGTTATTATATGTCCGGTTATTATCAGAAAGCGATTGATATGTATAGCGAGTTGAAGGGGCGGTATAGCCTTTTCAAAAAAGGAGATAATCCTTATATCGAGCAATTTAAAAATGTCAATAACTTCAATTCGGAAGTGATTATGGCTGTTAGTTGTGATGAAACGGCGGATGGTACGAATAAGTCCGGTAATTTTAATCCGCTGATGATGCTCGCTACTCCTGATAATGCGGCGAGAGTGGACGATCAGGGCAATCCGACTCCTTTCTATCTGCAAGGGCAGGGATGGGGACAAACCTTTAATGTATCTCCGAAATTCTGGGATACGTATGATCCTTCGGATAAGCGTCGTGACGTTATCCTGACTAAGTATTATACGACAGCCGGAACTTGGATTGACCGGAATACAACCACATGGGACGGATTTATAATTAATAAATTCCCGGTTGAAACGGCTACGGCTTTTCAGGGGACTGATATACCGTTGGCTCGTTGGGCGGATGTCTTGTTGATGTATGCGGAAGCCGAAGTTCGTAAAAACAATGCTGCTCCGTCTGCTGACGCTGTTGCTGCAGTGAATGAAGTGCGTAAACGTGCCGGACTGGATGATCTTCCGTCATCGGCAACAGCTAGTGCCGAAGCTTTCCTGGATGCTTTACTTACCGAAAGAGGACATGAAATGTTGTATGAAGGAATGCGTAAAATAGACCTCATCCGGTTTAATCAATATGCACAGCGTACGGCGAAGATAAAAGGAGTGGCTCCTACACATCAATATGTGCCTATTCCTAATTATGCGGTTCAGCAAGCTTCGGAATCTTATGGAAAAGTGTTGGTACAGACATTCGAGCGTGAGGGATGGAAAGCGGATCTTGCGGCAGCTCGCAATTAATGTCGTCATTCATGATTGTTAAACTAGAGATCTTAAGAAAAATGAAAAAGATATACGTACTATTCATATCATCGCTATTGCTCTTTTCGTGTGCGAAAGATGATATTAGTAAGCCAAGTGAATGGCCGGAGTGGCCTACGCCTTCAAAACCTAAAATAGAAAATGCTGTATTGCGGGGGGTGAATGGTGAAACGGTTGTGGCGGCTGGTGATAAAGTTAAATTCACCGCACAGATAAGTGATGAGTATAATGATCTGGTTTCATTCCAATTATTGGTGACAATGGACGGAGCCGAGATTTTGAATTTGTCTAAGGGATTGAGCGGACGCTCTGCAGTTATTGAAGAGGAAGCAACTTTGCCTTTTGTTGCCGGTTTTCAGAACGGGCGTCCTGTGGTAACTATCAAAGCTGTAAATGATTTGGGAGGTAATGAATCGACACTGACCCTGGATGAGGCTGCAAGTGTGAAAGTAACCCGTCCGGAAACACCTTCCAAATTATACATTGTTGATGATCTCGGAAATGTATATGAAATGGACAAGGCAAATCAGAATGAATCGGATTATGGTTTTCGGACGAATGCTGCGGATCTTGCAGGGATCGGAGATCATTTTAAAGTTGCCGAGAAGGTGGTAAATAATAAACCGGACTATTCCGGTCTGGTTTGGGGGTATGCGGATGATAAAATATCCATTGTGACGGATGATGCGGCAGCTTCAATACCGACTCCTAAGGTGGGAAGTTATACATTGGAGAATATCACTTTCGATATGTTGTCTTTCCTGGCTGATAAGACACTGACGTATAGTATTGATATTGATAAATCCCGGTTCTTTGATGTGGGAGGAGGATATATCCAGTTGGATGTTGAACTGGTGGAAAGTGCCAAGGTTAATTTTATCGGCTTTGGTAATGATGTCACCAATATGCTCCGGCCGGAATTCTTTAAAGATGTTTCTGGTGCCAAGGCAAAATTCGATGGTCCGTCGGTACTTTATAACTTGAAATACAATACATCAAACGGTTTTATGTATATGGAACGGCCGCGGGATGTGTTTTATCCGGAAGTGATGTATATTGTTGGTACCGGAGTTGGATTCCCGCGTGAACCCTATGTTGCCACACTTGCTTGGGACTTCTCATATCCTCACCAGTGGTTCTTCTTTAAGAAGGTAGGTGCAAGTGCTTTTGAGGCAGTCGTATATATCGACCAGACGATGGGATTTAAGTTCTTTAGAGGATATGGCTGGGCGCAAGAAGAGGATACGAAGAATTTGTATACGGTTGAACCGGCTAACTTGGTTACGAGAAGTGCTCCCGGTGATTTGATTCCCGGTCCTGATTTTAAAGCTGGTCTTTATACGATACATATTGATAAAGCTAGTGAAATGATACGATTGATTCCTTATAATTGAGTCGGGAATCGGGATTAATAGTCTTTAATTTAATATTCAATAGAATTATGTATATATCAATGAAAACATATAGTAAGAAGTTTCTGGTTGCATTCTTTTTTTCAATGTTGCCAATGGTGTTGATGTCTTGTTCGATGGAGCCGGAAAAAGCCTCTTTCTCTATTTCCGGAAATTTGGGGAAGTTGCAAATCAGCAATGAAGGGTTTACAGAAGTTTATTCGATAAAGTCTAATACGGAGTGGAAATTTGTTAACGAGACCGATCAGTCTTGGGCCACCATTTCCCCGGTTAAAGGGAGTGGGAACGGAAAAGTGACAATTACTGTAAGTGCAAATGCGGGAACCGGTCGTACTGCCGTATTCCGTGTGGTGCCTAATGGGGTGAAAACGCAGGAAATAGAGATTATTCAGGGAAACTCCTATATCCCGGAAGCTGATGGAGTATTTCCGATTATAGCATGGACTGGAGTGGAAGCAGACAAATCACTTGAGAAATTTCCGGTGATGAAAGCATCCGGCATTAATATTTATCTGGGATGGTATAATGATTTGGAGACAACACTCAAAGTGCTTGATGCGGCACAGAAAACCGGAGTGAAGATGATAACTTCCTGTCAGGACCTATTGTCTGTTGGTACTGCCGAAGAGGTTGTAAAAGCGATGATGAATCATCCGGCATTGTATGCCTATCATTTGAAAGATGAGCCGGAGGTGAATGATTTACCGGGCTTGGGGGAATTGGTAAAGAAGATTAAGACGGTGGATAGTCATCATCCCTGTTATATAAATTTGTATCCGAACTGGGCCTGGGGAAAAGAACTTTATTCTGAAAATGTAAAGTCGTTTATAGAGCAGGTGCCTGTACCGTTTATATCGTTTGACAATTATCCTATTGTGTCTATAAATGGGGCTCCCAGCATTGTACGGCCGGACTGGTATCGGAATTTGGAAGAAATATCAGCAGCTGCTAAAGAGGGTAATAAACCTTTTTGGGCATTTGCACTTGCACTTTCTCATAAACTGGATGAAACTCATTTTTATAAAATACCAACATTGCCCGAGTTGAGATTACAAGTTTTCAGTGATTTGGCTTACGGCGCACAGGCAATCCAGTATTTTACTTATCGCGGACTTCAACATGATGAACCGACCGAAGTATATGATTTGGTCAAGACAGTTAATCAGGAGGTGCAACAGCTTGCAGGTATATTCTTGGGAGCGCAGGTTATTTCAGTGTCTCATACCGGAAGCGAAATACCGGAAGGAACTACGGCGTTGGGAAGTTTGCCGGCCCCTATAAAATCGTTGACAACGAGTGATACAGGTGCTGTTGTTTCTGTATTGGAGAAAGGTAGTAACCAGTATCTTGTAGTTGTAAATAAGGACTTTCGTAATGTGATGAATCTGGCAATTGATGTGGATGGTTCTGTAAGCAGAGTGCTGAAGGATGGTTCAACTGTAAGTCCGGATGGTTCTACGATAGCGGTTGAACCGGGGGATATGGTTATATTTACATGGAGAAAATGAATAAAGGTTTCTAATTAGATAAAGTAAATTCGATTATGAAAAAGATATTACTCTTATTTTTTATTGGCATTATGTTAATTGCCTGCAGTCAGAAAACAGTCTCTGTTCGTGAAGTCTGGACAAAAGAGCAGGCCAATGAATGGTATCAACAATGGGGATGGCTCCGTGGGTGTGATTTTATTCCGAGCACGGCAATCAACCAATTGGAGATGTGGCAGGCTGATACTTTTGATCCGGTGACTATTGACCGTGAACTAGGCTGGGCAGAAGATATCGGAATGAATTGTATGCGTGTATATTTGCACCATCTGGTTTGGGAAATGGATAAGGAAGGTTTTAAGAAACGTATTAATGAATACCTTACTATTGCCGACAAGCATCATATCTCTACCATTTTCGTCTTTCTGGATGATTGCTGGAATCCTACTTACCAGGCAGGAAAGCAACCGGAACCACAACCGGGAGTACATAATTCGGGATGGGCGCGTGATCCGGGAGATTTGTATTATAAAGGTGATACGGCAGTGATACTTCCGGTCTTGGAGAATTATGTGAAAGACATTCTTACCACCTTTAAGGATGATAAGAGAATTGTGTTGTGGGATTTATATAATGAGCCCGGCGGTTCGGGTGGATATAGATACGGTGAAAGAAGTCTGCCGTTATTGCAGAAGATATTTATGTGGGGACGGATGGTTAACCCGTCGCAACCCTTGTCAGCCGGAGTCTGGGATATGAGTTTGACTAATTTGAATAAGTTTCAGTTGGAAAACTCGGACGTGATAACCTATCACACGTATGAAGGTCTGGATTCGCATCAACAGCTCATTGACACATTGAAGCAATATGGGCGTCCGATGATTTGCACGGAATATATGGCACGTACTCAAAATAGTACTTTCCAGGATATTATGCCGATGCTGAAGAAAGAAAATATCGGTGCAATAAACTGGGGACTTGTAGCCGGAAAGACAAATACAATCTTTGCATGGGATACTCCGTTGCCTGACGTAGCTGAACCGTCTTTGTGGTTCCATGATATTTTCCGTAGCGATGGGACACCTTATTCGACAGAAGAAGTGGAATGTATTCGTTCATTAACTAAATAATTCCCTTATGATAACTATGAGGAATATATGGATAATGATGTTGGGGATATGCTTGTTTGGTTGTGGGGCTGGTAAACAGCCCCCTTCCTCACAGCTCTCTTTAACATGGAAACTGGAAAAAGATAGTGTGGAAGCCAGATATTTTAAGAATACATTCTGTTTGACGAATAAAGGGAATAAATCCTTGGCTGATGATTGGGTGATCTATTTTAATCAGACACCAATTTATTATCAGCAACCTATTAATGCCCCGTTGGAAATAGAATGTATTGGTTCGACTTACTATAAAATGTATCCTACTGAACACTATCAGGCGTTGGCACCGGGTGAAACACTCTCTTTTACTATATTGAGTGAAGGAAATGTGATTAATGTATCTTCGGTTCCTGAAGGGGCTTATATTGTAGTTACCGATGAAAAAGGGAAAATGTTGCAGCCGCAAAATATTCCGATTGAGATCGGACTGTTTACGCCCGATGCCCAATGGATTCGTTCGAAGAATAGTTTTCCCTATGCAGATGGAAATTATTTGTATAAGCAGAATGATGATTTCAGCAAGCCTGTAGATTGTGATATACTTTCTCTCTTTCCTACTCCTAAAAAAGTTGAGAAGGCGGGTGGTGTTTCTACTTTCTCTCCAAAGGTAGGTCTGAAGTTTGACGGTGTATTTAAAGAAGAAGCTCTTTTGTTGAAAAAGCAATTGACTTCACAGTTAGGATGTACCGTTTCTGACAAGGATGAAGAAACAATCATTGAATTGAAGAAAACAGAACATCCTGCCACCTGTCAATGTCCGGATGAGTATTACGAAATTGTGATAAAGAATAACCTGTTGACTTTGAAAGCTAATGATGCGCATGGCATATTTAATGCTTGTCAGACATTGGTTGCTTTATTGGATAACATGAAGCTAGCTTCCTCTCCGCTCCCCAATCTTCATATTACCGATTATCCGGACATGGGACATCGGGGAATCATGCTGGATGTAGCCCGCAATTTTACAAAGAAGACGGACTTACTGAAACTGATAGATATACTGTCATTCTATAAAATGAATGTACTGCACCTGCATTTGAGTGATGATGAGGCTTGGCGTGTAGAAATACCCGGATTGGAAGAATTGACAGAAATAGCCTCTCGCAGAGGACATACTACAGATGAACTGACATGTCTTTATCCTGCTTATGCTTGGGGATGGAATGAGGCAGATACCACCTCATTGGCTAATGGGTATTATTCCCGCAGTGACTTTATGGATATTTTGAAATATGCAAAAGAAAGGCATATCAGAATTATTCCTGAAATAGATATTCCCGGCCATTCACGGGCAGCAATAAAAGCAATGAATGCCCGTTACCGGAAATATATCGATACGGATCAGCCGAAAGCGGAAGAATATCTTCTGATTGACTTTGCAGATACTTCCCAATATCTATCGGCACAAAATTTCACTGATAATGTTATTAATGTCGCCATGCCTTCTACATACCGTTTTCTTGAAAAAGTGATTGATGAAATCGGGCGGATGTATCAGGATGCGGGAGTAGAATTGCTTGCTTTCCATGTAGGTGGAGATGAAGTGCCGGAAGGCATTTGGGAAGGTTCTGCTATCTGCCGTACTTTTATGAAAGAACATGGATTGGCTAAGATACGGGATTTGAAAGATTATTTTCTGGAGCAAATTCTGGAAATGTTGGATAAACGCAATATACAGGCAGTTGGATGGCAAGACATTGTTATGAAGCCGGATAATACCGTGAACGAACATTTCAGAAATAGCAAGGTCTTGAATTATTGCTGGAATACAATTCCGGAACAGGGTGGGGATGAAGTTCCGTATAAGTTAGCAAATGCGGGCTATCCTATTATACTCTGTAATGTGGGTAATTTCTATTTGGATATGGCCTATTGTTATCATGTGGAAGAACCGGGATTGCGTTGGGGTGGTTACGTAGATGAGTACGTAACGTTTGATATGTTACCTTTTGATATTTACAAGTCTTTACGGCGGAATCTGAAAGGTGAATCTGTGGATGTAAAAACAGCCTCAAACGGTAAGCAACCCTTGACAAAAGAGGGTTATAAGAATATCAAAGGTTTGTCCGGACAAATCTGGGCGGAGACAATCCGTAGTTTCGAACAAATAGAATATTATCTTTTCCCAAAAGTTTTCGGACTGGTAGAACGCGCTTGGAACGCTCAACCATCGTGGGCATTATCTCCGGACAGTAAGGTATATGTAGATGCCAAACGAAAATATAATGCTGGTATTGTAACTTATGAGTTGCCCCGTTTGGCAAAACGAGGTATTAATTTCCGGGTATCCCCTCCAGGTATTATAGTAAAGGATGGATTACTATTAGCTAATACAGCCAATCCAAATGCGGTAATTCGGTATACCACTGACGGAAATGAGCCCAATGAAAATTCTGTTTTATGGAAAGAACCGATAAAATGTGATGCTCCATTGATAAAAGCTAAAGCTTATTGTTTGGGGAAAGAAAGCGTAGCAATTATGTTGATAAATAAATGATATATAAGTAGAAGGCTGTTTTAGTAATATTAAGATAGCTTTCTATTTATTTTGTGTGCTTTGGAAACTTTAAAATGTTGAAATCTACAGAGATTTCAGGCTCTTCTTTACAATACTCATCAGACTTAACTTGGATACATGGGATTTATTTTTAATTGTTAGTTGAAATATAAATACATTTATCATATTGCATTTTTGTTAATTTTTTCATATTTTTGCAGAGAGTTTTTTGAATATTTGTGAAGACATGAATTGTTTTGTGAAAATGAGAAGGCTTTTGTTGTTTATATTCCTTTTCATTAATGTTACTGTAAGCAAGGGACAGATCTATAAGTACATAGGACTTGAAGATGGTTTGAACAATCAGAAAATATACTATATCCAGAAAGACCGAAGAGGGTATATGTGGTTTTTGACCCAGGAAGGGGTAGACCGTTATGATGGTAAACATATCAAGCATTACACCTTTTCAGACGATAGCATGAAGCTGGATTCGCGGATTGCTTTGAGTTGGCTCTACATGGATAGAAGGGATGGCTTATGGGTGATTGGGCAAAAAGGGCGGATTTTCAAGTATGATTCGAAACATGATAAATTCGAACTGACATATGTACATCCGGAGCTGATTAGAAATAAGTCACAGGCGTTTCTTAATTACGGTTATTTGGATAAGAATGACCATATCTGGCTATGTTATAAAGACACTCTTACTTGGTATAATATCCGTACAGGAAAAATACTACATTTGGCAATACCGGTTCATGAGGAAATAACTGCCATTGAACAGACGGATAGTAACCAGTTTTTTATCGGTACGGGAAGCGGTTTGTTTCGTGTTAGAGTAGAAGGGGAAGAACTGAAGCTGGTTTCTGATGAGGTTGTGAAAAGTATTGCTGCACCTGTACATGAACTTTATTATCATGCCGTTTCACAACAGCTGTTTGTGGGAACCTACAAAGAGGGAGTACTTATATATGACATGGTTGGAACTGGAAAAATCATCCCCTGCCAATCCCCCAATAATGTAGAGGTTAACCAAATTGTTGCTTTGAACGCTCATGAACTCCTGGTAGCCACGGGTGGAAAAGGAGTATACAAACTGGATGTGAATACGGCTATGAGTGAGCCTTATATAACGGCTGATTATAGTAGCTATAATGGAATGAATGGAAACAATATCAATGATATTTATGTGGATGAAGAAGAACGTATTTGGCTTGCTAATTACCCCACCGGTATCACAATCCGTAATAATCGTTATCAGAGTTACGACCTGATAAAACATTCCCTCGGTAACAACCGGTCTTTGGTGAACGATCAAGTGCATGACGTGATGGAGGATAGTGACGGTGATCTTTGGTTCGCAACCAGTAATGGCATTAGTCTCTATCAGACTAAAACAAAAGAATGGCGCTCTTTTTTAAGTTCTTTTGATCCGATATTGGAAGATGGGAATCACATCTTTTTAGCACTTTGTGAGGTTTCTCCCGGTGTGATATGGGCCGGTGGTTTTACCTCCAATATTTATAAAATAGAAAAGAAAGGGTTTAAAATCAGCTATCTTTCTCCGGCTTCTATTGCAGGAATACGTCCCGATCAATATATTTTTGATATTAAAAAGGATTCAAGCGGTGATATATGGTCCGGCGGGTATTATCATTTGAAACGAATCAATCTGGAGAGTAAAAGCGTGCGTTTGTATCCGGGGGTAAGTTCTGTCACCACTATTCTGGAGAAAGATGCCCGGCAGATGTGGATTGGTACGAGGATGGGACTCTATCAGCTTGATAAGCAATCTGGAATTTATCAGTATATTGACCTGCCCATTGAATCTCTTTATATATGTGCATTATATCAGAGAGAAGACGGTATTTTGTATATTGGTACTCGCGGAGCTGGACTTCTTGTTTATGATATCGATAAAGGGAAATTTGTGCATCAGTACCGAACTGACAATTGTGCGCTGATTTCCGATAATATTTATACGATTCTTCCACGTCAGGACAACAGCTTCTTGATGGGGACGGAGAACGGTATTACAATTTATTCACCCGAGGAACACTCCTTTCGTAACTGGACGCGGGAGCAGGGCCTGATGAGTGTCAATTTTAATGCAGGTTCTGCCACAGCTTACAGTAATAGTACCCTTGTTTTTGGTGGTAATGACGGTGCTATCAGGTTCCCGACAGACATACAGATACCGGAACCGCATTATTCGCGTCTGTTGTTACGTGATTTTATGATAGCCTATCATCCTGTTTATCCGGGTGACGATGGATCTCCTTTGAAGCAGGATATTGACGAAACTGATCGATTGGAATTAGCCTACGGACAAAACACGTTCTCCCTTGATGTAGCTTCTATTAATTATGATTATCCTTCCAATATTCTTTATTCATGGAAAATTGACGGTTATCATAAAGAATGGAGTCGTCCGAGCTATGATAATCGAATTCTTGTCAGGAATTTGCCTCCCGGTAGCTATACGTTACAAATTCGTGCCATATCCAATGAAGAGAAATATAAGACTTATGAAACGAGGAGCATCCAGATCATTATTACGCCTCCGGTATGGGCCAGCATGTGGGCCATGGTGGGATATGCAATCCTGTTGCTGTTGGTTATGATTATCATATTCCGTATTGCCATGTTGCACAAACAAAAGAAGATTTCGGATGAGAAAACACGGTTTTTTATTAATACAGCTCATGACATACGTACACCGCTAACATTGATAAAAGCACCGTTGGAGGAGGTTGTAGAGAATCATATGGTGACTGATAAAGCATTACCCCATATAAGTATGGCTCTTAGGAATGTGAATACATTACTTCAACTGACGACCAACCTGATAAACTTTGAACGGATAGACATTTACTCTTCTACCCTTTATGTCTCTGAGTATGAGCTGAACTCCTATATGAATGATGTTTGCGCCACTTTCCGCAAATATGCCGAGATGAAACATGTTAGATTTGTTTACGAAAGCAATTTCGACTATCTGAATGTGTGGTTTGATAGTGACAAGATGAGTTCTATTCTGAAAAATATTTTGTCAAATTCGTTGAAGTACACGTCAGAAAATGGTAGTGTGTGTATTTGTGTTTATGAGGAAGGAGCTACTTGGAACATTGAAGTAAAAGATACAGGAATTGGTATTCCTTCATGTGAACAGAAGAAATTGTTCAAGAACTATTTTAGAGGTAGCAATGTTGTCAATCTGAAAGTAACGGGTAGTGGAATTGGGCTTATGTTAGTGTATAAACTGGTTCGGTTGCATAAGGGAAAGATTCAGATCCAAAGTACTGAACAACAGGGTACTTGTGTTCGGATAACTTTTCCGAAAGGAAATAAGCATTTCCATAAAGCTAAATTCATTTCCCCTAAAGAGGTGGATGAATGTCCGGAAGCTACCATGTTGGGTGAAGCTCCGAATTTGTCGGTCATGAAATCGCCACAGATGAACAGCTCTTCGCAACGTGTTTTGGTAGTGGAAGATAATGATGATTTGCGCAATTATCTTTTTGATATGCTTGCTGTGAGTTATAACGTTCAGTCTTGTTCTAATGGAAAAGATGCACTTGTCATTATACAGGAATTCAATCCGGATCTTGTCATATCCGATATAATGATGCCCGAGATGAGTGGGGATGAACTATGTTCAACTATAAAGAGGGATATTGAAATGTCTCATATTCCAGTCATTTTGCTAACCGCACTAGGGGATGAGAAAAATATGCTTGGAGGACTGGAAATCGGAGCGGATGCTTATATCACCAAACCTTTTAGTGTGGGAATATTCAAGGTTACCGTTAAAAACATACTTGCGAATCGTGCATTGCTTCGTCAAGCTTATAATAGTATTGAAGATGAAGAAAAGCATTTACCAGCCAATTGTTCTAATACTTTGGATTGGAAGTTTATAGCTTCAGTTAAAGAATGTATAGAGAAGAACATGGGAGATCTGGACTTTACTGTGGATATACTTAGCAGTCAGCATCATATGAGTCGTACGAGTTTCTACAATAAATTAAAGGCATTGACCGGTTATGCCCCGGCTGATTATATCCGGATGATACGTTTGCAACATGCTGCACAGTTGTTGAAACAGGGCGAACATACAGTAACGGAGGTTGCTGATATTGTTGGATTTTCGGATGTGAAATACTTCCGCGAAGTATTTAAAAAATATTATGATGTAAGTCCAAGCAAGTATGCAGAGTCGGGAAAAGATGTCGTTTCTTCGACAACCAATTCGGCAAATATAGAATAGTATGTGAGGTGAATAAACATTATTTTATTTCTGGTTGTTATGTTCTGTAAATAGAAACAGATTATGCCGGATGAAAGTAATAATGATATTTTTAGCTGTTCTGTTTTTCCCTGTTGCTTCTCTACTTGGACAAAGTGAAATTCAGAAATATGCAGGTACGGCTATGCCATACCCTTCAGTAAAGGAACTTCCCATTTTGAATCATGAGGGTATGATGCCTTTTTATATTAACCATTTGGGAAGACATGGAGCACGGTTTCCAACTTCGGGAAAGGCATTAGAGAAAGTTAGAGATAGACTTATACTGGCGAAACAGGAGAAAAGGTTGACTGCAAAAGGACTGGAATTACTTGCTACGGTATTACAACTATCCGACAATTTTAAGGACCAATGGGGGAAGTTGTCACCAATAGGAGAACAGGAGCAAAAAGGAATAGCAGAACGTATGCTAGCACGTTATCCTGAACTATTTGTAGGTTCGGCTCGGGTTGAAGCCATAGCTACCTATGTTCCTCGTTGCATTAACAGTATGGATGTTTTTCTTTCCTGTATGAAGAAGCGCGATTCCTTGCTGGTTATACGGCAAAGTGCAGGAGAGCAATATAATTCCCTTCTCCGTTTTTTCGCTTTGAACAAGTCTTATATTCATTATAAAGAGAAAGGAAATTGGATTTCATTGTATGAATCATTTGTCCGGGATAAAATAACGGTCATTCCTGTCATGGAAAGATTTTTTCTTATTTCGGGGCAAGAAACAGAATTGGAAAGCCGGGAATTTGTCATGGCTTTATTTTCAATAGCGGCAATCCTCCCTGATACGGGCCTGCCTTTTGATATGAAAGACCTTTTTAAAAATGAAGAATGGTATAATTATTGGCAAACACAAAATTTACGGCAATATATGACTAAAAGTGCGGCACCGGTAGGAAGAATGTTGCCGGTTGCAATTGCGTGGCCGTTGCTTTCAGAGTTCATTCAAACTACAGAGAGAGTAATTTACGGTCAATCAGATAACCGGGTAAATCTCCGTTTTGCACATGCGGAAACAATTATCCCTTTGGTGGCTTTAATGGGGATAGGAAAAACTGACATGCAGATAACAGCGTCCGATTCTGTATCCATTTATTGGAAAGATTATGAAATTGCTCCTATGGCTGCCAATGTGCAATGGGTTCTTTATCATGATCAAAACGGTCAGGTCTGGATTAAAATACTTTTGAATGAAAAAGAAGTAGCTATTCCGGTGGCAACATCTCGTTTCCCATATTATCAGTGGGAAGAAGTCCGCAAATATTTTGAACAACGAATAATAATGTCGAGAAAGATACTTTCCAATTTTCGAAATGAGACTGACTAATCAAAAAGCCCTGTAAGAATGTTTTTTCTTGCAGGGCTT
The DNA here is from genome assembly GCF_014334015.1 of Bacteroides sp. M10. Taxonomy (GTDB): domain Bacteria; phylum Bacteroidota; class Bacteroidia; order Bacteroidales; family Bacteroidaceae; genus Bacteroides; species Bacteroides intestinigallinarum. The sequence continues at coordinate 477,767 of NZ_CP060488.1, read as the reverse complement.
ATCTTTATGGAAAAGAAATTATTTATAGCAAATTGTTGGAGCCAAGTATAATCAACATGGTATATCCTAGTATTAGTCCGATAATTCCCATAATGATACCGACTTTTTCCATATCCTTTTGCTGAATCATACCCGTAGCATGTGCCAGCGCGTTAGGAGGGGTACTGATGGGCAATATCATTGCTAATGATGAACCGATTGCTACTCCGATCAATAAAGTTTCGACTCCACCTAATGAAGATAGGTTTTCACGCATACTGCTTCCCGCAATAGCAAGAATAGGGACTAGCAATGCCGCAGTAGCCGTATGTGAAATGAAATTTGCCATGGCATAACAAATCAGTCCGGAGCCGACAATCATTAGTGCAGGAGGCCATGTGTTGAAGGGGATAGCTTCAATCATATGTTTGGCTAGTCCTGTTTCTTGTAGGGCAACACCTAGTGCGAATCCACCGGCTACCATCCAGAGTACACTCCAACTGATTTCTTCCAGGTCACGTTTGGTGATAACTCCTGTTATACAGAATACGGCTACCGGAATCATGGCTACTACATTGGAATTCACTCCTGTCACTTTGTCAAACATCCATAGGACAACAGTGATAGCGAAAGTGATATAAACCACAATGGAACGCCAATCTTTTTTGGCTTCACCTTCGATTTGTAATTCAATATTTTTTTGTTTAAAAGGGAATAGTCTTAAGAGAATAAACCACGCAATAAACAATACAATAATGGTATAAGGCAACATAAAACTCATCCACTCTCCAAAACCGATGTTCAGGTTTAGCCCTTCCGGATCATTCAGGTATTTTAAAGCAATGGCGTTAGGTGGTGTACCGATAGGAGTTCCCATACCGCCTACATTGGCCGCTACAGGAATAGCCATGGCCAGCCCTATTTTCCCTTTACCGTCTGCTGGCAGTGCTTTTAATACAGGAGTAAGGAAAGTGAGCATCATGGCAGCTGTAGCTGTATTGCTAAGGAACATTGAAAAGGCAGCCGTAACGAGAATGAATCCTAATAATACATAGCGTGACTGTGTTCCGAAAGGTCGCAGTATGACACGTGCCAACAATACGTCCAGTCCGCTTTTGGTTGCTGCGATGGCAAGTATGAACCCACCTATAAATAGCATAATGATAGGATCGGCAAAGCAGTGCATAATGGACTTATATTTGACTGTCTGCCCTAACTCATCAGCTGAAATATTTTGCGTGAGGAACCATAAGCTACTGTCAGAAACGGTAAGTAATAGTAATACAACAATCAATACGGAGGTTGTCCATGCAGGGATAGCTTCGAATACCCACATCAGTGTGGCAAAAATAAAGATGGAAATAAGTCTTTGTTCTATGACGGTTAATCCTTCTATTCCAAATGTGCCAATAGGGAGGAACCATAAAATAAGAGAGAGAGTAATAGCTACGGTTAACTTTATGCATCGGGTTACTGTCCGGTTTTTTGCCAACCGTTTGGCTTTTTTTAAATCCTGATAAGCTTCCACTAAATGGAAACCATGAAAAATTTTGTACATAATATTAGGTTAAGATAAAATTAAAAAAACGGTGCAAAAATAACTTTTTATTCCATATATAGTTATTCGAAGATAATTTTTTTTCTAGTCAAAGTGTCTTTGGAGATATTAATATAGATATTAGGTTAATTAGGACAAATTCTCTAAATTTGTGCCATTAACTTGACTAATACATCCATGGAGCATACTGAAACTTTAATAGTGGAGCAGTTGAAGACAGGCAATGAAGATGCCTATCAATACATCTATGACCGTCACTATGCCCTGTTGTGTCATGTCGCGAATGGCTATGTAAAAGATCAATTCCTCGCGGAAACTATCGTCGGAGATACTATTTTTCATTTATGGGAGATTCGTGAAACGCTGGAGATTTCCGTTTCCATCCGTAGCTATTTGTTGAGAGCCGTCCGTAATCGTTGTATCAACTATCTTAATTCAGAATGGGAAAAGCGCGAGATTGCGTTTTCATCTCTAATGCCTGATGAGATCACAGACGATAAAATAACGATATCCGATTCGCATCCGTTGGGGACATTGCTGGAGCGTGAACTGGAAGAGGAAATATATAAAGCCATTGATAAATTGCCGAACGAATGTCGCCGCGTGTTCGATAAAAGCCGTTTTGAAGGAAAAACATACGAAGAAATTTCTCAAGAGTTAGGCATCTCTGTCAATACGGTTAAGTATCATATAAAGAATGCATTAGCATCTTTACAAACGAATCTAAGTAAATATCTGATTACTCTACTTTTATTTTTTTTCGGGTAAAAACGAAAAAAAGTCATTTTTAGACTACCCTCAATTAAAAATCTACTGTCTCCTTTATAGAACGCAGAAAAATGGAAGAAGAAAAGAAACATATTGATGAATTGATTGCAACCTATCTGACCGAAGGTTTGGACAAAAATGCTTTAGCCGAACTGAAAGCATGGATAGCTGCATCACCTGAAAATGAGGATTATTTTATTCAGCAACGGGAAGTCTGGTTCTCTGCCGTGAGCCGTGAAGCCGCGTCGAAATACAATAAAGACAAGGCATTTGATACCTTTAAGAATCGTATCGGGAGCCGGAAGCAAGTGGAGAAAGCTCCTCGCCAGGAATTCCGTTTGTCGGCGTTGTGGCGTTATGCCGCGATTATCGCAGTCATACTTGCAGTAGGATGCTTCTCATATTGGCAGGGGGGAGTGGATGTAAAAGACACTTTTGCAGATATATCCGTAGAGGCTCCTTTAGGATCAAGAACGAAACTTTATTTGCCTGATGGTACATTGGTTTGGTTGAATGCCGGTTCACGAATGACCTACTCACAAGGCTTCGGAGTAGATAACCGTAAAGTAGAATTAGAAGGCGAGGGATATTTTGAAGTCCAACGGAATGAGAAACTCCCTTTCTTTGTAAAGACTAAAGATTTGCAATTGCAGGTATTGGGAACAAAATTTAATTTCCGCGATTATCCGAAAGATCATGAAGTAGTAGTATCCTTGTTGGAAGGGAAAGTAGAATTAAGTAATTTACTGAAAAAAGAGAAAGAAGCTTTCCTTGCACCCGACGAGAGAGCGATATTAAACAAAGCGAACGGATTGATGACCGTAGAAACTGTCACAGCTTCCAATGCCTCCCAATGGACGGATGGCTATCTGTTTTTTGATGAAGAACTTTTGCCCGACATCGTGAAAGAACTGGAACGTAGCTACAATGTGAATATCCATATAGCTAATGATTCATTAAATAAATTCCGGTTCTACGGAAACTTCGTCCGTCGGGAACAAAGTATTCAGGAAGTGTTGGATGCGTTGGCATCTACAGAGAAAATACAATATAAAATTGAAGAGCGCAATATAACTATCTATTAACCGGTTACCAGAGATTATAATACTATGATTGTTTAACCTTATAATTGAAGAATATGAGTAAAGGAAATAATACTGAATAGTTTTTAGTGAATGATAAGGAGAGAAAAATAAAAACCGGAAGATCTCGAACATCTTCCGGCTCCTGAATCTCTTCTTTAACAACTTTCAAACGTGAGCATGTTTTCAAAAGAGATTATGCAAAGTTAGCAAAATACATCTCTTTTAAAACGAGTTATTCAAGTTTTAATTAAATAATTTGTTTATTTTATGAATTACAGGAAGAAGGCCATATTAATGGTCGTGGCTCTCTTTTGCCTTAACATAGCAATGCTAGCCCAGGCCGTTTCATTGAAAATGAATAATGTTTCAGTGAAAGAAGCAATGACGCAATTGAAGAATAAAAGCGGATATTCTTTCGTATATAAAGTGGGAGACCTGGATACCAGGAAGATTGTAAGTGTAAAGGCAAAACAATTGAATGAAGCTATCGATCAGATATTGTACGGGCAAGAAGTTGTTTATGAGGTAAAGGGCAAGAATATTATTGTCCAAAAAGGGCAAGCGCGGCAGAATACCTCTAAAGACACTAAAAAGCGTAAAGTCACAGGTACAGTGAATGATGCCAACGGTGAACCGATCATCGGTGCTACCATCAAGGAAAAAGGAACAACCAACGGAACCGCATCTGATTTGGATGCTAACTTCTCTCTGGAAGTGTCACCGGGAGCTGTATTGGAAGTCTCCTATATCGGTTATCAGACACAGGAAGTAAAGGTGGGTGACCGGGTATCTTTATCCGTCACCTTGGCTGAAAATCAGCAAATATTGGACGAGGTGGTAGTGGTGGGGTATGGTACAACCTCCCGTAAAAACCTGACTACTTCTATCGCTACCGTAAAAACAGAAAAAATATCCAAAGCGGCTACTAGCAATATCTCCGGAATGTTGCTGGGACGTGCTGCCGGTTTGCAGGCAACCGTTGCCAGTCCCCAGCCGGGAGGAGGTATTAATATCTCCATTCGTGGAGGTGGTACACCGATTTATGTGGTGGATGGAGTAGTTATGCCTAACGGCTCTTTTGAAGTCGGCACGGGAAGTACGTCACTTCCTTCTTCCGTCAATCGTGCCGGACTGGCCGGATTAAACCCCAATGATATTGAATCTATTGAAATCCTGAAGGATGCTTCTGCAGCAATTTATGGCATCGGAGCAGCGGATGGTGTTATTCTGGTGACCACCAAAAAAGGAAAAGAGGGAAAACCGACCATCGTATATGAAGGAAGCTATTCCGTGCAAAAACATTATCCTTATCTGGATGTATTGAGCGGACCCGAACTGATGAACATGGTGAATGTGTTCAGTAAAGAGAATTATTTATATGATAAAGGTCAGTATCCTTATGGAAACGCCGCTTATGACGATAAATGGACACCTATCTTTACACCGACACAAATAGCGAATGCCCCGACTACGGATTGGCTGGACAAGGTACTGAAAACAGGTGCAGTGACCAATCATAATCTGACGATTAGCGGTGGTTCGGAAAAGTTTAAATACTATCTGGGCGTTAACTACTATAAAGAAGACGCTACCGTTTATAATTCGGATATGGAGCGATACTCCCTGCGTACAAACATCACATCCCAGCTGACTAATTTCCTGAAACTGACAACAATTGTCAACTTGAATCAGAATAATTACACGAACTCTACTGTCGGCGGAGATGTCGGAAACTTAAGAGATCAGGGAGCCGGAGCACTTTTCGGAGCAATCTTCTATCCCTCTTATCTTCCCGTGTACGATGCCGAAGGACAATATAATGTATTCAGCCGGACGCCTAATCCCGTTTCCATGCAAGATATTAATGACAAATCCGAGCAAAATGGTTACTACATGAACTTCTCACTGGATGTCGATATTATCAAGAATATGCTTTCAGCCAAAGTTTTGTATGGCTTGAACAAGGAAAATACCTCTCGTGATTCTTACATTCCTTCTGATATTTACTATGCATTGCAACGTAAATCCAGAGGAAACTTAGGATATGGAAAAAGGCAGCAAAGCACTCTCGAAGGTACATTGACATTCCAACATAAATTTGGAGAATTATTGGATATGAATTTGATGGCCGGTATGGGACGTTATCTTGATAGTGGCGATGGTTCGGATATATCTTATGAAAATGCCAATGACCATATACAGGGAAGTAGCGTAGGTATGGCAGACGGTCCTTTCTATCCGACTTCTTATAAATATAAGAATGAAAAGAGATCACAGTTTGTCAGAGGAAGTTTCGACTTATTCGGACGCTATGTAGTATCCGCTTCATTGCGCCGTGACGGTACGGATAAATTCTTTCCCAGTAAGAAATACGCCCTCTTTCCATCTGTTTCTCTTGCATGGAAGATGAACGAAGAATCATTTATAAAGAATATCTCCTGGATTAATATGTTGAAATTAAGAGCCAGTTACGGTGAAACAGGTAGCGATAACCTGGGTACAACACTATACGGTATTGTAACGACAACCCGCGAGGATGTTCAATTCAATAATAACTCGGTAACTTACATTCCCTACATATTGTCCGGCGCTAACTATGAAGATGTCACCTGGCAAAAGACAGTCATGAAAAATATCGGATTGGATTTTTCTATTTTTAGAGATAGAATCTGGGGTAGTGTAGATGTATTCCGTAACGACGTAACCCATTTGTTGGGAACAGCACCGACAGAATTATTGGGAATGCACGGAACACGTCCTATCAATGGAGGGCATTATAAACGTACCGGAGTAGATGTAAGCCTGAACTCATTGAATCTCCAGACACATGATTTTAAATGGACCTCTCAAATTACGATGTCCCATTACAATGCAGTATGGATCGAACGTATGCCTAACTATGATTATCAGAAATATCAGAAAAGGAAAAATGAACCGATGAATGCATTCTATTATTATAAAACGACCGGTATTATCGATGTGGATAAGAGTAATATGCCCGAATCGCAACGTTCATTGGGACCTGCCGCCTGTATGCCGGGTTATCCTATTGTCGAAGATAAAAACGGTGATGGAATCATTGATGTGAATGACTCTTACATGGATAACATGCTTCCTAAATTGTATTTTGGTTTTGGCAATACGTTTACATGGAAAAACTTTGATCTGGATATATTTATGTACGGACAACTAGGTGTAAAGAAATGGAATGACGCATATAGTTATAGTGCAGATGCCGGAAATCTCTCCAGGGGAGTGGATGCGCACAATGTGGGTATCTATTCTTATAACATCTGGAATACCCAGACAAACACGAACGGACATTTCCCGGGTATTGCAATCAGTAAATCAGTGGCTTTACCCGAAAATCTGGGCTTTGATTATACAAGAGAAAATGCCTCTTATATACGTGTGAGAAACATCACATTGGGATATAACCTGGGCCCCAAAGAATTATCCGTATTTAAAGGATATATTAGAGGAATACGTGTGTTTGTCGACTTTCAGAATCCTTTGACCTTTACCAAATACAAAGGATATGACCCTGAAATCAACACTTCCTCTTCGAATCTGACCGGAGGACAATATCCTCAAATGAGAGTTTATTCAATAGGTGCAAAATTAACCTTCTAAACTTCAAGCTATGAAATCTAACAAATTATGTCGTATGAAAAAGAAGTTCTTTTTACCGATGCTTGTTTCCTTGCAACTCTTATTCGGTAGTTGTGAGAATAATTTTGATCCTTATATTTACGGAGCTTTGTTGCAGGGAGAATATCCTTCCACAGAGCAGGAGTATGTTTCCTATATGATGGTTTGCTACCTGCCTTATACTACGGTTTGGACGTATGATATGGGTTCGGGTGGTTTGCAACATGGTATTCATATACAGTCTGGAGGAGCGGTGCGTATGTTTGATTCTGCTTCTGATATATGTGCGCCTGCTACCACAGTAGGTGCAGACTGGGAACGCCTTAGTAAAGGAGATTATAGTAATTGCTTTTATTACTGGCGCGGAAATGTAGACGACGGTGGCAACTTGAATCATTTCCCGAAAACAGCCCAGGTAACCCGTATGACTGAAGTGATTGGAACGTTGGAAAAAGCTCCCCTGACTGCTCTTACGGAAGAAAAGAAGAATAATTTACTTGGAGAAGCACGCTTGTGTCGTGGATTGATGATGTACTTCCTGTTGCATGTTTACGGTCCCGTACCGGTAATCCTGGATCCCGAAAAAGTAATTGATCCGGAAGCGTTGTCGAATACCGTGCGTCCTTCTTTGGATGAAATGACTCAATGGATTACGGATGATCTGGAATTTGCCGCAAAGAATGCTCCCGAAGTAGCCCCGGATTTGGGACGCTATACGCGTGACTATGCCCGTTTCTGCCTGATGAAACACTGTCTGAACGAGGGTGAACACATGGAAGGCTATTATCAGAGAGCGATTGATATGTATAATGAACTCAATACGGGCAAATATGATTTGTTTAAAACCGGAAGTACTCCGTACGTTGACCTGTTTAAGAATGCCAATAAATTCAATAAAGAAATGATTATGGCTGTCAGCTGTAGCCCGACTGCCGATGGTAACCCGAAACATGGAAATGCGAATCCTTTCCTGATGTGGGCTTTACCTTCTGATGTGGCAAAAGGGGATCCTTTTCCAATGGGAGGCGGATGGCTCCAGGCTTTCAGTATGGATAAAAAATACTACGATGCTTTCGAAAGCAACGACGGTCGTCTGAAGACCATTGTAACCAGTTATAAGGATAAGAATGGTGTCGTTATCAACAAAGATAATCTGGGAGTGAGATGGAACGGATATATTATAAATAAATTCCCGCAGGAGACGATGACTACTTTCCAGGGTACCGATATTCCTTTGGCAAGATGGGCCGATGTATTATTGATGTATGCAGAGGCAGAAGTGCGTAAAACAGGAACTGTACCTTCCGTAGCTGCTATAAATGCGGTGAATCAGGTGAGAAAAAGAGCCGGGCTGTCGGACTTGCCGAGTGTGACAACCAATACAAAAGACGCTTTTTTAAACGCTATTCTGATAGAGCGGGGACATGAATTTTTCTATGAAGGTAATCGAAAGATTGACTTGATCCGCTTTAATAAATACGCGCAAGAAATGTATAAGGCGAAAGGCATAATGCCGACGCATCAATACATGCCGATTCCTAACTATGCAGTCGAACAGGCCATTTCTTATGGAAAAGAGCTGAAGCAGACTTGGGAACGTCCGGGTTGGGCGGAGGATAAGAGCAAAGCGCAGCAAAGTATAAATTAAACCTATTAACTGAATAAAAGATATGAAACGTATGAGTTACTATATAATTGGTCTATTATTGTCTTTAATGAGTTGGTCGTGTTCGGATGATGCAGAAACAGGCAGAGAAGAAATTCCGGTGGAAACTGATGGCGGATATTTGTTCGCTCACATGACTAATGCGAATTATGGAAAGTTGTATTATGCTGTTTCCCGGGATGGCATCAACTGGGAAACACTGAATAAAGGCCGGATCATCAATAGCGCTTACATTGGACATCCTGATATTTGTCAGGGACATGACGGAGCTTTCTATATGATTGCAGTCAATCCGCTGGCTTTGTGGCGTTCGGAAAATCTGGTGACATGGACATCTACCCAGTTGAATGAAATGATTTTTAATCGTAGCAATGCACAGGGATTCTATACTACCTATTATTGGGGAGCACCCAAAATGTTTTATGACAAGGATAGCGAACAGTACATTATAAGCTGGCATGCCTGCAACGACCCGGATAAGGACGATTGGGACAGTATGCGCACTCTCTATGTGTTGACAAAGGATTTCGAGACCTATACGGAACCACAGAAATTATTCAATTTTACCGGTACGGATGAGAATATGGCTATTATCGATGCTATTATCCGTAAAGTAAACGGTGTTTATTATGCGATTATGAAAGACGAACGCGATCCGGCTGTTGCCCCGGAAACAGGGAAAACAGTCCGTATTGCCACCTCTTCCAATCTGACTGGTCCCTACACTAATCCGGGAGCACCTGTTACTCCGAATGATATGATGCGTGAAGCACCTATTTTTATCGAACGGCCGAATCATAGCGGTTGGTTTATTTATGCGGAATCTTATGCAGCCAAACCTTATGGGTATCATTTGTTTCAGTCGACCTCTATGGACGGCCCATGGAAAGAACGTACTTTCTCCGGACCTAATGTAAAGGATGGTACGGACAGACCCGGCGCACGACACGGCTGCATCGTAAAGGTGAACGAAACAGTTTATCAGGCTCTGCTGAAAGCATATAAAAAATAAATGTATAATCTTAATATGACTGCATTATGAAATATTATATATATACGGTTCTTCTGTTGCTGTTAACGGCATCTTGCAGTGATGACGTACAGAAATGGGATCAATGGCCGGAATGGAAACTTGCCTCTCCTCTTTCTGTAGGAGGTCAAGTGTTGGATGAAGAGATTTACTCTAATTTTCAGGGAAAAAAGCTTCATCTGGAAAAAGGACAGGAAGTCGAGTTTTCGGGGATTGACGAAATAGAATCCATTCTTTCACCGGATTACTTTGAATATGTGTCCGAAAATAAGGCCCGTTTCAAAGGAGAGACGGCTGATTATAGTGTGCTTTATGATCCTGCTAATGAGCTTTTGTACATAGAAAAAGCCGGGGCGACCTATCCGGACGGATTATGGTTCTGCGGAGCCAATTGGGGACATCCTCAAGCGAGGCTGGTTACCACAAGCGGCTGGAGTATGGACGGACCCAACAATGTGCTTTATTGCTATAAAAGTGCCGACAATGTTTTTCAACTGACTCTCTATCTGGCTAATAACTTCTCATTTAAGTTTTTCAAGCATAGAGGCTGGGGAGAAGGAGACAATGAGATCACTACTCTTCCCGAAGATAATATCACTCTAACTACCCCTTTCCTGGTTGCCGGAAAGACGGGAGGAGATTTTATTCCGGGACCTCTGTTCCAACCCGGAGTTTATCTTATCACGCTCGATTTGAACAATAACACTTGTGCTTTTGAAGCGAAAGATGAGAATATTCAAGAACAATCCTTCCTGGTTAACGGTCAGGAAATGGGTATATTAGAAGAGGCTTCATCTTTTCTGGGCATTGCTTTGGAACTTCATAAAGGTGATGAAGTGACTTTCAGCAATTTTGGTGATGTGAGAAAGATGCTTCAACCGGATTTCTTTGAAAATATAACAAAAGATAAAGCCACATTTATCGGAGTAGACGGAAACTATAAATTGTATTATGATCCGATAAACAAACTGACATATCTGGAAAACCGCTCGGTGAATTATCCGGATGGGTTATGGGTTTGCGGATCCAGTTTCGGACATCCTCAAGCCGGACGGGTGACTGTCGGTGCATGGACTTTCAACTTGCCGAGTGATGCATTCCAGTGTGTGAAGGTAGCAGACAATATTTTTGAAACCACTCTTTATCTGGTTAAAGATTTCCAGTTTAAATTCTACAAACAACGTCCTTGGGGAGGTGAACTGGCTAGTACTATTGTCAATACGCAACCTGTTAATTTATTGGGTAAGGGATGGTATTACAGTGATCCGGCAACAGGTGGCACTGGTGGCGGACATTTTACCGGTGATTTTGTAGCCGGACCGGATTTCACACCGGGAGTATATCGTGTCCGGATAGATTTGAATAAGAATCTATGTATGTTTATTGATAAGGTAGATGAAGGACAACTTGGACCGGAATCTTATAAAATAAATGGTACGGAACTGACTCAATCTGATTATCCTGATTATTTAGGTGTGGAATTAAATCTTATAAAAGGTCAGGTTGTTGACTTTGATGGGTTTAGTTATCTGGATTATATGCTTCAGCCGGAATATTTTACAAATGAGAATGGACAATACAAGTTCAATGCTCAGGATGGGAAATATAAAATTTTGTATAATAAGGTTAGAGAGATGATCTTTGTAGAGATTGCTGATGTTTCAATGGCGTATCCTAATGCATTGTGGGTTTGTGGCTTGAACTTCGGACATCCTAAAATTAGTGGGAATTTAGATGTAGATATTGCTGGCAATCTAAGTAGTGGTGGTTGGCTATGGGATACCCCTAAAGATGCTATTTGTTGTGTGAAGACGAGTGATGGAGTTTTCGAGACTAATCTGCTATTAAGAAAAGATTTTATGTTTAAATTCTTTAAAAAACGAAGTGCTTGGAATGAAGTAATTACTTCGTTTGATGTGACCATCGTTTCTGAAGGTGATTTAATAGCCCGGGGTGGTTATTGGGATGGAGATCAATGGAAGGAAACAGAGAACTTCGGACCGGGAAATAATTTCAGAGCCGGTATATATCATGTCAAACTGGATATGAATACAAATACCTGTACGTTTACAAAGAGATAATAGTCTGGCATAGGTATTCGTGTTACATAAGATAAAGAGGCCGGGTTTCACCGAAACACGACCTCTTTATACAAATAGCAATGTGGCTTTTTCTTTCAGAAATGTCTTATCATATAGATTCTAAAAATAATATCCATGAAGAATTTCCTATTTGTTTTAACTTTATTGTTTTCATTATCATCCTTTTCCCAGTCTCCGGTCGATAAGTCTTTTCCTCAGGAAGAGTTGTTTGCTTTGGGCTCTTACTATTATCCCGAGCAATGGGATTCCTCCCAATGGGAGCGTGATTTGAAGAAAATGTCGGAAATGGGCATCAAGTTCACCCATTTTGCAGAGTTCGCCTGGGCTATGATGGAACCGGAAGAGGGAGAATATCATTTTGAATGGCTGGATCGTGCAGTCTCTCTGGCGGAGAAGTATGGCCTGAAAGTAATCATGTGTACACCTACCCCCACGCCTCCCGTCTGGCTGTCGAAAAAATATCCCGACATACTGATTCAACGGGATAATGGAGTGACCATTCAACACGGACGACGTCAGCACGCTTCCTGGAGTAGTGATCGCTACCGTCATTATGTAGAAAATATCGTTTCCCGCCTGGCAATACATTATGGCAATAATCCCACTGTTATCGGCTGGCAGATTGACAATGAACCGGGACACTACGGGGTGGTAGATTACAGTGAAAATGCACAAGCCAAATTCCGTGTCTGGTTACAGAAGAAATACGGCACTATTGACAAACTGAATGATACCTGGGGTACCTCTTTCTGGAGTGAAACCTATCAGAACTTCGAGCAGGTTCGCCTTCCCAACCAACAGGAAGTACCTGATAAGGCCAATCCTCACGCTATGCTTGATTTAAACCGCTTTATGGCGGATGAACTGGCAGGCTTTGTCAATATGCAGGCAGACATCCTTCGGCGGCATATCCACAAAGACCAATGGATCACTACCAACCTGATACCTATTTTCAATCCGGTCGATCCGGTACGGATCGATCATCCGGATTTCCTGACCTACACCCGCTATCTGGTGACCGGACATAATCAGGGAATAGGCAGCCAGGGTTTTCGGATGGGTATTCCGGAAGATCTCGGTTTCTCAAACGACCAGTTCCGTAATCGCGTAGGTAAAGCCTTTGGAGTTATGGAACTCCAACCCGGGCAGGTGAACTGGGGAGTGTATAACCCCCAACCTTTACCCGGTGCCGTCCGTATGTGGGTGTATCACGTCTTTGCAGGTGGTGGGAAATTCGTATGCAATTACCGTTTCCGTCAACCTCTGAAAGGCAGTGAGCAATATCATTACGGTATGATAATGACTGATGGAGTAACTCTTTCTCCGGGCGGTGAAGAATATGTACGCATTACGCAGGAGATGAAAAAACTGCGTGCCGCCTACGATAAGAAAAATCGTATGCCCGGTCAACTGGCCTCCCGGCGTATTGGTTTACTTTTCGATATGAGTAATTATTGGGAAATGGAGTTTCAGCGGCAGACGGATCAATGGCGGACGATGGCTCACGTGCATAAATATTACAATCTGCTAAAATCTTTTGCAGCTCCCGTAGACGTGATTTCGGAGAAAGAGGATTTTTCCGGTTATCCTTTCCTGATAGCTCCTGCCTATCAGTTGCTTGACAACAAGCTGGTGGAACGTTGGACTGAATATGTGAAGAAGGGAGGACACCTGATCCTGACTTGCCGTACCGGTCAGAAAGACCGTGACGCCAAACTGTGGGAGGCTCCTTTGGCTACTCCGATCCATCAACTGGCCGGAATAAATAGCTTGTATTATGACCATCTGCCACACAATCTGTACGGAAAGATCAATTTCGAGGGTAAGGAATTTGCCTGGAATAATTGGGGAGACGTACTGACACCGGCTGCCGGAACAGATGTGTGGGCTGTCTATACAGACCAGTTTTATAAAGGAGCCGCTTCCGTGATACACCACAAACTGGGTAAGGGAACGGTCACTTATATCGGAACGGATACCGATGACGGCAAACTGGAAAAAGAGGTGGTACGTCGTGTATATACAGAAGCAGGCGTATCGACCGAAGATTTGCCGTACGGAGTAGTGAAAGAATGGCGTGATGGTTTTTACATCGCCTTGAATTATACGTCGGACATTCAGGAAATAGTCATTCCCGATGAGGCGGAGGTACTGATTGGCAGTGCACGCCTTGAACCTGCGGGAGTAGTGGTGTGGAAAGAAAAATCGGACAACAAGCATAAATAACCCAATAACAAGAAAAATGAAGATAAAAAATCTTATATCTTGTGCCCTTTGCGGGCTTACTCTCTTTGCCTGCTCACCGTCCGGGGGAGGGAAAGATGCGGAAATGGACTGTTTCATTACCGACTTAATGGAGCGGATGACTCTCCGTGAGAAACTCGGACAACTAAACCTGCCTTCGGGCGGTGATCTCGTGACAGGTTCGGTGATGAACGGTGAACTTAGCGATATGATTCGCAAACAGGAAATAGGCGGCTTCTTCAATGTCAAGGGGATTCAGAAAATCAATGCCCTGCAACACCTTGCGGTAGAAGAAAGCCGGTTGAAAATACCTCTACTTGTAGGTGCAGACGTTATCCACGGTTACGAAACTATTTTCCCGATCCCATTGGCGCTTTCTTGCAGTTGGGACACTCTGGCCGTCGAACGTATGGCACGCATCTCTGCCATTGAAGCCAGCGCAGACGGTATTAACTGGACATTCAGCCCGATGGTCGATATTTGTCGTGACGCCCGCTGGGGACGTATCGCAGAAGGGAGTGGGGAAGATCCTTACCTGGGTTCTTTAATGGCTAAAGCGTATGTGCGTGGTTATCAGGGAAACAATATGCAGGGCAACGATGAAATACTTGCCTGTGTGAAACATTTTGCACTTTATGGAGCGTCTGAATCAGGACGTGATTATAATGTGGTGGATATGAGCCGCCTGCGTATGTATAACGAATATCTGGCTCCTTATAAAGCTGCCGTTGATGCCGGTGTAGGTAGTGTCATGAGTTCTTTTAATATCGTCGACGGTATTCCTGCCACGGCCAATAAATGGTTACTGACCGATCTGCTTCGGGATGAATGGGGTTTCGGGGGACTATTGGTGACAGATTATAATTCGATAGCCGAAATGTCCTCCCACGGTGTCGCCCCTCTGAAAGAAGCTTCCATACGTGCTTTGCAGGCAGGGACAGATATGGATATGGTTTCCTGTGGTTTTCTGAACACACTGGAAGAATCCCTGAAAGAAGGAAAAGTGACGGAAGAACAGATAAATGCGGCCTGCCGTCGTGTCCTGGAAGCTAAATATAAATTGGGGTTATTCTCCGATCCGTATAAATATTGTGATACTCTGCGTACCCGGGAAAAACTTTATACGGCCGAACATCGTTCTTCCGCCCGTACGATTGCAACTGAAACTTTTGTTTTGTTGAAGAACGATCGTCATCTGCTTCCTTTGGACATAAAAGGAAAGATTGCCCTGATCGGTCCGATGGCAGATGCACGTAATAACATGTGTGGAATGTGGAGTATGACATGTACTCCTTCCCGGCACGGAACGTTACTGGAAGGAATCCGTTCGGCAGCGGGTGATAAGGCTGAAATACTGTACGCGAAAGGCAGTAACATATATTATGATGCAGAAACGGAAAAGGCTGCTACGGGTATTCGGCCGCTTGAACGTGGAGACAACCGGCAGTTATTGGATGAGGCTTTGCGTATAGCTGCCCGTGCTGATGTGATTGTAGCTGCTTTGGGTGAGTGTGCGGAAATGAGTGGTGAATCGGTTTCACGTACCAATCTGGAGATACCCGATGCTCAACAGGACTTATTAAAAGCTCTGGTGAAGACGGGCAAACCTGTCGTACTTCTTTTGTTCACGGGTCGTCCTTTGGTTTTGAACTGGGAGGCTACAAATGTACATTCCATCTTGAATGTCTGGTTTGGAGGTAGTGAAACGGGGGATGCGGTTGCTGACGTACTGTTCGGCAAAGTAGCTCCAAGCGGTAAATTGACAACGACTTTCCCGCGTTCGGTGGGACAGTTACCATTATTCTACAATCATCTGAATACCGGTCGTCCTGATCCTGACAATCGTATATTTAATCGTTATGCCAGCAATTATCTGGATGAGAGTAATGAGCCTCTGTATCCGTTCGGATATGGTTTGAGTTATACAGACTTTGTTTATAGTGATCTTCAGATTAGCTCGGAAACTTTACCTAAAAACGGTGAGTTAACGGTTTCTGTGACTGTTACCAATAAAGGAAACTACGACGGTTACGAGACAGTGCAGCTATATCTTCGTGATATATATGCAGAGATTGCCCGTCCGGTGAAGGAGTTGAAAGGCTTTGAACGTATTTTCCTGAAGAGTGGTGAAAGTCGTGACATTAACTTCGTTATCACGGAAAATGATCTGAAATTCTATGATTCCGGTTTGGAATATATCTATGAACCAGGAGAATTTGATGTCATGGTAGGATCGAACTCCCGTGATGTACAAACCAAGCGGTTTAGAGCTGAATGATGGATACAGTATAACTCAAAGGTGAAAATTAAAATAAATAGACTTGTATATTAATCAATTGAAATAGCATGAAAAATAAATGGTGTGTTAGTGTTGCATTTTTATTCTTTTTAGTGGGGATATGTATAAATGCTTGTACGCAGGAGTGCAATTCCTCAAACAATGATCGTTGGTCAGAAGAGAAAATACAGAAATGGTATGACGACCAGGATTGGCTGATAGGTTGCAATTATATTCCGGCAACAGCAATCAATCAGATAGAAATGTGGAGTGCGGATACTTTCAATCCTAAACAAATAGATAAAGAACTGTCATGGGCACATGATCTGGGTTTTAATACCTTACGGGTTTTCTTAAGCAGTGTCGTATGGAAAAACGATGCGAAAGGCATGAAAAAACGTATGGATGAATTTCTGAATATTTGTAAAAAGTACTCAATTCGTCCTATGTTTGTATTCTTTGATGACTGTTGGAATGCTGAATCTACTTATGGCAAACAACCAGAACCGAAGCCGGGAGTTCATAATTCCGGATGGGTACAGGACCCTTCGTGTAGCTTGCGCAAGGATACACTGACTTTGTATCCTTTTCTACAAGAGTATGTCAAAGATATTATACGCACTTACGCTCATGATGACCGGATATTGATGTGGGATTTGTATAATGAACCCGGAAATAGTAAACACGAGGAAACCTCTTTGTCTTTATTGACCAATGTTTTTCGCTGGGTACGCGACTGTAAACCGTCACAACCGATTACTGCCGGTGTCTGGGACTATAATTCTCCCCGCAAGAATGTTCTGAATGCATTTATGCTGAATCATTCGGATATTATCTCTTATCATAATTACGATAATGAGGCACAGCATGCCGAGTGCATCAAGTTTCTAAAGATGCTTAACCGTCCGTTGATCTGTACCGAATATATGGCCCGCCGCAATGACAGCCGTTTTTGCAATGTCCTTCCTCTGATGAAAAAAGAAAAGGCCGGAGCTATTAATTGGGGATTTGTTGCAGGAAAGACAAATACTATTTTTGCTTGGGATGAAGTGATTCCGTCGGGAGAAGAGCCGGAGTTATGGTTCCATGATATTTATCGTTCTAACGGAGTACCTTTTCAGCAGGAAGAAGTCGATTGCATAAAATCTCTGACAGGAAAAAGATAGAATCTCGTATTCATTTTTCATTTCTGTTTTTTAGTTTTCATATAGGTTACTATAATATATTATTTTATTTTTGCATCATTCTTCTTATGATTTGATAACTACTATAATTAAAACCATGAAAAAACTGAAGATTTTATTATTTCTATGTGTTGTCGCATGTACGCTTACGGTACAAGCACAAAAACAATTTACCTTGAACTCTCCGGATGGGAAACTCCAAACAACTATTACCGTCGGTGATAAGTTGACTTATGACATCCATTGTGACGGACGTCAGATACTGGCTCCTTCTCCGATTTCGATGACATTGGAGAATGGAGAAGTTTGGGGAGAGAAAGCAAAGTTGGCCGGCACTTCCGGGAAAAAAGTAGATCAGATGGTTCCTTCCCCTTTCTATCGCGCCAACGAACTAAGAGATTACTATAATGAACTGACTCTCCGGTTTAAGAAAGATTGGAACGTAGAGTTTCGTGCTTACAATGATGGTATTGCATATCGCTTTGTCAGCCGGTCGAAGAAACCTTTCAATGTAGTGGATGAAACTGTAGATTACCGTTTCCCGTCCGATATGGTAGCCTCTGTTCCGTATGTAAAAGCGGGGAAAGACGGTGATTACGAATCCCAATATTTCAATTCTTTCGAGAACACTTATACTACTGATCGATTATCGAAACTGAATAAAAAACGTTTGATGTTTTTGCCATTAGTAGTGGATGCTGGTGAAGGTGTCAAGATTTGTATCACAGAATCCGGTTTGGAGAATTATCCCGGTCTCTATTTATCTGCTGCTGAAGGGGAAAACCGATTGACGGGTCAATTCGCTCCCTATCCCAAGAAGACGGTGCAGGGCGGACACAATCAACTTCAGATGTTAGTGAAAGAGCGTGAAGCTTACATTGCCAAAGTAGATAAACCCCGAAGTTTTCCATGGCGAATGAGCATTGTTACCACTTCCGATAAAGATTTGGCGGCAAGCAACTTGAGCTATTTGTTGGCTGCTCCTTCCCGTCTGACGGATATTTCATGGATCAAACCCGGTAAAGTGGCATGGGATTGGTGGAATAACTGGAACTTGGATGGCGTTGATTTTATCACCGGAGTAAATAATCCGACTTATAAAGCATATATTGATTTCGCTTCTGCAAACGGAATAGAATATGTAATCCTTGATGAAGGTTGGGCAGTCAACCTGCAGGCGGATTTGATGCAAGTAGTGAAAGATATTAATCTGAAAGAACTGGTAGATTATGCAGCTTCCAAAAATGTAGGTATCATTCTTTGGGCTGGTTATTATGCCTTCGATCGTGATATGGAGAACGTTTGCCATTATTTTGCCGACATGGGAGTCAAAGGCTTTAAGGTCGATTTTATGGATCGTGACGATCAGTATATGACAGCATTCAATTATCGGGCTGCCGAAATGTGTGCTAAATATAAATTGATTCTCGATTTGCATGGAACGCATAAACCGGCCGGCTTGAATCGTACCTATCCGAATGTGTTGAACTTTGAAGGGGTTAATGGCTTGGAACAGATGAAATGGAGTTCGGCTTCGGTCGATCAGGTGAAGTATGACGTACTGTTGCCTTTCACCCGTCAGGTTTCCGGTCCGATGGATTACACCCAAGGCGCGATGCGTAATGCTTCGAAAGGCAACTATTATCCTTGTAACTCGGAACCTATGAGCCAGGGAACTCGCTGTCGCCAACTTGCTCTGTATGTGGTATTCGAGTCTCCTTTCAATATGCTGTGCGATGCGCCAAGCAACTATATGCGCGAACCGGAATCGACCGAATTTATTGCCAATATTCCGACCGTATGGGATGAAAGTATCGTGCTTGATGGCAAAATGGGAGAGTACATTGTAACGGCGCGCCGGGCAGGAAATGTCTGGTATGTAGGTGGAATTACCGATTGGACGGCACGTGACATTGAAGTAGATTGTTCCTTCTTGGGCGACAAAACATACGATGCTACATTATTTAAGGATGGAGTGAATGCTCACCGGGTTGGACGTGATTATAAATGTGAATCTTTCCGGATAAAGAATGACAGTAAGTTGAAGATTCATTTGGCACCCGGAGGTGGTTTTGCACTGAAGATCAAATAATAGGTACTTTAGGTTCTATATTCTATCTAAATATTGAACCGGATTTAATAAGTTTGAAATAGGTTCGATGCTGTATCAGTAAATTTGATACAGCATCGAACTTTTATGAACAGGCCGATTGAGGACCTGCCGTGCAATGACAAATTAGAACGTGTCAGGATAATGCCGCAATACCTGTTCCTATCAGATTGGCATTATTCATACTTTTTATGTCGATCTCTACGTCTTCCAAACCAAATAAACTGAAGAGTTCCCGTAATTTCTCCATGACAATCATATTATAGTTTTTATCTTTTCTGTTCTTGCTCCAGAAAAGACTTCCTTCGGCAACCAGGCAAATTCTCCTTATCTCCTTATTGTATGACTTTAGCAACATGATAAGCCCTGTAAGTGAAGCTGCAACCAATTGCGCTGATCTGCCATATATCCACTGTGCTACCTGCACATACACTTCTTTATAAATATCGGGATAGTTCATGATAGAGGTAAGCTTTTGTGCATCGAATTTTTCTTCAAATTCTTCCAGAGGGAAAGTCGCTTTTAGAATGTCTCCCAAGTACATGCCGGATACAGCTTTCTCGAAACGTTGTCTTCCCGGATTGTCGGAGATTACATCTACCGTATTATCTACTGCAGTGAGGAATGGCGGATGGAAGTTCCCTGACTCCAGATTAACGGGAATCAAGCCATCGACCTTATGTGACGGACTTAACTTCTTAATTTTGTCAGCCGGAATAAAAGTAGCCATATTGGTGCCTGTTCCCACAATCAGACCTATATATGCATCGTAACTGTTGTCGGTAAGTCCTGCAAATAAACTGGCTACGGTGTCATTAAGCACTTTTATATTCGTAAACTTGATTTTATTTCTTTCGTTTAGATAGTCCAGCAAAGGCTTCCCTACCACTTCTCCGATCATCTCTTTTATGTCAACTCCTTTTGTCCAGCGTAAGAGTTTGGCATCTCCGCTTGGCACAGACTCTGTCGGATAAGAAAAGCAATATCCGATTGGCATTTCTTTCTCCCGTTTTATTCCGGTAATCATGTCTGCCAATTCTTTGAATAACTCCTCGCGGGTATAGCCGGGAGATTTCATAACCGACATGTCTTTCTTCCAACCATTGTTGGGGTGAATGGTTGGAGGAACTTTACTGAAGTCAACGATTGCCACCCGATAATTGGTTCCTCCCAAATCAAGCACTAACGATTTACCATTAATACTACTTGCTTTCGGAGTGATAAAAGTTGGAATGCATTGTATCTCTGCATTTTCAGTGTTCAATCCCTCTTCTACTTTTGCTTTGAATGAACGGGCAATTTCTTTGAGTTGCTCATTATCTAACTGAAAAATATTCTTCTCCATGATATTGACTTTTATTGTGTATACTATGATATATATGAATAACAACTGAAAAGGAATTTTGCTCGGTCGGTCGGTATACGGTATATGGATTCGGCCGGATTCCTGATTTATCTCTTTCTTTTTTGCTCTTTCCTAAAAAATAACCTTTCGTTGAATTCAGCCTTCCTGCAAATGATTTTTCATTTTCATTTCTCATATTCTCATGAGCGATATGGTAATTAATTGTAAATCAATTATATAATGATATGAGAAATAAACTGTAGAATGGTGTTTCTCATAGTATTTCCATCATTTAGACCTAAAAATAATGCATTTCTCATAGGTTTTAAATCATTTCTCATCTTATTCTCATATTCCTTTTATCTATTTTGCTCATTTCTCATGCATGATGGCTGTAGCTTTTTCCGGACTATCGCCGGACTTGCGATTATTCCTTTCCTTATGTCGTTTATTAATCAACTTCCTATTGTTTACTGCTTTCCTGTGTATCATTCACCTTATATCTTTATGTTTTTCCTTAATCATTTTCATTCCTTCCTACTACTATCTGTATCGTTCCACTCCAGTGAACAGGCTTGTGCACTAGAGTGAAAAGAACCGTCCACTCGAGTGGAACGATCTGTTCACTGGAGTGGAACGATACAGATGCAGGTAGGAAAATATACAAATGTCCGCTCTATATACTTTCAATAAGCACTGGTAATATATTGTAAAGCAGTGTATAATCTGGTATTCTACTTGGTCTTTAGCTTAGAATCTGGCTTGATAATTTATAGGATAAATGGTTAAAATACTATGAGAAATACCTTGAAAAGGTATGAGAAATGCGTTGTTTTATGGACAAAATGCTGGTAATACTATGAGAAATGCTATTTTCTATTTTATTTCTCATAGTGTTATATCTTTGATTTACAAGATATTATTATGTGCGTTATGAGAACATGAGAAATGAAAAAGAAAAATTGTTTCTAGTAGGATATTGGGGTTGTGTTTTTTATGCGATATGGACTGAATTAATTGATCTATCATGTTTTTCCTGTCAAAATTGTTTGTTTAATAGATATTTATTTCTACTTTTGTGATAACTTACTTTCGAGCGAAGGAAGTAGTTTTTTAATAATTTTATTGAGAACGGTTATTTGTTACATTCATATATAAAATCCGCTAAATTTTAACTTTCGTGAATGGAATGAATGACAGGTCTCACGCACTATTGTCTGTATAACCTTGTTATATATCCAATTGGGCGTGGGGCTATCATTCATGTTCACGAAAGGGGTCTTAGCGGATACCTATATATGGCATGAATAGATAGTTTCCACGCTCTCTTTTTTTTATAACCCTCGCACCACCGGGAACTGATGCGGTAATAAACGCAACCTATGTACGGAGACTTTAATCGAATTGTTGTTCAGCTGACTCAGCATCCTGTTATGTACAAACCCCTCTCGGATTTAACCTATACGGAATGTGAACTAGCCTATGCTTTGATACGGGAGTTGATTGATTTGTCAATCGAAGGGGATTATACTTTATTGGACTATATCCAAATGGCCCGGCTGGAATACTATCTGGGTGAACTGTCTTGTAAGATAAGCTGTAGTAGGGAGGAGACTGCCCTTCATTATGCGGGCGCCCTTCATCTGTTAGAAAAAGGCGGCTTTGATTTGGGCATAAAGAAGTGGGTTGAACTTGTCAGCCTGCGAATAGAGAACTCTAAAAAAGAATGACATTCTGATTTTATAGTTAGAATCTGATTAGTACCCACTCTGTATTTATCCGATCTATACCTATGGAATAGTCAACCGTTAGACCGCTTAGAAAAAGTATTCTGACGGTTGATTCTAAATCCTCTTGCTTTTTTCTAATATCTATTTTCTTGTAGTTTTCTTTTTCGTCTTTTTCTTTTCATTCTCTTTTCACGCCTTTACGCGCCTGCGTGTGGTATAATAATGTGTATCCCTCTCGTCATTTCCGCGCACACCCCACCCATGCTTAAAAAATATGTTCTACAACATCGTTCTGCATCAGCACTTTAGCAAATGTATTCAAAAATAATTAGAAAAAATAGTTTGATATATTTGGAGTGTATACCAAAAGGGCGTACTTTTGCACCCGCTTTCCAAGAGAAGAAAGCCTTGATAAATTGACTTAGTGAAAAAGCGGAATCTTACTTAAAGAAAAGAACAAAAAACTTCCGAAAAAGTTTGGATTATAATAAATAAAGTTCTTATCTTTGCACTCCGATTCGCAAAGAAAATAGGCAAGAGTTATTCTTTCATACATTCTTTCCCTTTCGCATAGAGAGCCAGAGAAATCGAGTAAAAAGAAAAACTGAAAAAAAACTTCCGAAAAAGTTTGGTAGTTAAAAATAAAGCCCTTACCTTTGCACCCGCTTTTAAAACGAAAGCAACAAGTTCTTTGAAATATTGATAAACAATACAAGTAGTACAAGTAAAAAAATAGAACCGTCAATACTTGTCTTATTCAGTAGCGATACAGTTAAGACTAATAGGTATTTGAATAAGGTCAATAAATTTACGGCGTCCTGAACAGAGCAAAAAAGTCATCTTAACCGATGATAAAAAATACTTTTACAATGAAGAGTTTGATCCTGGCTCAGGATGAACGCTAGCTACAGGCTTAACACATGCAAGTCGAGGGGCAGCATTCTTCTAGCAATAGAAGAGATGGCGACCGGCGCACGGGTGAGTAACACGTATCCAACCTACCGATAACTCTGGAATAGCCTTTCGAAAGAAAGATTAATACCGGATAGTATACGAATATCGCATGATATTTTTATTAAAGAATTTCGGTTATCGATGGGGATGCGTTCCATTAGTTTGTTGGCGGGGTAACGGCCCACCAAGACTACGATGGATAGGGGTTCTGAGAGGAAGGTCCCCCACATTGGAACTGAGACACGGTCCAAACTCCTACGGGAGGCAGCAGTGAGGAATATTGGTCAATGGGCGCAGGCCTGAACCAGCCAAGTAGCGTGAAGGATGAAGGCTCTATGGGTCGTAAACTTCTTTTATATGGGAATAAAGTTTTCCACGTGTGGAATTTTGTATGTACCATATGAATAAGGATCGGCTAACTCCGTGCCAGCAGCCGCGGTAATACGGAGGATCCGAGCGTTATCCGGATTTATTGGGTTTAAAGGGAGCGTAGGTGGATTGTTAAGTCAGTTGTGAAAGTTTGCGGCTCAACCGTAAAATTGCAGTTGAAACTGGCAGTCTTGAGTACAGTAGAGGTGGGCGGAATTCGTGGTGTAGCGGTGAAATGCTTAGATATCACGAAGAACTCCGATTGCGAAGGCAGCTCACTAGACTGTTACTGACACTGATGCTCGAAAGTGTGGGTATCAAACAGGATTAGATACCCTGGTAGTCCACACAGTAAACGATGAATACTCGCTGTTTGCGATATACAGTAAGCGGCCAAGCGAAAGCATTAAGTATTCCACCTGGGGAGTACGCCGGCAACGGTGAAACTCAAAGGAATTGACGGGGGCCCGCACAAGCGGAGGAACATGTGGTTTAATTCGATGATACGCGAGGAACCTTACCCGGGCTTAAATTGCAAATGAATATGTAGGAAACTATATAGCCGCAAGGCATTTGTGAAGGTGCTGCATGGTTGTCGTCAGCTCGTGCCGTGAGGTGTCGGCTTAAGTGCCATAACGAGCGCAACCCTTATCTTTAGTTACTAACAGGTCATGCTGAGGACTCTAGAGAGACTGCCGTCGTAAGATGTGAGGAAGGTGGGGATGACGTCAAATCAGCACGGCCCTTACGTCCGGGGCTACACACGTGTTACAATGGGGGGTACAGAAGGCAGCTACACGGCGACGTGATGCTAATCCCAAAAACCTCTCTCAGTTCGGATCGAAGTCTGCAACCCGACTTCGTGAAGCTGGATTCGCTAGTAATCGCGCATCAGCCATGGCGCGGTGAATACGTTCCCGGGCCTTGTACACACCGCCCGTCAAGCCATGAAAGCCGGGGGTACCTGAAGTACGTAACCGCAAGGAGCGTCCTAGGGTAAAACTGGTAATTGGGGCTAAGTCGTAACAAGGTAGCCGTACCGGAAGGTGCGGCTGGAACACCTCCTTTCTGGAGCGATGTCGTAACTGTCACCTAAACGTGACAGCCACTTATAGACTTTAAAGGTTCTGTTTTTTGTACTACTGGTACTTGTTTATTTATAATATATAGATCAACCATCTATAGAAGTATAGATAGAGATAAACAAGAGAAAAAAGAAGCCGAGTCTAACATACAGGTAGACAAGGTTGAACTAGTCCTATAGCTCAGTTGGTTAGAGCGCTACACTGATAATGTAGAGGTCGGCAGTTCAACTCTGCCTGGGACTACCAAGCTCAAGAACGAAGGAATGACGCGTAAGCGGAATGCAGCAATTCTTGATAACCTCTTGGGGGATTAGCTCAGCTGGCTAGAGCATCTGCCTTGCACGCAGAGGGTCAACGGTTCGAATCCGTTATTCTCCACCATCTCTGAAAAGAGAAACGATCTTTGACATGATGTACAAAAAGTAAAATTTTAGTAAGAGCTAAAAGTATATATCAAACCGTACGTGATTGATATTGTCATTGAGTATTATTTTTTAATTCTCAATTCTCAATTTTCAATTTAAGAAGTTTGAAAGAAAGTAAGCAAGGGCGCATGGCGGATGCCTTGGCTCTCGGAGGCGATGAAGGACGTGATAAGCTGCGATAAGCTTCGGGAAGGTGCAAATAACCTTTGATCCGAAGATTTCCGAATGGGACAACCCGTCATTCTGAAGGAATGACATCTTGCATAGCAAGAGGCTAACACAGGGAACTGAAACATCTTAGTACCTGTAGGAAAAGAAAATAATAATGATTCCCCTAGTAGTGGCGAGCGAACGGGGATTAGCCCAAACCAATGTTGTTACGGCAATATTGGGGTTGTAGGACCACGACATCGCAAGAAGTTTAGTGAGAAGAACCCTTTGGAAAATGGGACCATAGACGGTGATAGTCCGGTATTCGAAGCTAAACGAAGCGTAGTGGTATCCTGAGTAGCGCGGGACACGAGGAATCTTGCGTGAATCTGCCGGGACCATCCGGTAAGGCTAAATACTCCCGAGAGACCGATAGCGAACCAGTACTGTGAAGGAAAGGTGAAAAGCACTTCGAATAGAAGAGTGAAATAGTCCCTGAAACCGTGCGCCTACAAGCGGTCGGAGCTTTGTAAGAAGTGACGGCGTGCCTTTTGCATAATGAACCTACGAGTTACTTTTTCCGGCAAGGTTAAGTGTCTTAAGACATGAAGCCGAAGCGAAAGCGAGTCTGAACAGGGCGATTAGTCGGAAGGAGTAGACGCGAAACCAAGTGATCTACCCTTGGTCAGGTTGAAGGTTAGGTAACACTAACTGGAGGACCGAACCGATAAGCGTTGAAAAGCTTCCGGATGAACTGAGGGTGGGGGTGAAAGGCTAATCAAACTTGGAGATAGCTCGTACTCCCCGAAATGCATTTAGGTGCAGCCTTGGGAATTACTACTGTGAGGTAGAGCGACTGATAAGATGCGAGGGCTTCACCGCCTATCAAGTCTTGATAAACTCCGAATGCGCAGTAGTTCGATCCCAGGAGTGAGGGCATGGGTGCTAAGGTCCATGTCCTAAAGGAGAAGAATCCAGACCATCAGCTAAGGTCCCCAAATAATTGCTAAGTTGAACTAACGAAGTCAGATTGCTAAGACAGCTAGGATGTTGGCTTGGAAGCAGCCATTCATTTAAAGAGTGCGTAACAGCTCACTAGTCGAGGAGTTTGGCGTGGATAATAATCGGGCATCAAGCAATTTACCGAAGCTATGGGATCCGTAAGGATCGGTAGGGGAGCATTCCACTCTGCGTCGAAGGTGAAGCGTGAGCTTTGCTGGAGCGTGTGGAAAAGCAAATGTAGGTATAAGTAACGATAAAGGGGGTGAGAAACCCCCTCGCCGAAAGACTAAGGTTTCCTGATCAACGCTAATCGGATCAGGGTTAGTCGGGTCCTAAGGCTCAGCCGAACGGTGAGGCCGATGGCAGAACAGGTTAATATTCCTGTACTACCTTAAAGAGTGACGTGGAGACGGAGGAGTGACAGCGCCGCGGACTGACGGAATAGTCCGTTGAAGGGTGTAGATGTTGATTATCCCAGGCAAATCCAGGATAAGAGTCGAACCTGATAGTATACCGCGTTCTTCGGAACAAGGTAATAGTGCGTGTAAACATACTCCCAAGAAAATCCGCTAAACTTAATCTTTAAGGTACCCGTACCGT
Organism: Bacteroides sp. M10; assembly: GCF_014334015.1. Classification (GTDB taxonomy): domain Bacteria; phylum Bacteroidota; class Bacteroidia; order Bacteroidales; family Bacteroidaceae; genus Bacteroides; species Bacteroides intestinigallinarum. The sequence continues at coordinate 450,452 of NZ_CP060488.1, read as the reverse complement.
AAACGGACACACGTAGTCGGGTTGAATATACTAAGGCGCTTGAGTGATTCACGGTTAAGGAACTAGGCAAATTGACCCTGTAACTTCGGGATAAAGGGTCCCAACGAGAGTTGGGCGCAGAGAATAGGTCCAGGCAACTGTTTAACAAAAACACAGGGCTGTGCCAAATTGAAAGATTACGTATACAGCCTGACACCTGCCCGGTGCTGGAAGGTTAAGAGGAGATGTCATCGCAAGAGAAGCATTGAATTGAAGCCCCAGTAAACGGCGGCCGTAACTATAACGGTCCTAAGGTAGCGAAATTCCTTGTCGGGTAAGTTCCGACCTGCACGAATGGTGTAATGATCTGGACACTGTCTCAACCGTGAGCTCAGTGAAATTGTAGTATCGGTGAAGATGCCGATTACCCGCGATGGGACGAAAAGACCCCGTGAACCTTTACTATAGCTTAACATTGAATTTGGGTAATTGATGTGTAGGATAGGCCGGAGACTTTGAAGCAGGTACGCCAGTATTTGTGGAGTCGCTGTTGAAATACGGCCCTTTGATTATTTGAGTTCTAACTCGTAGAAACGAGGACACTGTTTGGTGGGTAGTTTGACTGGGGTGGTCGCCTCCAAAAGTGTAACGGAGGCTTCTAAAGGTGCCCTCAGGACGATTGGTAACCGTCCGTAGAGTGTAATGGCATAAGGGCGCTTGACTGGGAGACAGACAAGTCGATCAGGTAGGAAACTAGAGCATAGTGATCCGGTGTTTCCGTATGGAAGGGACATCGCTCAAAGGATAAAAGGTACTCCGGGGATAACAGGCTGATCCCTCCCAAGAGCTCATATCGACGGAGGGGTTTGGCACCTCGATGTCGGCTCGTCACATCCTGGGGCTGGAGAAGGTCCCAAGGGTTGGGCTGTTCGCCCATTAAAGTGGCACGCGAGCTGGGTTCAGAACGTCGTGAGACAGTTCGGTCTCTATCTATCGTGGGCGTATGAAATTTGCGTGGCTCTGACACTAGTACGAGAGGACCGTGTTGGACTGACCGCTGGTTTACCAGTTGTGCCGCCAGGTGCATTGCTGGGTATCTAAGTCGGGATTGGATAAGTGCTGAAAGCATCTAAGTACGAAGCCAGCCACAAGATTAGATTTCTTAGGGTCGTCAAAGACGATGACGTTGATAGGATGCAGGTGTAAAGGTGGTAACATCAAAGCCGAGCATTACTAATTGCCCGTTCACTTTCTTTCGAACATGTACCGGTTGGGTATATACGTTTAGCTTTCTAGACACTAGGATTTTACTTTTCATCATGTCATAACCTTATTCAGGTGGTTATAGCACGAGGGTTCCACCTCTTCCCATTCCGAACAGAGAAGTTAAGCCTCGTCACGCCGATGGTACTGCGTAACAGTGGGAGAGTAGGTAGCCGCCGTTTTTAAGAAGCCCCTTGATTCAAAATGAATCAAGGGGCTTTCTGTGTTTTATCACTTCTGAATCAGGGCGTTCTCTAAGGCCGGATAAAAGATAACCTCTTCTCTTCTTCTGCAAATAAGATAGCTGTATTTACTAATGCCAGATGTGAATATGCCTGCGGGAAGTTGCCCAACTGTTCTTTGGTTTCGAAATCAATATCTTCACTAAACAATCCAAGATGATTGGAGTATTTCAGAACTTCGTCAAACAGGCAGCGTGCTTCTTCTTTATGGCCAGTTACAAACAATGCCCGTATAAGCCAGAATGTACAAATCGTAAAAGCAGAAGTAGGCAACCCGAAATCATCTTTGCTGTTATAGCGATACATAAGTCCTTTATGGAAAAGGGCTTTCTTGACAGCTTCCACTGTTTTATGATAGCGTATATCATCTGCTTCTATAAATCCATAGGGTTCCATCAATAGTAATGAAGAATCCATTGCTTGATTATTATATGTCTGTGTGAAGCTTTGAAGTTCCTTATTCCAGCCATATTTCATCACGTCTTTCTTTATTTTTTCGGCTTCCAGTTGCCAACGTTCGCTATAATTATATTTGTTAAGCATTTGAGCGATTTTAGCTCCGCGATCTAAAGCTACCCAACACATCACTTTGGAAGAAACAAAGTGTTGTCCTTCTCCCCGGATCTCCCAGATTCCCTTATCGGGCTTTCTCCAGTTTTCTACTACTTTTGCTAAAATGGTCTTTACCATTTCCCACATGTCTTCAATTTCATCCAGTGTGCCGGGCATGAGGCGATAATATTGGTAAATCAGGTCCATCAGGTAACCAAAAGAGTCGTTTTGTTTCTGATGGTATGCATCATTTCCTATTCGTACAGGTTTGGAGTTCTTATAACCGGATAGATGGTCGAGTATCACTTCGGTTAGTTGGTGCTCGCCCCGGATGCCATACATAATTTGATAGTCATGTTTGGAAACGAATGTGGATTGGATAAATTTCATAAAGCGTTTGGCTGCACCGGTATGTCCGATTTGAAACATGGTTTCGATGGACATGGAAGCATCCCGAAGCCAGCAAAAGCGGTAATCCCAGTTGCGCACTTCTCCCACAGCTTCCGGTAGGCTTGTAGTTAGTGCTGCCAGCACAGCTCCGTTGTGGTAGGACATTAGTTTCAGAACCAATAAACTCCGTTCGATTACGTCATTATATAGAGTGTATTTTTTGCTTCTGTCTGTCCAGTTCAGCCAATATACCAGCGTACGACAGTATTCTATTTTCTCCCTTTCTATGTCGATTGGGATCACTTTCTCGTTATAGGAGAGCAGGAGAAATTCGTCTTTCTCAAGAATGATTTCTTTTTTCTCTTTGATGTCCTGAAGAGACAGGGAAGCATATAAATATTGTCTGTCCTTGTTGTCAAAGGAGCAGTAGGATTCGATATACTGTGGAGTGATATTAAGGATCACTTGTCCCTGTGCATAGTTCGGAGCCGGGTGGTAGTTGATCTTGAAACGCGGTTTTCCTTTTATCCAATGTATGTAGCGGTATAATTCGGCAGGTAAATAATGCCCTGTTTCGTCTTGGGAACGATAGCAGGGCATATAGTCGAGCACTACGAATTCTCCTTCATCGGAGGAGAATTGAGTAGAAAGAATATTGGTGTGGGGGACATAACTTTGTGTGATGCAATAGTCTTCGGAAACTTCGAATCCGAAAGCTCCTCCTTTCTCCCGGTCGAGCAGACTGGCAAAAATAGAAGGAGAATCGAAATCGGGAAAACAGAGCCATTCGATATTTCCGTTCTGCGAAATGAGAGCTGCGGTTCGGCAGTTACCTATCACTCCATAATTTAAATTATTCATATTGATTGCTTTTTATTGAGTTTTTAATAGATCTTTGAGAAAGTCGAAAGCGAAAGTCAGGCGATTCTTAATGCTTCCTTCTTTTGTGGCAGTTTTTTGTTTGCCTAGTAAAGACCGTAAGAAAGGAAGTACGTCAGATTGGGCAGACAGGTGATAGTTGGCGGCTTCGGATACGCTACCTATTTTAATGGTGATGGCGCTCATCGGTAATGCCTGAAACATATCTTCATCTGTAGTGTCGTCTCCCATCGCTATAACAAAATCATAACGTCTGTTGGCTAGCAGACGCCCCACCTCCGAACCTTTATTGCAATCCGGTGATTTGATTTCGATCACTTTATTTCCTTGCAGAATTTGTAGTTTCTGCCGGGTACAGAGCGAAATCTGCGTGTTGACGAGTTGTTGGGCTCTTAATGTGCCGAGCCATGCGTCACTTTCACGATAATGCCAGGCTAGGGCAGTTTCTTTCACTTCCAGATGGGAACGGGGAGTACGGTCTACAAACATTTGAAGGATAGAGAGAATACCTGCTCCCCATTCTATCTTCTTTATGTTTTTATGCCAGACTCCGTTTTCTTTATAGAAAGCCCCATGTTCGGCAGCCATAGAAATAGGAAGGGTGCCAAGCCATTTTTCTAATGTAAAGTGATCCCGTCCGCTATTGATAACAATATGATTGGCGGGATCGCTAGCCAGTTGTTGTAGAATAGAAATGAGTTCCGGTGTAGGTTGTGCATCCTCGGGACGTGGTTTGAGAGCCGTCAGTGTACCATCATAGTCCAGCAGAATCAGGCGTTGTTTGGCATGGTTATACTTGAGTTTGATTTGTGCAATGCTAGCGGCTACGATACGTTTTTTTCGTAACATCTCGTTTTTCATACATGTCGCGTTCAGTTCATTGACAAAGTCGGCTGCCCATTTGTTGACAGTCTGTACGGACAGAATGTTTTGCATACGTTGCAGGCGTTGTTTTTGTTCCTCTTCGGGCATTTCAAGTGCCTGGCAAATAGCATTTTCTATTTGTTCCGTATCGTTCGGGTTGATTTGGATAGCGTCCGTCAATTCTACGGCGGCACCTGCCATTTCGCTAAGGATAAGTACACCGGGATTGTCGCATTTGGTAGCTACGTATTCTTTGGCTACCAGATTCATTCCGTCTCGAAGTGGAGTGACGAGGGCTATGTCGGCCACATAGTACATGGCAGTCAGTTCTTCCAGTGAAAAGCCATGATAGAAATAACATACGGGAGTCCAGTTCATTGTGGAGTAACGTCCGTTGATAGAGCCGATTTCTTCGTCAATTTTTGTTTTTAGTTCCGCATAGCTGCCTACATGGTCGCGTGAAGGGACAATGACCATTGCCAATGTAACTTTACCGTGATATTCGGCATGATGTTCGAGGAAGGTGGCAAAGCCACGAAGACGGTGCAATATGCCTTTGCTGTAATCCAGTCTGTCTACTGACAGGATCAGTTTATGCTCGCCGAAAAGTTTCCGGGTTCGTTCAATGGCCTGGTGTACTTCTTTATTTTCTGAAGCCTGATGATAGGATTCATAGTTGATTCCCATCGGCAATGCTTCTACTCTGACCATCCGGTTGTTGATCTGTACTTCATCCAGTTTGAAGTCGAGATGCAGCACACGCTCTACGGCACTGATGAAGTGACGCATATAGTCATGGGTATGGAAAGCAATGAAGTCTGCTCCCAGCAGACCCTTCAGAATCTCGGCACGCTCCGGGAGAATACGGAAGAGTTCGTAAGAAGGGAACGGGATATGATGGAAATAACCGATACTTAGTTCCGGATATATTTTCCTCAACATTCCGGGAAGTAGCATCAGTTGATAATCCTGTATCCATACCTTATCGCCGGGACGTATCAGCCGGCAAATCTCCTCACAGAAGAGTCGGTTGACTTGTTGATAGGATTGCCAGAAACAGTTCTTATATAAGGTATAAGCATAAAAGTAATGACACAAAGGCCAGATAGTACTGTTACTGTATCCTTCGTAATAGTTTTCAATTTGCTTTTCCGACAAGAAGACCGGATGAAAATTCATTTCCTGTAGTTTCTCGTTAATCTCCTGCTGGTCCTTCTCTTCATTTGTACATATTTCGGGCCAACCTATCCAGTGCTTCTCATAAGAAGTCTGGAGAGAATCCAAACCTGTTGCCAGTCCGCCTTCGCTACGCGAAAATACGAATGTGCCGTTTGTGTCGGCTACTTTGACAGGTAATCTGTTTGCAATAATATAAAGTTTCATATCTATTTCTTCGCAAAGCATGTACCAATTGACTTATGTTGATGCTTAACCGTTTATTATCAACAGATTATAAAGATGTAGTATCCTCCTTTTGTCTTTTCAAAATGAAAATCCCCTTTCAAAATGATAATTTGTTTATTTTTTCTCTTCTGAAATCACGAAAAAACGGAAAGCCTTTCAAAATAGAATCCTTTTTTCAAAATGGAAGGGTGTGTCGGATGGTAAGAAAGTAACTGCCTGTCTGTATCTGTTTGAATGTTAGCTTATTATGTATTCTTTGTTTTTTGTGGCACGCATTTGGCATGAAGAATGGCAAGTAAAAATTTATAGTAATCATTTAAAAGGTAAAAACATGGGAATAACACTATCATTTATTTTCTGCCTGTTGAGCGGTTTCGCTTGTTTCTGGCTGTTCTGGAAATGTGTAGACTGGTTTGAGAATATTTAAAGAAAAAAGGAGAATTGATTATGTACACAGCATTATTCGTATTAGGTATTGCAATCTTCGGTTATTTGATGTATGTGCTCATCAAACCCGAGAAGTTTTAAAGTAACACACACAGTTTAAGGTAAAAAGTATATGAATACAGAAATTTTAGGCGTGGTTGTTCAGATAGCCTTGATGGTGATTCTGGCTTATCCACTGGGAAAATACATTGCCAAGGTCTACAGAGGAGAAAAGACCTGGTCTGATTTTATGGCTCCTATCGAAAGAGTCATTTATAAAGTTTGTGGAATCGACCCCAATGAAGAAATGAACTGGAAACAATTCCTGAAAGCATTGTTGATTTTGAATGCTTTCTGGTTTTTCTGGGGAATGGTACTCTTGGTTTCACAAGGATGGTTGCCTTTAAACCCGGACGGCAACGGACCGCAGACTCCGGATCAGGCATTCAATACTTGTATTAGTTTTATGGTGAACTGTAACTTACAGCACTATAGCGGTGAAAGCGGACTGACTTATTTTACTCAATTGTTCGTCATCATGCTTTTCCAGTTTATTACCGCAGCAACAGGTATGACTGCTATGGCAGGTATTATGAAGAGTATTGCTGCAAAAACAACCAAAACGATTGGTAACTTCTGGCAATTTCTGGTAATAAGTTGTACGCGTATCTTATTACCTCTTTCTCTGATTGTAGGTTTTATCCTGATTCTTCAGGGAACTCCGATGGGATTTGACGGTAAGATGAAAGTCACTACTCTTGAAGGTCAGGAACAGATGGTTTCTCAAGGTCCTACGGCCGCAATTGTTCCTATTAAACAGTTGGGTACGAATGGCGGTGGATATTTTGGCGTGAACTCCTCTCATCCATTGGAAAATCCGACTTATCTTTCTAACATGGTAGAATGTTGGTCTATCTTGATTATCCCGATGGCGATGGTATTTGCACTGGGTTTCTATACCCGCAGAAAGAAGTTGGCTTACAGTATATTCGGAGTAATGCTTTTCGCTTTTCTGGTCGGTGTGTGCATTAATGTCAGTCAGGAAATGGGGGGTAATCCGCGCATCGATGAGCTGGGAATTGCACAGGACAATGGTGCGATGGAAGGTAAGGAAGTGCGTTTAGGAGCCGGAGCAACCGCGTTGTGGAGTATTGTAACGACCGTAACTTCCAATGGTTCTGTGAATGGTATGCATGATTCTACCATGCCTCTGTCCGGTATGATGGAAATGTTGAATATGCAGATTAATACCTGGTTTGGCGGTGTAGGTGTAGGGTGGATGAACTACTATACATTCATTATCATTGCAGTGTTTATCAGCGGTTTGATGGTGGGACGTACACCGGAATTCCTCGGTAAGAAAGTAGAAGCCCGCGAAATGAAAATCGCTACGATTGTAGCTCTGCTTCATCCATTTGTAATCTTGGTGTTTACGGCAATCTCAAGTTATATTTATGTACACCATCCAGATTTTGTGGAAAGTGAAGGTGGATGGTTGAACAACTTAGGATTCCACGGTTTGAGTGAACAGCTTTACGAGTACACCTCTTGTGCCGCCAATAACGGTTCCGGTTTCGAAGGCTTGGGTGATAATACTTATTTCTGGAACTGGACATGTGGTATCGTTTTAATTCTGAGTCGCTTCCTTCCTATTATCGGACAGGTTGCCATTGCCGGGCTACTGGCGCAGAAGAAATTCATACCGGAAAGTGCCGGTACGTTGAAGACGGATACATTGACTTTCGGAGTAATGACATTTGTAGTTATCTTCATTATTGCCGCTCTGTCATTCTTCCCGGTACATGCATTGAGCACGATTGCTGAACATTTAAGTTTGTAATACTGAATTAGAGAAGATATGAAAGATAATAAATCAGCTTCTTTGTTTCCAAAGGAGCAAGTTATAGAAAGTTTGAAACAATCATTCGTGAAACTGAACCCACGAATGATGATAAAGAATCCGATTATGTTTACGGTAGAGGTGGCTACGGTAGTCATGCTGCTTGTGACGCTCTACTCCATTGTTAATTCTTCACAGGGTTCGTTTGCTTACAACATTGCCGTGTTTATCATTCTGTTTATCACTTTGCTGTTTGCCAATTTTGCCGAAGCTATTGCAGAGGCACGTGGTAAAGCACAGGCCGACAGTTTGCGTAAGACTCGTGAAGAGACACCGGCAAAGAAAGTGGAAGGCAATAAAATCGTTACTGTCAGTTCTTCACAGTTGAAGAAAGGGGATGTGTTTGTCTGCGAGGCAGGAGACGTGATTCCTTCCGACGGTGAGATTATTGAAGGGTTGGCTTCTATTGATGAAAGTGCCATTACCGGTGAGTCTGCTCCGGTCATTCGTGAGGCAGGTGGCGACAAGAGTTCGGTAACAGGAGGTACGAAAGTACTGTCCGATCATATAAAGGTGATGGTGACTACCCAACCGGGAGAAAGTTTTCTTGATAAGATGATCGCATTGGTGGAAGGTGCTTCCCGTCAGAAAACCCCGAATGAGATTGCATTGACTATTTTGCTGGCAGGTTTTACGCTTGTTTTCGTCATTGTGTGTGTGACTTTGAAACCGTTTGCCGATTATAGTAATACGGTCATCACTATTGCTTCGCTTATTTCTTTGTTTGTGTGTCTGATCCCGACAACTATCGGTGGACTTCTCTCTGCCATCGGTATTGCCGGTATGGACCGTGCACTTCGCGCCAACGTGATTACTAAATCCGGTAAAGCGGTTGAAACTGCGGGCGATATTGATACATTACTGCTGGATAAAACGGGTACTATCACCATTGGTAATCGTAAAGCAACTCATTTCCATACAGCTCCGGGTGTCGATCTGCACGATTTTGTGGAAACTTGTCTGTTGTCTTCCTTATCCGATGAAACGCCGGAAGGTAAGTCTATCGTAGAATTGGGACGTGAGTCGGGCATTCGTATGCGTAATCTGAATACAACAGGAGCACGTATGATTAAGTTTACGGCTGAAACCAAATGTTCGGGAGTAGACCTGGCAGATGGAACGCAGATTCGTAAAGGTGCTTTTGATGCCATCCGTAAGATGGTGGAAGGTGACGGGAATGAATTTCCGAAAGAAGTGGAAGAGGTTATTTCTTCTATCTCAAGCAATGGTGGTACACCGCTGGTAGTATGTGTAAACAGAAAGGTGACTGGTGTTATTGAACTGCAGGATATTATCAAACCGGGTATTCAGGAACGTTTCGAACGTCTGCGTAAGATGGGAGTGAAGACGGTAATGGTGACAGGTGACAACCCGTTAACTGCAAAATATATTGCTGAAAAAGCCGGTGTGGATGATTTTATCGCCGAAGCGAAACCGGAAGATAAGATGGAATATATCAAGAAGGAACAGCAGGCTGGTAAATTGGTTGCAATGATGGGAGACGGAACGAACGATGCTCCTGCCCTGGCACAGGCCAATGTAGGTGTAGCCATGAATAGCGGTACACAGGCAGCGAAAGAAGCTGGTAATATGGTCGATTTGGATAACGACCCGACGAAGTTGATCGAGATTGTGGAAATCGGTAAACAATTACTGATGACACGTGGTACGCTGACTACTTTCTCTATCGCCAATGACGTAGCGAAATATTTTGCTATCGTTCCGGCCTTGTTTATGATCGCCATTCCCGAACTGGCTGCTCTGAATATCATGCATCTGCATAGTCCTGAAAGTGCTATTCTTTCGGCAGTCATTTTTAATGCGATTATTATTCCGATTCTGATTCCGTTGGCTTTGCGTGGTGTGCAATACAAGCCGATAGGTGCGAGTGCTTTGCTTCGCCGTAATCTGCTGATCTATGGTGTGGGTGGTGTGATTGCTCCTTTCGTGGGAATCAAATTGATAGATTTAGTAGTAGGTTTATTCTTTTAATTAAAAAACAATAGCAATGAAAACTTTATTGAAGTCATTAAAAATAACACTTGCTTTTTGTGTCTTTTTCTCCGTGTTCTATATCCTTATCCTGTGGGTGTTCGCACAGGTAGCGGGTCCTAATAAAGGAAATGCCGAAGTAGCTACATTGAACGGGAAAGTAGTGGGAGCAGCCAATGTCGGCCAGATGTTTACAGAGGATATTTATTTCTGGGGACGTCCTTCTTCTGCCGGTGACGGGTATGATGCTACGAGTTCCTCTGGGAGTAATAAGGGTCCTACGAATCAGGAGTATCTGGATGAAGTAAAAGCGCGTATCGATACTTTTCTTGTACATCATCCTTATTTGAATCGGGCGGATGTGCCTGCTGAAATGGTTACAGCCAGTGCTTCGGGACTGGATCCTAATATTACTCCTCAATGTGCGTATGTGCAAGTGAAAAGAGTGGCACAGGCACGTGGATTGAGAGAGGAGCAGGTGAGAGCAATTGTTGATAAAAGCATAGAAAAACCGCTTTTGGGGTTGTTGGGAACAGAAAAGGTGAATGTTTTGAAATTGAATATCGCTTTAGAGGAAAGTAATAAGTAGATGAAGATTGAGCAGCGTTCCTGTCCGGACCGTTTGGGTTATGCCGCGGTTCAAATTAACAGGGTTGGATAGGGCGCTGCTTTTTTACGGAAACATAAAATAGAATAAGATAAGAAGTATGAAAAGTTTTTTTAGTAAAAAGAGTTTTTTAGGAACAATGGCTGTAGCAGCCGTTTGTGTGTTGGGAACAGTTAATGCACAAGCACAAGAGTTTACTATACAAGGTGATTTGGTAAGTTCGTATGTATGGCGTGGTATTTATCAGGGGGGAGCTGCTTCCTTTCAGCCGACTTTGGGATTTAGCGTAGGTAATTTTTCGCTTACTGCATGGGGCTCAACCAGTTTGAGTGAGAGTAATAAAGAAATTGACCTGACCGCAGCTTATAAGTTCGGTGAAGCAGGACCGACGCTTTCTGTAGCCACTCTTTGGTGGGACGGACAAGCTGATGTGGCCAATGGAGAACTTACCAATAATTATTTTCATTTTAAAAGTGGAGACACCGGACATCATTTTGAAGCAGGGTTAGCTTATACGCTTCCTATTGAAAAGTTCCCGTTATCTATCGCATGGTATACCATGTTTGCCGGTGCTGACAGAAAAACGACTGATGAGGGGGAAGAAAAGCAGGCATACTCTTCTTACGTAGAACTGAATTATCCGTTCAGTGTGAAAGGAGTTGATCTGAATGCTACTTGTGGAGTGGTTCCTTATAAGACTCCGCAGTATAATGTGAATGGGTTTGCAGTGACGAACCTAGCTTTGAAAGCAACGAAAGCAATAAATTTTAATGATAAGTTTTCATTGCCTATATTTGTACAGGCTATATGGAATCCACGTTTGGAGGACGCCCATTTAGTATTTGGCGTAACTTTAAGGCCATAAAATAAACTCATGAATTTTTGTGAAACCCGTGGTGATCGTGATGATTACTACGGGTTAGGATGTTTAAAATAACAGATTGACGTAATGGATGATAGAGAACATAGTGTACAGTATTTTTTGGATCTGATAAAGAAGTCCCACCGGGGCAAATTCAAGGTCTATATCGGTATGATAGCCGGTGTGGGAAAGTCATATCGTATGCTTCAGGAGGCACATGAACTGCTGGAGAACGGTGTGAACGTGCAAATCGGCTATATCGAAACTCATGGACGCGCCGGGACGGAAGCATTGTTGCAAGGGCTCCCTGTCATTCCGCGTCGTAAAATCTTCTATAAGGGGAAAGAATTGGAGGAAATGGATCTGGATACGATTATCCGTGTCCATCCGGAAATTGTAATTGTGGATGAACTGGCTCATACCAATGTAGAAGGTAGTTTGAACGAGAAACGTTGGCAGGATGTGATAACTTTGCTGGATGAGGGAATCAATGTGATTTCGGCAATCAATATTCAGCACATTGAAAGCGTGAATGAAGAAGTGCAGGAGATTACGGGTATTGAAGTGAAAGAACGGGTGCCCGACAGTGTTCTTCAGGAAGCGGATGAGGTGGTGAATATTGACTTGACGGCAGAGGAGCTGATTGCACGTTTGAAAGCGGGTAAGATATATCGTCCGGAAAAGATCCAGACGGCATTGGATAATTTCTTTCGGACAGAGAATATTCTTCAGTTACGTGAGTTGGCTTTGAAGGAAGTAGCGTTGCGGGTAGAAAAAAAGGTGGAGAATGAGGTGGTGATGGGAGTAGCCGTCGGACTCCGGCATGAAAAGTTTATGGCTTGTATCAGTAGTCATGAGAAAACACCCCGGCGAATTATCAGAAAGGCGGCAAAGTTGGCAACCCGGTATAATACCACTTTTATAGCCCTGTATGTTCAGACTCCGAAAGAGAGTATGGATAGAATCGATTTAGCCAGTCAACGGTATCTGTTGAACCATTTTAAGCTCGTGGCGGAACTTGGGGGAGAGGTGGTGCAGGTGCAGTCGAAGGATATTTTGGGTAGCATCGTCAAGGTTTGTAAAGAGAAACAGATATCGACTGTTTGCATGGGAACTCCTAATTTAAGGTTGCCATACGCTATTTGTTCTATACTGGGATATAGAAAGTTTTTAAATAATTTGTCACAAGCTAATGTAGATTTGATTATACTTGCATAATATTAATCGTATGAACGTTATGAATATTAAAACGAAACTGATTCTCGGTATCGGAATGCTGGCCGGAATGATTATTTTGCTGGTAACACTTTCAGTTGTGAATCTTCAAATTCTGACAGCGACAGAACCTGATAGTCCTGCTGCTATGCCCGGATTGGAACGTGCTCTGTTATGGATTTCCGTAACGGGAGGAATCTGTATCTTGACCGGACTGATATTGCTTTATTGGTTGCCCCGTACTATCAGCAAGCCTATTAAAGAGCTGAAAGAGGGAATTCTTGAAATAGCCAATCATAATTATGAGAAGCGTCTGCAGATGAATAATAATGAAGAATTCCGGGATGTGGCGGATAGTTTTAACCGGATGGCGGAGCGTTTGACCGAATATCGTGCCAGTACTTTGTCGGATATTCTTTCTGCAAAGAAATTTATTGAAGCAATTGTAAACAGTATAGATGATCCGGTGATCGGCTTGAATATGGAGCGTGAAATTCTGTTTATCAATGAGGAAGCACTCAATGTCTTGAATCTGAAACGGGAGAATGTGATTCGTCAATCGGCGGAGGAACTGGCTTTGAAGAATGACCTGTTGCGGCGGTTGATCCGTGAACTGGTGACGCCAAGCGAGCAGAAGGAACCATTGAAGATATATGCCGACGACAAAGAGAGTTACTTTAAGGCCTCTTATGTCCCTATCATTAATACGGAGGCTGAAAAAGGGGAACCCCGCAAACTGGGTGATGTTATTTTATTGAAGAATATCACGGAATTTAAGGAACTGGATTCTGCCAAGACTACATTTATCTCGACGATATCTCATGAACTGAAGACTCCGATTGCTGCTATTATGATGAGCCTCCAGTTGTTGGAAGATAAGCGTGTCGGTGCATTGAATGATGAACAGGAACAGTTGTCTAAGAGTATCAAGGAGAACAGCGAGCGTTTGTTGAGTATCACCGGAGAATTGCTTAACATGACCCAGGTGGAAGCGGGAAAACTACAGTTTATGCCGAAGATCACCAAACCGATTGAGTTGATCGAATATGCGATTAAAGCTAATCAAGTGCAAGCGGATAAGTTTAATATCCAGATAGAAGTGGAATATCCGGAAGAGAAAATCGGCAAACTCTTTGTCGACAGTGAAAAGATTGCCTGGGTATTGACGAATCTGCTAAGTAATGCTATCCGTTATTCTAAAGAAAACGGACGTGTGATTATCGGTGCCAAACAGGATGAAAATATGATCGAACTCTATGTCCAGGATTTTGGAAAGGGGATTGATCCGCGTTATCACAAAAGTATCTTCGACCGTTATTTCCGTGTACCCGGAACGAAAGTGCAAGGCAGTGGATTGGGATTATCTATTTCCAAGGATTTTGTGGAAGCTCATGGTGGTACGTTGACGGTAGAGAGCGAATTGGGTAAGGGTAGCCGGTTTGTGATGCGGTTGAAAGCGTAGATTTGAAGGGGTGTATGGAAGAATCAGACTTCCGGCAAGCATTTTTGTGCCTGCCGGAAGTTTTTGTTTATTTTCTTTTATCGTTTTCTTCTCCTCCAACATGTCCAAATGCCGCATAATCCAATGATAAATGGAATGCCATAGCAATAGATGGTTTTAATGGTAGATAAATCCATAGGCGTCAGGCTGATATCTTTGTCGAGGAAAGGATCTCTGGAAGAAGATACCGGAAACTCATTATAACACAACCAACGGAATGAACCGGGAATCATATTAAAGTTAAATGAATAAATACCTGGTCTTGAGCTTTTTTGTAGTTCGGCATTGCTGAAACAATCTGCGTCACCCAGGACGATGATACGTTGTTCTTTATCTTTGTTTTTTATCTTGCGGGTTAATGCTATTGCCGTAGGATATGCCCCTAGCTTTTCACCTTGAAGAGAATCCAATGAAAGAGAATCATTTATAAAATCTTTTGTTTGATATTCAATCCATGTTTGTTGGGCGTTACTTTGCAATAAAACGATTGGATGGAATTGGGTTGTATCGACAACTTCCAGAGCAACCGCTGATGGCATAGTGACCGCACTATAGGTTTTTCTTTCTACCATACGTTTGTAGAAACCTCCTATACTGTCAGCGGCTGCTTGTGTAGCCTTTGCAAGAATGAGGTCTCCCGGATTAATGTCAGAAGGTTGTGCAATGATTCCCGGAAGCAGTTTTAAACCGATTTTCCGGAGCAAGGGATTCATCACTTCCTCACGTCCGACATCACCCATAATCATCATATTACCTCCACGTTCAAGAAAACGGTTTATAATTTCTTCTTCTTTTGGACTCATGGACGAACGCATTTCAGCAATAAGTAATATATTGATATTGTTTGGTATATCATTCATATCCTTCAAATCCAGTTCCGTCAAATCAAAACCTTGGTTAATCATGGAATAACGGAAGCGCCCGTGTGTGGCAAAAAGTGAGTAATCCTGATCTCCCTTTTTAGTGGTCGAACGCTCGTGGTGTCCTGTGATGACACCTACCTTTACGGGAGTAACAAGCATTTTTTTCAATGCTGCGGAGATTTCTGTTTCAGAGGGATGATATTCCATATCGTCGAACAAACGAAGGCGGGCTTGTTCACCGGACCCACGCTCTACAACACGTACAAACCGATAATTTTCTTTAGCCAGATCTATTTTCTCTTTTAGTTCTTCGGCGCTTTTTAGTTGCTTAGGATTGAAATTCTTTTTCTTGGCAACTTCATAAGCTATTTCACGAATACTTTTATTTGGATATTGGTGATAAAGAGTACTGTCTTTTGGTGTAGAGTAATAGTAAACGTACTTCATTTTTATCTCTGGTTTGAAGCGTATGTACATTTTAAATCGTGTCATATCTTCTTTCTGTTCCTTTGGAGAAGCAACGTCAAATTCTTTATCAAAGATATCGACATAAGTTGTAATTGTCATAGGGCCGGACAACTGTCTCATCACTTTCTGACTTTCTTCCGAAAGTGTACGCTGCTTGCTGCGGGTGGCATCATAAAAAAACATTAATGCCGGGCGTGAACTGGCAAAACCAATCACTATAATGGTGCATACGGCTAATGTATAACGCATTGTTTTTGAAAGGAACGAACGGCGTGTCTTTTCATTATTCAGTTTAATGACCGATAGCCAGAGGAATAATGAAATTACAGCCAAGAAATAGATGACATCATCGCTGCATATCAATCCTCCAACCATTTCACTGGCGCGTCCTTTAATAGATAACCAATAAGTAATCTCTCTAAAGAATATGGACTCCTGGCCGATTCCACCCACATAATTGAAAAATGCCAATGTGGAAAGGGTGGCAACAGCTGCCACAACCTGGTAAGATGTGAGCGTGGTCATAAAGAGACCGATAGAGCAATAGGTCAATATCAATAGAAACATGGATAACAATCCCGCTAGGATAAGTGTAACATCAACATGTGGTACCGATATAAACATCACGATTGTCGGTAGGGCAAGGATAACGACAAAGATCAGGGCAAATACTACCATTGAGACAAACTTGCCGACAATGATTTGAACACTGCTTACCGGTGATGAATATAGTAGTTTGATAGATCCTGATGAATATTCACGGCTCATCAGATTCATGGTCAATAAAGGAATATAGAGGTAGATCGTTTCCTGTATTACTTCATATATTCCTTTGAGACCAAGAACAAAACCGGCTGTGACACTAAAAGTGATCGTGTTGCCCAATGCTTTTATTTTTACTATTTCCGTCAGGATATTCATAAAATCGAATCCTACCTGGCATGTAAAAGCGACCAGTAGCAACCATGCAACCGGTGAGTAAAAAAGTACCGCTAGTTCGGTACGGGCTATTCTAAGTATAAGTCTTAAGTTCATCTTTTTCTCTATTAATTTCTTCTGCGGAAAAACCAGATGCCAACTCCCATTAGTAGGAGGATAGCGGGTATAATGATTATGAAAATAGTTTTCATCGTACTGACATCCTTTACTCCGATTGAGAGCTTGTTGTCGGTGCAATGAGGACGGCGTACGTCAATAGGAAATTCTCCTCCGGAAAGCCAGCGGAAGCTTTCGATAATCATATTAAAGTTTCCTGATGTATACCCTTCACGTGAAAGAGTTAGTTCAGCATTACTTATACAATCTGCATCACCAGAAATGATAATACGCTGCTCTTTATCTTTCAGTTGACGTGAAAGGGCATAGGCTGTAATATAGGTTTGTTCTTTTTCTTCTGCAGAGGCGTTACATTGTACAGGTGATTCCTCCAGATCGGTTTGTTCCTTCTCAATCCATACTCCTTTGGCATTTGTTTCAAGAATCGGTGTATATTGGAATCCATAATCGTTGTCGAAGGAGGTAAGAGCTACACATCCGGGCATAGAGACACGTAGGTCATGTTTGGGAAAATCATCTTTGAATCCAAATGTTAGTTTTCCCGATTCACGGG
Source organism: Bacteroides sp. M10 (assembly GCF_014334015.1). Taxonomy (GTDB): domain Bacteria; phylum Bacteroidota; class Bacteroidia; order Bacteroidales; family Bacteroidaceae; genus Bacteroides; species Bacteroides intestinigallinarum. The sequence continues at coordinate 433,436 of NZ_CP060488.1, read as the reverse complement.
TGGCTTTGGCTAAAATCAGATTAGGGGAGAAATCAGCAGAAGATTGTGCCAGTTGATACTCTTCCATTTTGATACCGAATCTGCCTAGAAAAGGATTCATGATTTCTTGCCTGCCTGTGTCGGTGAGAATAAATAAATTACCTCCACGAGCTAAGTAAGTTTCCAGTTGACTTTCTCCTTTTTCTGTAAGCGGAGTTCTCATTTCTGCAAGAACCACAATATTGATAAGGGAAGGAATTGTGTCTCCATGGGAAATGTCGATCTCACAGACTTCGAAGCCCTGATTAATCAAGGCAGCCCTGGAATATTTTTCAATGGAGAAGTTACTGTAGTCGCGGTCACCCGGTTTAGATATTTCACGTTCACCGTCTCCTTTGATAAAGGCAACAGTGGGAGGAGTTGAGATCATCTTTTTTATTGCTGCTGTAATTTCTGCTTCTGATGGTGTTGCTTCCATATCCTGAAAATCACGGATGAAAGTACGTTTCCCATCTTGTGTTTCCATAATGCGAACAAATGTATTTTGCTCTTCACGCAGATCTACGATTTTACGGATTTCTTCCGGAGATTTGAATAAATGAGGATTTAAATTATAAACCATGGTCATATAATCACGCATTTCATCTATCGTTTTGTCTTGAAACTTGGGATTATTTGCTACGCCGTTGGGGGCAAAATCATAATAATAGACATACTTTACTTGCAGGTCGGGCTTAGCGAGGCAATAAGGTTCGAAAATCGTTTCATTCGCTTTCTTCATAATAGGAAGGTACCGATATGACTTTCCATCAAGCAGATTAACATAATTGGTAATAGTTACCGATCCTGTCAGTTTTGCCAATACATTTTGGCTGTTTTCGGTAAGTGAATTTAGTTTTGTACGTGTTGTATCCCACACCTTAATCATTCCCGGACGTGAAGTGAAATAACCGATTGCCATTGCTGCGACAAAAAATCCCAGATAGCTGATTGTTTGTCGGAACCGACTGATAGTTCGCCGGTCGGATGAAAGTTTGAAAATGGTAAATGCCAGGAAAAGGGTTACTACAACAATAAAATAAATCACATCCTCACTTCGGATTACTCCGTTTAGCATGTCGATTGTTCTTCCATTTATTGACAGCCAATAAGTCAGTTCACGTATGAAATCGTATTCCTGACCGATACCTCCTATGAAATTTAATATGGCTAAGATAATAAGAGTCCCAACCGCTGCCACTACTTGGTAAGTTGTGAGTGAGGACATAAAGAGCCCAATAGCACAATAAGTGCATATTAATAAATAGAGTCCGAGGAGGGCGACTAATATCGGAGCCCAATCAAAAGAGGGGATTACCAAACTGCCATAAATAGCACTGGCTATCGGGACAAGCATCAGACAACAGCCAAATCCGATGGCTGCAAGATATTTGCCCAACACGATCTGACTACTGGTGACTGGTGATGAATAAGCTAGTTTGATAGAGCCCGATGCCGTTTCGCGACTGATGAGCCCCATTGTTAGCAATGGAATATAGATGTATATGTTTGAAACGATAGAGGATAGAAAACCATAGCTACCTAAGAAACAAATACTGCTTAAAGATACTTCGTCGCCTCCCGAAAGGTCATAGCTGGTCACTATACTTTCCATTAGTGATGCGAAACCTGATGCTGTCAGGAATGAAAAAACAATCAATATGAACCATGCAATCGGCGAATAGAATAAAATAGCCAAATCGGTTCGAGCAATACGCATTATAATCTTTAGATCCGTCATGTCAGATATTGTTTTTAAGTTTTCCCGATAGTTGTGCAAAGATAATGTCGAGAGAACAACGTTCCATTGTGATCTCCTTCAACCGCCATCCGTTCTGTATACTCAATGCTACTACTCGTTCAGTTATGTTCTCATTATCATCAAAGCGTATCCGGAATGTACCGGGATAAAGCTCTTCTATATTTAAGACATGCTCTATCTTTGCTAATTCTTCCATGGAAGGAGGAAGTGTAAATGTTACGGTGAAACTACTAGGAACTACATAATTATCAAAGTCCTTCATAGTACCGGAGAATACCACTTTACCGTGTTCAATCATACGAATGTCATTGCAAGTAGCTTGCACCTCCGATAGGATATGTGTAGAGAGTAGTACAGAATGATCTTCTGCAATCTCTTTAATCAGATTGCGTATTTCGACAATCTGATTAGGATCGAGTCCATTTGTAGGTTCATCAAGTACTACGAATGGTGGATTATGTACGATTGCTTGTGCGATTCCTACTCTTTGTTGGTATCCTCCAGAAAGATTCTTTATCAACCGTTTGCTGAAATGAGCAATGGCGCAACGTTCTTTGGCTGTTTCTACGGCTTCACGTATCTTTGATTTGTCCATTCTCCGCAGTGTGGCACAATGTATTAAGTATTCGTCGACAGTCAAGTCCGGATGAAGAGGTGGCTTTTGAGGCAGGAAACCAATATGTTTTTTGGCTTCAACCGGATTTTTCCGTAGATCGATGCCATTGATAAATACATCCCCTTCCGTTTGATTTAAAACTCCACAGATGATATTCATGGTGGTGGACTTACCTGCCCCATTAGAACCTAACAGACCTAATATTCCTGTTTTCTCAATAGAAAAATTGATATCGCGAATGGCCCAATCAACACTATAACGATGGGATAAATGCTTGACCTCGACAATAGGATTACTCATAATTTTTTATTTTAAATGATTAACTGATTTCTTATTCATATTACCATGCAACTCCTCTTGAAATATCCATTCGGTTCGATTTGATCTTTCTGAATTTCCAAGAGAAATTTATGGTAAAATACCTCCCGAAGTTCTCTCTGTCAATATAACTGGTATAGTTATCTTTCATTTGGATAATACGGTTATGATATGAATTTAACAAGTCGAATGCTGTAATACTTACTTCTGCCCGTCGACTGAACACCTTCGCCCCAGCATAAATATTTAGGATGTTTTCTTTATCAATCTGGTGATAGGTTTTGTTGTCCTGGTGCTGATAGGTATATGATACATTCGCAAAGAAATACTTTAATATGGGAGTGCACGTCATATTTACCATTAAGCGATTTGCTAATATCCGGTTTGTTTGGTCATTCACCTTATTGGAGGCTTGCCGATAGTTGATACTCCAATAAGTTGATGCGCGCAATCGAGGAATCAGATTGGTAGCGAATCCAGTTCCTATCCTTGTTGTGCTTATTTTTGTTATATCCCGTATATTATCATAGTAGTAAGGCAGATGTTCATACTTATTATTAATATTAACATCTAAATTAGATTTGATTTTTACGATAGGATACATCCAGGAAATATCCCAGTCTGTATTCCATGCTCCATTTAGATTGTCGTAACTACTGAGTGTACTATTTGCAATAGCCGTGTATTTAAAATCAGGCAAGTAAGTTGCTTTGCTAAAATAAGTGTTCCTATTGGAGATACTGTTTTTTATGAAAGCTAGCGTTAATTCCGAATTTATCAAATGTCCGTAGTTATTAAAGCGATACTGTTCTTTCCACCAGATTTTATGTATAGTACTGGCTTTCAGGTTTGGATTTCCACCGCTGATAAAATAAGGATTAGAATTGTTGATTTCTGAACGTAACTGTGTTATATTGGGGAGTTGGCTATTCATAGAATATTTGATTGTATGCTCTGCTTTCTCACTCAATCTTCCTCCTAAAGAAATCCGTACTTCTCCTTTTAATGCGTTAAATGATTTTTCAAATTTTGTTTGTGCCGTTTCTTTTCTATCCTTAATAATGGAATGTTTCCACCCTGCTGAAATCTCAATATTGAAAATTCCTAAATCGGGCAGAATAACTGTCGTTTCAGGGGTGTGTTCTATCAGATAATTTCGGTAATTATATGTATTTGTAGGGTCTATATCTCCTGTTATTTTGTTCCATGCGAGCTGATTGATATGGCGATTGTCCGATACAAAATTATATACTAATTCGATGAATGAATATTTGTCTTTTGATAGCATGCGCTTTAATCCTGTTTTGGCCTCCCATTTATTTCCTCTTCCATTGGCTGGAATTGTTGTAATCTCTTGCAGACTTCCACTAGCCTCATTTTGTGTCTTGTTTTCTCGGCTTTCTTCTCCGTTGGACGAGCTATTCGAATAGTTCGCATGGATGGAGTAGTTCCAATCTCCGACGAATTTTGTCCAATTCACCACACCTTGCATCTCTTGGGCTTTACCACGGCCGTTTTGTTGTAAAATGCCGGTACTCTTAATTTCATCTACGCTATTTGTGATTTGCTGTAGTGTATGTTGTTTTGAATGATTAGTTGATAAGGTATAATCAATAATCAAATTGCCCCATTTCTTATCATTCATACTAAATCCAGTATTCATAGTATGTTTATTATACTGATTTGTATTTTGATATTGGCTTAGATAACTCTTTTGCCAGAAGGCATCTGTAGCAAAGTATTCTTGTTCAGTTTGGGTATTGGCTTCTGTTGCGCTTCGTGCAAACTGATAGCTTCCTTTTATTTCTTTGTAAAATCCGGTTTCTTTTTCCCAACGGCGGGACAGGTTGATAGCTCCAAAGCTATTTTCACTGTAAGTCTGCGATGGATTCCTGGTACTTAGAAATATTTGCGGTTGATTGGTTGTTCTGTTCAAGTTATTGTGCATAGCATTGATTGCTACCAACATTTTCTCGGAGAAAAAGTTAAATGTACCTCCTACACCATAGCGTGCATTATGGTCTGTGAGCTGTTGTTTTTCCATATTTCCTCCGATACTTGCTATCAGATTCCCTTCCTTCGAGTTTACTAATTTGCTTTTTGTCTCAATATTCAGAACTCTGCGTTTCTTGCCTTTTCTATTTTTACGTGTTTGCTCTTTATGCTCATCTTCATCATAAGCGGATATGTATACAACATCATTGGCAGGAAGGTGATTCAACGCATTCATTGGATTTTCTCCAAAAATCTTTTTGCCGTCAACGTATGTCTTCTCCACATCTTTTCCAGCGACTTTAACTCCCTGTTCTGATACTTGCACTCCCGGCATTTGCTCCAGGATATTTCGTGCTACATCGTCTTCCAATATGTTGATTCCTTGTGGATTAAATCGGATAGTATCGCCTCGGTATACCATAGTGGGAATTTTACCTTTTACTGTTACGGCTTGCAATTGTATAACGCGGTCGGTCAGATAAAAGTCTTTTTGTGCTGTTTGTCCCTCTCGTACATATAGTGTATCAGAATCCGCGATAAATCCGTCGGCCCACACGATGGCTCGTGCGATGCCGACGGGAACTTTGTTCCAAAAGATAAATCCTGCATTTCTATAATCTTCCTTCAATGTATCTTTACCACATATCAGATTTGCCTTGACTGCATCAAGACTTACTTGCATAATACTTGTGCGTAGCTGTACTTTTCCATATTTGACAACCTTTTGTTGCATGGTAGTGGAATCTGATGGAATTGTTTTTTGAGCACACAGTATGTGTATATTGCAGAGAGACAGTAATATACATGAAATATGGATTATAGATGTAGGATTTTTTATCATATTTCTATATTATGAGATTCATATTTTGCCGGGCATTGATCTGTATTCACGTATGCTTCCGTCATTCGTATTCCCTTCGTAATTCGATTTCACTTTACCAAACCGATACGCAAAGTTTATGGTAAAGAATCGTCCATAATAATTAGTCCATGTATTTTGAATGTAGTTGGAATACATTTGACTACTGAATGTTCGGTGACTATTTAATAAATCGTATGCGGCAATACTAATGTCTCCTTTACGATTTAACACTTTGCATCCGATATTCAAGTTTAGGGTGTGATTGCGGTTAATCTCTTTGTTTATTCCATAATCACGGCTAAAAATGAAAAGATAATGACTGCTTAAATAGAAATGTTTGCATATTTGGCTGATATCTACTGTTGTTCCCGCTGTCTGATAGAATGTTTTCCCTGTATAATTTTCAGTATTGATACTATGTATATATCGAGTATTGGTACTGACCGTTATTTTTAGTTTTTTAGTTAGATTACATAGTAGCGAATGTTCGAGCGATGGATCATAGGTACGCGTTGTAGTCTTATTTTCCCCTATGTAATATGGATTATGTTCATAGTTGAGTCCGGCAGATAAGGTATATTTAGATTTTATACTACGTATAGGAGCTTGCCATATCAGTTTGCCTTTTATATCCCAATATCCCTCTACGTTTTCAAAACTAATTAGGGAGCTGTGAGCTGGTGCTGTGTATCGTAATTCCGGTAGATAAGTTTCTGTATTATAATAGGTGGTCTTCGCTACAGGAGAGTGTTGGCGGATTGTAGTGTTGATAGCTACACCTAGGGTGTGGTTATGTTTTCCCAGCATACGGCTGTAATTGAAGAGGAATGAATGTAGATATGATTGTTTTAAGTTAGGATTTCCACTGCGCAGCATATAGGGATTACTGTTGTCTATTTGCGGACGCAACTGTACTATGTTTGGCACAAGGTTGTGCAGCATATAAGTGGTATTCCATGAATTTGTTATATCTGAATATACAAGAGAAAGCTTAACGGTTGGAGAAATGAATGTTTTTTGGTAGTTGTCTATGTCTTTTTCTTTTCGGTTAAGTGTACTTTCCTTAAGTCCTGCGGAGATGTCACAACTTGTTTTCTCATAGGGAGAAAAGTGCAATGACACTTCCTGCTTTTGTATCAAGTTGTTCACTTTATAGCTATATGTATTGGCTTCGTCCGTTTGTGGTTCTGTCGGGTTTAACATATTCCAGGCGAATTGGTGTTTCCATCCGTTTTCGTATTTAACGGAATAGTCTAAAGAGAGTTGGCTTTCTGTTTCTGGATTCAGTATATACATTAGCTGAACATTGCCGTTCCACTCCGTATTGCGGAGCTTTGATGGAATAGTCAGATATGTTTGTGTTATCGAACTTTCCAAAGTGTCTACCCGTAATGAATGATCGTTCCCTTTATTTATATCTATAGAGCTTTCTAATGTGTATCCGAATCTGTCAGTAATCCCATTGGTATAACTGATTCTTTCCATCACGTGGAAGCTTTTGTTTAGATTACCGTAATGCATCAGGCTTTTCGATGCTTGAAGATTATTTACTTCATTGTATATGTAAAGCGATTGCCAATCTTTGTTGTTGTTATATGTTATCAGTTGGTTCCAATGGAGTGCTCCCCATTTATCGTTTGAATTAGAGAAAGATAATTCGGAATAGTGATTCTGTTTTCTATCACTGTTGCTGTTTTGTTCTTCATAAAGGCGCTGCTGATAATTGTTGTCGGGAAAATAAAGTTGTTCAGATCGTGTATCTGTATTATCGCGATCATAACCGAAAGTGTAGAATGCCGTAAACCCACCGTATGTCCCATTTTCAGTATTCCATGAGCGTTCCATAGCTAAATCAGCATAAGTTGTTTCGTTGAAAGTACTTTCAGGATTGGAGATGGAAAGAACATCTTTAATATTGTTTGATTTCCGGTTGATATTATTGTGAAAAGCATTCCCAGTAAGTAAAAAATTCTCAGAGAAGAAATTGGCAGTGAGTCCGAGTCCTTTACGGAACTTCCCTCTGCTATTCTCTGAATCCAGATTACTACCTGCACTGGCCAATAGATGTGCTTTCCACGAGCTGATAAGCTTGCTTTTAGTCTCAATATTAAGCACTCTGGTGAGGTCTCCCCTATACATTAGTTTTTTTGTTTTCGTATTTTCATATTCGTCATAAGCCTTGATTTTTAATACGTCAGTTGCAGAAAGATTCTTAAGTGCTGCCATAGGGTCACTTCCGAATATTAGTTTGCCGTCTATATAAGTTTTGGTCACTTGTTTTCCCATTATCTGGACGGAGTGCTCATCGGTCTCTGCTCCTGGAAGTTGCTCCACAATATTCATGGCGACATCTCCTTCTTGTACGTTGACTGCCTTAGGGTTGAATATTAGCGTGTCACCATTTTGGGTCACAATGGGGATTCTGCCCTTGATGGTGACTTCTTCCAGTTGGATGGATTCATCCAAAATATCTATGTAAAGATTAGGATTCTTTCCTGCTATTATATTTAGTTCTTTTTCAATTTTTCTACATCCCATGGCAGTCACAATAAGTTTCGCTTTCCCTGTTTTTATAGGTTTGAAACGGAATGTTCCATTTACACTTGTTGTTTTCAATGTATCTTTTGCATAGATTAAAAAAATATTGGCACCATCTAATGACGTATTAAATCCACTTTCTTGTTTGTGCATGATAAATCCTGATAATTCATTTGTCTTATCCTGAGCATTCATGAGTAAGGCTATGAATAATAATAAAATATTAATTGTTGTTTTTTTCATGTTTTAATTTGATAAAAGTTTAGTGATAGCTTGATGGTTATTTATTTGAAATTGTCACCTGATCTTCCTCTAAGAAGAAATTTACAACCTTTCGGCTTCCAACTCTTTCTTGCTTTACTACATATCCTAAATAACTTGCTTGGAGAATTTTTTTGTCGGAATTAGATAATTTTATGCTATATTGTCCATCAATATCAGTTATGGTGCCATTAGAACTGCCGACTTCAATAACACTTGCACCTATTAGCACTTCATTTGTCTTTTTATCATAAACAACTCCTCGGATTTCTTGACCAAATATGCTTGTGGGAGAGATGGGGGATTGAAGTTTATTACTTTTGAAAAACTCTAAATTTTTATTGTCTTTTCCCTTAATTATTGGGGAAGAGACGGATTCTTGTGCAAATGTATACATTGTTGCTGTAAGTACAAATATAAAAAAAATAATATGTTTCATAATATGAATTTTTAAAATTGTTATATATTTTGTTATCACTAAACTTTTTATTTCAAGTAAATATCATGAATGCAGGGAGAATGGTTAGATTACCCGGTCAATCATCGTTATCAAATAGTCGCACTTTCCACGCTCAATATCATTACTAGCTATAGAACGAGCCTGTATCAAATAGCGGCGTGCACTTTTCAGTTTCTCATAGCAAATAGCTTCGATATCCGTACCAGCATAGAAATTAACAGCAGTCATAGGTTCCATGCCAGATTGTTCTTCTGTTGCAGATATAGCGGTAAAAATCGTTTGCAGTTCTAATGCTTGTAACTTAGGATTAGTTTGCTCATTGAGAGCAATCGAAGCTGCGCCTGTTGATACAGCTTTGTCAATAGCCTTTAATGTCGGACACATTCCTTTTAAAGAACTGATATATACAGACAGTTGTGCAATCATTGGAGCACTTAAAGGTTTCCCATTTAAAGTTTCTTTGAATAATTGTTTCTCTATATCATTCAAATATGCTTCTTGGGTATAAGGTTTAGTTGATTTCTCTACACTCAATCCCATACGCATCAAACGAAACATCAAAGACATCATTGGGTACCCGTTATTGTAAATCCATGTTGACATATCAGGATTGACACCACCTAAACGCAAAAAATCCTTATTAGAGTCCAGCCAGCTTAAATCATAGAAGGTACTGAATATCTTTTGTAAGACTTTCCTTTGCATATCTGCCGATACCGGTTGATATGAAGGTACATTGCTTTTTTCGTTGGCTTCATTGATATAAATACCTCCGATATAAGAAGATACTGGTGACAATGTTTTATTGATTAATTCAATAATCACAAAATCAGGAAATAGTTCCCGGTAATCATTGGGGATATTATCGTCGTGAAACCAGGCAGGACTATTTTTAACTACATATTTCACACGAGCAATTTGTGCATCTAAAGAGGCTATCGGATCATTACCTAAATCATAGTTTTGGCAACGCGGGTCTGTAGCATGAGCTGGTGAACGCTTTCCATAGAAATAGCGTGGATCTCCATCGTGTTCCATAGCCCATTTCTTCAATATGTCTGATTCATTTTCACTGATGGCAGCATACAGATATTTGAGCGTAAATGCGTCACATACACCCGGTTTGTCGACAATCAATACCACTCCTTTTTCTTTATCACCGGGCTGTGCCAGATAATTGTATAATACGTTGTCCATGACTGAAGCTGTGATACCATATTTTTGAGTAAATTCAGGAGAACGTAGTTCTTCAGGGGAGTATGCTGCAGAACCAGCTAAATTAGTTGCCAATCCTAAACTTAGGCCAAATGCTTTTAACATACGTGCTGTCAGATTCTCACAGATTACCTCATCAGCAATGTAATAAGTCCGGAAGCGCGGATCGACCTCTGCCATTTGGTATACTCCATTACGGCGTACGCTGACGGCAAGGTCACGTGGTACTCCTATCTTGGTACTTAAAATTTCTCCAGTGCGTAAGTCTGTGACATTGTATGCGGTAACTTCCGAGTTGTTGTTATTCAGAAAAGCAATCGTATTTATCATTGGGTTATTAGCACGAAAAGTTGAATCTTTCTCATACGGTTTTATTATGATTGGTTTTCCTATTCCTAAGTCTTCAAATATTATATTCCATTCATCTGCACTTTTTTGGATGGCTTTTACCCAGCTATCCTGAATTAGAGTATCAATGTAGAAGACAACAGGTTGTTGCGTCGTTATATTACGACGTGTTACATAATATCCTTTCTTGAAACGTTTTTCATTACGATAGTCTGTGTATGAGATATACCCTGTTCCTACGCGTGGGTTGGCTTCGCGGGTGTTCATCTTTTCTTTCGATAGTAGGGCTAATGTTGTTTGTACTGACATTGTTAATTCCGGTTGTTCTTTGGAGACAAAGCCCATGATGCTGATGCTCAACTTTGCAGTACAGTTTTGAGTGATGCTGATGCAATTGTCGAATGCGTCTGCAGAATCCACAAAAGATGTTTTACTTTGGGGAGAAGCACTTACAATTGTGAGCATACCTCCATAACTGCGTCCACTAAGATTTAGCACATCTTTATTGGAACAAGAGAAATAGGAAGTGGCATTAAATACAACAGCTGTTGAATCGCTGGTGTATCCTTCAATTGGAAATGCTTTGTAAATAGCATTACTGCGAGATAAAGCAAAAGCCGCTTCTTGATTATCGTCCTGTTCGTTGAGGCGAACATTGTATTTCGGATCTCGGAATAATATTAATGAATCGGTTTTATCAATAATCAGATACCTACTTTGAGCAGCTTTTGTGCCTGCCATCGAAATATCACTTGCAGTAGTGATGGCAGAGTTTACTAAAAAATCCCGTCCCATTAATTCAACTGGTAGTTCCAGATAAATCTTATCCTCGTACTGGTGAACTGTAATTGTCCCTTTATTGACTGTATGTTTCTTCTTATCTTTGAAAAGCTTGTCGTAGACACTCTTTTTTTTCTTTTGAACACTGTCAGTCTGTTGTTCAGTTTTTGCTTTTCCTTTTTTCTTCTTGGAGCGGGCATTGGCTTCATTTGTTGATCCGATAATCAGCAAAAGTGCTATTAACCATAAAAATAGTTTTTTCATCTTTTGTCCCTCCCTTATTTTAAGTTGATGTCGAGCATCTTTAATAATAATTCATAGTGAGCTTTCGTCTTCCCTGATGCACTGGCTGCCTTTTGTTTCATCAGTTGTTTGGCTTTAGCTATATATGCGTATACATCTGCTTGTGTAACTTTGGCCGTCATAGAAAAACGGTTCAATGGTTTCCATTCAAAACCTGCTACAGGGTTGTGCATTGCATTTGCTTTGAGAGCATGTCCCTGGCAACAAGTATATCCGAATTGGCGGTGATTGATGTCAAGTAGTTTTTCTCCGGCTAATGCTTTTCCGGCTCCTTTGATTGTGAACCCGGCAGTCTGCATCATCATGTATATATATTGTTTCTGAAGATTCATCTGGGATTCTGTTAATGTATGTCCGGAAATAGTCGGTTTCCAAACAAAATTGTATATCATGTTGAAAGCCTCGGCAGCAGTAAATGAATCTTTCTCTAATCCTTCGTATTGTGATACCTGAAAAGGTACAGGCAGTATATATCTCAACATGAAGTTTTGAATAGTTTGTTTAGGGGAACCGGAAACCGGAAATTTAGTTAATAAGTTTTTGTTGTCAAGCCAATCCAGATCATTATAAATTTCGAATAGGTAATTCAGGGCTTCTTTTTGTTGTGCCTTCGGAATTTGTGCAAAACGTGGCATTGTGTCCCCTTCTTTAACTTCGTTGACAAAATAGCCACCTACATTGCCTGCTACATGGGTAACGTACATTGCAAGTTGTTCTACGATACCAATAAATAAATCTTCACGGTATTCGTATGTATCGTCACCTTCGGAAATCCAATTTTCCAAATTATTCATGATATACTTAAGGTTCTTGATGCCATATCGAGTTGCTTTCATAGAGTTGTCACCAATATCTTCTGTTTGTGAACGGGGATCAACAACTCCATATACTTGTTGTTTTCCATATCGGTACACAGGATTTTCTTTAATGGCATCAGTGATCCATTTGCTTGTTATAACTGCTTCTTCGTCTGCAGTATTAACATTGAATACTGGAGTATATGTCCATTTAATGAGGTATTTGTCGTATTCACCAAAGCGGGGAGGAGTCAATTTTACACCACGCTCTTTATCGCCGGGTTGTGCTACGTAATTGAAGCGGGCATAATCCATAATGGAAGGAGTAGTGCCATACTTCTGCGTGAATTCCGGTGAACGTAAAGAATCTACCGGGAAAGTGGAAGAAGCTCCCATATTATGCATAAACCCTAAACAGTGACCGATTTCGTGTGAAAGTACATAGCGTAATGCGTCTCCAACCATTTCATCCGGAATATTGACAGTACGTACATCCTTATCGGCTTGTGCTGTTTGCACGAACAACCAGTTACTGATAAGTTTGATAACATTATGATATAAATATACGGAGGCATTCAAGATTTCTCCGCTTCGTGGGTCTACCCATGATGGTCCCATAGCATTCTCAATGCTTGATGGAGCATAGCGAACACATGAATATTTGATATTGTCTGGATCGAATTCCGGATCATCAGTCGGGAAATCTTTGGCTGCTACAACATCTTTGAATCCAATCTGCTCGAATAATTCATTCCATTGGGTGACTCCTTCCCGCAGATATGGTTTCCATTTTTCCGGAAAAGTGTTATCGATGTAGAAAACAATCTGTTTAGTGGGTTTCACTTTCTCACCACGTAGGTAGGCAGCAGTGTCAGACGGTTGTATATCCCATCGATTGGCATAGTAAACGGGTGCGGTCGTTTTAGCTCCTTCGCCTAGTTGTTCGCGTCCGGTAAAGAATACACCGATACGGTAATCTGCCATACGTGGACGGTAAGGCTTTTCTTTCAACAGCATGATAGAACGTGTCATTTCTGCGGTGAATGGACGGTCTTTTATGAGTGATGCCCCTTGTGAATTGCTGACAGAGAATGTATATGACAGACAGCTTTTAATAGAAACATTATCTTTGAAAGCCTTGATTTGTGAAATGTAAGAGCAGTCGGATTGATAATTCTCTGTACGATTGTACATTCCATAGATTGAATTACGATCGAATGGACTCATTTTTTTGTTGTCGCTTAAGAAAACTCCGGTCATATCGAATACGATAGCAGTTGAGTCATTATTATATGCCTGAATTTTCTGGTTACTAATAATTGCTCCTAGTGTACTTTTGCGTAAAGCTTCATCAATTTGTGTGCTACCAGTAATATAATCAGTATTTACCTGACGTAACTGTACATGTGTTTTATTTCGTGTAAACATGACATGGAGTAGATCGGTTGGTTTGGAACCGACCACGGCATTACCATTATCAGAGATGCTGGTAACAGTGGAGCCAATAAGCATATCTTTATTGATTAAATCCACAGGAAGTTCAAAATATACTTTTCCATCCAGCAGATGGAGAGTAATCAGCCCCTTAGCTGTTTCATGCTTTTTCTTAAATAGTTTATCATATTCACTTTCCTTTTTTGTAGGAGTTGTTTGTTCCGTTTTTGCCTTCTTTTTTTTCCAGAAGAATGGAAATTTACGCTGTGCGTCAATGGTGGTAGACGAAGCTACCACCATTGCTGCAAGTAAGAGGATTTTTTTTCTCATATCAGTTCTTTAATGTATTTTTATGAAATTAGATTAATATCCTGTTGTCGTTACATCTAGAATTTTGCCAAAACCATCATAGGTTTTGGCTTTGGAAGGGTCGAGTGTGCCACTAGCAACTTGTGTAATTGGGATAATGTGTACCTTTCCTTCATATTCGCTTGATTGTGTAGTAACAATGATAGCTTTATTATTCCATTCGGTTTGAGGGACAGTAGGATTATCTCCGACAATTAAATTACAATTGTAATTATATAGTCCTTGTTGATACATTTTGGCTTTCGTAATAATTTCTCCGGATTGTGGAGTATATTTAGCTGTTGTCGAAACAGTGGCAGTACTACCAGCCCCGTAATTTATGGTGTAGATACCATCAGTAGTAGTTACATATAATAATAGATTTCTGTTTGAAAAGAATATAGATATTGCTTTATCTAGCAGTGCGGTTCCTTCCGATGGAATCGTATATTTATTTCTGGCAGATGCAGGTTGACTGGGTGAAGTGACTATCCAGTTATCTCCATCATAATGGCCTTCTTCTCCAATGTATCTACTAAAAGTGTAAATAGAATATGTTCCGTTCGTATCATCTTTCATGAGAAATACGATTTGGCTCATATCTTCAAATACAACAGCTGAAATTGCTGTTTGATTGGGTAATTTGTTCGGATCAAAATTATTATTAGCATCAAAGCTTTTCACTTGCATAAATTGTCCGGAGCCATTACAAGTAATAAATGAAGCACGTTCTTTATCATAAAATGTTAGATGTTGCTGGTCGGCTCCAGATAAAGAATTAGATACATGTCCAGTATTGGGACTATATGCTATTACGTTATTGTTTACTTTATATGAACTTAATGCCCCAGCAGGACCACTAAATCTGTTTACTGTTGATGAAGCTAGAGTATACAAATTGTTGGAAGTATTAATATAAAAATTGCTGTGGCTTTGAAAAGCCGATAATACTTGCAATCCGTTGGGTTTGTCAATGATGAGAGACTGATCCTCGAATTGACCATTTTGTGTATAATCAAGACAATTAAAACGCGCTAATGTTGCATCACCTAAAATAGCCCAGACCTGATTTGTTTGAATAGATGAACCATATCCCATCACTTCATAAACAAGTGTTTGCATTAGACCATTAAAAGGCTGTCCATTAAGCGATGTTAATATCTTTCGAAAGATTTGTTCGTCCTTATTATAATTCACGGTAAATGCTTGATTGTTTATAAGAGTTAGATCTGATGTTGTACCATTTTGTGTGTCACTGATTAATAATCCATCAAGAAAAGTGCTTTGTACATATATTTTCCAGTATTTAGTATATTGCAGATTATCATGAACAGTATCTGTTATAGTTAATAATAGAGTGTATGGTGAGGTAGATACCGGACGTTCTACGATATAGTTTAATTGAGGATCTGTACTGATAATTTCATATTCAAAATTATAGGAAGAAGAGGATGTGACAGGAGTTTCTGTTAAAGCCCATTCATAAGTTAATGCATTTGTATTGGTACCTTCGGCAATTTGAATGTCAGGTGTCAATGTTAATTCTTCCATGCTTCCTACATAAAGTTCACTCTGTTTCTCTGTAAAAGTAATATTGCCTATATTGTTAGTTGCTAATGTACTACTATCGTCATAGCAAGAATATAAACTGAGTAGACATAGCAATAGAGGACTAATAAATATATATTTTTTCATACTTCTTTATTTTATGTTAATATTTACGAGCTTCAATTGGTTGACCCAATAAGGTACCTGCATCATGTAATAGTGGTGTGTCATGTGTGCTATTATATTCTTCTATGTATTTTCCTAGTTGAGTTGCAAAACTAGAATAGCTTTGTTCAACATTTAATAGAATATAGTGAGGTAGATACTTATAATTGGCCTGCGTGAAATATCTTTTATATGCAGCCGGATATTCGGGATGTGCATCCGGATTATCCCAATCATTCCAGTTGAAAGCAGCTATTATGGTTTTAAGTGCATTAGGGCTGTAATAGCTAATACTAGAAGACGAAAAAGATAATGGGCTTTGTATTAACATATTATATGTTATTCTAGTATATGTGTTAGGAGGAGTGGGTATTGAATTACTCCATGACAAAGCTGCATTTAAATATAGTGAGGGACCTTTTTCTAATTCGTCAGAAGATTGAATAGATATTCGTAGTTCATACGTCTTATCTCCAGTTACATTATATAATTTAATCCTTATATATCCTTCGTTATGATTGGCGGGGATTATTCCTTCCATTAGCTCATAGGATCCTTCTGTTGCTGTACTCTTTTCTGTATCTATTGTATAGTTGACAGTTCTGTCTTTATCACTAGTATTACCAATTAGTATTACAGGTATATCATATATCACATATTCATCCAAAGGATTGGAGACGAATGAATAACTTTGATATACTATTCCATCGCCACCATATCCATCATTGATTTTATTGCTGAAACGTACAGCGTCATTTTCGCTGTTATAATAGGGAATGGTTTCGTTCTCACAACTGAAAAAGATGCCAATTACTATTATTCCGATTATATAATTTATTTTTTTCATCATATTCTGTAGTTTATTTAACTTATTGAACTCGTCCGGATTGGATTTCAAACTCTGGATAAGGAAGTACATATTGTGCGTCCCCCATGTCTTCTGTATAGTTAGGAATGGTTTTAGTTCCAGTTCTTTTATAGTAGTAAAACATAACTCCTTCTGACAGGAATTCCTTATGATATTCTTTTTGAATTTCTACTAAAATTTGTTCGGCATCTAAATCCTCCAAAGGTGTGTATAATCCTCTTTTTTCACGCACAGTGTTCAAACAGTTAAGAGCGAGTGACAGATTGGGATTATTTTGTTTGACATAACATTCTGCCGCGATATAGTAGATTTCAGGAATACGAATCATGGATATTTTGTTCTTGTAATCATTAGCAAGATCAGATTGATAAACTTTCAATGGTGTATATCCTGTGTTTTGGGCGTTAGTGTTTGGCTCCATTAATGTTGTTAAGCGTATATCCGTTGCAGAATTTTCGTATAAACTCATAGCATCTGTTGTGAGTAAATACATAGGTGTGTTTTCACTGTCGAGATAATATGGTTTGATATAATTAACAATTCGTGAAGCAACGTCAGACACATTTAATCCAAAAATATTCTCACGACTCATAGAAGTACAAGATTTGTTGACTGTTTCTGGAGTCAGGAAATTGCAATAAGTATACATTTCATTGATTGCAATATTATTTTCTAATGCTGTGATGATTTCATTAGCTGCTGATAACGCATTGACGATATCTTCATTTTTTCCTCTCCATAAATATACTCGTGCCTGTAATGCCTTTACAGCATAGTAGTTCATACGGAGAGTACGCTCATTAAAAAAGCCTTCTTCGTTATATTCTTGGTAGAAAGAAGCAGCTTTGGTTTTAGTAATAGGATCGTAGTCTTTCAGTAAAGCAGCTGCTTCATTTAAATCGTTTAGTAGTAATTTGATTGTTTCTGCACCACTATATTGGGGAGCTGGGTCCTTGGAAACTTCGGTAGCATAAGGTATGGTTCGTTTCTCATCAAGCTCTGTATCTCGTTGACTCCAGTTACCATAACCATAAAGTCGTAATAGATCAAAATGTATATAAGCTCGAATGGCTAATAATTCTCCTTTAGTAGTGGTGCGATAAAAATCTCACCATCGTTATTAAAATATTAATATTTAATCAAATACAAGCGTTCATTGATTTTTTGATTTGAAAATGATTTATTAGTCTTGTTGTTCCAAGTCATCAAGATTATGAATCAGGGTAAATATGTGTTCTCCCAAATTATCGAGTTTATACCGCGCTACCAATTCGATAAACTTGTGCGCCAATATAAAGGAGACTGGCACGTCAAGAGTCTCAACAGTTACAATCACCTACTTTATCTGCTTTTCGGGCAGTTGACAGGCTGTGACTCCCTTCGAGACATCTGCTTATGCCTGGAAGTCCACTCCAAGATACTTTATCATCTCGGTTTTCGTAAGACAGTAAACCACACATCGTTGTCGCGAGCTAACGAGAAGCGGGATTATCGTATATTTGAAGGTCTTGGCATCTGCCTCATGGAAATAGTAAGACCCATGTACTCAAAGATGAAGCTATCCGAAATAACCATAGACAATGTAATCTATGCATTAGACTCCACGACTATATCCACCAGCATAAAACTTGCCGCTTGGGCTTTAGGCAAATACAGCAAAGGGGCTGTCAAGATGCACACACTGCTTGATTTGCGGGGTAGCATCCCTACCAATATCCATATAACCGATGGCAAATGGCATGACAGTAACGAACTGGATGTACTCATTCCTGAACCGTATGCTTTTTATGTCATGGACAAGGCTTATGTTGATTTTGAGGCGCTCTTCAGGTTTCATCAAGCTCAATCGTTCTGGGTTTCTCGCCCCAAGGAGAACATGAAGTTCAAGACTATTGAGCAGATGGAAACCCCGGATGCAGAGTCAGGCATCATCGAAGATGCACGTATCAGAGTGACTGGTTATAAATCGAGTAAACTATATCCTGAGGATATGAGGTTCGTTCGTGTTTATGACCCTGTCAATGACACCATTGTAGATTTTATATCCAATAACTTTGAAGTCAGCGCATTGGAGATAACAAACATTTACCGCCATAGATGGGATATTGAAGTATTCTTCAAATGGATTAAGCAGAACATTGTCGTCAAGACTCTTTGGGGGTATTCCGAAAATGCTGTCAAAGTCCATCTTTGGGTTGCCATCATATCCTATCTGATTGTTGCACGAATCAAGACTGAGTATAACAGTCCTTATTCTATCACAGAAGTGGCGACCCTCATACGAATATCTGCTTTGGAGAAAACAGAGTTATGCACTCTGGTAGTCAAACAAGACGTATCAATCATTTCAAACCAAAATGTCAAAGAACTCTCCTTATTTGAGGATATTTAAAACCCGTGCGATTTTATCGCACCAGTAGTAATTCTCCTTTAATAATATGGTAGTTGAGGTCGTCAAGTATTTCTTTCTTTTCTTCTATATTGGCTAGTTCGTCATTAACATTGACTATCACATTATACGCTTTCTCCCAGATCTCTTCAACTGTCGGAGTTGTGTAAGTATTTGTATAATTGAAAGATTGTAGCCAATACGCTAAACCTATATTTGTTGAATTTACATAAGGATTGAATTGGTGTGCCATAATTTCTGTTGCAAACCAAGAGAGGTTTGTACCATAGAGTGCATCATCAGTCATTCCGATATAACAACCTATTAGAGATTGTTGAAAGCCGGTAACAGAACTAAAATGATCATCTTTGCGTATTTCTGATGGTGCGGTTACATCAAACCAGTCACTACAAGAGCTAGTGATAAGGCTTGTCATATAAATGAGGATAATATATATATACTTTTTCATATTGAATAATTTAGAATGTTGCAGTTAATGAGAATGACATTGTTCGTGCAAATGGATAGTTTAATCCTCGTTCTACTTTTATTGATGAAAATGTTGTGATGTCGTTCATATTGAATGCTAGCCGTAGACGTTGCATATATAATTTTTGGTAGATAGAACGTGGAAATTCATAATAAGCACTAATGGCCGAGATAGATAACTCACGGCGGTCTTGTACAAAACGAGTTGTTGCACGAGTTGTTGTTGCAGAATCAAACTTCTTATATTGTGTTTGTTGACCGTATGTAGTCCATCGCCCTTCCAATAGACGTCTGTCTACATTATAGTCAATATCTGCGTTTTCTACTCGGTCTACTAATGTGGAATTATAAAATTGACAACCTGCTAAGTAGCTGAGTGTTGCGCTAATTCCGATTCCTTTATATTCAGCTGTAAATCCTCCTGTGCCGCGGTATTTAGGACTGGAATCACCGGCTGGAACCATATCATTTGAAGAGTAAACATAAGTATAGCTTCCATCTTTTTTAATATATACTTCTTGTCCTGTTTGAGGATCAATTCCAGCAGAGGGCACTGCCCATATTGTATTCATTGACATTCCGTCTTGATACATCAATACAGGGGCAGACTGATTTGCTTCTTCTGCCATTTTCTGCATTTTTTCATTATATGCGCGCATGCTGTCGGATAAACGAATAATTTTGTTTTTGTTATAAACAAAAGTACCATATAGATTGACGAAACCTTCTGGTCCTTGCCATATAGTATAATTTGCATTGAGCTCAATACCCGAGTTACGTACTAGTCCTAGATTGTCTTTTATACTGCTGAACCCAGTGGAAGTAGGGATGCTTACATCGGTTAGCATATTTTTTGTATCAGCAGAATAGTAATCAAATTTTAGTGTAAGCCCGGCAACTCTTATATCTGCGCCCACATTATAATCTTTTTTTTGTTCCCATTTTAATTTTGAGTTAGGAAGGTTATTCAAGTAGGCTCCTGTCATAGGATTTGTTGTTCCTCCATAGGTGATTCCTGAATAATATTGATAAGTAGCTATGGCTGCACTAGTATTGAAATTTTGGTTTCCTGTCAATCCGACAGAGGCACGTAATTTCAGTTGTTTGATCCAAGATATATCTTTCATAAATACTTCGTTGTGTAAATTCCAGCCTAACCCGAATGACCAGCTATTAGCCCATCGGTTATCCGAACCATATAAGGAAGAGGCACTCTCACGTATGGTTGCATCTGCTAAGTATCTGTTGTCATAATCGTAAGATGCAGCTAATAAAAAGCTTGCTTCACGATTAATAGATGAGCTTCCTTTAGGGGTTGTTCCAGCCAAATATTGTTTGGCAAATGTTATGTCTGCATTACTGGAGTTTGAAAAACCTTCGGCCGTATGTTGGTAAGCTGAATATTGATCCTCTGATAAAAAGAAACCAGCATTGGCAAAGATTGTATGTTTCTTGATCATTTTGTTATAATTTATATTGAAGTCTCCAGACAGCGAACTCGATTTCCCATTTTCCATTATATACTGCCCACGGCGTATTATTTCATCCTGTGAGGTGTAAGTAGCAAACATGGAATGTTGGGCTGGATAGAAATCATCCGAATTATTTCGTTTTTGTGAAACTCCCAAACGTATAGTTGCTTTCCAATCAGGGTGAAATAACCATTCTGTATAAAAGTTGTTGGTGAATTCTAGGTAACTACTGGTGAAACTGGTACCGATAGTGGCATCATATAATGGATTTGCCACTTTTAAATCATCATTGTACTCTGCCCAACGTAGTACTTTCCCATTCTCATCAGTTGCTTGCCAATAAGGATTCATTTTACTATAATCGCTGAATGAACCATATGGAGAGTCATTACTGTTATTAGATATTATTGAGAATATATTTCTAAATATAATATTGTTACGACGATAAGAAATATTGGCATTGCCTGAAATATTACGTCGGTCGGATCCCTTCATGACACCTGCAATCTGATTGTATGTGAAATCAAGTACGGCACGCAAACTTTGTGAATCTCCGACTTCGATATTGAGATTATGTTTATGTCCAATTCCTGTATGGAGTGGCTTGGCTAACCAGTATGTATCTAATCCTTGTAAGGCCATTTGTTTGCGTGTGTTGTATAACTGATTAAGTTTGATTTGAGTATCTAAATTTGCATTTCTATATACTCCATCTAAACGTTCTGCTTCAAGTTTTTCCAGTGCATTACATAAATTATAGCTTGTCAAATCGGGCATTTCAAACGAAAGACTTCCATTATAAGTGATACGTTGTTCATTTCCTGCCAACCGTTTGGTTTCAATAACAATAACACCATTGGCAGCTTTTGAACCATATAATGCTTTAGCAGAGGCATCTTTTAAGATTGTGATACTTTCAATGCGATTCATATCCATATCCATCACAGTTTCGGCAGTTGTTTCAAAACCATCAAGAATGAATAAGGGTTGATTAGGTTGATTTTGATAGTTGCTTTTTAATGAATTTGTCTCTGTTGTTGGAAAGCTGGAGGTACCACGCATGGACATTGTTGGAGTTGTATTAGGATCGGACCCCATGCTGAAATTATCTGAGATGTATAACGTAGGGTCTAAGTTCTTCAAACTTTGAAAAACATTCTGATTTCCGACACGCATCAGATCTTTGCTTGAAATAGTAGTTGCTGCCCCAGTAAAACTTTCCGCTTTACGAGTATAAATACCAGTAACGATAACTTCATCTAATTTAGTATCACTCTTTAGAGTAATATTTTTCCGTACATCATTCCGACCACTATTAATCATCACTTGTTGAGTAGACATTCCGATATATGAAAAGGTGATAGTACATGTTGTATTAGTTGGAATCTCTATACTGTATTTACCATTATTGTCAGTTATAGCAAATCGTTGAAGATCACTAATTACAACATTAACACCGGGTAAGGGGTATCCTTCTTCATCTGATACAATACCGGTTGCGGAGCGTTTATCTCCTTGTTGTTCTGCTTTAGAGATGGTAACAATATCTCTTTCCATGCTATAGGTGAGTCCTGTGCCATTAAGAACAGTGCGTAGTACGCTATCCACAGTTTCATCTTTTACATGGATGGTGATGGGTTTCAGTGACTTTGTCTGCTCTGTGTTGTAGACAAAGCTTAATCCGGTTTGTTGTCTTAAAGCATCGAAAAAATCTTTGACAGTGACAGATTCCAGATTTAAAGTTACTTTTTTGCCACTTTTAGGAATGGCAAACATCATTGTGGGTAATAGTAATAATACTATTACTAGAGAAAGTATTCGGACTCTTTCTCTACTTTTTGTCTTTCTCATTCTTTCTTCTTGTTTAATTAGTAATTAATTGTCTGTGATTAAAATCTCTCTTCCTTTTATCTTTATTTGTAAATTCGTAGTACGTGCTATTGCTTTTAATATGGGGCTGATTGTGGCATATCGGTCCATGTTTCCTGTAAATCGAAGTTGTTTAAGTTCGGAAGTGCCAAAGGAAATGTCTACATTATACCAATGTTCTAAGATCTCAACAATATTCTCCAAAGTGCGATTCTCAAAGATGAGTCGTCCTTCATTCCATGCTATATAGGGAGTTAGATCTACATTATGTATTGATATATTGCTGTTCTTTTGCTCAATATGGGCTAATTGTCCAGGTTTAATGAATTGTTCTTGGCTGCTTTTTGTGGGTATAATACTAATGCTTCCTTTTACTAATGCAACTTCTGTACGTTCGGGGCTAAAAGTGTTAACGTTAAATTCTGTGCCATACTGTTTTATTGTTCCATGGTCGGTGATAACATAGAAAGGACGAGTATCTTGGGCAACTTTAAAATAGGCTTCTCCTTTAAGATAAACCATACGTTTCGTCTGACTGAATTTTATTGGATATCGTAATTTTGTATTATAGTTAAGATGTACGGTTGTTCCATCTTCAAAGGTTACTCTGAACTCATTACCTTGTTCTGTGGTTAACGTATTATTTTCTATAACTTCGCTCCGTTGTTTCAGAATACTATCTATATTTGTATTAGGTGTTGTCGGATAGATAAGAGCACCGTTCTGTGCTATAGCAGTTGTGGAATGATTAACTTTAACTGGTGTTGGATATGTTGGGGTAAGTGATTGCTTGTTGTTGCCAGCTAAAATCAAAGTAGCTTTAGGAATTCCTGGCTGAATTGCATCACCCAAAGTTAGATTGTCTGATACTTGTATTTCGGAAGAAGTGTAAAAATACCATCCCCCTGCTGCTATTATTATAGGTAATATAAAGATAGCTGCATATTTCAGAAAAATTGATGTGATTGATACTTGGCAATATTTTTTCTTAAAACGTTTCCATGCCTGATGTGAATTTATTTGTGTATATGCTTCGTAGCGTTTACGAAAAGACATATTTGTGCATAAATGGTTGAAAAACTCTTCATGTTGTGGAGAGTTTTTGATCCAATTGTCAAGCTGTTCCTTTTCGGGATCAGTAAGATCACCGAGTAGATATTTGGCTATTAATTTTTCTGCATCTACCTTTATCTTCATATATCTGTTGTCTTATCATTTGTTAATAAGACAACATGAAGATTAAAAAGAGGTACAAACTTTCTAAAAAAGATTATTTTGATTATGAAAAAAACTTGGAACTATACAAAATGTCACATAAAGGGAGCAAGAAGTAGCATGTACCCATCTGTTCTTTGATAGATTGTATAGCCCTTTTCTTTTGTGTCTTTACAGTTTCGATCGAAATTCCTAGTGCGGTAGCTATTTCTTCATTTTTTTTCCCATCCATGTGCAATAGGAATATTTCCCGGCAGCGTGTTGGTAAATTATCGATAGCGCGAAAAAGTAACCGGTATATTTCTTCTTCATTGGTATCTTCTTCTTCTGTGATTTCTCGATAAGTGCTTGCCAAACGTTCAAGATAAAGAGATTCTACATTTTGATGTTTTAGATAATTGAGAGAAGCATTCCGTATAGAGTTATAGAGATAAGTCCGGAAAGAAGGTAATGATAAGAATCTCATTTTCTTTTCCCACATAGTTGCGAAAAGATCCTGTACAATATCTTCTGCTGCTTGTTGGGAAGAGAGAAAATTAATAGCATACAACACCAATGCCTTATAATATTCATTATAAAGTTGATGATAAGCAGTTGGGTGTTGCTCATTTATACCTTTTATAAAGGAACTTTTCTCTTCGTTCATAGTGAAATATTATATTGATTCTCTGTTTATGCAGCAAAAGTATAAAATATCTAGGATAAAAGAAGTCTTTCAAACTTTATACTGTTTGTGAATGCATCTTTTTTTCTTAGTTCGTACAAAATAATAATATTGTAATTATAGAAAAATAGTCCTTTGCCATTTTACAAAGTGTAATTCTTGGTATCTGCTTGATTTAGGTTGTAACTTCGTTTTTTATTTGGGATAGTATAATTGCTAAAAACGTTACTCTGTTCTGAAACTTTAGAGAATCAATGCATTATAGTCTCTCTAAAAATCTTTATATTTGCAGACCGTTTGAAAATGATAGTGAATAATAACAATACAATAACTTAAAAACAACCAAAATCAGATGAAGCAGGATATGATTGTTATCCTTGACTTGGGTAGTCATGAGAATACGGTATTGGCTCGCGCCATCCGTGCATTAGGAGTTTATAGTGAGATTTACCCTCACGATATCACAGTAGAAGAACTGAAAGCATTGCCCAATGTAAAGGGTATTATTATCAATGGTGGCCCGAATAATGTAATCGATGGCGTTGCTATTGATATAAATCCGGCTATCTATACTTTGGGAATTCCTGTCATGGCTGCAGGGCATGATAAAGCAACTTGTGAAGTGAAGTTGGCAGAATTTACAGATGATATTGAGGCTATAAAGGCTGCAGTAAAGTCTTTTGTTTTCGATACTTGTAAAGCTGAAGCTAACTGGAACATGAAGAACTTTGTCAATGACCAGATAGAATTGATTAAGCGTCAGGTGGGCGATAAGAAAGTATTGTTAGCCCTGTCGGGTGGAGTTGATAGCTCTGTAGTAGCTGCTTTACTTCTGAAAGCTATTGGTAACAATCTGGTATGCGTACATGTTAATCATGGTTTGATGCGTAAGGGAGAGTCTGAAGATGTGGTTGAGGTATTCAGCAACCAGTTGAAGGCAAATCTTGTGTATGTAGATGTAACCGATCGTTTCCTGAATAAGTTGGCTGGTGTAGAAGATCCGGAGCAGAAACGTAAAATTATTGGTGGCGAGTTTATTCGTGTGTTCGAAGAAGAAGCGCGTAAGTTGGACGGTATTGATTTCTTAGGTCAAGGTACTATTTATCCGGATATTGTGGAAAGTGGAACGAAAACTGCTAAAATGGTGAAATCTCACCATAATGTAGGTGGTTTGCCCGAAGATTTAAAATTCCAACTTGTAGAACCATTGCGCCAATTATTTAAAGATGAAGTTCGTGCTTGTGGTTTGGAGTTAGGTTTGCCTTATGAAATGGTTTACCGTCAACCGTTCCCTGGACCTGGTTTAGGTGTACGTTGTTTAGGTGCTATTACACGTGATCGTTTGGAGGCAGTGCGTGAATCCGATGCCATTCTGCGTGAAGAGTTCCAACTTGCCGGACTGGATAAAAAAGTATGGCAATACTTTACAGTAGTGCCTGATTTTAAATCCGTGGGTGTACGTGACAATGCTCGTTCTTTTGATTGGCCGGTTATTATTCGCGCTGTCAATACGGTAGATGCTATGACAGCTACTATTGAGCCGATTGATTGGCCTATCCTGATGAGGATAACAGACCGTATTCTGAAAGAAGTGAAGAATGTAAATCGCGTTTGTTATGATATGTCGCCGAAACCTAATGCGACTATAGAATGGGAATAGAAAAACTTTTTAAATGATATTTCGATAGCCTCAATTTTTTGTAAGTTGAGGCTATTTTTATTGTTCAACGTTGGCTTCTGGTAGAAATGTAATTGAAGATTTCACAATGATTTCGCGAAGAGATAAAAAGAAAAAGGCACCCAGAAGTGGAAGCCTCCCAAATGCCTTATTCTTATCAAGTAGCGGGACCCGCTACAAAACCTAATAAACAAAAGAAAATAAAAGATAGTATATGTCTGATAATCAATGGAAAATGATTTTTGAATTTTCCTTTGTTGCCCTTATTTTTCATCTATTTTCGCTCTTTTGGCTACCCTTTGGCTACCCGGATAGAAAATAATATGTATCTTTGCAAATAAAGGAAACTAAAAGCAATTTAAATACTTATAAAGCATGGCAGCAAAGAAAGCGATAAGGTCTGATAATACTTATATGATAAGCACGGACGATACGGATAATCCGAAATTAGGGGCAAAGATACTCTCTGACGGTCGAGAAAGCCTGTTTCTTGATTATTATTTGGGGTATATAATGATATATGATGAGTCGAAAGATAAGACAGTAGCCAAGAAAGACAGAAAGAGAGAGACTTTAAAACTTTATCTTTGGCAAGCTCCAAGAACTCCACTTGAAAGACAGCAAAATAAAGAAATATTAGAACTGGCAAAAAAGATTCGGTTTGAACGCAGTCAAGAATTGTTAGAAAACATTACCGGATACAGGTTGAGGAAAGAGCGAAAGGTTAATTTTCTTGATTATTTTCAAGCATATAACGACCGATATACAAAGAAAGATGTCCGAATGATGAAAGGCGTATTAGCCCGTTTTATTGACTTCCTGAAAATAGAATACCCACAGTATAGCACATACCTTAAGCCCGAACAAATAACAAAAGACATGGTATCTCTTTTTGTAGAATACTTGCAGAGTAGGAGCAAGGGCGAGGGCGCATTAGATTATTATAGCAAATTTAAAAAGGTTATCAATTACGCGGTAGATAACGACGTAATAGCAAAGAACCCGTGTAAAGGTGTTGTTTGTAAGTGCGATAAACAAGTATTAAGAAAGGATGTTCTTTCATTGGATGAAATGCAATCTTTGATAAGTACGCATTATGATAACGAAAACCCCGAAATTAGGCGGGCGTTTATATTCTGTTTATACACTGGTATTCGTTTTTGTGATGTGCAGGATTTGAAATACTCGAATGTGGACTATTCAAATAAAATCCTTAGTTTTGAGCAGAATAAGACAAAGGGACATAGTGCAAATAGTGGGGTTGTAATTCCTTTAAGTGATGATTTGTTGCAGTTGATAGGAGAACCGGATACGGAACAATACGAAAAAGAGACTATTTTCAGATTGCCGAGTGCTACAATGTGTCTTAAAGCGCTAAGGCGTTGGACTAAGCGGGCGGGGATAACCAAACATATAACTTGGCATTGCGCCCGCCATTCCTTTGCGGTGAATATCCTGAACAATGGGGCTAATATTAAAACCGTTGCAAGTTTGTTGGGACATAGCGGATTAAAACACACGGAGAAATACACGCGCGCCGTTGACAGCTTGAAAGAAGCTGCTATAAATAGTTTACCGAAACTTAAGCTATAATATTATGCTAGATTCCTATATCAAAATAGATGATATAAAGAAGCTGTTAGATGAAACCGCCTCTATAAATGGACTGATTAAGAAAAGCGACTTTCAAAAGGCTATAAGTCTATTAAAAGAATACAAGAGACCACAACCCGGGAAGGTGGGGAATAGGATTAATAAAGCTAGGGAAATAATTGCTAATATTATAAAATATCAAAATAGTGTAGCGACCGGAGAGATTACAAGCGATATTATGAAAGAGGCTTTATCCGGGGTAGGTGATAAGGTTCATACTGTAAGATATATAAAAATATACATAGATAAAAGAATTGGGGATGCAGAAAAAGGAAGAAGCGCGATAGGTAACACTTTAAAACTAGCGTCAATACTCGGTATATCAGTCCCAACCGTACATAAGTGGATGAAAAATAATATAATAATTCGACATATTCCGCATGAGGTTTGGTATTTTATATGTGCTAATAAAGAGTTTAGAGGTCGCCTTTATGTGCCTTATTATTATGATTTAGAAGAAATAAAAAACAACTTAAAGCGTTATAAATAAATGGATTGCGATATATTGTAATCTTATTTGTTTATGAAAAAGGAATGTATTTAAACAAATGTATGTGAGTGAAAGCATGATAAATACACAATGCTATATTTTAATTGTTTGATAATTAGTGAAATATGTGATTGTCTCATTTGCTGATTCATTTATTTGTCGAAAAAGTCAATTAATTAATCAATACTAAAATTACACATAGCTTTCTAAACAAAGTATCTTGCTTTTAATTTCTCTTTTATATCTTTGTCATGTAATTACAGCCAAATATAAGGCGTGCACGCCTATTAATGAACCCAAATAAAACATTAGTAGGACATGACAACAGAGGAAAGATTATCAAATTTAGAAAAGGCTATTTTATTAGCCGGATTAGGAACAAAGGAAATATTAACTTTTGATGAGGCGTGCGTATTTATGGGCGTAACGCGTTCACATCTTTATAAGCTAACGTCTGGCGGGAAAGTGATACACTATAAGCCAAACGGGAAAATGATTTATTTCAAACGTGATGAGCTATCCGCATGGCTTTTACAGAATCGCGTGTCTACATCGGAAGAAATCGCGATGAAGGCGACTACCCACACAATGAATCACCGGGCGAGAGTATAACAACCACACGTATTTTATTCAATGATCGACGGCTTTAAAACAAGTAGTCTAGCCCTTGATGTGCACCAATTAGCCAACAAACTAGGTGTTGATATAAGCCCTAAAGCGGTTTATATCAACATTGAGGGGCTGATATTTGGTTTCACTGACAGAGTAGACGTAACTACGGGAGAAATCCGCAAATTATGTAATTTACACGGAAGCCTACATAAGTACGCTAACGGCGGTTTGCATAATGCCGATTCTTTCCGGCTGTCTGACTTGTGCCGTGTGTTTACTGAATTGCAAAAAGTCTACGGGATTAATTCGGATATTACGCGGCTTTATAGCGTCGAATTTGGTGTAAATTTAAAACTGCCCTATGATCCGCAACGAATATTGAAAGCAATAAGAATGTATAAGGGCTATTCATTTACCCCAATAGGAAAGATAGGGCTTATCTACGAAGCCGATTCGTATAAGCTAAAAATATACGATAAGGGAAAACAGTGCGGCGTACTGGGCTTTGATAGTATTCTACGTATTGAGATAAGCGCAACAAATACATATTTAAAGAAAAAGCATATTTATACGCCAATGTTGGGCGACTTGCTTAGTGCTGATGTTTGGGAAAGATTCGAGGCTCTTTTGCTCGATACGTTGGAAGATGTTGTAATTGTTGAGGCTGTACCATTGGAAGGATTAAGCAAGAAAGAACGAGATTTATTTGCGTTATTTCTTGGTGATGATTGGCAAGCATTTGACAAGGTTAAACGATGCAGGATGAAAAAGAAGTTTATTGCATTAGCCGAACGGATCGGAGCTACACAGATAAAAGAGAATTTAAAAAATCTCATTTCAATAGAATGTAAGTATCTGCGAGACATGGATAACGAAAAATGCAACCGAAACGGCGTTTTTGCAAAGGAGATTACCGATAATAAAGTAAATGAATACAACAATATCCAACAGGAACGAAATGCTAAAAGTGAAACCGAAACGGTGTTTTTGTATGCCTCATCAAATAGTGAAAAGTGCAACCAAAACGGAATTAAGATAAAGGGCGTTTCGGTTGCATTTTCATCACCGGAAAACGAACCACCACCAAACGCCAACAACCCGCCTTTATTCAATGCGAAAAAGTACGACACCTATTTAAACACCGGAAAATGTAGAGGAAAACCGCCCGATCCGGCTGAACTCAACACAGGATGAGGCTTTATAACAATGATAAAACGAATACTAACACATAACACATTAAAACTATGGATGCAATAAAGAAAGCCGAACGGCGCAAAGCAATGGGAGAAACAAAGAAAGTTCCGGTACGTATTGACCCGAAGCAATGGGAACGACTCGACGAAATCCGCAAAAAGTTCAAGTTTAAAAGCAATTACGAAATCATGCAGTATATTTTATCCTGCTTCCTTCGTGTTGCCGATCCTGCCAATGATGTAGAGATTGAACCAGTACCGGAAGAAATAGAAATGATGTTCGGCGATTTGTCAAACTCTGAACGACATTTTGAATATGTGAAGCCGAAACGCTCCATGAATAACGATTCTTTAAACAACAGTAAACACAATTTAAAATCAAATTAATTATGAACGAGATTACTATTTTCAAAAACGAGAGATTCGGAGAAGTAAGAACCGCAACAAGTGAAAGCGGAGAACCTTTATTTGCGGCTGTAGATGTGGCGCGAGCATTGGGATACGCGAATACTAGGGACGCAATTAGTAAGCATTGCAAAGGGGTAGTAAAGCGCGACGGGGTCGCCCGCACAACAAATCAACATGGCAAAACGACCAATCAAGTTTTAGAAATGTCATTCATCAATGAGAGCGACGTTATCAGATTAATAATGCGATCCAAATTACCGGATGCAGAATTATTTCAAGATTGGGTATGTGAGGACGTTTTGCCAAGTATCCGTAAACACGGCGCATATATGATGCCCGATACGATCATGCAGATGTTCCAAAACCCGGACGCCCTAATACAACTACTATCCACCCTAAAGAATGAGCAGGAACAAAATGCTTTACTCCGTGCGCAAAGCGAAGCGATGCAACCGAAAGCGGAGTATTTCGATACGGTGTTACGTTCGTCTAAGTTAATCGCAACTAATGTAATCGCCGCCGAATTAGGGATAAGTGCCCGAAAATTAAACAGTTTCCTGTGTGGGTCTGGAATACAATACAAACAGGGTGATTTATATTTTCTCTATTCTGATATTCGAGGAAAAGGATTAGAAGGCTATAAGACATTCACCCGCACCGACCCAGATACAGGCGAAACCAAAACAGCAAAGCACATGTATTGGACGGAAAAAGGAGCTTTTTTCATTATTAATTTATATCAAGGAACGACATATAAACTACTGAACTAAAGATGGATAACAATAAATTTTATCACCCCCAACGGTCACCCCCACCCGAAAAAAATATCCCGCGTGTAAATAGATGGGGTGAAGTGGGTTTCACAGAGTCGCGTCAAAAAATAAAAATCGTGCCCCCTTGCCATAACTCGAAGCGTTCGCACCCGCTTTGTATTGTTCATCACCGAATACGGAGACGCAAGACAGCCGAACGCTTCGCCGCCTTATCAAGTTATCGCGCAAAGAAAGATTATTCCGCTACGGGCTTGTATTTGCGTAGCAACATAAAGCGAACTGAACCAAGCAAGCGAGACGAAGAAAAGTGTATCAGTTCGAAACGGTTTGCTATTCTCTGGCGCTTCCTGTTTGAATACGGAGCGATCCGGGACAGGTCAAGGGACAGCAAACGGGACAGGCTGAAACCGTCTCAACTTATTATAGTTCAATATATTTCCGGCTTAGATTGGAAGTTTTCGGGACAGGTTGAGGGACAGGGTAAGGGACAGGCGACACGCAAATAGATACGCAAACGAGTACGCAAAAGGAAACAGTAAGGAAACACCTTAAACGAACGATATACAATCAGATAACATCAACCTTGCGAGCATTGAGGAAACAGTAAGGAAACAGCAATAGAGACGCAAATAGACACGCA
Source organism: Bacteroides sp. M10 (assembly GCF_014334015.1). Classification (GTDB taxonomy): domain Bacteria; phylum Bacteroidota; class Bacteroidia; order Bacteroidales; family Bacteroidaceae; genus Bacteroides; species Bacteroides intestinigallinarum. Next base: position 401,255 of record NZ_CP060488.1, on the reverse strand, counting down.
AACGGAACGCAAATCAACCAACAAATGAACCAATGCAATATCGGTGCAACTGATTGAATATTCATTCGTTATGAGGCTTTATAATCGCGATGCAACCAACGAAGCAACCAACAACTAACCAACGGGCAACCGGGTAGCCTACACCAAAGTAGCCTACTACGATTTTTTCGTACTTTGCTACTGACTACCGCGTCTACTACTGTAAAATTTACAGCCAATCGGACAGCCAATCGGACAGCCAATGAGACAGCCAATCGGACAGCCTATTTATTATTTCTTCTTTGGAGTGACGAAGCCGATAGGATTACGCGGCTTATCTGCTAAAGCCTTTTGCGCCTGTAATTCGGCTAACGTCTGATTGATTAACTCTAACTGCATCCGGGTGTCATCGTTAATGTCGTTGTAGTCTGCAAACACTTCTTCGATGTACTCCTTTAGTTCCTTGACTTCGCTTTGGAGTTCACGTACTGGATCGGTCGGCGGGTTTAACAGTAACTGGCGAACCGCAACGAAAGCACGCATAATATTTATATTAACCTCAATCGCTAAATCAGAGTTGAGCACACTACTAAGCATTGAAACGCCTAGTTCTGTGAAAGCATAAGGCATATATTTAGGATGCTGACCGCGTCCACCGTTTAAGGTGCTAAAATTGCACCTTAAAGAATCCCATTCATCCTTTGTTAGTTCAAACATGAAGTCACTAGGAAACCGTTTAAGGTTATTCTTTACCGACCGCTTTAAATACTTCGTTTCCGTTCCGTACATTTCCGCCAAATCAAAATCTAACATCACTTTACAGCCGCGTATGTCGTAAATCTTACTTTGTATTACTTCGAGTTGTTTCATCTTATTCTATTTTGATATTGATATTTTTTCCGCAGTGCGGGCACGTGATTCCGGCTGTATTGTTCTTTGGTTGGTCGAATAGCTCCGAGATGTTCACGCCTAAAGCGCTAGCAATCTTTTCGAGGGTTTCAAGAGTGGGGTTTCCGTTAATAGCACGGCTTAAACTTTCCCTTTTCATTTCCATATTATCGGCAAGCTCTTGAATGGTAATTCCTTTTTCCTTGCAAATTTCTTTAACTCTTAGATTCATATTAATGTGATATTAAATGTTACTGGCACAAATATACAACAATGTATCGTATGTTATCACGAATATCTATATTAAGTAACGTTAAATATCAATTATTTTCTTTCTTATACTTTGATGTTGTGATATTAAACGTTACTTTTGTAATATCAAAGTAACATTAAATATCACGCAATATGAAACGATACAATTTAAGCGAAATAATGAAATCAGCTCACACGATGAGAAAGTTTAGACCGGAAAAGTACCCGACCTTCTCGGAAGCACTGAAAAAGGCTTGGAAAGTTGCCAAGTTCAACAAAGAAATAGCAGACCGCCGCGCCGAAACAATCGCATACCACGAAGCGAAGAAACAAGAAGCGCAGGAACTAGCCGCCCGTATCGCTCGTATCGAATCAGAGACAGCCGAACGTATCGCAATGGAAGTAGAAGCCGCAAAGCGCGAACGTGCAGAACGTGCCGCAAAGGTTGAGGCTGAATGTCTGGCATACGGTTACGGTCGTGGCGATCATTATTCATCTTTTAGTGGATGGGGGAATTATTGCGGTGATTGATTATTAACGAACTAAATACATATTCAAATGAAAGAATTAGAGATCAGTATTAAACAGGATTCGGGTATGTGGCGAATAACAGTTAGTTGCGAGGCGAACTTAGCAAATGCGGGAATTATTAGAAATCTATTCGGGTATCTACGGGAAGATAACGGCGTAATTCGTTCCGGTCTGCTTACTCCCAACATAATGAAGTTACTTAGTATACAAACCGAATTATTAAGTTATTCACTATGAAAGCGATCTATATACTCGGATTAATAGCGGGTGCGATCCTGCTATTTGCTACGGAAGCGGATACAGCCGCGCCGAATATAACGGGGCTTGCGTTGTGTGTAGCCTCATCTTACAAACTCGATTTATTCACATCTAAAATATAAAATCATGGAAGAAGTAGTAATTTTGGACGCGGACGGTCGCCCAGTGAAAGGTATGCAACTTGATAGAAACACAATTCATCTAGGCGAAGCAAACGGCGGCTATATGGGTTGTACTAAGGAGAGTGTAATCGAATTACAACAGGAGCGGTTAGAACGTTTCACGAAGAACCGGAAAGCACACCAAAAAGAGTGCATGAGTGCGGCGTGTGACATTACCCCTATTATGTTGGCGGGGTTTGATAATCCATACGACGAAATACACAATCTAATATTACAGGGATATAATAACGTTATAGAGGCGCAAGGTTTGTTTTATCGGGTGGTTAATCAAGATGCAGAGATGAGGCGTTTACGTAGGCGAGTAATCGAGGAAATGACAGCGAAGGAACTTGCGACCGAATTTATTCTATCATCTGGGAATGTCGAAGCGTTTAGAAAGTTCTGTGAGGAAAGAACTGGAAGTACGCCGGGTGATAGAGAGGAAGCGGGAAAGGTTCGGTTATTTGTTCGGTAATATAAAAGGTGGTATATCAAAGTAAGGATAAATTAGTAAGAGGCAATCGGATCGGTGAGCCTCTTTTTTGCGTCTGTTGGTTGTTCTACAAATAAAAAAACCGCCCAAGAGTGGAAGCCTCCCAAACGGTTATTCTTATATACCAAAAGTAGTAGTTATGTTGTTTTTGGCTACCCTTTGGCTACCTGTTTAAATGAAAAAACCTCTGTATCAGAGGTTTAACGGGTATCTTTGGTAGCGGGACCCGGGATTGAACCGGGGACCTCATGATTATGAATCATGCGCTCTAACCAGCTGAGCTATCCCGCCATCGTTTCTCGATTGCGGGTGCAAAGATAGATGATTTTTTATAATCTCCAAAACAATTCATAACTTTTTTGTGTTTTTTCTTTAATACGGGTCTTGATTTTCCCTATAAATAGGGAGTTTGATGCCCGATAATGAAAGAATAATTAATAAAGTGTCTGATTTATGCAGCGTATTTAGAAAAAAGTATTTATCTTGGCACACGTAAAAACAATTCGAAATTGCTATGAAAAAGGAAAAGATTCATTTGGAGTATTTGTTGAATGCAACGTCTAAAAATATTCTTTGGGGAGCTATTAGTACACCGACCGGGTTGGAGGACTGGTTTGCAGACAAAGTTATTTCTGACGATAAAATAGTAGAGTTTCATTGGGGCAAGACAGAACAGAGGAAAGCAGAGATTATTGCCATTCGCTCTTTCTCTTTTATCCGTTTCCGTTGGCAGGATGATGAAAACGAACGCGATTATTTTGAAATCAAGATGACTTATAATGAGCTGACTAGTGACTATGTGTTGGAAATTACCGATTTCGCAGAGCCGGATGAAGTAGCCGATATGAAAGAATTGTGGGAGTCGCAAGTAGCTAAATTAAGAAGAACTTGTGGTTTTTAGTTAACTTTCAACTAAAAATTTTCGATGCTCCTTTTTTTGTGCTAATTTTGCATCCTAATTGCACGAACCTATTAAGATGCTACGCATAAAGAAATTAGATATATTCATCGTAAAGAGTTTTTTGATGCTCTTTATTGGTACATTCTTCATCTGTCTGTTCATATTCATGATGCAGTTCCTGTGGAGATATGTAGACGAATTGGTCGGAAAAGGGTTGGAGATGAGCGTTATGGCTCAATTCTTCTTTTATTCCGCATTAACATTAGTGCCAGTATCGTTGCCATTGGCAGTGTTACTGGCTTCTTTGATTACTTTCGGTAACTTTGGCGAGCGTTATGAATTACTTGCAATGAAAGCTGCGGGTATTTCTCTACTTAAAATCATGCGTCCGCTCGCTTTCTTTGTTTGCGGACTTGTCGGTGTCTCATTCTATTTCCAAAATGTTGTTGGTCCTATCGCCCAGGCTAAGCTGGGAACCCTGATTCTTTCGATGAAACAGAAATCTCCGGAGTTGGATATTCCGGAAGGAGTTTTCTATTCTGAAATAAAGGATTATAATTTAAAGGTTGCCAAGAAGAACCGGAAGACCGGTATGCTATATGATGTGCTGATTTATAGTATGAAAGATGGGTTTGAGAAAGCACGTATTATATATGCTGATTCCGGACGTTTAGAGATGACAGCGGATAAGCAGCATCTTTGGTTGCATTTGTATAGCGGAGATTTATTTGAGAATTTGAGGGCACAAAGTATGAAATCGGAGAATGTGCCCTATCGGCGTGAGGAATTCCGGGAGAAACATAGCATTATTGAATTTAACTCCGATTTCAATATGGTTGATGGTGAAATTATGGGCAAGCAGTCCAGTGCTAAGGATATGGCGCAGTTGCAAAGCTCTATAGACTCAATGACGGTAGTGGGAGATAGTATCGGACGACAATATTACAGGGAAGTGGCAGAAGGGAATTTCCGCGCTTCTTATGGATTGACAAAGGAAGATACGGTCAAAATAGAAAAGGCGGATATACATGAATATAACGTGGACAGCCTTTACGAGGTAGCCTCTTTAACGCAGAAACAGAAGGTGCTTTCTTCTGCTGTCAGTCGGGCGGAGAATGTGGCCAACGATCTTGGGTTCAAGAAATTCACGATGGAGAACAACGATTATAGTATTCGCAAGCATAAGACCGAATGGCATAAGAAGATAACGATTTCACTCTCTTGTCTGCTGTTCTTCTTTATCGGAGCTCCATTGGGCGGAATTATCCGCAAAGGAGGTCTCGGAATGCCGGTAATTGTATCCGTGTTGGTATTTATCATTTACTATATCATTGATAATACAGGATATAAAATGGCCCGTGACGGTAAGTGGATAGTATGGATGGGAATGTGGACAAGTAGTGCGGTCCTTGCCCCATTAGGAGTTTTCCTTACCTATAAATCGAATAAGGACTCTGTGGTGCTTAATGCAGATGCCTATATCAACTGGTTCAAGAAGATTGTGGGAATCCGTAGTGTACGCCATATATTTAAGAAAGAAGTGATTATCCATGATCCTGATTACGCACGTCTGACCGGTGATTTGGAACAACTTACTGCAGAGTGCAGAGCGTATGCTGCCAGGAAACGATTGGAAAAAGCACCGAATTATTTTAAATTGTGGATGTCGAGCGAGGATGACAACGAAGTAATGGCTATCAATGAAAAGCTGGAAGCGTTGGTTGAAGAAATGTCCAATACGAAATCGGCCACTTTGATCGGTGCATTAAACAATTATCCGGTTATTTCCGTTTCTGCTCATGTGCGCCCGTTTCATATATATTGGTTGAATTTGGTAGCCGGAGTCATTTTCCCTATCGGTTTATTTTTCTATTTCCGCATTTGGGCGTTCCGCGTTCGTCTGGCTAAGGATATGGAACGGATTATAAAGAACAACGAACAAATTCAATTCATCATACAGAAAATCAATAAATAAGTGTTATGAAAGAGACTATTAAAATGGATAGAATAGAAGATGCGATTGCCGACTTCAAAGAAGGCAAGTTTGTCATAGTAGTGGATGATGAAGACCGCGAAAACGAAGGCGACTTGATTATTGCCGCTGAAAAGATAACTCCCGAGAAAGTGAATTTCATGTTGAAACATGCGCGTGGGGTGCTTTGTGCACCTGTCACAGTGTCTCGTTGCAAGGAGTTGGATTTGCCGCATCAGGTAAGTGACAATACTTCCGTGTTGGGAACTCCTTTTACGGTTACCATTGACAAACTGGAAGGCTGTACAACAGGTGTTTCTGCTTCCGATCGTGCCGCTACTATTCAGGCGTTGGCCGATCCTACTTCTACACCGGCAACCTTCGGTCGTCCCGGACACATCAATCCGTTGTATGCACAAGAAAAAGGAGTGCTTCGTCGTGCCGGACATACGGAAGCTACGATTGACATGGCTCGTCTGGCAGGACTTTACCCGGCAGGTGCCTTGATGGAAATCATGAGTGAAGATGGAACAATGGCACGCTTGCCCGAACTCCGCCAGATGGCAGATGAACATGGACTGAAACTGATCTCTATTCATGACCTGATTGTCTATCGTTTGAAACAGGAATCCATTGTGGAAAAAGGAGTGGAAGTAAACATGCCTACTGAACACGGGATGTTCCGTCTGATTCCTTTCCGCCAGAAATCAAACGGATTGGAGCACATGGCTATATTTAAAGGTACGTGGAGTGAAGACGAACCTATCCTGGTACGTGTCCACTCATCTTGTGCTACAGGAGATATCCTTGGTTCGCAGCGTTGTGACTGTGGCGAACAGTTGCATAAAGCGATGGAAATGATCGAAAAAGAAGGAAAAGGTGTAGTGGTTTATCTCAATCAGGAAGGACGCGGCATCGGTCTGATGGAAAAAATGAAAGCATACAAGCTCCAGGAAGACGGTATGGATACCGTTGATGCGAATATTTGCTTAGGACATCTTGCTGACGAACGTGATTATGGAGTAGGTGCACAGATCCTTCGTGAGCTGGGAGTACACAAAATGAGACTTTTGACAAATAATCCGGTAAAACGTGTTGGTTTGGAAGCCTATGGATTGGAGATTGTAGAAAACGTGCCTGTTGAAACAGTTCCTAATCCGTATAATGAGCGATACTTGAGAACAAAGAAAGAAAGAATGGGGCATACTTTACATTTTAATAAGTAAATTGCCATTTTGTTTTCATATATCAAATATTATCGCTTATTTTGCAGCGATTTTCACTCAACAACAATAAAATAGATACAAAATGAATCAATTATCAGATCGTTTGAACAGCTTGTCGCCGTCGGCGACGCTTGCCATGTCTCAAAAGAGCAACGAGCTCAAGGCACAAGGCGTTGATGTTATTAACTTAAGTGTAGGAGAACCTGATTTTAATACTCCTGACCACATCAAAGAAGCTGCGAAAAAAGCCATAGATGATAACTTTTCCCGCTACTCTCCGGTACCGGGCTATCCGGCTTTGCGCAATGCTATTGTTGAGAAACTGAAAAAAGAAAACGGTCTTGAATATACAGCCGCCCAGATTTCGTGTGCAAATGGTGCAAAACAATCTGTTTGTAATACGATTCTTGTATTGGTAAATCCGGGTGACGAAGTAATCGTTCCGGCTCCTTACTGGGTAAGCTACCCGGAAATGGTGAAAATGGCAGAAGGTACTCCTGTTATCGTTTCAGCAGGTATTGAACAAGATTTCAAGATTACTCCGGAACAGCTGGAAGCTGCTATTACTCCGAAAACGAAAGCGTTGATTCTTTGTTCTCCGTCCAACCCGACAGGTTCTGTATATACAAAAGAAGAATTGGCCGGACTGTCTGCTGTATTGGCTAAACATCCGCAGGTAATCGTAATCGCTGACGAGATTTACGAACATATCAATTACATCGGCGCACATCAAAGTATCGCTCAATTCCCTGAAATGAAGGAACGTACAGTGATTGTAAACGGTGTATCCAAAGCGTATGCTATGACAGGATGGAGAATCGGTTTTATTGCCGGTCCGGAATGGATTGTAAAAGCTTGCAACAAGTTGCAAGGTCAGTACACTTCAGGTCCTTGCTCTGTTTCTCAAAAAGCTGCTGAAGCTGCATATACAGGAACACAAGAACCGGTAAAAGAAATGCAGAAAGCATTCGAACGTCGTCGTGACCTGATTGTGAAGTTGGCTAAAGAAGTTCCGGGATTTGAAGTAAACGTTCCGCAAGGTGCTTTCTACTTGTTCCCGAAATGTGATACTTTCTTTGGAAAGAGCAACGGCGAACGTAAGATTGCAGATTCGGATGACTTGGCAATGTACTTACTTGAAGAAGCTCACGTGGCTTGTGTAGGTGGTACCTCTTTTGGTGCTCCTGAATGTATCCGCATGAGTTATGCTACAAGCGATGAAAATATCGTAGAGGCTATCCGTCGTATCAAGGAAGCATTGGCTAAATTGAAATAAGAGTTCATCACAGAGGACGCAGAGGACACAGAGTTAAATAGTTTGGGAGATGTGTCGCAACTCTCCTTTCAGTGGAATCCCCCTTGCTACAAACCATTTGTGGCAAGGGGGATTTCTAATTTATAAGGGTGGTGACACATCCTTTCATTGTTTCTTCTCTGTGTCCTCTGCGTCCTCTGTGGTGAAAAAAAAGGCTGCCTTCCGTAGAAAGCAGCCTATACATTTTTTGTAGCTTGTATTATTCAGCCGGGTGAATTGCTTCAGACGGACAAACGTCTGCGCAAGTACCACAGTCAGTACATACATCTGGGTTGATAGAATAGATATCACCTTCAGAGATAGCTTCTACCGGACACTCGTCGATACAAGTTCCGCAAGCAATACAATCGTCACTAATTACGTAAGCCATTTTTCTAAGATTTAAATTATTAGTACTAATTTCTTCGGCAAAAATAAGGCTTTTATTGATTGGTTGTTATGCTTCGATGATTAAATTGACTTAATTTGTACGTCTTCTAAATAAGCAACCTCCCTATAATCTGCTATATTTTTCGTATTTTTGCACTCAAATTACTAATATATAGCGATTATGCCTTTAAATTTACCCGATAAACTACCTGCGATAGAGCTTTTGAAGGAAGAAAATATTTTTGTGATCGACACTTCCCGCGCTACGCAGCAAGATATTCGTCCGCTACGGATTGTGATTCTGAACCTGATGCCGTTGAAGATTACAACGGAAACAGACTTGGTGCGCTTACTTTCGAATACACCTCTTCAGGTGGAGATTTCGTTTATGAAGATCAAGAGCCACACGTCGAAGAATACACCGATAGAACACATGAAAACGTTCTATACGGATTTCGATCAGATGCGTCATGAGAAGTATGATGGTATGATTATCACCGGAGCCCCTGTAGAGCAGATGGACTTCGAAGAAGTGACCTATTGGGATGAGATTACGGAAATCTTTGATTGGGCACGTACGCATGTCACTTCTACCTTATATATATGTTGGGCAGCGCAGGCCGGATTGTATCATCATTATGGGGTTCCAAAATATCCGTTGGAAGAGAAGATGTTCGGCATCTTTGAGCATCGCGTACTGGAACCTTTCCATTCCATCTTCCGTGGTTTTGACGATTGTTTCTATGTGCCTCATAGCCGTCATACGGAAGTGCGCAGGGAAGATATTCTGAAAGTTCCGGAACTGACGTTGCTTTCCGAATCGAAAGAAGCCGGTGTCTATATGGCGATGGCACGGGGCGGACGTGAGTTCTTTGTCACGGGACACTCTGAATATTCTCCGCTGACACTGGATACAGAATACCGCCGTGATTTGGATAAAGGCCTGCCAATAGAGATCCCTCGCAATTATTATATAGACGATGATCCTGAAAAAGGCCCGTTGGTACGTTGGCGTGCTCATGCCAATTTGTTGTTCTCCAACTGGTTGAACTACTTTGTTTATCAGGAAACACCTTACAACATCAATGATATTAAATGATAAAGCAGCGTAAAATAGAACTTCTCGCTCCGGCGAAAAACTTGGAATGTGGTATTGAAGCTATCAACCATGGTGCAGATGCTGTATATATCGGTGCTCCGAAATTCGGTGCCCGTGCGGCAGCTGTGAACTCATTGGAAGATATTGAAGCATTGGTGCAGCACGCTCATTTGTATAATGCACGTATTTATGTCACGGTCAATACGATTCTGAAAGAAGAGGAGTTGAAAGAGACGGAGGAGATGATTCATGCACTTTATCGGATTGGTGTCGATGCACTGATTGTACAGGATATGGGAATCACGAAACTGAACCTTCCTCCGATACCGCTTCATGCCAGTACGCAAATGGACAACCGTACGCCGGAAAAAGTGAAATTCCTTAGGGAAGCAGGTTTCCGTCAAGTGGTGTTGGCGCGGGAGTTATCGTTGCGTGAAATAAAGAAGATTCATGAAAGTTGTCCGGAAGTGCCTTTGGAAGTATTTGTACATGGGGCGCTTTGTGTCAGCTATAGTGGGCAGTGCTATGTTAGTCAAGCCTGTTTCGGTCGTAGTGCCAATCGTGGAGAGTGTGCACAATTCTGCCGTCTACCTTTTAGTCTGGTAGATGTAGACGGGAAAGTGATTGTCAAAGACAAACATCTGCTTTCCCTGAAAGATATGAATCAAAGCGACGAACTGGAGCAACTACTGGATGCCGGAGCTTCTTCATTCAAAATAGAGGGACGACTGAAAGACGTATCTTATGTGAAGAATGTAACGGCTGCTTATCGTCAGAAGCTGGATGCAATCTTTGCCCGTCGTCCGGAATATGTACGTGCTTCTTCGGGTACGTGTAGTTTCGAATTTAAACCACAACTCGACAAGAGCTTCAGTCGTGGGTTTACGCATTATTTCTTGCACGGACGTGATAAAGAGATATTCTCTTTCGACACTCCTAAATCGCTGGGCGAAGAGATGGGAACCATGAAGGAGGCCCGGGGCAACTATCTGACAGTTGCCGGACTGAAATCCTTTAACAATGGAGACGGTGTTTGCTATATCGACGAACAGGGACGTTTGCAGGGTTTCCGCATCAACCGGGTGGACAGCAACAAACTCTATCCACAAGAAATGCCCCGTATCAAACCCCGCACTACACTGTATCGTAATTTCGACCAGGAATTTGAGCGAATCCTTTCCCGCAAATCTGCAGAAAGGAAGATCGCAGTGAAAATCTTACTTGCCGACAACAATTTCGGTTTCTCTCTGACATTGACTGACGAAGATGATAATAGTGTAACAATCACCCTCCCTCGTGAGAAAGAACTTGCCCGGACTCCACAGACGGACAATCTGAAAATGCAACTGTCCAAACTGGGGAATACACCTTTTGAAGCAAAAGAAATAGAAATATCCTTTACCGGGAACTGGTTTCTGCCGGCTTCAGTGTTAGCCGATTTCCGCAGACAGGCAGTCGACCAGTTAATAACTGCCCGTCGAATCAATTATCGTCAGGAATTGGCAGTATGGAAGCCAACAAGTCATGCTTTCCCACAAACGACATTAACCTATCTGGGAAATGTAATGAACACCCGTGCAGCTTCTTTCTATCAGGAACATGGAGTACAACAGGTAGCGGCAGCGTACGAAAAAGAAGCAGTGGAAGATGCGGTACTGATGTTCTGCAAACATTGTTTGCGCTATAGCATGGGCTGGTGTCCTATCCATCAACGGATACGTTCGCCTTATAAAGAGCCCTATTATCTGGTGTCGAATGACAGCAAACGTTTTCGTTTGGAATTTGATTGTAAGAATTGTCAAATGAAAGTAAAGGCGGCACAATGAGGATAATTAATCACGGAATTATTCGTCACAGAGGACGTAGAGGAGACAACGTTTCAACTCATCCTTCCGGAATCGGTCGATTGAACGGTTTGTGGAAGAGAAATGGAAAACTTTTCTCCATATTCTCTGTGTCTTCTATGTCATCCGTGTCTTATAGTAACTCTGTGTTCTCTGCATTCTCTGTGGTGAAGTCTGTCATGAGCTTGCTATTGTGTCTGTTCCTGCTTTCGTCTTGTTATTATAAAACGCCTGCCCTGGATTCGGAGGAGCTGTCGAAGAAAACAAAGGATTCGCTGACTTACCTGTATGAACGCCATTATACATGGAATACAAACTTGGAAGTAGTCGATGATTCCATCTCTTTGGAATGCCTCCCGATAAAAGATACTTTTATTCAGTTGAATAGGGGGGATAGGGTAGTGGTTGCAGAGTTTGCGGTTCATCCTGCCGATAGTGTAGACAGCATTTGGGTGAAACTGGCACATACACAAGATGAACAGGGTTGGATACGTGAGAAAGAACTCAAGAAGTCATTTGCACCGACTGATAGTATTTCGCAGGCTATTCATCTTTTCAGTGATACGCATGCCTCTTATTTTGTGGTTATTTTCGCTTTGTTCGTAGGAGCTTATTTGTTTCGCGCTTTCCGTCGGAAGCAGTTGCAGATGGTTTATTTTAATGATATTGACAGTGTTTATCCCCTGTTTCTTTGTTTATTGATGGCTTTCAGTGCAACGATTTACGAATCAATGCAGGTCTTTGTACCGGAAACGTGGGAACATTTTTATTTCAATCCAACTTTGTCGCCGTTCAAAGTCCCTTTCATTCTCTCTGCTTTTCTGTTGAGTATCTGGTTGTTTCTGATAGTCGCTTTGGCGGTGTTGGATGATTTGTTCCGGCAGTTGACTCCCGCTGCAGCTATCTTTTATCTGCTGGGACTGATGTCTTGCTGTATTTTCTGTTATTTCTTCTTTATCCTGATGACACATATCTATATCGGTTATCTATTCCTGGCCTTTTTTATTTTGGTTTTTGCGAAGAAGGTCTATCGGAACATTGGGTATAAGTATCGTTGCGGACATTGCGGGGAGAAACTGAAAGAGAAAGGTATATGCCCCCATTGTGGAGCGATTAACGAGTGATTTTATTATCTGTTTTATTTCTGAATAACTTTTCAAATGATGGAAATCAGGTCTACCGAAATAAAAGATCTCCCTTTAGTGATGGAGATTTATGACTATGCCCGTGCCTTTATGCGTGCAACCGGGAATACGACCCAGTGGATTGACGGTTATCCGTCGGAAGCATTGATCTGTCAGGAGATTGAAGACGGTCATAGCTTTGTCTGTATCGATGAACAAGGAGAAATCTTGGGAACTTTTTGTTTCATCTTGGGAGAAGATCCTACTTACCAACAGATTTATGAAGGTGCATGGCTCAATGACGAACCTTATGGAGTGATTCACCGGTTGGCAACGAACGGAAAGCAGAAAGGGGTGTCGGAAACTTGTCTGGACTGGTGTTTTCAACGTTGGCCTAATGTCCGGGTAGATACTCATCGGGATAATAAGGTCATGCAGCACATACTGACGAAGTATGGCTTTCAACGTTGCGGCATCATTTATGTAAAGAATGGGACGGAGCGTATTGCCTATCAGATGAAGCGTTTGCATGGTGGGGTGGAGGAATCTGATCGTACTGTAGTATAGGTCAGGTACGTTGGATTATGGACGAAGCAGTCTTAGGTATAAGCAAACTGATATTAAGCAGTAGGTAAACTAATGCCGAAGCATTGATAAAGTTCCGGTAAGGTGCCGGTATAGTTATGTTAAGATGGTAAGCATTCGGTCTCGTGCGTATTCTCTCCAAACTCTTATAAAGTCAAAAGCCAGACGGAGTACGTCTGGCTTTTGACTTTATAAACCTTTCTTGTTTATCCTTTCCAATTAAATGGCAGTAAATCGGAGTAGTCGTTTTTCTCTTCTCTTTCTTTATCCTGTACTCTAATCACCACGTCCTGCATCCATAGTTTTGGGTTCACCTTATTTTCCCTGCAACATCCCATCAGTGAAAAGAATATTGCCGCTGCGTGTGCTGCCTCATGCGATCCGGAGAAGAGTGTATTTTTTCTGTTTACAGTCAACGGTCTAATAGAACGCTCCACCGGATTATTATCAATGCAGAACTGTGCATCATTGACATATCCGGACAGTTGTTCAAAGCGTGTGTACATATAGAATATGGCCTTGGCAACAGGCGATTTATCGACCGTATGTTCATATTCCTCTTTGCACCATTTTTCCAGTCCTTTGATAATAGGGTACGATTTTTCCCGGCGAAGCTTTACTACAGCCTCGCCTTCCAGATGTTCTATCCTGATTTCCTCCTCCACAGCATACAGTCTGCCTATTTGTTCAAGTGCATACCTTGCTCTGGGAGGGTCATTTCCTTCCGCTTCCACAAACTTGCGCCTGACGTGTGCCCAACAGCACAAGTGCAACTTTCCGGGTAGCGTGTCGAACTCGTCATATACTGCAAAGCCGTCACTCTGTACCACGCGGACCTGTCCTGCCAGCAGTGTGTCTATTCCGCTGCTGCCACGCCCCTTGTGATATTCAAAGAAGGGGGTATGAAACCGGGGCAGATAGAAGTTCCACATATACCCGCGATGAAGAGCACCGGGTCGGTCGCTTTCAAGTACGGGGTGGGGCGTCTCATCGGCCATGACGTAATAACTGTCCTTAACCAGTTCACGAAGCTCATTGTAGATCGGCTCCAAACGCTGTGCGGCAGCCATCATCCAGTTACTTACGGTGGAAGGACTCAGATGGATGCCTTCACGCTCAAAAATGTCCAGCTGTCTGTGCAGAGGCAGGTGATCGTAATATTTGGCGGTGGCAATGTGGGACAGTACACTCTCCGAGGCATTGCTGTGAGGGTGTGCCATTACGGGCATGGGAGCAGTTATGATACGACCGTCGGCAAGCCGGTATTTAGGACGGATGATGCGTCTCACATAGAATCGGGCAGGGCTGACGGCATATTGTTCGCTCACTTCCTCCCCCAGCTTCGTCGCTCCCTCCAGAGAAAGACCTTCCGGCATGGGAATGATGATTTCTTCACGGGGAAGGGACGGATCGATGGGCTTACGGGCGTGGGGAGTAATCTTTTGGGTGAAGCTCTTACGGAAACGATTGTAACCATTCTCCGACCGGGCAGATTTCTCAGCCGTTTTCTGCTCCTCCGCTACCGGGTCATTGACATCGGACGGAGATTCAAAACAGATGCTCAATTGGTTGGCATCTTCGGGAAGATGACGTTTTTCACTGGATTTACCCCATAAACGGCGTGTCAAATCAGCCAATTTCCATCTCAGGTCAGCAATGACGGCTGTACAGGCTGAGATTTCCTCAACTTGGCGGGAATACTCCTGCAAAGAGGCTGCGTATTTTCTCTGAAGTTCCGCATGTTCCTTTTCAAGACGTTCACGTTCCTTGCGCAACTCTTCGTACTCTTCCAAAGTAAAGGTAATGACTGGTTCTTTCACTGCATATCCACTTTTTTATTATGTGGCAAAGTTATCAAAATAAACCTGTACGGCTTGTAGGATGGGAGATTACTTTTCAACTGTTTTCCGATACTTTTTAACAGTAAGCAGCTCATTCAGGCGATTCCAGGAAATTTGAAGAAAATCTCTTTTCCGTTCGTCCTTTTTCAAGAAGAAAGAACTGTGGTTCAGACGACGGCATTCCAGTCGGTATTCGTCCTCGCACCGATAGAGGATATGCAATCTGCTACGGGAACGGTCAAGAAAAATATGACAACTCTGCTCTGACACGCAAGAACCCGTGTGCCGGATGACCTCGCCACAAAGACCGTCAATACCTTTATGGAAATTACAACCATTGGGATAAAGGTAATAAGACCAGAAAGGACTGTTACGGAAAAGACCAAGACCTAAGGGGAGAAGTAGATCCTGAGGAGAATGGATGCCAAGACTGGAAGCCGAAACTTTATAACGACGACCACCATCAAATATGAAAAGAACAGAATCAAAATGGTTAGACTCGGATGTAAGCGTCTCCGCGATTCTATATAGTGTATTAAAATAAAAAGGCTAATGATCCCTTTTTAGTCATTAGCCTTTTCCCATCTGTCAGGAAGCAGTTCCCTGTATTTTTCAATTGGTGTGTTCGGTTGCCATTCGGCTGTTCTGTTTATCACATCCGTGAGATACTCAAATAAATTCACTTTATGCATCCTACAAGTGAGTGCTATCGTATAGAGTATGGCGCCTCGTTCGGCCCCCTTATGGCTGCCGAAGAACAATGAGTTTTTTCTTGATAAGGATATGTACCGGTTCATCCGTTCAACCATATTATTGTCCAGATAAGTGTCACCATAATTAAAGATGTCCACCACTGCATTCCACTCATTGCGAAGATAGGTAATGGCTTCCTGCAGTTCGCTCTTAGGTAATAAATCCCCCCGTTCTTCTATTTCATCAAGCATATCTTTTATTTCTCCGAGTATGTCCGGCGCATACTTTTTTCGATGCATAAGATTCTGTTCTACCGTCCATCCCTCAACCCCAACTTTATGCTTATGCTCGTTTTGATAAAGTGCGTTTATCAGCTCCACGATTCTTTTTGCATCCGGGTCCTTCTCACCGCAATCTATAAATTTCCGTTTTATATGTTGCAAGCACGGGATGCGTGTGATATTGGGATAAGCATCGCTTTCAAGCTTCCGGTAAGGTGAGTAGCCATCGCTTTGTATAATACCTTTGCAACCGCCTAATTCGTTAAGAATAACTCTTTCAGACCGGGAGCCGTCATCATAGAGCAGGTATATCATCCTGGTGTTTATGCCGACAACCACCCAAAGGTATCCCTTCCTGACTCTTTTTCCCTTGCTGTTCTTTTCCGGGACGAGTATTTTGTAATAGGTTTCATCGGCTGCCTTATAAGGATCACTCAAAGCTGTCTGCCGGATGCACTTATAAAGATTTTCGAAGAGGCTTGAGGCTTTTTCTATCAACTTATGAGCCGTAGGTTTCTTCAGCGTAAAGCCATGCCCCTCGAAGTAGTTGATGATTCTTTCAACAGGTAGCGATTGTATATAACGTAATTCCATCAATCCGGCAATAAATGAACCGTCATAGCTGGAATTCAAGAAGGCCGAAGCCGGTGTTTTTCCCTCAAACAGGCGACCTTCTTGCGTATAGGTGTGTATCTTGTAGACATGCTTGATGAAGCGCATGGGTACACATTCATAGCGGACGCATATTCTGGGAACAGTGGTAAACAACCGGGCCTTATTGATGTCAAAATCGGGATCATCGGGATAAACGACATGTTCTTCTTCCTCCATCTCATAATGCATGTCACGTTTGGCCCCATTGTTCTTTCTTGCTTTACGCTTATCTGCTTTTTCCGCTTCTATCTTCTGCCGCTCTTCTTCGGATATGGCAGATTGGGGAGCCTGTTGCTGTTCGGATGTGTTGGATACAAGTTTGGCGAGTCCCTTAGTAAGGCGCTGTTGCTTGCTAAGAGATTCGCCTTTTTGAAGGAGTGCCTCTTTAAGGGAAGAAACCTCCTTTATCAAAGCATCTATTTGGTCCAAGAGTCTGTTGTTGTCATCTCGTAATCCCTTGATTTGTTCCTTCAATAACTCTATGATCTCATCCTTTTTCATGGCATAAAGATATAAAAAATCAACAAATTAACCAAATAAACCGGATGATATCTTTAGTACAAATAACTAATAATCAAAATGTTGTATTAGATCCTAAAACGTTTTCTCAACCGTACAGACTTTAATGACACTCCATTCAAGATAAAAGACAAAACCTGATAAGAAATCTCGTAATTACCTGTATTGGGGTTAAATGTCGGTAACTCAAAACTTCCACCTTCGAGGCGCTTGTAGTACAGAAGAAAGCCATCGCCATCCCAACGCAGTATTTTTACACTTTGTCGGTTTTTACCAAAGAATAAAAAGATATCTCCGGAAACGGGAGACAAGTCCTTCATTTCCGATCGTATAATTTTGAATAAACCGTCAATGCCAAGGTTCATACGAACAAAGCCCTGGTACAGATAGTAGCGATTGGCTGATGTTAGAGAATACATGGATCTCCCTCCTTTCTTTCGTAATCGCGCAACATTTTAATAACACCACTGGGTGTGGCCCGTTTGACCGAAATGGTGGTTCCACTGTTAAAGGTGATTGTGATCCCGGCAAGACTAAACTCTTCTTCCGGCAACATGGCGGGTGCTATTTGAGTGAATGAAGGAGAGGAAGTTGTCGGTTGGGAGGGTTCAACGCCGCCATAATAATCACGGACCACATCTGCCTTGGCTTGTTTAACGCTATAGCCCCGTCTGGACATCCAGGAACTCATACCACCAAAAGTGGTATGCTGATCGCGGCAAACATCGGCTAAAGAACAATTGTAGTCTACTTTCAATACTTCAAGGAAATGTTTCCAAGTTTTTCCAAATCGATTTTCTGCTAAATCCATAATGCTTCATTTTTATACATAGCAAAAATATAAGAATGAAAAAAGGGCGACAAGATAGAATCGCGGAGACGCTTACACTCGGATAAGAGACTACGCAGCTTTTCACTTTCACTAGAAAATACTAATACTGAACACATAATGGATTAAGATGATTATGAAGGCACAAAGGTAGGAAAGAAAAGAAGGGAAAGAAACACGCACGAGCCCGAATGCTTACCTAAGATGCCGCTATCTTTACCTTCCCACGGCCGTGGTAACTTCTTCCCACAGTCGTGACGAGATCCTCCCACGGCCGTGAAGAGATGCTACCACGGCCGTGGAGAGTTAAGGATAGCGTAGGTCTGACAGAACAATACCGATTGGGTAAATCAAGTATAACGGCTTTATAATACATACTTCATAGGGACATATGTTCTTCTATCCCGTATTCTATGCTGTTAATCTACAAAGAGATAGGCTGACAATAAAAGTCCGAATCTTTTATTGTCAGCCTGTTTGGGGTTATTGTCAGCGCTTATTGTCAGCTGTTAATGCGTTGAAAATCATTATTCTATATGGATGAAATCTTTAGCTGACAATAAAAAGACTAAATAATATCCTTATGAGTAAAAATGATTAGAAGCGGCAGCGAAGATCTATCCCAAATTGCATTGGGCGTCCTTTCTGCATGAAACCTTTGTTCATTGTTTCGAAATAGAAGGCGGCATAGTCTTTATTCAGGAAGTTACGTGCCCAGAAACTAATCATTGCATCACCGATTTCCAGATTCGTTCTCCAGTTGAGTGTGCCGTAGAAGGATTGGCTGACGTCGTTTTGTTCAGTCCAGTAGATACGTCCGGCAGCGTTATAGTTCGCTTGGAATACAACCCGGTCGAAGATAGAACGTGGGCTGCAGGTGATGGCATATTCTCCACCGATATTTAAGGTATGTTTGGGAACAAAGGGAACATATTTGCCATTGTAATCCGTAATTATGGGAGTGCCATCTTTTTTCTCTTCGGTGATTACATAATCAGTAAAGGTGGCATACGTATATCCATAACTGGCATTCAGGCTAAGTTCTTTAGTCACACTGGCACGAAGAGCTGCTTCTGCACCATAGCTGCGACTTTTTCCTGCATTAATCGTGATACGTCCCAAACCACTTTCTGCAAATTGGGAGAGTTGTTGGTCGCGGGTATCCATGTAGAATGCTGCGACGTCGGCCCAAAGTCTGCCTTCCCATAAAGTAAGGTGGCTACCTACTTCGTAGTTCCACGAATATTCGGGTTTGTAAGTAGTAGAAGTTTTTACGTCGATCTCTTTTGCTGGTACCATTTGGTCCATCATTTTTATAATGGTTGCTCCCCATTTGGCATCTTGCCCTATTGTAGGACTTTCTTTGATGGCATTCATCATCGAATTTTTCAATTCAGTTTGTGATAAATCAGAGAACATTTGGATGTTATATCCTCCCGAACGATATCCCCGGGTAACGGTGGCATAAACATTATTTTGATTCTTCCATTCATATTGAATAGCAAATTTGGGTAGAAGTTGTACGTAATCAGTCGAGAGCTTGCCTACGAAAGAGGCCGGAGCTTTCATATTCTGATCGGACAGATTTATTTGCGTGGGACCCATTGCCATGTGGAAATCAAAACCAAAGTCGATAGGAGTGCTAAGAGAATTATACTTCATACTGATCTTTTCGTAATCGAGTCGGAGTCCGGCTGTAACGGACAACCCTTCGATGAACAGATTGTTGAAAGTGGACTGATGATAAAGTGCACCGCTAAGGGTCGGGGTATCGAAGGTTCCTCCTACACTTAATGTCGGGTTGTGCACAGTCATTCCCATGGTGGGAGCTCCGGGTTTGGCAGAGACTTCTTCAAAAGCGGAATTGGCGTTGTTTTCAATGACTGACTTCACTCCTTCTTCTTTGAACAGAACAGGACCTGTAGTGTGTAGCCATTGATAGAATCCGAAAGCACCCGTAGCCCACTGCCATCTTTTTCCGGGTTTGGCTTTCAAGACAATTTCTTCGGAAATGGTGTTCGCTCTCTGCTTTTGTTCGATGTTGAAAATATCCCTTTCTGTGAAGTCCTGATCGAGGAACATACGGTCATTCAGGTTCTGATAACCTGTCACCGCACTTAATATGAAGTTACTGGCTTGGTATTCGATGTTAACACCGGAGTTGAGCAATCCACGGCGGTAACTACTACGGTCGTTATATGAAATCTTACCGATGTAGTCTGCCCGATCTTCTGTCATTTCTTTACCGTCTTTTTGAGCTTTGGCTATGGCACTGGGAGTAATACCGGTATAATAATACGGATACCCACCTTGATCGCTATATTCATAGCTAAGTGCCATATCTATTTTCAGATTCGATGTCGGCAGGTAAATTCCACGAAAACGTCCGCCTCCGGCGTTGCTTTTGTCGACCTTTTCGTTATTTCGTGCAGAATTCTCAAAGAAGCCGCCTGTATGCTCGTAGAAACCTCCGGTAGAAAAAGCAAAGCGGTCGGATGTACGGTGATAATGGGTGAGTGAAACGTTATAATTATTGTAAGTTGCTGCTCCCATGCGAATATCAGTACCTTGATAAGTGAAAGGTGATTTTGTGTGTACTTTGATAAGTCCTCCCATCGTGTTACGCCCGTAGAGAGTACCTTGTGGCCCGCGAAGAATATCAATACGTTCGATATCAGCATAGTTGAAGTCGAAAGCGGATTTGTCGATATAAGGGATATTGTCTACATAAAGTCCTACGGACGGAGTATTGATGCGTGAACCGATTCCACGGATATAAATCGAAGTAGTCAGTTTGGAACCATAGTCAGGGATAAACAGATTGGGAACAATACCTGTCAGGTTCTTCACGGAATTTACCTGATTGGCGCGCATATTGTCTTGCGATAAAACGGTGGCGGCTACCGGCAGATCACGTAATTTACGGTTCTCTTTTGGAGTAGCAATCACTACCACCTCTTCGATGTCTACTATTTTTAGTGAGTCTTTGGGGAAATCTTCAGCCCATGCTGTCCCTGTCGTCAGGAGCATGAGGGCAATCATAATCTTCTTTGTCTTCATCTGCTGTTAATTTATCTGGTGCAAAGTAACGGCAAATATAGATGACGGTCAATCCTCATTTATTAGGATTATGACTTATTTTTTAAGAAGTCAGATTCGGTCAGCTTCGATATATCCGTTCATTACAGCATAAATAGTCAGCCCGGAGACGGACTTAATGCCTAATTTCTCCGTGATATTTTTTCGGTGAGTGATAACGGTAGTCAGGCTGATATTCAGCTTATCTGCTATTTCTTTGTTGATTAACCCTTTGGTTATCAGTACGAGCACTTCTATTTCACGGGCGGATAGAATTTCCTGATGAGGCTGCATCGGAGGCATGGGGGGCATATCTTTTACCGGATAACCGTCGTGGTGAGCATGTTGGTGAAGTTTCAATATGTTTTTCACCAGCTCTTCTTCGGATTCGTGAATGTTGAGTACAGGTACGCCGGATAGTTGGAATTGCGGACTGTCGCTTGCCAATACAATCGTTTTTCGTTTCCGGGGGAGAAAGAAAGCATTGTGCTCCACGTAAATCTGTGCGGAAATGAAATAGTGGGCATACATATCGGGAGTATCGTCCATCAGTTCGCTGAAGTGATGAAAAGTCCGTATGGTTGCCATAGGAATCATTTCCTCCAGGATTCCTTTCAGACCGAGACAGGTCAATGTATTGGCTTCTATAATTGCTATTTCGGGTTGATAATTCATTTTAGTGTAAGTTTAATTAATGATTGAAATAGTTGGCTACTGCTTCTGCACATCGTTCGCCGTCCACCCCGGCAGACACAATTCCTCCGGCATAGCCTGCGCCTTCTCCGCAAGGAAATAATCCGCGAACGGTGACATGTTGCAGAGTATCCTTATCGCGTATGATACGAACGGGAGAAGAAGTTCGTGTTTCCACACCAATCATTACTGCCTCATTTGTCAGGAATCCGTGACTGCTTCGTCCGAATTGTTGGAAACCAAGAGATAACCTTTTGCTAATAAATGATGGCATCCAGAAATGAAGTGGAGACGAAATCAATCCCGGACTATAGGATGACTCGGGCAGATCGTAACTCAATTTCTTGCGGGTAAAATCCAGCATGCGTTGTGCCGGAGCAGTCTGTCGTCTGCCTCCCTGCAACCAGCATTGACGTTCCAATTCCTCTTGAAAGTGAAGAACAGATAGTAACTGTGAATTAATCTCTGAAAGTTGTGAACTTTTTAAATTCGGGTTCAGTGCCATCAGCTGTTCATCTTGTTGCGCAGCCAATTCTTCATTCCTCATTTTTAATTCTTCATTTCCCAAATCTTCCGGTTGAATTTCCACTACCATTCCCGAATTACTCCATCGTGACCCACGGTTGGCAGGAGACATTCCGTTTACTACCACTTGTTCCGGTCCGCTGGCAGCAGGAACGATAAAGCCACCGGGACACATACAGAAACTATATACTCCTCTGCCTTCTGCCTGTGTTACAAAGCTGTATTCAGCAGCGGGCAGGTATTTGCCCCGTCCATTCTTATTATGGTATTGTATTTGATCGATCAACATGGCCGGATGTTCCAGACGTACCCCGACAGCGATTCCTTTCGCTTCAATTGTCACATTATTGGCAGCCAGCCAACGATATACATCTCTTGCCGAATGTCCGGTTGCCAGTATCACAGGTCCGAGAAAGGTCTTTCCTGTATTTGTTTCGATACCTTTGACTTCATCGTTCTCAATAATCAATGCATCCATTCGTGTCTGGAAATGTACCTCTCCGCCACATTCGATAATGGTGTTCCGCATATTTTCAATGACACGTGGCAATTTGTCTGTTCCGATATGCGGATGCGCATCCACCAATATCGAAGTCGAAGCTCCATGCTGGCAAAATACGTTCAGAATCTTATCTACATTTCCTCTCTTCTTGCTCCGGGTATAGAGTTTCCCATCCGAATAAGCTCCTGCACCTCCTTCTCCGAAACTGTAATTCGATTCCGGATCAACAGTGTGTTCCCTGCTGATTTGTGCCAGGTCTTTTTTACGTTCGCGCACGTCTTTTCCACGTTCGATGACGATAGGGCGTAATCCGAGTTCAACAAGGCGTAAAGCAGCAAATAGGCCGCCGGGGCCTGCACCAACGACAATCACTTGCGGTTTTCCTTCTACATTATTATATATAGTACGTTCGTACTCATCTTCTTGCGGCATTTCCTTGATGTATGCCCTCACCTTCAGATTGACGAAGATAGTCCGCTGGCGTGCATCAATACTCCGTTTCAAGATTCGGGTAGCGGTGATGTCACGTAAATTCAGACCTTTTTCTTTAGAAAGATATTCCTTTAATTTCTGTTCGTTTGCTGCGATTTCGGGAAGTATACGGAGTTGGTATTCTTGTGTCATTTAGTTATTATTGATATTGTTTTCGACTATCCAATTAGAAAAACGGGCTATTTATGCATCAGTGCCTTATCCGAATAAAGCCCTGAACGCCTCTTCTACTTTTCTTACCGGTACTAATTCTATCTTCAGTTTTTGGGTATCGATCCCTTGCAAGTTATATTTGGGCAGCAAGAAGCGTTTGAAACCTAACTTTTCAGCTTCACCGATACGCTGTTCAATTCGATTCACAGGACGTATCTCTCCCGACAGACCGATTTCTCCCGCCATGCAAACTTCCGGTTCAATGGCTGCATCCATATTGGAAGAAAGGATCGCACTGATAACCGGCAGGTCGATAGCCGGATCATTTACTTTCAATCCTCCGGCAATATTCAGGAATACATCTTTCTGTGCCAACTTAAATCCCACGCGCTTTTCGAGAACAGCCAGCAGCATATTCATTCTTCTCAAATCGAAACCGGTTGCCGAACGTTGCGGATTTCCGTAGACTGCAGAGCTTACCAAAGCTTGTGTTTCAATTAAAAACGGGCGAATCCCCTCAATGGCGGAGGCAATGGCTACCCCGCTCATCCCTTCATGATCCTGACTTAGCAAAAGTTCGGAAGGATTACTCACTTGGCGCAACCCATCCTGACGCATTTCATAAATACCTAATTCTGCCGTACTACCAAAACGATTCTTGATACTGCGTAGAATACGATACATATAATGTTGGTCGCCCTCAAATTGAAGAACAGTATCTACGATATGTTCCAGCACTTTAGGTCCTGCAATACTTCCTTCCTTATTAATATGTCCGATCAGCAATACAGGCGTATGCGTTTCTTTCGCAAAACGAAGAATAGACGCCGAACATTCTCTGACTTGCGCTATACTTCCGGGAGACGATTCGATACTTTCGGTGGAAATAGTCTGTATAGAGTCGATAATCACTAAATCGGGATTTGTATTCTTGATATGCACATAAATCTGTTCGAGTGAAGTCTCGCAAACGATCAGGCAATCGCTGGAAGTGCCAGAGAGACGGTCGGCACGAAGTTTCAGCTGTCGTGCACTCTCTTCACCGGATACATAAAGAATCTTCTTTTCCGGCATGTGCAGTACGGTCTGCATGACGAGCGTCGATTTACCGATTCCCGGTTCGCCGCCTATCAGGACAAGAGAACCCTGTACAAGTCCGCCCCCCAATACACGATTCAGTTCATCATCGTGCATATTGATGCGTGGCTCATCTTCTGCCTCTATATCGCTAA
Organism: Bacteroides sp. M10; assembly: GCF_014334015.1. Classification (GTDB taxonomy): domain Bacteria; phylum Bacteroidota; class Bacteroidia; order Bacteroidales; family Bacteroidaceae; genus Bacteroides; species Bacteroides intestinigallinarum. Next base: position 376,766 of record NZ_CP060488.1, on the reverse strand, counting down.
GTGCCAGTGGTTTGGGCTTCTGTGTCTCAATGCCCGACACCGGACGGTGGTTAGTGGGTTCTTTCCGTACGATTTCCTCAACATACGTATTCCATTCTCCACACGACGGACATTTACCCACCCATTTCGGTGAATCCTGTCCGCAATTACTGCATACATATACGGTTTTCTCTTTTGCCATATTCTTGCTCCTTTAATATAAAAATCCGAATGTCCAAAGTGGGATTTTGTTTCCAGCGGAATATTCAATATCATCTGCAGCGATAAATCCCTGCTGACTATTGGCTATCTGTTTTCCGTCTTTACTTTTTCCTCCGACTTCTATCGTATATTTGCTGTCTATTGTATAGTCTGCACTGCGTGTGCAATATTCTACACGATGTTGATAGGAGAGTTGGTTTACCATGAACACTTCTCTCAATGTACCTTTGTTTACATCCTTAAAGGTCAATGCATAAAGCAGGTTGGTATTTTCCATATAAATCTTATCCGGCTTTTGTAGTTTCTTGATAGAATCATTATCCGAATAAAGAAGGTGGATTAATTTAGCCCTGTCCAGATATTGTAGATAAGCCAGAATGGTAGTCCGTGAAAGTTCCGCCATGGCAGAAAGTTTGGTGATATCCACCATGAAGGGCACTTCGGAGGAGAGGATTCCCAGCAGGCTTTTTAGTTTACGTACGTTACTGATATCCACTCCACATTGCTGTGGAAGTTCGATTTCAAGTATCAGGTTTGCTATATTTTCGATGCGTGTATAGTATTCCGCATTTCCTTCCTGATAAAAAGGATAGTATCCGTGTTTCAAATAATCTTCAAAATAGGCAAGAGGGCGGCATTGGGAATTTACTGCATTACAGATTCCATCACTATTGCCCAGTATCTCTTCCAGTGTATAAGGACGGATTTGAATCTGATGGAATAAGTGCAGATATTCACGGTAGGATAGCCCCTGCATATTATATGATATGCATCGGCGGGATAAGTCGGCTTCCGCATTCAGAAGTTGTAGTAAGGATGAACCGGTAAATACTATTTTCAGTTCAGGAAACTCATCATATATGTTTTTGATTTCTTTACTCCATGACGGATATTTGTGTACTTCGTCCAGAAAGAGGCACTTTCCTCCTTTCAGGTAAAACTGTTCGGCAAGTTCACTAAGAGAATGTTGCGTGAAATATAGACTGTCTAAACTCGTATATAAGGCACTTTGGCTATCATTAGCATAATGAAGTTTTAAGTATTGAAGCATTAAAGTCGTTTTCCCGACTCCACGGGCTCCTCGGATAGCAATCAGGCGGTTATCCCAGTTGATTGTATCCATCAGGCTTCTGATATAGGCGGTAGAAGTAGCTGCTAACAGCCTTTTATATCTTCTAATGAGTGTATCCATATTTTAAGATGTTTACTATAGAAGACAAAAATAGATATAATTTGTTCAACGCGCAAAACAAATTCAGATTAAATCTGTTCAATGCATAAAACAAATAGAAGGTTTACAGAGTTATCTCTCCTGCTATCGAACGGTTCATCCGGTCGCGTACCTCATCCGGGGTATATCCATGTCCCAGTAAGAACATTAATTTAGTGACTGCCGATTCCGTTGTACTGTCATATCCGGAGACAACACCTGCCTGCAATAACTGGTATCCTGTTTCGTAACGTTCCATTTCTACCATTCCTGCGCTGCATTGTGTTACGTTGACAATCACAATTCCACGTTCACTGGCCTGACAGAGCCGGCGTATAAACCATTCCTTTCGGGGAGCATTCCCCGAACCGTATGTTTCGAGCACAACCGCTTTTAAACCTTCAATCCCCAGAATGGTGGCAATTACATTTTCCTGGATGCCCGGAAAGAGCTTCAGTACCACTACATTGGTATCCAGTAAATAGTGCGGTTTCAATTCGCGCTCTTCACCATTTCCGTGAATTTGCACATTATTATATTTAATATGGATTCCCGCTTCCGCCAATACCGGATAATTGAAAGAACGGAATGCATTGAAGTTTTCTGCATTCATCTTTGTCGTACGGTTTCCCCGCATCAGGTGATTTTCAAAGAAGATGCATACTTCGGGCACCAGTGCCCTTCCTTCCTTGTTTTGTGCGATGGCAATCTCGATACTGGTCATCAGATTCTCCTTTCCGTCCGTGCGGAGTACGCCGATGGGAAGCTGTGAACCTGTGAGAATGACGGGTTTGTCCAGTCCTTCCAGCATAAAACTTAGTGCGGAAGCGGTATAAGCCATCGTGTCCGTTCCGTGCAGGATGACGAAGCCGTGGTAACGATTGTAGTTGTCATGAATAATGCGTACCAGCTTTCGCCACATATCCGGTTCCATGTCCGACGAATCCATCGGAGGATCAAACTGATAGGTATCAATTGGAAAATTGAACTTTTGCAGTTCGGGGATATACTTTTGCAGTTGCTCGAAGTTAAAGTTCTCCAGAGCACCTGTCGCGGCATTCTCAATCATACCAATTGTTCCACCGGTGTATATTAACAATACGGAAGTATTTAATGGGCTCATAAGCTGATTTTGTGCGATTGTTTTCGCAAATATAATAATAGATTTGATAAATAAGTAACAAAATGTCATAAAAGTGAAGGCGAATGACCGGATAAAGCACAGGCGAAAGATTCTTTTTATCAGAAAAATCGGCATAAGGCGCAAAGAAAAGCAAAGTTCTACATAAATAAATGCAGGTCAGCATCTTGTATGCAGAGCGGGTTGAAGCAGGCTTCGGCATAAAATGCCTGAAAACACCCCTTTCGGACAAAGTTCGGCTACTAAACAGCTACCGGTTCCGAAACGGGGTATATACAGCATAACAAGTTCTGTTTCATCGATTTGCCTTGTTTTGCATAGCTCTTGGTAAGAAATAAGTAACTACCTTTAGAAACGAAAATTTTAGAGTTATGGAAACAAAGAGAAGTACGTTTGCGACCTCGTTCTACATCAAGAGATCCGCAGTGAGAAACCGGGACGGGAAAGCCCCCATCATGGTGAAAATCTCCGTTGACGGGGATGACAAGGCGGTGGGAACCAAGCTGTTCGTCACTCCCGACCTCTGGGAGAACGGCAAGGCGAAAGGCAAGTCCGCAGAGGCAAACGAGATAAACGGGCAACTGAAGGAGGTCTCCGCCCGGCTCACCAACCACTACCACCGCATCCTCCGGGAAGAGGATTTCGTCACAGCCGAGAAGCTGCGCAACGCCTTCCTCGGTGTCGGCGTGATGGAGAACTGCATCCTCAAAGACTTCGGGAACATGAACCGGGAGTTTGAGGCGATGGTCGAGAAAGGGCAGCGAGCCAAGTCCACCTACAACAAGTATCTGGCTGTTTACAACCATTTCAAGACCTTCCTTTGGGAGAAGAAGAAGCGCACCGACATGGCTTACAAGGAGCTGACCAAGGAGATCATCGCCGATTTCGACAAGTACCTGCGGGTGGAGAAGGGATTGAGCGCCAACACCCTCTGGATATACACCATGCCCCTGCTCAGCCTGACCGACAAGGCGTGGCGGCGGGGCATCGTCCGCACCGACCCCTTCGGCGAGTACAGCCTTGAGATGCAGGAGACCGACCGGGGCTATCTCACGGAAGAGGAGCTGCGCACCTTGGCTAACGCCGTGTTCGTCAAGAAACAGACCAGCCTCGTGCGGGACATGTTCCTCTTCGGGTGTTTCACCGGGCTTAGCTACATTGACATAAAGACGCTCACCCATGACAAGATACAGCGCATGGACTTCGACGGCGAGGAATGGATCATCACCCGGCGCACCAAGACCCGTGTGTCGAGCAACGTCCCCCTCATGGAGATTGCCAAGGAGCTGATAGAACGTTACAGAGGGCTTGCCGGAGGCGACCTTGTCTTTCCCATGCCCAGCAACAGCGTGTGCAACAGGCATCTCAAACAGATAGCCAAAGCCTGCGGCATCCACAAGGAGATCGGCTTCCACCTAAGCCGCCACACCTTCGCCACGACCGTCTATCTCTGCAACGGCGGCACCATCGAGGCGCTCTCCAAGATACTCGGGCACAAGCACATTTCCACGACCCAGATCTACGCCGAGGTGACCAACAGGATGGTAAGCTCCGATTTCCGGGCGATCTCCGGCAACCTCGCCGCCATGCAGCGGAGCGTGCTGGAGAAGAAGGACAGGAGACAGGACGGAAAGCGGGTGCGCCGCTCCCTCCGGGAAACGGCTTGACGCCTTCCCCCGGTGCAGAATGCGGCAAAGGCAGGAACTTCCGATGCGGTGTCCCTGCTTTCGCTGCATTTCCCGATGCACACCCCCGTGCGTTTATGTTGGACTTTTCCCCCGTTTGCGCTTTGGGCGCATGTCCACGTAGTTCTCCTCCAGCATACGCAGCAGATCCGACTGGCGGTAGAGCGTCTTGCCCGGCAGCGATATGTACGGGATCAGCCGTTGCGTGCGGTAGTCCTGCAACGTCCTCGGCGTGATGTGCAGCAGCCTGCACACGTCCTCGCCCGTGAGATAGACCTCGCCGTTCATCGCCGGGCGGAAGTGCGCCGTTACCGTGTCGAGGTACCTCATGCCCTCTTCCAACGCCTCGAAGTACGCCCGTACCTCCTCCGTGTCCCTTGTGATCACTTCCATCTCACTCGTCCTCCGTCATTTCCCGGCTCATGGCTTCCACGAACGCCTCCACGTCCTCCGTCCGGTAGTAAATCTTGTGGTTGATCTGGCTGTACGGCAGCAGCCCCCGGTCACGGTAGGTCTGCAATGTCCGCTTGCTGATGCCCAGTTTCTCGCACACGTCCGCCCCGTCCATCCAGTTCATCTTTTCGGGCGGGCGGTAGCGGGCGCAAAGCTCCCTCACGTGCTGCGAGAAGCTGCCGAACCGTTCCTTCATCTCCTCGAAGGTCTTTCTCTCGATGCTTACTATTTCCATTGTCCCGATACGTTTTTATGGTTATACTTCCCTGCAAATATACCGGTCTGTATATGTCCGTGTATCAAAACCGTACCGCTTGTCCTCGTTTTGCTTCACGTTTGTAGCCTTGTCACGTTCCGGGCGGTGAAAAGCAGGGAGAAGCTCTACATATCCGCACGCCCTTCCGCATATTTCCCGCCCTTTCCGCTTGCCGTGTGCCGGACATTTCGCATATTTGTAACCGACCAAACATCATCACTATGGAAGAGGCTGTCTTTATCGCTCAATACACCTTCCTTGCCACTCCTGCGGTCATCGAGGAGGAGAGCCGCATCTTGGGCAAGATCGCACGCCGCCTGCGTTGCGAGTACGTCATCCGTTTCGAGGACGACGGCAAGTTCTATTTCCTTTTGGAGACCCGTTCCGGCTACGAGGAGCATTTCGCCCGGTGCGGCTGGTACATCGTCAGCCAGACCGACTTCAACAGCCGCCTGACCATCGGCATGGGCTTGTACGAGAGCGGGAACTTGGCGGGCTTCATGTACAGGCTCGATTCCGGCAGCGAGGACGAGGCACGTTTCTGGAACAATATCCTTGTCTTCACTTTCTTCAATGACTTCCGCAAGGCGTTCTTTCCGCTCGACAACCGCTTTCAGGGATTCTTCCGCTTGGACGGCAGCTTGTGTTTGTACCTTTATGACTATTGCCCCGTCCGGCGGAACGACAAGATCACCTTCGAGGGGAAGAAGGTGTCGAACGCCGTCTGGCGTTTCAAGAGCGGCGAGCAGACCGACCTTTTCGTCAAGCTCTTCTCCATCGCCGCCAGCCGCATCCGGGCGGTTCAGGAGAACAGGCACCGTGCCGTGCTGGTTCCCGTCCCGGCATCCACACGGGAGAAGCACCGCACCCGGTACGAGGCGTTCTGCCGCAAGCTCTCGGCGGATATGGGAGTAGCCGACGGGTACGGGGCGATAACCGTCGCTTATGACCGGGCGCAATACAAGGGCACGCACGGGAACGGAGACCGCACCGCCAATCTGGAGTTCCATCCCGAACGGTTCAGGGGGAAGTGCGTCTTGCTTGTGGACGACGTGCTTACTACCGGGGCTACTTTCATAGCGTTGCGGCGCAAGCTGATCAGGTACGGGGCAAAGTTCGTCATCGGCATGTTCCTTGCCAAGACCATTGCCTTCGAGGACGGGCGGAAGGAATAAGGCGAGAAAGCTCTCATGCGTTTATCATTTCAGGTTATCGTGAATGGTCTAACTCGATGTACCAGTCTCCCTTGACGGGCTTGTACAGCGTGGTGTCGTTGTATGTCCTGCGGTAGATCTCGTTCAGGTCGCCGTGTTCGGTGATACGGATGTTCCGGCGGCTTCTCAATCCGGGGTCGTAAACGAAACTCTTGGATGTTCCCGCATCCACGATGCCGTGGGAATAGTACGGCATAACGAGGCTCACGTATACCGAATCCGCCGTTTCCCATTCCCTGCGGTCAACAAGGACAAGACCGCATCCAATCTCTGACAACAAGGAATCGAGCTGTATTCGGTCTGGCTTCAGCAGCCCATATACCGGGAGGTCTTCTTCGTCATTCGTTTCATGGGATGTATCGCTTTGCTCTGTTGAATCAAGTATAATGACCTCTTCCGGAGAAAGCGGCGGATAGTGGAAACTGCCTTCTGAACTCTCTGCCATGATTTTGTACACCTTACGGAACGCCGCCTCGTGCGTGGCGAAGTGGCGTATCATTTCCTCGTCGCTCGGCGGCATGGGCGGCTCTCCGCAACTTGCGGCAAACAGGCTTGCTAAAAGCAGGATTGTGATGGGTATTTTCATTTTTGCTCCCAATGTTTTTCAAATTACTGATATATATCTGACAGCAATGCCTTTGAGTTCTTCTACACTGACTTTTCGGCATGCTTCCAAATTCAATCTCTCTAAATTATACAAATTTGCGATTGTTGGTTTTAGGTTTGTGAGAGCCGTACACCTTTGTAGAAAAAGAGTTTTTAGATTGACACACTTTTCCAAACCTTCGATCGAAGTAAATGAACCTCCGATAATACGCAAATACTGTAAACTAATGGTCTTTTCTAAAAATGAAAGGTTGTCTGTCCTAACTTTACTTAGCTGAAGCCAATTTAATTGATGCAGCATTTCCCAACCACTGATTTTTGCATCATAACTGATATTGACTTTCTCTAATACTGGAAAAAGAGATAAATCCAAGTCAAAATTATTATCTACTCCCCAACGGAAATCTTTCAGTTTTGAAAGATGATATAATCCAGTAATGTTCGACCTTTTAGAAAGAGAAACGATCCAATGAAATGTTTGTATAAAATCCCGCCTATTTAGAAAATCAAAGTTTACAACTCTTTTTATATCATTCTTTTCAGAGCGGACTAAAACATCTTTGATATTATGTCTTTGGGCATAATCAAGACCTTCTTCTAAAGAATCAAAATCTATCGTTATGCCTTTAAAATAAGAAAACTCACTATAATCTACTTTGTATTTTTCCATAAATGCAATTCTTTTCAAAAATAGGTAGTGATTTGCTTTTTCGCTGTAATCTTCGCTTCAAGCCTTGATATGCAGCTATTTTTTCCGTTCAATTACAAATATATACCATAAGGACGAAACTTCGGAATATTCGGTCTTCCTTTTTTCAAGGTATGCTCAAAAGCAGTTTTTGCGGGCGGTTGTTTGGGCGTTCCCCTTCGGGTCGGGCTTTCCGCTGCAAGTCCTCGCTATGCTGTGGGCTTTCCCCTGCAATCCCTAACGTGGGTGAAAGGGCTTTCACTATCTTGCGCTTACACCTTGGCGCACGGCGACATGGGTGGATCTCCGGATACAACCGCTAAAAACAATGTTATGACAGATTTCTTCATTCTATTTATTGGGTATGTTGCTGATTATTCAAAATTCCGTATCTTCTGTCCATTCCAGAGAGTCCACCGGACAAAGTCCGGCGTTATTCACTTCGTACCACCCGGTCAGCAGTACCCTTATGCTGTCCGGCGTATATCCCTTGACCCATGTGCATTCGACAAACTTCCGTCTGCCGTCTTGGATTTCCTCAAAGGTGGCGTGGTTCAGCAACCCTGCACGAAACTCTCCGCCCATATCTCCCTCTGTTGCCCTTACCTGCATGACATAGACCGGTTGCCCGTAGCGGGAGGTGCGACCGTCCTGATTGATCAGATATAGCAAGGCTTCGCTGGGTACTTCCTGACGGGCTCCTACCGTGATATGCAGCGCAAGGTAATCCCTCCACCTTTGTGGAACTTCCGTCCGTGTGTTCTCCACCGGCTCCGCCTTGCGCCCGTCTATCCGCATCAGTGTGCTTGGCAACAGGTTAATTTCGGCAATAATCAGAAAGACGAGGGAGAACAGGAAGAAGTAACATCTGAAGGGGCTGAACCTGCGTCCTTCATAGTGCTGCATGACCGCTTGCCTTCGTGAAAACGGGTATATCCAGCCGCGCGAAACACAGTGATGGACTACGACGATTCCAACTATCATGGCGACTGTAAACCACCCAAATGCCGGGGAACCGTAAAGAAAATGAGCGGTTGTAAGGAATATCGGCTCATAGATAAATATCATGATGCAAAGCATCAGCATGGACTCCCCGTCGGGGCGTCTTGGCTCACCCTTATAATGCCATTGTGCCATTTCTCCCAACCAGAACAGATAGTCGAAGAAATAATAATGCCGTTGTCGTTCTTGCTCCTTATATTCCCGTTTCTTCATTCTAAATATATTGCATGGGTAATGTTTGATAGTGCTCCGCTTATTCAGCCAGTTTGCTATTAAACCGCCTACTATTTACTTTTATTTATTGTAAATACCTTGTTTTCCTCATTTATATCATAAAGCCCATCAAGATGAATGTGATAATCATCTTCATTTTCATATCCAATCATATCGTACATCCTACTTTTCTCTATTGCATAGATTTAATAAATTCTTAGCCCATTTGATTTTTGCATTAAACCCCTCCCAAGATGCAGACTGCTCTTTCCAATAATCAGGGATATCAGTATTGGCACCATGCTCCAAAAGGAGTGTGAATACTTCTTTGAATCTTTGATAAGCTATATTTACATCAAATTCCGGATTCCAAATTAGAGTATCAGGCAGATCGGATTCAAACATATCCGATGTCGAATGTATCATTGAGTGAGAGAGATTTACTCCATGAAAGAAACTATTAACCCCCTTGTTATCTGTAAGGTTGATGTCCATCCGATGTTCAATAAGATACTTCAATATTTTTAAAGAATCTTCGTATGTACCGCATTGTAACCCATATTTGGGTATGCAATGTGTAACAGCGGTATAGACAGCTTGGTGACTTATATACATATCATCTTTGGGAGTATAGTCATTTACATTCGCACCCGCATCTATTAAGAAACAGACAATATCATAGTGACAATTCTTGATTGCTATGCGTAAAGGGCACAAACCTTCATCCCTTTTGCGCCATCCTTTTTCTATGCTATTGATAAGAACAGGATTTTTTTCTATCACTTGCTTAACTGTATCGAAATCTCCTTTATTTATCGCATCAAATAACTTCTTCATTACTTTCCTTTATTATTGTTCCGCTTTAAGCGGTAGTGCTGTTTGCTATCTGTTTTTTCGAGTTATTACAATATCATCAAAACTTAATGGCAAAGACTGACCGTTTGGTCTATATTCTTTCCAATCTTCAATGTTGGGACTTTCATAATCCATCATTATATGATAAAAGGAGTATAGACCGGAATTTTCTTGAGGTAAATCCGGCAGACTATGTATGTCATAACATCCAACATCTTCCAATCCTTTTTCTTCAATCCGTTTCAACCATCCTAAAGCCTTATCTATTTGTTGAAGATAGGAAAGTTCCTGCTGATTGCCATGCTTCAGGGCATCAACAGTTTTTATTCGTTCTTTTTGTAATAACTCAATTATATCTTTCATTTTATTTCTTATCGGTAATGCTTGGCAGCGTTTCGCTTTAAGCGGCAGTGCTGTTTGTTATCTAAATCTTAATGTCTTTATTGGCAAAATCAAGGCACTATTTCGTAAACGGTTCGTTCGTTGTTCCTGAAAATGGTCTGCTCAATCTGTTTTCCGACCTTTACGATGCTGTCTATGTCAGCATTGACTTTCAGGCTAAGGACGGGAGCGTATTTCAGATGTTCGTAATCGACCGGAGTATTGTTATAGGTTGTTTCGACAATAGGATAATTATGTTCCTTTGCGAACTGTTTCAAGGTATCTATGTAGGGAAGCTGCTCTTTACCCATAGCTTCAAAATCTATGTAAAACTTTCCGTTCTCCAGCACAAAGTAGATGCAGTCCACACCATTGGAACAAATACCTATAAAATCATAATCAGTATTTCCTGCCTGCACGTTTCTCAATACATCCGGCAGTTTGTCTATCGTAATCCGGGCAGCAACCGGGATATTGGAGTTTATACCGTCGTTTTGCGTCACTCGTTTATTCCCATGCCCGCAACTCAATAAACTTAAGATAGAAGTAAATATTCCCATAATTTTTAAGAATCTCATAGTTTTATGCTTATTATTAAATAGATAATGTTTGGCAGCGTTCCGCTTATTCAGTCGGTTTGCTGTTTGTTAGCATCATCAGAAATCCATAAACGTATCATTTTCCATATAATAGTTCAACGCATCAATATAGTCATTAATTGATGCAGTTTCTTTTTGATCAAATACGGACATCAATACATCTTCAAATTGTTGCCCGTAATAAAATAAATCCAAAGACTTATCTCTTACAAAATCTGGATATACTTCCTCATCATTATCATCTATCGTAGGATATAGTTCCAAATAGCATAATTGATTCAATTGGGCTGTACCCTCATTGGAGTATAAGCAATAGTTAGAGTCAGTGAAGCCATTATTAGCTATATTTTTAGAAACTATTTCGATAATTTCTTGTAAACGATATGGTTTTCTTAATTCTAATTCTTTCATAATTTCAATTTTATATGATGCTAATGTTCGGCGGATAAACCACCTTAAAAGTTTCATCTGTTTGTTATCGACCTATTTTATTTTTAGTTTTTGACTATATGCAAGTATTACAAAACGATTATCTAATCCACAATCAATTACATCATTCTTTTCTAATTGAGAATAGGCTTTTACAAATCTATTTCGACATTTACTTGAATGTATGTAATGATTGAAGTAGTTCTCGGCTTGTTCCTTTTCACCATATCTCAACATATATGGCAGGGCAAGGAGAGAGTCTTTCGTGTATTGATTGAAACAACAGCCATGTTGCGTAATGAAGTCAATAGCCATTTGTCTATTCTCAAATAAATCAAATATCGGACAAGCATATTTTTCAAGTAAATCAATTATTGTTTTTATTGATGGAGCATAGCTTAGTCCGGCAAGATCCCAAGATTGATATTGATTTATTGGCGATAGGTATCCAATATGATTATGATATACTAAGCCATCATCATTGACATTGAGATTCTCTTCTTGCACCCACTTTTTCAAGTTTTTACAGGTAATCGTAATCAGTGGATATATAGCCACACTACAAGATGAATTATATACACTTGAACGAAACCATATTTCAAAAGTCAAATTTTTGTCTTTTGAAATCTTTTTCAAACATTGTCCATTTTTAGACGGCTTAAATCCCATTGCGATAAAAGGAATAGCTATCTCATTGCAGGCTTTAATAAATATATCTCTTGGTTTCATTTCTTGTTCTTTTCAGGTCGATAATGTTTGGCAGCGTTCCGCTTATTCAGTCGGTTTGCTGTTTGTTAACGGACTCTTTCTATCTTATTAAAAAATATTCTTCCTTTTTCTATCTTAAAATAAGATGGTATATTGTCTGTCGCATACAATATTCTGCGTCGGGCAACTTTTTCTCCTATTATTATATCACTGACATAGAATGTGTCAGCTTCCATAATAGCTTCATCCTCCATTCTTATGTTTAAGATACCTTGAGGACATATTTCATACCATTGATTACAAGTTGGACATTTGTCTTTCATGTAAAGATTGGTATTATAATCATAGTCATATCTGACTATATTATTACAGCGTAATAGAAAATAATGCGGACTTTTAGGTAATGGGATAAAATCAAGCCCTTTAAGATTGTATTTATTATATATTTCAACGAAACGCTCTGATACAATCGTTTCTCCATCCCATGTATCCGACATTAAATATTTTCCTTTTTTACGATAAATTGCGATACTTTGTTCTCTTGCTTTTTCCCGATTAGTGAGCAGTCCACAAGTCGGACAATATTCCAACTGTACTTGTTCGTCCTTGTCATAATAGAAACAAGTATCATTATCTCTTGAATGTACACGGTAATAATTCATATTTCAGTCCGTTAACATGTAATTATCTACGTTTTCCGCTATTATCTTCGCTCAATTACAAATATATATCATAAGGGCGAAACTTCGGAATATTCGGTCTTCCTTTTTTCAAGGTATGCTCAAAAGCAGTTTTTGCGGGCGGTTGTTTGGGCGTTCCCCTTCGGGTCGGGCTTTCCGCTGCAAGTCCTCGCTATGCTGTGGGCTTTCCCCTGCAATCCCTAACGTGGGTGAAAGGGTTTTCACTGTCTTGCGCTTAAACCTTGGCGCACGGGCTGTCCCGTCCCGGCGTCCGTTTCCGACCACTCCGTGAGGCTGCATGGCCGAAGCCGGACATCGGGGCGGAAGGACAAACGGAACACGTCCGTCCGTGCCGTCACACGGAATGAAGTTCATCATCGGCATATCCCTTGCCAGACCATCGCTTTCGAGGATGAACGGGAATAGCTATTTCACTTTTGCGGTAATTTCATCTATCAGGTTTGTAATTTTCTCAATGGAATACTTTTCTATCAATCTTCTGGTTGCCGCTTCTGTCTTTAATTTCTCATTGATTAATTTTAGTTGGGGCAGATCCGATTGACAGCATTCGTTCAAGTATTCTATTTCAGTGCCATAGGAGGTATATTTATAACGAGACTGCAAAAAATGCAGAAAGGTGTTGCGTGATTCGTTAGACAATCCCAAAATACTTTTTGAAACCTTGTCCGCATCAGCCTCTTGGAATATTGAAGTATCCCTATAAAGACGCTGTTTGACCGGGATTGCATCATTCAATGCCAGATTCAGGCGTTCGCAAGTTTCATCCGTCAGATTTTCCAGCATGGCAGACACTTTATTAGGACATTTCTCAAATCTTTGCTCGAATAGTTTTTGAAAATACGCAACCAGTACATTCAAAATTCGATCTGAACCAATATTAGAATGATTCCTTCTTGTACCCGCATGTACCTTTGAGCTACAATTCAACAAACCCTCCATGTCGTTGATACCTTCCATCAGCCTGTCTATGGAGTGCTTGCCTTGGGCAATGATGTCTTCCTCGGATACGTGAACAAGGTTGTCGCTATATAAAACCGATAGTATAGATATAATGACAAACAATTCTTTTAGATCAACGCTTTTATCCGCAAAGTAATACCGTACCGTTTCCTCGTAATGTTTCTCGTATTCTTCGTTATCCAGTCTCCAATAATCATACAGATAGTCCCAACTATTCAAACTTGCGTCTTCGGCAGCAAAGTATTGCTGCAAATAGGTTGTGTCAAAATACCCGCTTTCCAGATAGCAGACAATTTCATTGACGATAAAATCACTGAAAATATCCAACCGCTTGCCTATCTCTATAAAATGGTATTTGGAGAGGATTTTTTCACGCTCCTCATTTTTCTCTTTATCTGGGAACATATTGTACAGGCTGTTGAACAGGCTCGCAATTTCGGTATTTCCACCCTTATACTCGCAGTAAACGGCGACAAAATTTGCCAATAGTGATGTTATGATAAGTTTGTATTTGGGAGATTCATGATAATGTTCCGGCAAAGCCATGATTATCCTGTGGTAATCGTTCAGACATTGCCGAAGGACTCTTAAATTATCGAATTTAGAGGCGTGGAATATCTTGATGATAAGCTCTTTGTTTTCAGACAATAGGTTTCTGTTGTTGGCGGATATTTCGCCAATGAAAAAATCAAGTGTCTCCTCTATATTCACTTTGATCTCGAAAGTGCGCCCGATGGTCTTTTCCTTGAAATCCTTGAATTTCAAATTAGATTTTTCGCCCTCTTTTTCGGAAATCTTGTTCTCATCGCCAATGATGATGACCTTGCATTTACAATGTTCCGAAAAGTAATTGATGTATCCCAACAAGGTTTCCAGTTTTACATCACATCTTTCAAGGTCGTCAAAAATCAGAATCTTGTTTCCTTTTATTTCGGAATTTTCTTCTTTCAACAACAAAATGGAGTCCAAGTCACAGGTTACACTCCCTTCATCCTTGCCATCACCGTCAATGTCGTATTTCAAAGCGATTTTCGAGGCGGCTTTTAATATATTCTTGGCTATTTTCATTCCCTTGCTGTACAGCCACGGGGATATTTCCTTGTTGATTTGTTCTGTGATTTGCTGGGTAGTGGTCAAACCGTATAAAGACACATAAATGGGCTGCCATTTTAACTTGTCCGCATCTCTGTTGCTTTTCAGTTGCTCCATCCATTGGCGGATGAAAAACGTTTTGCCGCATCCCCAAGCACCTCGCAACATGATGGCATATTGCGGATCGGGTATTTCCGCATATTCATTTAAAAAGGTGAGTATGTTTCTATTCATAACCATGTTCATTAGAGGTTTCAAAGTTACGGAAAAGAGTCGTAGTGTTCGGCAACCTTCCGCTTGTTCAGTCGGCTTGCTGTTTGTTATAATCAATCATATCACCGAAAAATCATTAATAGGCTTATAAGAGTATTTCACCCTAAAGCCTTCATCATCCCAGTTTCGGGCAGCGATAATCGCATGTGTCAAATCCAGCCGATATGTTTTAAGGCATGATTTGATTGCGGATACAGCCCGTTCTTCCTCCACGACTATACAATAAATATTCAATTTGCCGTTATCTATTGCAAAACTTTCGACTACACCTATACCTCGCCAGCCCAAATGTTCTTTTAGATACTCTGAAACTTTGTCTTTTAACCATTTATCCCGTTTGTTCCCATCCTTGCTTTTCAATAGATATTGAACTACTATCGTACATAATTGATTTTCGGACAACTTTGTATATCCTTCACTCGCACATACATTACTAAAATCCTGTAAACGTATAGCTGCTTCTTTCTCTGTCATACTTGTTTTCGCAATAGTTCCAACATATCCAACTTTTCCAGAATGCTCAATTAGAACCTTATCGGCATTTTCATACCACATTTCCTTGTAGTATAGACCTTTTGTTTCAATTTGTTTATATAGCGTTATCATGATATGATTGGTTATAATGTTTTGCAGCGTTCCGCTTTAAATGTTTCATCTGTTTGTCAGCAATCTTGTTTTTTTACCATATACCAACTTCACAAATACCCTTGAATCTATCTAATACCATTCCGTTTTTTTTATCACTTCCCAAATTTACACTTATATGCTTGAGGTTAGGAAGATTTTCAGGAATTATATTATCCAATACATCAAAAGGCAATTGCAAGAGTAAGTTTTTTAAATTCTCGTGGTATAAAGGAAAACTTTGTAACCGTTTCATATTGGCAAGAGACATACCGGTTAAAGAATGAAGGTTGCTTAAATCCGGCATTTCTTCAACATTGCTAAGTCCGTCTAAACCAATAGATCTTAGTTCTTTCAAGTCCAATAAAAAATTAAGATTCAATATTTTCGGAGAACGGTATATATCTATGCTTCTTAAATTTGGTGTCTTAATACCTAAATGTGTCCCATCCTTTAAATTAAAACAAGTTAATGTTTCCAAGTTTGGTAAGCAGGACAACATGTTCGAATCTAACCCTTTTATTTTTAATCGTTTCAGTCTGTTCAGCTTGTTCAATGTAGGATATTGATATTTCGTTATAGGATAAAAACTCATACAGAGTTCTTCCAGTTTCTCCAATGAAACAAGTTCGTCAATACAGAGTTTATTATCATATAGTGCATCAATAACTATACTCCTCAAATTTCTGAATATTGAAATTCCTTCAATTGTTTTCAGAATATTCTCGGTGTAATTATACGATTCAACTCCTATTATATTGTCACTTATACATTCAAAATAGGAGAAAGCAATCAGATTGTTGTTATTTGAACGCATTACCAATGTTACTTCTGTCGTTTCATTGATTATAGCTTCTTTTAGAAGTTTCAATTTCTCTATGTCAGGTTGTTCTTCTATCAACAATCGCAACTTATTATCTTCATGCTTTAATCCGATAATCTGTTCTTCTGTATATTGATTTAATTTTTCAATGAACATATAATTTGTATTTACAGGGTTGCTAATGTCTGGTGGATAATCATCATTAAATGAGATTGATCCGCTTGTTATCCGTCTCATTCCTTTTTTAATGATGAAATAAACGATTCAAAATCACTCGCCAATAAGGAAAGAGCTACTTCTTCCATTTCCAAGAAATAGATTTTACCTTCAGCTTTGTCAAAAACGAAATAATTGCCGAATGGATCTATAGCAAATGGTATTACAGTATTCGGGATTATATCACTCAAATCAGTTATTGTCGCCGAATACGTCAAGTCTTCAAATTCTGTGGACTTTATGGGCAGAAAGAAATCCACCACATAATCCTGACTATTTTGAGTGTATATCGTTTTATTTGGTTGACCTCCGTTATTGGCAAGAAGGAACGATTTGATTTCCTGCGGGAAAATAAATTTGTTTTTCCGCTCAACATCAGCTATATCCTTAGCTGTAATTGATTCTGATTTATTGTTAAATTCAAGTTCCATTTTATTTTTTATTTTGACGGATAATGTTTGGTGGATAACCGACCATTTCGAGAGCAATTAATCCGCTTTTATCTGCCCATTCTATTCTTCTCATTGTTCAAAATGGATATTATTCTCTGCGACATATTTCTTAATCGGCTCAACTATATCGGTAACGTAGTTTGTGCACTTAAAAAATTCTCTAAATATCCAACCTCCTTCACTTGCTTTGGCTAATGGAACCAAAGTTTCTTCAATGAACTCTTCATGGTTGCACAAGAGAGAACAGATTACTCCTAAGCTAAACTGTTTATCTGCATATATATGTTGAATATGACCCGAATTTGAGTAAAAATCTATAATTTTTGTATATTGTTTGACAAAAGGTATGATATACGGAAAAAAATCCTTTTTCAAATCGTTTAAGAATCTCTCAACGTTAGGAGTCTTGTCACTCTTATTCCCGAAAAAATAATCCATATCCATTAGATGCTGCTTAAACCAATCAATATTATTATCAAAGCAAACTATGATGTTACCACCAGCGTCTTTTTTATTTAATGGTTCTAATACAAGACTACATAAATATGGATTCTTTATTTTAGCTGATACACCCATACAAAAAGTGTTTTTACCGGCATATCCACCTTGGGTTGTTTGAAAGTAAAACTCAATACTACAATCGTTTTCCACTATGTAAGTAAAGTAGTCTTTATTCTTTTTTGCTTTGACCACATTTACAGGAAGCATCTCTTGTATTCTTGTAAACATGTATTTTAGGACTTCCGCTTTAGTTTCCATATCACTTTTTTTAGTTCATATTATTGGGCAGATAATGTCCGACAGCGTTCCGCTTTAAGCGGTAGTGCTGTGTGTTAGTGATTCATTTATGTTCTCAATTTCCATATCAAGAAAGGTTACATACCATTCTATAAATGATATTCTTTGCCCATCTTTCAATTTCGGTACAAGTCCACTATAATCAGCTCGTCCATCAAACCAAATATGTCCTTTTTCATTTCCATTCACCACCAATAGAAATGTACATCCATGTCCGAAATGACTTATTTGCAGACAGCCTGCAATATGTGCGGTACTAATATACGCATTAACAATTTCCGTTTCCGGGTATCCCTCGTTCCAATTAAAGGAGGTTATCCATTCTTCATTCCAACTATCTTGATATGGGAATTTTTCATTCAAGGAAATATTAGGTTTGTCTCTTAATTTGAAATCAACAATAGCTTTATCAAGAGGCAATAATCCATATCCCGGTCCGAAACCTCCATTTCCTATTTCAGAAATAAAAGTTCTGTAATCATCAGGAAGAGTTATACAATGTTTATGCTCAAACCCCTTAATATCTTCTTCAGATAGACAAGGATTATAAGATACCTCTTGTTCCTTTACTCCAAAAGATGCAAATTCTTTATGGCGTCTTATGAAAGCCAATTTTTCTAATATTTCCTTTTTTTGATTCATAATCACTGACATGTAATTATCCACGTTTTCCGCTATTATCTTCGCTCAATTACAAATATATATCATAAGGGCGAAACTTCGGAATATTCGGTCTTCCTTTTTTCAAGGTATGCTTAAAAGCAGTTTTTGCGGGCGGTTGTTTGGGCGTTCCCCTTCGGGTCGGGCTTTCCGCTGCAAGTCCTCGCTATGCTGTGGGCTTTCCCCTGCAATCCCTAACGTGGGTGAAAGGGATTTCACTGTCTTGCGCTTAAACCTTGGCGCACGGGCTGTCCCGTCCCGGCGTCCGTTTCCGACCATTCCGGCAGGCTGCATGGCCGAAGCCGGACATCGGGCGGAAGGACAAACGGAACACATCCGTCCGTGCCGCCCGAAAGAGTTCCCCGGCGTTTGTCCGGCAGCCGAAACCTGACCGTGCTCCCATATACTTCTCCCGCCCGTATCTCCTTGCCTTGGGAAACGGGCGTTCCCGGCTCTCCGGAAGGCTTCTTCTTCCCGCACCCGGCAAGTAACTTACCATTGACTGGAATAGACTGACAGGGCATTTTTTCCCTAAGCTGATTGGAAAAACATTGACGAAGGTAGGCGGAGGTGAAAGCAAATCCGCAAAAAATGCCAAATCTCCACCCTGCGGGTAGTATTTACCATTTTTTCAGATGGTTGCAATTCACCTTTTCCGCTTTCAATGATGGTCAATGTTCTTCCCAATCAGCCAAGGGAAAAAAATTGGTTGGGGCGACAAGCGATGAAAACAGAGTAATAACGATTAAAATTTGTGAGTTATGGCAACAACGAACAGCACCATCGAAAAGATTGCACCGATGTTCACCGATTTGTTAATCAAGAAAATCGAGTGCTTGAAAACGGATTGGCAAAAGCCGTGGATTGCGAGCCTTGAACAAGGTTTGCCCCGCAACATCAGAGGGACGCTCTATAACGGCGGAAATGTCTTGATGTTATTGTTCTACACCGAGTTCATGAAATTCACTTTGCCCGTGTTCCTCACGTTCAACCAAGCGAAGGAAGAGGATTTAAGTGTTTGCAAGGGCGCACGCTCGTTTCCCGTCTATTATTGGTTTAAGTTCGTGGTACACAAGGAAACGAAAAAGACAATCAAGTACGAGGAATACCGCAAACTGTCCGCAACCGAGCAGGAAAATTACAAGGTCATCCCGCAGATGAAGTATTACAATGTCTTCAACATCGACCAGACCGATTTTGCCGAAAAGCAGCCCGAACGCTACGAGCGTATGAAGAAGGGGGAGCAACCCGAAGACTATTCGGACGGAATGATTTACGAGGCGTTGGACGAGCTTGTCTATCTGCAAAATTGGTATTGCCCCATCAAGGTGCAGTATTCGGACAGTGCCTACTATTCGCCCTCTTCCGACCATATCATTTGCCCGCAGCGTGAGCAGTTCCCGCAGGGAGCGGAATATTACGGCACGCTCCTGCACGAGATGGCGCACAGCACGGGAAGCCCCCAACGGCTGAACCGCACGTTCGGCAGCTTCTTCGGGGATGCGCTCTATGCCCGTGAGGAACTTGTCGCCGAACTTACCGCAGCCCTTTGCGGTGCGTTCTTCGGCTACGCAGCCGCACCGCAGGAGAACAACGCCGCCTATCTGAAACACTGGCTCACCAAGCTAAAGGAAGAACCCGCCTTTTTGGTGGAGATATTGGGGGACGTGAACAAGGCGGCGAAGATGATTGCCGACAAGGTAATCGAACCGATAAACGAACCCGCAGCAGCCTAAGCGGGACGGCAAAGGAACAAGAGTATAAACCAACGGGCGGAGCAGTCCGCCCCACTAAAGACATAAGACGATGAAAACATTATCAGAAAAGGAATTTAACGGGTTAAACATAAAAGCTATGTTTACCGAGAAGGTGGAACAGGCAAAAAAAGAACTGTCTCCACTCATGCAGGAGGTAAGGAAGTACATACCCCAAGCGGAATACGGCTACCACGTGGTAAGCGGTGAATACCCCGCATTTTACGGCGTGCGCATAGAGTTCACGTACAACGGCATCCGTTTCCATGTGTACAGGATAAACAAAGAGAACAAATACAGGATAGCCACCGACATGGAGCATTTTGAGTATGTCAACCGCTACGACATCGAAAGGGCGGGCAGCCAATACGAAAAGCCGTGCAATATCGGCGTGTTCACCGCCAAGAAAATAAACGATTGGATAAACTACTGCACGCAGATATACAGGCAGGTGGAGCAGGAAAATGCGGAGAACTCGAAAAAGGTAGCCGACTTCTTGAAAAGTATCGAGAACGAACCCGTAAGCTGGGAACGTAGAAACTATGCGAAAGGGACGATAACCCGCAACGGCTTGCGCTTCACTTTCTACATAGAGAAAGGACACCTCTCCTTTGAACTGTCCCTAAGTTATCGGGGAACGGCTGATTACGACACTTTCCGGCTGTTGGCTGATAACCGCTATATCCCGAAAGGAAACTATTAAACAACCACGGGCGGAGCAATCCGCCCGACAAAACCCAAGAACATGAAAACGACATTTGTTTACAAACGGATATACCGCCTAATCCTTTGGGCTTCGGTGGTTTATTTCCTCACCACCACCGCAGGGCGGTTTTTCGCCTTGTCGCTTGTCGTGGCTCTGTTTTACTTCGTGGCACGGCTTGTTCTCGCCCTTGCGTGGCGTCTGTTTGTCGGTTTCGTGTTCGTACTGATAATCATTCTTTTAATACTCTAAAATTTACCGATATGGAAACAAGGACATGGACAGAAAACGGAACACCCGTTACCAAGGAAAAGACGGTAGCCTTTTCGGGACACCGCACCAACCGTATAGCCAAGTTCACGGCAGACCGTGAGAAACTCTTCAGGGAGGTGGCGTTCGATACATTTGTAGCCATCGAGAGTTATTGCATCAAAAAAGGCTACGACACCTTTTTGTCGGGAATGTGCGAGGGCTTCGACCTTATCGCAGCAGAGGAAGTCTTGAACCTCAAAAAGGAATACCCACATATCCGGCTGAAATGCGTTGTTCCCTTCAAGGGACAAGCCGAGCGGTACACCCAAGCCGACAAGCGGCGTTACGACACCATTTTGGCGCAAGCCGATGAAGTGGTAACCTTGCAGGACGGATATACCGAGGGCTGTTTCCTACGACGTAACGACTACCTTTTGGAAAACTCCGCTTTTCTGATGGTCTATTACGATGCGGTAGCCGTGGGCGGTACGTTCTACACCCTCAAACGGGCGGTAGAGCAAAAGAAGAAGTTCGCGAACGTATGCTACAACCGCAGGTAGCCCGCAAGGGCGGATTTTCCGCCCGCTACTTTCTTTCGTGAGCCGGAGCGGGGAAAGAAAGATAGCAAAGAAACCGATTACCCGAACGGAAAAAATTATCAAAAAGAACAAGAATAAACAATCAACTTAAAAACAAACGGATTATGAAGACAAAAGCAAATCAATCAGCAGCAGAGAGAAACATCACGATGGTAGCGTTGGCAGACATTCAGCCGAGCGGTTTCAACCCACGCAAGCGTTTCGATGAAACGAGCCTTTACGAGCTTGCAGAGAGCATCAAGCAGCAGGGCGTGTTGCAGCCCATCACCGTGCGCCCCGTTGACGGGACAGACCGTTACGGGATTGTTTTCGGGGAACGCCGTTACCGTGCGTCCGTCATTGCGGGCAGGGACGAAATTCCCGCAATCGTAACCGAGTTGTCGGACGAGGAAGCCGAGGAAATGGCGATTACCGAGAACTTGCAGCGCAAGGACGTGACACCCGTGGAGGAAGCCGCAGCCTATCAGCGGCTTATCGAGAGCGGACGCCACACCGTGCAGACCTTGGCGCAACTCTTCGGAAAGAACGAGAACTACATCCGCACACGGCTGAAATTCACCGCCCTTATCCCCGAAATCGCCGCCCTCTTGGATGCGGATGAAATCACCATCAGCGTGGCGGCTGAAATCTGCCGATACGGGGAGGACATTCAGCGTGAGGTGTACGAAAAGCATTTGCAGGACGAGGGAACGTACAACAGTTGGCGGGGACTGAAAGCCGCCGATGTCGCAAGGCGCATCGAACAGAACTTCACCACCGACCTGCAATACTACCGCTTCGACAAGACCGAGTGCGCCACGTGCGCACACAACACCAATAACTTGCTGTTGTTCCGTGATGGCGGGTGCGGGCATTGCGCCAACCGCACGTGCCTTGCCGAGATGAACGCATCCTACCTCATGGAGCGAGCCGTGCAAATCATGCGGAACCAGCCGGAGGTGTCGCTCTGCCGTGACCGCTACACTACCAACGAGACGGTGGTAGAACGGCTAACCGCTTCGGGCTACGAGGTGGAGACCCTTGACAGGTACACCGCCTTTTCAAGCTGCCCCAAAGAACCCAAAGCCGAAAATTTCAACGACCCCGAACGCTACGGGGAAGCCCGCACCCGCTACGAGCAGCAATGGGCGGACTACATGGAGCAGGAGGAGGAAATCACCCGCAGGAGCGGAGCGGGGGAAATCACCGTCTATGCCAAAATCGGGCAGAAGGAAATTACATTCTGTTACGTGGAGAACATGACCGAAGCGCAGACAGCGGACGGAACGCCCGGACCCGCACCGCTCTCACCCGTGGAGAAGTTGGAGAAGCAGGACGAGCGCAATAAGGAAATCGCACTCGAACGCACGGTGGAGGACACCAAGAAGCAAATCCTCGAAGCCGACATCACGGGCGGTAAGTTCAGTGCCGATGAAGATACCATGTTGTACTTCTTCCTTCTGTCCTCGCTCCGAAAGGAACACTTCGCAGCCGTGGGGATTGCGGAAGACAAGCCGTATATCACGGACGAGGACAAGATGGGGATTATCGGCAACCTCACCGTGAGGATGAAGACCATCATCCGCAGGGACTTCCTTGTAGCCAACTTCAAGGGAGCGTATGGGAACAACACCGTGGCGACCCTCTTGCTTGACTTCGCACGCAGGCACATGCCGGAGGAACTCGCCAACATCGAAAGGGAGTACAACGGGGTGTACGAGAAGCGTCACCAGCGCATCGAGGAAAAGAAAGCCGTCCTCTTGGTACAGGAACGGGCAAGGGAGCGCAAGGTAACGCAACCCGAGGAACAACCGCAACCCGAAGAGATTGCAGCCTAAGGACAAAGGGCAGGGCGGAGAAATCCGCCCGCTACTTTCTTTCGTGAGCCGTGGCGAAAAAGAAAGATAGCAAAGAAACCGATTTTCAAACTTTCAAATTTTCAAACTTATGCGAACCGTACAGAGAACCTATACACTATTCGGCATTGCGGAACTGGAGGACGAAGCCCGTCAGAGAGCCTATACCGACTGGCTTGCCAAGGGAAACGATTACCCGTATGCTTCCGAGAACTGCGACACGCTCGAAGCCTTCTGCAATCTTTTTCGTATCGTCTGCACCAACTACCGTTACGACAGTTGCACATACGCTTACCGTTTCTATACCAAGCACGAGGCGGACACGGAGGAACTTTCAGGCGTCCGTTTGCTGGCTTACCTCTATAACAACTTCCATGCGGGGTTGTACAAGCCCAAGGTCTATTGGACGAAAGACCGCAAGAAAAGGCGCAGGAGCCGTATCTCCGTCACTTGCGAATGCCCCTTCACGGGCGTTGTGTCGGACGAAATCATCTTGCAACCCCTCATGGACTTCATGCGCTCGCCCGACACACGGAATTTCAAGGAACTCATGCGTGACTGTCTGGAAAACTTCTTCCGCTCGTGCCGTGACGATTGCGAGTATTGCGAGAGCGAGGAATATTTCACGGACGAGAGCCACAGGAATAATTGGGAGTACCTTATCGACGGGACACTTTTCAAGGAAACGGCATGAAGCGGGAAATCAGACAGAACGGGAAAACCGTCCTTTACAGCGGGGACGGTCATAGCATCCCCATGATATTCAACAACCTTGTCGGGAAGAACCTCAAAGGCAGGGAGTATTCGGACTATATCGCTTTCGTAGCCATTCCCGACATGGGATTTACCTACGGGAAGATAGCGTATTATTCGGACGGGAATTTAATCGCAACGGGGGAAATCAAGCCATAACATTCCCCCTCTATGTTTCATCGCCGGAAGTCCGGGACGGGTAGCGATCCGCCCGGACTTCTATTTTTACCCGCCCGTGGGAAAGGATTGACCCGATTTTCGGACGCACTTCTTTTTCTTTCGGTGAGCCGTGGGCGGGAAAAGACAAAGAAGCAAAAAGAAACCCTTTGACCCACCGGATTTTTAGCCAAGCTCCACACTCATTTTTTAGCAAACCTACGGGGAAAAACGGACAAGTAGCAAGGCTGAACCTGACGGTTTTGCGCGCAATCTCCACACCTTCGGGTCGTATTCCACGCAAAAGCCTTGCATGAAGTCCGTTCTTTCCCCGTGCCCCAAAGCAAAAAATAAATGTTTCACTTTTAATTTTTTGCATTATGAATACACTGTCTTTTCCTCAAATCACCGTAAGTTACAAGGACGCTGACGCATCCAAGAGAGTTAGAATCCACTCTTCCAAGGAGTCTTACGACATCCTCAAGACCTTCTACGAGGACTGTATGCAGCACCACGAGGAGTGCTGGGCGATGTACCTGAACGGCGCAGGCAGGCTGCTGGGCGTCTCGTGCGTCTCACGCAGCGGCATGAACAGCACGGTGGTGGACATACGCATCGTCCTCCAGACGGCTCTCGTCTCCCACGCCTCGGGAATCATCCTCTCGCACAACCACCCTTCCGGCTCGACCGTGGCGAGCACGCCGGACAACAACCTGACCAGCCAGTTGAAGAAAGGCTGCGAGGCAATCGGCATACAGCTTTTGGACCACATCATACTGACCGAGGACACCTACCTCAGCTACACGGACGAGGGGATGCTTTAAGCGTCCCCTTTTTTATTCGCTATCCGTTTCGCACTTCTTTTCTTTCGTGAGCGGGGCGGGAAAAGAACAAGAAGCAAAAGAAACCGGAAAGCGGCAGGGCGGATATGAAAAAAGCATCCCGAAGGATGCTTTCCATTTCGTCCGGCTCACGCTACATCTTCAACCCCCGTTTCCGCTCCTGCCGGATGTCGGAGAAGGAGAACTTCCCCGTCTCCTTGTCGAACTTCACCGACTTGTCCTTCTGCACGCCGTCCGGCGTCTCCATCCGTTTCACCTCCAGCGGCTTCCCGTTGTAGAAGTCCGTCATTTGCCGGTAGCTGAACTTTTCCCCCGTCAGGCTTTCCATCAGGCTGTTCAGCGTGTAGATGCTGTCTTGGTTACGCACGCTCTCCGGCACGAACTCCGGGTGATTCCTCACCCAGTCCGGGTACAGTGTCTTCGCCATCAGGCAGACCTCCGGCGAGCGTTCCGCCCACGGGATCATCATCAGCGACTCCCGGCTGTGGGCGGCGCACCTGACATACACCTCGGGCGTGAGCAGGCTTTTCGGCACTCCGCCACGCCCGACGGCGGACATCCCCGACGTTTCCACCGCCACCCGCACCCGCTCCGGCGTTTGCAGGTGTACGGGCAGGATGCTGATGCACCTGCCGTCCAGCGGCAGCAGGAAGTCCGCCATTTCGCCGTTCATCACCTCCGGGCGGATAGCCACCGCCACCCCGTAGAGTTCTTCCGGGTTGTTCTCCCGGCACTCCTTCAGCACCTCCATGCACACCTCCGGGGACGGGATATGCTGGACCAGCCCCCGGTGGAAGTCGTTCCCGAACCCCGCTTCCGTTTCCAGCGCCTTCCGGCACAGTTCCGGCGTCTTCAACTCTTCGGGCACGTTCTCCAACTGCCAGCCGTCCTCTTCAACGGCGGCACGGCAGACCTCCGCCGTGCGGTCGTGCCTGCATATCATCTCTAAAGGCACCTGATACATTCTTTCTTCTCGTTCCATGTTTTTACATTTTTTCTTGTTATAAACCCCTTTAAACATCCACCGACAACACGCACATCCATCCGCCGCTCTCCTCGTCCGGCGTCCAGCACCTCGCCCGGACATGGCAATAGCCTTCATTCTCTATCCGTTCCAGCAGGCTTTCCGCTTCATCGCATTCCGTTTCCGCCAGCAGTTTTCTATCCGCCTCCGAGAGCAGCGACTTTATGTTCACGAACTCACGCACCTCCGGGTATTGCGACAGCGTGTCCGGCACGTCGATATGCACAAAGTATTTCCGGAAATAAAACCGGATTTTCCCGCTTTTCCGTTCCACGCCCCGGGCTGGACAAGGTGGCGGCACTTCTGTTTTCATCCGCCTTCCGGCATCGTGCACACGGTATCTTTGCAGCGTCAGCGTGCAGCACGGTGTCCCGTCCCTGCGCAGGTGAAATCCCCGTTCCGTCACCCGGAACAGCTCGTGCTCCACGACCCGGCGCATGGTCCGGCAGTCGTCCTTCATGTCTTCCCAGACCTCCCCGGCGGAAACCGTCTCCAGCATGGCGAGCGTTTTCTCCGACAACAGGTTTTCCGGACATATATTGTCCCCCGCTTGTGGAAGGACAATGTCCGTCCGCCACTTCGAGGCATGCAGGGCTTCGGAAAATTCCGGTATGTCGAGGTATAGAACCAGTTCATTCCGTTCCATACCCGTCCTCCTTGTCGTTGTCCGCATTGAAGTCGAACTCCAGCTCGACCGCCTGACCGTCCGAGTCCTCCACCCAGACGGTGAAGCCGCTCTGTTCGTCCGACAGCGGGGTGTAATAGAGCCGGAACGTCTCTTTCTCCAGCGGGTAGCGGTCATTGGGCAGCAGCACCGTGCCGTCATCCAGTTTGAGCGTCCCTTCCCCGTCGAAGAGGAACCAGCGGATCGTGTACCGGGTGTCCTCCCAGCGTCCTTCCCGTTTCAGCTCGCACCGTATCTCCGCTGTCTCGTTCACTTTCAGCTCCTTCGGGACGGGCATCGTCTCCACCGTGAACGGGTATTTCGTCTGAATGTCCAGCCCGTCATTACAGGCTGCGACCAGCACGAGGGCGGCCACGATGTAGCAGCCCGTGAGTATTTTATAAATCATTGTCCTCATATATACATTATTATAATATAGCAGTTATCGAATCATAAAACGTATTCCCACGCCGACCTGCGTGTGGAACTTCCCGCAGTCGCCGCCGAACAGCACCCTTTGGCGACCGTTTACCAGCAAGACAATCTTGTCCGTCACGTAGGCGGACAGCTCCAGCGTCAGCGCACCCCCGTAGATGAAATTGTCCTCATCCGTGAGCCGGGAGCCGTCCGGCAGCAGGCTCTCGCCCCAGTTCACCGTCTCGTACCCGGCAAGGGCGGACAGCCCCAGTGCGGCGAAGAACGTCTTCTTCCGGTCTGACAGGAAGTTCAGGTAATAGCCGCCCTCGCCCGTGAACTGGCTCGCCGGATAGAGGCAGTCCCGGTAGCCGTACCGCTTCTCCAAGTATTCCGCACCGACCACCCAATGGTGGGCGTTCTTCGTGTAGGTGCTCACCGCTATCCCGGCGTGGTAGCCGAAGCCGTCGCCGTTTTTCCAGCGCATGTTGTCCGACAGCCCGCCCGTGAGCTGTATGCCCCTCATTCCGGGCAGGCACCGTTGGGCGTGTGCCTGGTTCACATGCAGGCACACCCCGAAAAGCAGGATAATGAACAGTAACCTTTTCATCGCTTACTTAATTTTCAGTTCGTTAATCTGTCTTGCCGCCACGAGGTCGGCGTTCTCCACCCGGATGGTCTGGTGCCTGCCGCCGTCCTTCTCGAACAGCTCGATGACCAGCAGCTTGTCGTCCGGTATGGTGAACTGCGGGACGGCATACACCGTGCGCACGTCGCTTTTCCCCTCCGTCACCAGCACCTCGTTGTAGCTGCGCACCGGGTCTATCACCCGCTCCTGAATGGCGGTGCGCTTCGGCACTTTCTTGTCCACGATCTTGAACCGGATAAAGTCCGTCCGGAAAGCCACGTTCGACCTGTTCCTCGTTTCCGTGTGGAAATAGAACAGCCCGTTGTGCGAGTGGATGGATTTCAGGAGGAACTGCACCCCGAAGCGTTTGCAGCCCAAGTGCCGGATCTCCCGCCTGTCCTCCTTGTAGATGCTCTGCATGATCAGCTTCACCAAGAGCGGGCTTTCGCCTGCCAGCTCACGGAAATGGATGTTCATGCGGGTATGCGAAAAGTCCGTCGTGTCCCCGTTCTCCAAAAAATCCTTCATCTCGATGTTCAGCATCTCCGGCTCATGCGCATACCGGGCATTGAACGAATAGAAGCTCCCGTCCTCGCAGATGACGGAAAAGTTCGTTTCCCCCGGAAACCCCTCGGTCGTCGCCTTCACCCGGATCACGTTCTCCGCACCGTCCGCTTTCCCGGCGATAATCCGGTCGCTTCCCAAATCCACGTACCGCACCGCCGAGGGGAAGATGATATGCACCGTCTTGGCGAACGTCACCTGCACCCCGTGGGGCGTAACCATCTGCCGGTAGGGTAGCTTCCGTGTAATCCCCTGATACAGGTCATTGCCCGTGGTCCGCTGTATCGTGTCGTTCACCTGTGCGTTCGCACCCGTCACCATGCCCACAAGCAGGGCGACCCATCCAAAAATCTTTTTCATTGTCTTTACTTTTTAATGGTTTTATAATCTGTTGATTTATTGTTGTTTGGCGTAGAGCATCAGCGGATCACCCGCTTTCAGGTGCACCTTTACCGTGCGGAACTTCTTGGCGAGGTACTGGCTGCCGCCCTGCATCAGCCCACGGGTGATGTCCATCGCCACCTGTTGCCCGGCGCTCCGTGCGAACGAGATGCTCGTTCCCAGCCCGCCGCCGATGTTCGCCATCGCCTCCTTTGCCGCTTCCCGCTCCAGTGAGGTTTCTATGCACAGCCCTTTCATTCCCTCGTTGTCATAGACCGCCAATTCCACCGGCAATATGTTACCTTGGTACTGGACGGACGATACCGTGATGTCGAGCCGTTCCCCCTGCACCTTGCCTGTACCGGATACCACCGTATTGCGTGGGATGGTCAAGTTTCCCGCCTGCAACGGTTCGAGCAGCCGGAGCTTCACCTGCTGACCGTCCATAACCGTCTGGTCTTGGTGGATGCAGGCGGCTATCGTGTTCTTCCCGAGGGCGTACCCGCTGCCCACCGCCGTGTTGAAGCCGTAGTTCCTCGGCTGGCTGTACCGCCGCATGAACTCCGCATCGCTCAATGGCTGTTGCAGCCCCGATACCGTCCGCTCCCGTGCCGCCTGCACCGCCACGGCGGGCTGTCCCAGACCGTTGCCGCCCTGCCCGGTGGCGGGTGCCTGCACGGTTGCGCCGTCCTGCCCGTTCTGCCCCATGTACTTGGCGGCAAGCTCGTAGCTCTTCTCCATCAGTGCCACCTGATCGTCGATTCCGCCCGCCTGCCGTTCCCTTTCTTCCAGTTTGGCGGTCAGTTCCTCCACCTGCCTTTTCAGCTCCTCCTTTTCCCCGTCCACCTTCGGCTCCTCGTAGAACGAGCCGAGTTTCCGGTTGATGTCCCGGTAGGCGGCGACGGAGGAGCGGCGGCCGCCGTTGCCCGAGTAGTCCCTGAACGGTTCCCGTTCCGGCTCGCTGTCCGGCAGTTCCATTTCCACCCCGTCCGCATCGCTCTCTTCGGAGAAGGCGAAGTCCTCCAGCGAGCGCACCTTCTCTGCCTGCCGCCTTTCCGCCTGCGCCTGCTCGTAGGCTTTCCGCTTGTCGCCGATGATCCCGTCGTTCTCCGGCAGGGGGATGTCGGCGTTGAACGCCCCCACGGTGTCCCGGTTCACCTCCCGCTTTTCCGAAGGCGCGAATATCAGCCACATCGAGCCGAGGAACAGCAAGCCCATCAGCGGATATACCATCAGCTTCTTCCGTTGCTGCAACTGTTTCGGGGTGAGCGGCTTGGCAGTCTTCTTCTCCTTTTTCCCGCCGCCCTTGTCCTCCTTCTTTCCGTTCCCCGTCTCCGGGGCTGCGGCATCCGCCGCCTTTACGTGCTGCGTTGCCGTTGCTTTTTCTTGGTTCTGTTCTTCCATCATGTCAAAAATTTATGGTTGTCCTACATTCTGATTCTCCTTACCGGGGGCTTCCGCCTGTCTGTCTCCCCGGCTTGCCGCTTGCCGGGCGGCTCCTTCCGTTCCCGTTTGAGCGATGCCGTGGGGCTTGCCCGGTTGTCCGCCCGCAGGTGTGCAGCCTTCCGTTCCCGGCTTGCCGCCTTTTCGGGAAACAGCCTCGCTTCCAGACCTGCCAGTTCTTTCGCCGCCCGCTCCCGGATGGCACGGTTGTGGCTTCCGATGGCGGCTTCCGGGTAGTCACGGGAGAGGTCCCCGTTGTCCTCGCTCAGGTGGTAGTCCCACCTCAGCCGGGCGATGCCGGCAAAATCCTCCGTCAGCCCGTACTTCTCCACCGTCTCCTTCGGGACTTCCCGCTGACCGTCCCAGCCGTGGCGGGCGAGCCCGTGGAGCAGCGCCCGTTCCGCCTTCACCGCTTCCAGATAGTCGCCGGGCAGTCTGCCGCCCGTCTTCCTCTCGTAGAGGGCGGCGGCTTGCCGCATCAGCCTGCCCCGCTCGTCCGCCTCCCGCAACTCGATCTGTTCCATGATGGTGTGGTTGTCGCCCCGCATCTCCTCGTTCCATTCCCGGCTCAGTTCTTCGAGCCTGCGGTAGCCTTCCGCCAACCCGTGGCGGATGGCCACCGAGTCGTCCGGTTTCTCGCCTTTCAAGGCAAGCCTTTTCAGTGCGTCGAGGTCGCCCTCCCTCATGCAGCAGTTCAGCAGCCGGTGCGCCGCATCCCGTTCCGCCTGCGCTTCGGGGGATAGCGGCTGCGGGGCGTTGCGCCTCGTGTACTCGTGCTCCAGCACCTTGTATTGCGCCGCCAGACGCAGCATCGGGCTTTCCGCCGCCTCCCTCACGCTCCGGGGGATTGCCGCCCCCTCACGCATCCCGTAACGGGTCTCTTTCAGGGCGTCCATGACCGCCCGCCATTCGGGATAGCCCGTCTGGTACACGTACCGGAAGAACCTGTGTTCCAGCAGCAGCTCCGCCTGTTTCCTTGTCACCTCCGGGCAGTCCCGGTAGTCCTTGACGGACTGGAGGATTGCGCCGGCATCCGCACGCCTCTTTTTCAGCAGGCTTCCGAAATACGCCGTCACCTGCCTCATGTTCCGCTCCTCCTGCCGCTCCCGGCGGCGGAGCAGCCACTCACTCAACCTCTCCGCCAGTCCCATGCCGTCCGCTTTCAAAAGGGTTGATAATACTGTCATTGGGCAATTGCAGGCGCCTGACATGCTCTATCCCCAGTTCCTTCCCGTCGTTCCTGCCGATGCGGTAGATGGAGGCGACGGTCATATAGACCGACAGTGCGCCGAACGCCGCCAGCATCACGAGGATGATTGCCACACGCATGTCGGGCGAGATACGCCCGGCGAGGCGGCGGAGCTTCCCGTCCGCCCAGTCCTGCGCCTTTGTGATGAATTTCCTTATCATAGCCGTCAGCGTTTGAGGGTCTGCAAATCCTTGTTCTCCGTGACCTCGAAGCCCTCGATGATGAAGCCCTGCGGGTTGTTGTCGCTCCTGACCGCATCCAGCAGGCGGCAGCGGGTTACAAGGCTGCGCTCCGTAACAGAGCTTTCCCTAAGGATGATCTGCCGGGCGAATGTCCGCACGCTGTACGGGTACTTGTCGAAGTCGCACCGCAGGCTGTCTATCTCTATCATCTGGTTGATATTACCGCTGATTATGCGGTTGTAATACCCCTTTTCCGAGAGGTCCTTGTAGTAGTTGAAGGCGCTCTTGTCCGCCAGCAGCAGCGAACGCCTGATGTTGCCCTCGATAGCCGACTTGTCGGGCGAGAGCGTGAAGAACAGCTCGTGGAAGCGGCGCACGTGCTCCCGTGCCTCCACCGGGCGGTTCTGCCGCACGTCCTGCGAAAGTGCCAGCATCAGGCTCTTGCCGTTGTCCAGCACGTAGATCTTCTGCCGCTGCGCCTCGGCGAAGCTGTACGACTTCCACAGGGCGAAGCCCGTCACCACGGCGCACAGGCAGGCGAATACCAGCGTGAAGAGCCGTATCTGCCTGAAGCTCGTTTCGATATTTTTCAAACTTTTAAATTCCATGTTTCCGGTTTTTTATTCGTTATGACTCATGTTCTTGGGACATCCGCCGCTACTTGACGATCCTTCCGGCGATGTTCCCCACGGCTGCGCCCGCACCTGCGGCGGCGACGTTGCCTACCTTCGTGGCGGTCTGGTTCATCGCACGGTTGGCGTGGCTCACCCCGCCCGCCATGATGATCCAGTTGGCGACGGTCGGTATGGTGAAGTACCCGAATATCCCGATGATTAAAAAGATGATGTACACCGTGTTCGAGCTGTCCGGGATGAAGGTCGGGTCGCTCATCGCCTCGATGTCACGGGTGAGCATCAGCACTTGGATGCGTGCCAGCACCGAGCTGAACAGGTCGCTCACGGGCAGCCACATGTAGATGGAGATGTACCTCGTTATCCACTGCGTGAGCGTGCTCTGGAACCCGTCATAGACCGAGAGGGCGAACGCTATCGGACCGAGGATGGAGAGGGCGATCAGGAAGAACGTCCGTATCGTGTCGATGACCAGCGCAGCCGACTGGAACAGCAGTTCGAGCAGTTCTTGGAACCACAGCCGGATGCTCCGCTTCATGTTGTACTCCGTCCGGTCAATGTACATCACCGCCATCGTCTTCAAGTCCTTGGGCGACCAGCCCAGCTCGTCGAGCTTCTTGTCGAAGTCCTCCTTGCTCGCCAGATACGCCTTCTCCGGGTCACGGCGGAACGCCTCCCTCTCCAGCGTCTCCTTCTGTTCCCGGTATCGGTTCATGTCGAAGGTCTGTGATTCGAGCATCCCGTGGCAGCCCTTCACCACGGGCGAGAGCACCGTGTTGATCGTGCCGATGACGAAGGTGGGGAAGAAGAGGATGCACAGCCCGATGGCGAACGGGCGCAGCAGCGGGTACACGTCGATGGGCTCGGCACGGGCGAGCGCCTGCCACACCTTGGCGGCTACGTAGAACAGCGCACCCAGCCCGGCGATTCCCTTGGCTACACCCGTCAGCTTCTCGCAGAGCGGCATCATGTCCTGATACAATGCCTGCAATATCTCGTGCAGGTTCGTGAAGTCTATCGCTAACAACATAGTCCTGTATTTTTATTATATGTACGCATACATTATTATATATTTGCCCGCCTCACCAGTAACGGTCTTCCGCATCCCCGTAGAGAGCCACCACCCGGTCGGCGTCCTTTTTCTTCTTCGCCCGCAGGTAGCTCACCGAGATGTTCTTGTCCGTGTAATACTGTACGAGGTTGCGGTACTCCAGCAGCCGCTTGTAGCTCTGGTCGATGATCGCCAGCCGCTCGGCGTCCGAGAGCGACATCCCCGTCACGTTCACCACGTTCTTCAGATCTTGCAGGATGTCCGCACTCTCGCTCAGCAGCTTGGCGTACCCGAACGAGATGGTTGACAGCTCGTCCGGCGTGTAGTTCGGGTCGCCGAGCATCTTCTGGTAGTTGCGCACGTAGATTTCCGAGATGTCCGCCACCATCTCGATGGACTTCTTCACCTTCACGCCACCTTTCACCACGTCATGCACCGCCTTGAGCGCATCGTAATACTTCCGTCCCTGCTCGAATATCTTCGCCGTCTCCTTGAACCCGTCCAGCGTGTGCTGTGCGGTGGCGGAGGTCTCCACGATCTCCTTGGTCGTGTTGATGATGCCCTGCGCCAGATTGCCGGGATCGTGTACGACCCACTGGGCGTTGGCCGCACCTGCCGTCAGGCACGCCACGCCCACGATGATTGCCTTTATCGTTCTCATGTCCTTACTGTTTTAGGGTTCCGTCACTCTTTCTCCTGTACTCTCCGCCCGGCGACAGCCGGATGCGGTCTTTCTCCCGGTCATAGTCCATCATCACGGCGAAGCCCGTCTCGATGAACAGCACCCCTTCCGTTTCCCGGACGAGGTAGGTCTCCGCTTCACTGCCGCCCGTGTGGTTCCTGTGCATGACCGTCACACGGTACCTGCCGTCCTCTTCCCAGAGGGTGAAGGGCGGCTTTCCGCCCGTGCTGACCCATTCGCCGCACATCTTTTCCAACCGTTCCGCATTTGTCTCCTTGCAGGAAATGACAAACGCCAGCGCCGCCGTCACCGCCGACAGCAGCAGGATTAAATTCAATCGTCTCATCTTGATTCCGTTTTTTTTTAAGTTTTACAAAATTTTATTCTCTCCATGCCGTTTAGCCGTTTGTACATCCAGCCGTTTAACTGTTTAACCGTTTGACCGTTTAGCCGTTTGGTCAATCATCCGACCCTTCAGCCGTTCGTCCGGTCAATCAACCACCCGTCCGGCAACCTGTCCGCCACTTCAGCGCATCGGCACATTATTTATACTTCGTCTCCGCCAGCCGCTTGATGGCAAGCTCCAAGTCGCCGCCCAACTCTTCCGCCAGTGCGAACACCTCCGTCTTCTCGCTCTCCTCGGTGGTATAGGTCAGGTACTCGGCAGCCGACACCTCCGTGGCGTACACCGCCGACTGCACCCCGTTCAGACCGATCCACACCTCCTTGTACTTCCGTCCGGGATGGTTGGCGAGGTTGATGGAGAGTATCTGCGACTTCTCCTTGTCCGTCAGCCCGAGCATCGACTGGATGCCGTCGAACTTGTTCATGTACTTCTTCTGGTCCAAAAGGATTTTGCAGTCCGAGTTGGTGATGATAGCCTCCTTCACGATGGGGGACGAGATAATATCATCGACTTCCTGCGTGACGACAATCGCCTCGCCGAAATATTTCCTGACGGTCTTGTACATGTACTTCAAATACTCACTCATGCTCGGCGAGGAAAGGGCTTTCCAAGCCTCCTCGCAGATCAGCATCTTCCGCACCCCTTTCAGGCGGCGCAGCTTGTTGATGAAGGCTTCCATGATGATGATCGTAACCACGGGGAACAGCTCGGCGTTATCTTTTATACTGTCAATTTCAAATACGATGAACCGCTTGTGCAGCAGGTCGATGTTCTCGTTCGAGTTCAGCAGGAAGTCGTAGCGCCCGCCCTTGTAATACTGCCGGAGCGTGGTCAGGAAGTTGTCGATGTTGAAATCCTCCCGGCTCACCTTGATGTCCCTTGCAGCCAGCTCCTTCCGGTAATCGTTCAGCATGTACTCGTAGAAGGTGTCGAACGAGGGGGCGATGTCCCGGTTCTGTTGTATCCGGCGGATGTACGCCGACACCGCACTGCCCAGCTCGCCGCTCTCCGTCTTCGTGATTTTCTCGTCCTCGCCCTTCCACAGTGCCAGCAGCAGCGTCTTGATGCTGTCCTTCTTCTCCACGCTGAACTTGTAGTCGTCCGTGAAGAAGGGGTTGAAGCTGATGGGCTTCTCCTCCGTGTACGTGTAATAAATTCCGTCCTCGCCCTTGGTCTTGCGGTGGATCAGCTCGCACAGCCCTTGGTACGAGTTGCCCGTGTCGATCAGCACGATGTGGCTGTTTTGCTCGTAATACTGGCGCACGAGGTGGTTCATGAAGAACGACTTGCCGCTCCCGCTCGGACCGAGGACGAACTTGTTGCGGTTCGAGATCACCCCTTTCTTCATCGGCAGGTCGCTGATGTCCAGATGCAGCGGTCTGCCCGTCATCCTGTCCGCCATCTTGATGCCGAAGGGCGAGAGCGAGTCCTTGTAGTTCGTCTCCTCGGTGAAGAAGCACAGGGCTTGCGGGATGAACGTGTAGAAGCTCTCCTCGAAGGGGAAGTCCCCCTCGTTGCCCGGTATCGCCGCCCAGAACAGCGTCGGCACGTCCACCGTGTTGTGCCTCGGTTTGCACTCCATCAGGGCGAGCTGGCTGCCCACCTCGTTCTTGATGCGCCTAAGCTCCTCCCGGTCGTCGCTCCACGCCATCACGTTGCAGTGGCAGCGCACCGAGGTCAGCCCTTTCGAGTGCGCCTCGTTCAGGTATTCCTCGATCCATGCCTTGTTGATCTGGTTGGAGCGGGAGTAGCGGGAGAGCGAGTGCATGTTCCGGGCGGTCTGCTCGAAGCGTTTCAGGTTCTCCCCGTGGTCGTCGATGAAGATGTACTGGTTGTAGCAGTGGTTGCAGTCCAGCAGCAAGCCCACCGGGGCGGCGAACGACAGCCGGCAGTCCGAGCGGTCGGTCGAGAGCCGCTCGTAGCGGCTGTCCGTCGCCACCTTGCCCGGCAGGTCTTCCGTGTCCGAGAGGGTGTGCAGGCAGAGGATGTCGTCGCCGATGCGCATCTCCTCCGGGTTCAACTGGATGTCCTTCAGCACCGTCGTGTCGTGCTGCGAGAGCGAGAGGTACTTCTCCACGATGCCCGCCGCCGTTTCCGTCCCGGTGATCTCGTCCGTCGTGAGGCGGCGCAGCGTAACGAAACCGCTGTCGTTCATGATCTTCTCGAACTGACCGACCGCTTCGATGAACCTCGTAACCGTCTCCCGGTCCTCGATCTCCTTGGGGACAAGCCTGCCCTTGCAGAGGGTGGAGAACGTGCTTTCCTGACGGCTCCGTGCCTTCGTCGTCTTGGTAAGGAACAGGTAGCAGAAGTGGTTCAGGAACGGGCGTTCGTTGAAGTGCCTCTCAAAGCTCCGGCTCAGGAAGCTAAGGTCGTCCCTGTCCGTTTCCGGCCGGTACTTCTCCTCGATGAAGAAGTCCTGCTTGTGCACGATGGAATACTCCGGCAGCACCTTCACCGCCTTGTGCCAAGCCGAGTGGACCGCCTCGTACTCGCTTCCCGTGACGGAGAACAGTTCCGGCAGTTCCACCCTGAAGGCGACCGTCACGTCCGCCTCCTTGCTCACGATGCAGCCGTTCTCCACCGCCAGCAGCGGGAACTTGCTTTCGAGCGTCGCCGCTTTCATTACGTTTCTCATTCTTGCCAGTGTTTAAAGGTGAATAATCGGGGGATTTTCAGCCGGTTCACCACGTACCTCGGATGCCGCCTGCGGGCGGCTGCCTTCATCAGCCCGTGCGTGCCGTACCGGGCGTTCAGCCGGAAGGTCAGCCATACCAGCAGCGTAGCCGCAACCACGCCGAAGCCGATGCACACCCACTGGCTCACGCCCGCCATGTACAGGATGACGAACACCACGAACACGGCGAGCAGACCGCCGCAGAAGATGAAGAGGTACTGGCTTTCCAGCCCCTTGAACTCCACGTTCCTGCCGATCCCCTTGTTGATTTCCAAGTCCATAGTCCGCTGTTTTACAGGAAGAACGAACGGAGGATGGTAGCCGCCACGATCAGGAAGATGCAGGCTCCGAACCAGCTTGCGGCGACTTTGCTCACGTCCGGATCGCCGGCGCTGAACTTCCCGTACACTTTCACCCCGCCGATCAAGCCGACCACCGCACCGATGGCGTAAATCAGTTTCGTCCCCGGCTCAAAATACGAAGTGACCATCTGCGTGGCTTCGGTGATGCCCGCCTGCCCGTTTCCCTGCGCCATTGCGCCCACGGCAGCCAGTATGCAGGCCGCCGTAAAAAAGATTCTTTTCTGTTTCATTTGTCTTTAAAATTTTAATTAAACATTATGGTTGTCCATCAGCCGGGCGACACGCTCACGTGCGCCCTCGAACTCGTCCAGCATCGCCTCCCAGATGTCCGACCCCATCACGGACGGCAGCACCTCACGGGCTTCCCGCTCCGCCTTTTCGTCCGCATCGTCCGACACCAGTACCCGGCGCACCTTTTTCAGGTCATCGAAGGAGTACCCCGTGGCGAAGTCGGGGTTGCCGTCCGGGTAATAAGCCCCTAATTCCTCTTCCTCCTCCAGTTCCCGGATCTCCTCCGGCGTGGGTTCATAGTCCGTTTCCTCCTCGTCCTCCTCCGGCTCGATGTCGGAGTAGTCCGCCCCGTCGTCCTCCGCTGCGAGTTCGTCCACGGCTCCGGCTACCGCTTCCTCCCCGTCCTCCGCTCCGAAGGGCAGGTAGGTGCTTTCTCCCATGACCGTGTACGGCTCACCCGGTTGCCCCGGTTCCTTTCCCGTTCCGTCCGTGTCTTCGTCCGTCTCCGCTGTCCCGAATATCCCGGCGATGTCCTGCCGGTAGTATTTCCACAGCACAGCGAGGTAATAGAGCAGCAGGACGGTGAGCGATAATTTCAGTATCATGCCGTTTCCTCCTTCCTTTTTAAAAGAGGTTCTCCAGTTTCCCGGCGTATGCCGCCTCGATCTCCTCCCGGTATTGCTCGAAGTGCTGTGCCAGCACGTTGTCGATGTATGCCGAGAGCGACACCTTGCCGCCCGTCAGCATCACCGAGATTTTGGCGATGCGCTCGTGGTACTCACGGCGCACATAGACCGGCTTGCCGTAACGGGCGGGGATGTCCATGCCTTTAAAGAAGGTCGTCTCGTAGTCCGCCTGCCTTCCCTTGCGCCGTCTTGTGTCCGCCGCCTTCCCTTCCTGCGCCTTTTCCACCGGCACGGCAGTTTCCCCCTTTCCGGTTCCCGGTTCTCCCGTTCCCGCCGCCTCGCCCGCCATCATCCGCATCAGCAGCTCCTCGTCGATGGGCTTCTCATTCCGCTGCTTCTTCATAGCCTTCCAGTTTGAGGATGGTTGCTATCTCACGGGTCAGTTCGGGGATGCCGCTGCCTGCCAGCATCCGCCTGTCGGGAGCCAGCAGCGTGGAGCGGAACACCGTCCGTCCCGTACTGTCCGCCTCCTTGCGGAAGCGTTTCGTGTCGGGGATGCGGGTTTGCAGCATCGGCAGCCTCATGTCGGCGACTACCTGCCCGTACTTCTCGTACAGCCCGCTCGTTTCCCGCTTATCGACTTGGTTCCAGAAAAGGTAAAGCCCCTTCAGACGGCTCGTCTCCTTGCCCAGCATCATCCGTTGCAGCACGTCGAGGAAGGAGAGCGTGCTTTCCAGCACCGCCTTGTCCGCACTCACCGGGGCGAAGATGTAGTCCATCTGTGCGATCGTGCGCAGGATGCCCGCCGAGTTCACCGTGCCCGGCAGGTCGAAGAAGAGCAGGTCGTAGCAGCCTTCCGCCGCCAGCTCCCTTGCCGTGTCAGGGGCTTGCTCCACCCGGCACTTGCGCACCGGATAGGCGGCACGCCCCGGCTGCCGCATCTGTTCGTAAGCCGCCCGTTTCAGGTGTTCGTTCTCCAGTACCGCCCGGCTGTCCCGCTCCCGCATCTCGTACAGGCTGTACTGCGGGAAGTCGCAGTCGATCACCGCTAACGGACACCCCAGACGGTAGTGCAGGTAGCCCGCCACCAGCACCGTGATAGCCGTCTTGCCGCTGCCGCCTTTCTGTGTGGCGAAAGCCACGTTCAATGTCTGTCTGTCCATATCGTCATTCTGTTGGTTATTCATCCGGCTGCCCGTGCAGCCGCTTCTCTGTTCACTCAATCAGTCAGCCTTTCAGCCACTTTGCCGGTCATTCGTCCGTTCATTCGTTCAGGCATCCGTTCATCCAATCATCCGGCTGTTCAGCCGTTTGACCGTTTAGCCGTTTAGTCATTTAACCGTTTGGCTGTTTAGCCGATCGTCCGGCTGGTTATCCGGTTGTCCGTCCGTTTGTCCGGCAAGACCGTCAGCCGTTCGGCTGTCCGTCCGGTCGGCTATCCGGTTGTTTCCTTGTCTATCCGGACAGTCGTTTCACCGCTTCCACGGCGCAAAGGAATATCAAAATACCGGTAGTTTATCCGTTTGATTATCAGCGTGTCGTGCATTGTCTTTCCACCCGTAGGTTTGTCGCATCCGGGTATGGTGTCCGGACGGGAAAAGGGCTGTTACTTTGCAGGCGGAAACCAAAATGGAGTAAGAATGGAGAAGAGCGGCAACCGCCCGAGGGAGTGCCCCGGCACTCCGCAGCAGGCAAGGGCATCCCCAATCTGTCCGGCAGGACGGATTTTATTTTCAAACGAAAATGGCAAGTTGTGTGCTGCGGCACTCGAAATGAATTTCGTGCCTCACCACCACCTTGCCCCCTCGATGTGGCATCCCCCTCCGGAGTCGGGGGATGCTCACGGGGGAGAGCCGTAGGCATACGGCGTTTTCAGACCATGTTTCACTTAAAATTTTACAGGATGATGGACAATCAGAAGAAGTATGCGGGCAACCACGGGCGAAAGCCCAAGCCCGACAAGATGCGCCACCGCTACGTGTTCCGTCTGGACGACGGGGACAACGCCCGTTTCCTCGCGCTTTTCGACGAGTCGGGCAAGGCGACCAAGGCGGAGTTTATCGTTTCCGCACTTTTCGGCAGGGAGATTAAGGTCATTAAACTGGATAAGGGGACGCAGGATTTCTACATGCGCCTGACCACCTTCCACTCGCAGTTCCGTGCCATAGGCACGAACTACAACCAATGCGTGCGTGCGCTCAAATCCAATTTCTCGGAGAAGAAAGCCCTCGCTTTCCTCTACAAGCTGGAGCGGCACACCCTCGAACTGGTCGAGTTAAGCAAGCGGATTTCCGCACTGGTGGAGGAGTTCCGGAGCAAATACCCCGTCCGATGATAGCCAAGATCTCGCACGGCAGCAGCCTGTACGGGGTGCTTGCCTACAACCAGTTGAAGGTGGACGAGCGGCACGCCGACGTGCTTTTCACCAGCCGGATTATCGAGCCGCAGGGCGATGCTCCCTACACGATAGGGCATCTTTCCCGCTCGTTCGGTGACTACCTCACAGCCAACCGCAAGACCGAGAAGCCCGTCCTGCATATCTCCCTCAATCCCGACCCGAAGGATTGCTTGAGCGAGGAGCGGTTTGTCAGCTTGGCGGAGGAGTACATGCGGCGCATGGGCTTCGGCGACCAGCCCTATATCGTCTATCGCCACAACGACATCGGGCGGGAGCACCTGCACATCGTCTCCGTCCGGGTGGACGAAACCGGGCGTGCGATTTCCGACAGCTACGAGCACGGGCGTTCGATGAAGGTCTGCCGGGAGCTGGAGAGGCAGTTCGGTCTTGTCCCGGCTACGCCCAAGCAGTGGAAGGAGGGGCTGCCCTTGTCGCCCGTCGGTTACGGGGACGGCAACCTCAAGGGGCAGTTGGCGGGAGTCATCCGCCCGCTTGCCCGGGAGTGGCGTTTCCGTACACTGGGAGAATACCGGGCGGTGCTTTCGCTCTACGGCATCACGGTGGACGAGGTGAAGGGGGAATACGGCGGGCGGGAGTATCACGGCTTGACCTATTCGGCAACCGACAGGGAGGGCAACAAGGTCGGCAAGCCCTTCAAGTCCTCCGTGTTCGGCAAGGAGGCGGGCGTCGCAGCCCTCGAAAGGCGGATGCACAACGCTGCCGCATGGGAAAAGACCCACAAGGAAGTCGCCGCCGCCACCGCCGGAAAGGTTTCCGCCGCCATGCAGACCGCAGGGCATGACCGGGCGCAGTTCGAGCGGGAACTCATGCGGCAGGGAATCGGCGTGGTATTCCGTCAGAATGAAGCCGGGCGCATCTATGGGGCGACCTTCATCGACCATGCCGCCAAAGCCGTCTTCAACGGCTCCCGTCTGGGCAAGGAGTTCTCCGCAGGCGTGTTCAACGACCTTTTCGCCGGGCAGGAAGGTATTCACTTGCCACAACCCTCCGCCGGAGTGGAACATCCCACCCGGCAGCAGGAGCATACGGGCGCATCCCAATGGGACGGACACGATACCGGCTATCGTCCCGACCACAAGGACGGCACCACCCAGAACGTGGCGGCCGCCTTCAACCTCTTTGCCCCCGTACCCGGCGGAGCGTCCGGCGACCAGCCCGTACCTCCGCAACGCAAAAAGAAAAAGAGGCGCAAGTACGGCAGGCAACAATAATCAACTTAAAATTCAACGAATTATGCAAAACGAAGACGATTTGCGTGGACTCGCCAAAGTCATGGAGTTCATGCGTGCGATAAGCATTTTATTTGTAGTGGTAAATATTTACTGGTTCTGTTACCAGTCCGTCCGGGAGTGGGGCATCGACATCGGCGTTGTCGATAGGATATTGCTCGGCTTCCAGCGTACCGCCGGGCTGTTCTCCAATATCCTCTGGACGAAGCTCTTCGCCGTGCTGTTCCTCGCCCTTAGCTGCCTCGGCACAAAGGGCGTGAAGGAACAGAAAATCACGTGGCGCAGGATCATCCTTTGCGGCGTGTCCGGCTTGCTGCTCTTTTTCGGCAACGGGTGGTTGCTCACCCTTCCTCTGCCGCTTCCGGCGGACACCGTGCTGTATATCGCCACCCTTACCGCAGGGTATATCTGCCTGCTCATGGCGGGACTGTGGATGTCCCGTCTGCTGAAGACCGACCTGCTCGAAGACGTGTTCAACGTCGAGAACGAATCCTTCATGCAGGAGACCGAGTTGAAGGAGAACGAGTATTCCGTCAACCTTCGCACCCGCTTCTGGTTCAGGGGCAGGGCGTATGACGGATGGATCAACCTTGTCAATCCCTTCCGTGCGACGATGGTCTTGGGCACGCCCGGTTCGGGCAAGTCCTATGCGATAATCAACCAGTATATCAAACAGACCATCGAGAAGGGCTATTCGCTTTTCCTGTATGATTTCAAGTACCCCGACCTCTCCGAGATAGCCTACAACCACCTGCTCGCCCATTTGGACGGCTACAAGGTCAAGCCCAAGTTCTACGTGATAAACTTCGACAATCCGAGGGAGAGCCACCGCTGCAACCCCATCCACCCGGACTTCATGACCGACATATCCGATGCCTACGAGAGTGCCTACACGATTATGTTAAATTTGAACCGCACGTGGGTGTGACCTGTAAAGTCACGTAATTGATTGTTAGACAGTGATATTAATTGCATGATTTAACCCGCTGTTCCGTCAGCGGTAGCCTACTATAAGGTGCATCTCCAGTGATGGGTTGTGCCAAGCTTATAGGACAAAGTACACTTTCCGAAAGGACAAGACTGAACCGTGAGGGAATGTCAAGGACGGTTAGTATCATACCGTTGAGTGGCGAGGCTGGATAGCATGGTTAACGTAAGTGAACTGACTTTAGCCGTCGTAAGGTTTGAAGGAGCGCAAGATACTTTAGCTCTCACCAAAAGGTAAGCAGTCGGATAACCCTTGCCCATGTTGGGGTTACACGGACACAGCACTGCCGGCGGACTTGGCAGAACCTAAACTATCCGTTTGTCAATTACGTGGAACAGGGCAAGCCTGTATCTCTCTCGTAAGAATGCGAGTAAGCGAACCGCAAGGCAAGCCGAATGGGGTGCAGGTATGAGATAACGGAAAAAGCGAATGCCACCCTGTAATGGGGTGGATACGGATTGAATCAACATCACGGGTTGTTATTGGTGACATCATCCGACACGAAAGTGGGCAGACTTCCGTATATGGTAACTCTTTACAAGATAACTTTTAGAACTTTCAAAAGGAGGAAAGCAAATGAACGAAACTAAAACATCGTGTGCGCCTGCTGATAGTAGGAATCTAACTTGGGACGGCATGGACTGGTCCAAGTGTGAAGCCTATGTCCGAAAGCTACAAGCGCGTATTGTAAAGGCTCAAAAGGAAGGCAGACATAACAAGGTGAAAGCCTTGCAGTGGATGCTGACCCACTCTTTTTACGCCAAGGCATTGGCGGTAAAGAGGGTTACTTCCAACAAAGGGAAGAAAACGTCTGGAGTAGATAAACAGCTTTGGGATTCTCCCAAGCGCAAGTACAAAGCAATCGGTGAACTGAAACGTCGTGGTTACAATCCGCAGCCGCTTCGTAGGGTTCACATCAAGAAAAAGAACGGTAAACTCCGACCGTTGGGAATACCGACAATGAAAGACAGGGCGATGCAGGCATTATATCTCATGGCATTGGAACCGATAGCCGAAACGACAGGCGACCGCTTTTCTTATGGTTTCCGCAAGAAACGCAGGACAATGGACGCTATCCGTCAGATTGATACGGTTCTAAACCGCCAGCATTCCCCCGAATGGATTTTGGAGGGAGACATTAAAGGCTGCTTCGACCATATCAGCCACGACTGGCTTCTTAATCATATCCCTATGGATAAGACGATACTCAGAAAATGGCTGAAATGTGGAGCTGTATTCAATGGCAAACTATTTCCGACAGAAGAGGGTACACCACAAGGAGGTATCATATCACCGACACTTGCAAATATAGCACTTGACGGACTTCAACCACTCTTGGCTGAAAGATTCAAAAGATTATGGCGCAACAATAAGACATTCCACTACAAGGTAAACCTTATTCGTTATGCGGATGACTTTATAATCACAGGTCGAGATAAGGAGCTATTGGAAAACGAAGT
Organism: Bacteroides sp. M10; assembly: GCF_014334015.1. Classification (GTDB taxonomy): domain Bacteria; phylum Bacteroidota; class Bacteroidia; order Bacteroidales; family Bacteroidaceae; genus Bacteroides; species Bacteroides intestinigallinarum. The sequence goes on along the minus strand of NZ_CP060488.1, from coordinate 332,320 downwards.
CAAACCTATCGTGATAGAATTTCTCAAAGAAAGAGGGCTGACCTTATCCGAAGAGAAAACTACCATTACGAACATATACGACGGTTTTGATTTCTTAGGTTTCAATGTGAGGAAGTTTGGCAAAAGGCTATACACATCCCCGTCCAAAGATGCACAGAAACGCTTCAGGGCAAAAATCGGTGACATCGTTAAAGGACATAAAATGTGTAAGCAGGAATCGCTGATACGAATGCTTAATCCTGTAATCACAGGTTGGGGCAACTATTACCGATATGGTGCATCAACCGATGCTTTTCATGGTTGTGACAATCACATTTACAATCTCACGAAGAAATGGGCTTTACGTCGCCATCCAAAGAAACGCAAGTCTTGGGTTGCAGACAAATATTGGCATGAAATTCGGGGGCGTAAATGGACGTTTGCATGGAAATATGAAACCAAGAGCAAGAAAGTGAACTACCTGACCCTTAAAAGGTTGTCGGATATACATTATACCCCGTACAAGCAAATCAAAGGTGAGGCAAACCCTTTCGACCCGGAATACGATGATTATTTCTTTCAGCGAAAGGAGCAACAAATGCTGGAATCTCTCAAGGGACGTAAGTCTCTCTTATATTTATGGAACAAGCAGAACCGGATTTGTCCGTTATGTGGCAAGGAAATAGATTGTACAAAAGCATGGAACGTCAACGAAATATCTGTTGGTGGTTCGATTGTACGGCAACTTGTCCACAACAACTGCTACAAGCGAAATAAACGAAAATGTTGAAAGTATGAGCCGATTTCTAACAACAAATAGAAATATTGAGTTGCTTGAGCCGTATGAGGGGAAACTCTCATGTACGGTTCTTAGGGGAGAAGGGGGCAGCAATGCCCTTGACTTACCCGATATTTCCAAACAGGGCGATTTCTTCGTAGAATCGCCTATCATTCTGTTAGCCAGCATTATATGGTATCTCAAAATCTACAAGAACGGCAAGTATTGCACCTTCCCCCATGCCATTGAGTTCCTGAACCGCAAGTACGCCGACATTTTCCCCATCCTCACCTCGTACCCGGAGTTGGAGAACTACCTTTCTCCCTTCATGGACGCATGGGAATCCTCGGCGGTGGAGCAGTTGCAGGGGCAGATAGCCAGTGCCAAGATACCGCTTTCCCGCATGATCTCCCCGGCGCTCTACTGGGTGATGACGGCGGACGATTTCACCCTCGACATCAACAATCCCGAAGAGCCGAAGGTGCTCGTAGTCGGTAACAACCCCGACCGTCAGGGCATCTACGGGGCGGCGTTGGGACTGTACAACTCCCGCATCGTGAAACTCATCAACAAGAAGAAGCGGCTCAAATCCGCCGTGATTATCGACGAGCTGCCCACCATCTATATGCGTGGACTGGACAACCTCATTGCCACCGCCCGAAGCAACAAGGTAGCCGTCATGCTCGGCTTTCAGGATTTCAGCCAGCTAAAGCGTGATTATGGAGACAAAGAGTCCGCTGTTATTTGCAATACGGTCGGCAATGTCTTTGCAGGTCAGGTAGTTGCCGAAACTGCCAAGACGCTCTCCGAGCGTTTCGGCAAGGTCTTGCAGAAACGGCAGAACATGACTATCAACCGGAACGAGACCTCCGTCTCCATCAATACCCAGATGGACAGCCTCATTCCGGCAAGCAAGATTTCCAACCTCACACAGGGTATGTTCGTCGGGGCGGTAGCCGACAATTTCGACGAGCGTATCGAGCAGAAGATTTTCCATGCCGAGATTGTCGTGGATAACGAGAAGGTCAGGCGGGAGACCGCCCGCTACGTGAAGATACCGCAGATCATCGACTTCACCGACAAGGACGGCAACGACACCATGCAGCAGCAGATCGACGCCAACTACTACCGCATCAAGAGCGAGGTCAGGCAGATTGTCGCCGACGAGATCGGGCGCATCAAAGCAGACCCGGAGCTGTCGCATCTGATTAAGGACAAGTGAGGATAAAAATACCCCGTCGGCAAGAACAAGCCGGCGAGGTTCTTTTTATCGGGTATGGTGTTTTTCGGCATGAAGTAATGGTTAAGTGGGTAGAAAACATTATTTTTGTAATGATATGGATAAGGACAATCGCAAATACCGGTTCTGCTTCATCGACTATATGTGGTATGTAGCCGAGATATGGCACGAAAGGGAGCATACCAACCTTAACGGGCGTATGCTGTTGCTCTTTTGCTGGCTCTTTGCCATACTCGTACCGCTTGGAACACCGTTGATGTTTCGCTATTTCAGTTGGATTGTTGCTTTTGCCATAGTGATGATTCTTTGCTTTCTTCCCGACTTGTTCTGTCAGCTCCGCTACACAGCCGGGCGGCGTGAAGCACTTCGTGAATATTACGGAAAGATGAAACATCCCGGCAGGAAGCTCGCCAAAATAGTCCTTATCGCTATCGCCCTGACCGTGGTGAATGTCGCACTGATGTTTCACTTCGGGTTTATACATTGGGCATGATAAACGGCAGGAGAATAAGCATCGGTTCTATCTCTGGGATTACTTACATATCGGCTAATTTCCATTTCACGGCAGAAGCCGAAACATCATCATCGTTCCGCTTTAAGCAGTAGTGCTATTTGTTACTAACGAATTCATTAATTGATGCTTTCATTTTTTCTACAATTACATCAATATATTGTTGTGGAATGTTTTTATTTTTATAGTTCTCAATAGCATCAAGAATACTTTGTTTCAATATCTCAACGCATTGAGAATCATTTGCTGTTTCAAATTTATCAAATGGGAGTAGAATTTCCAATTCTATCCGATTACGTTTTTTCGAATATCTACTTAATGGATTTGCAGTAAATCCTTTTAAGCAGAATACATAGAAACTTAGTTCATTAATATATGAAATATCACATAGACAATCCATATATTCTATTACAGAGTTTCTTGCTTTACGAAACTTATCAGAAATACTATGTTCCAATTCACCTCCAATAAAAACTTTCATACAAATTTGTTATCGTTAGTAATGTTTGGCGGACAATCAATCTTTCAGAGAGATTTATCTGCTTGTTATAAACCTATTTGAAATTTGTCAGTATATCATTCTTTTTATTGGAAGACAACATTTCCAATAAATGATTGAAGCTATCGCAAACAAATTCTGCCGAATCTTCAAATTCAGGTTCAACTCCATAATAGATTTTACCGTAATTTTCCGGAGATAAATCTATGCACAAATATTGGTATCCATCTTTTACTGACATAAGAATAGGAATATGGCTATCCCAAAACAGGCGTATCATATCACAGGATTCCTTATCATCTGCCAACGCCTCAAGTCCCATCAGCTCAAATTCATTCCAACGGAATCCACTATCGCTTTCTCCGTTAAAATCCTCTATGGAATTAAACCAAACATTATCACTTTCATTCGTGATTGTCTGAAACCGTTGTAAAAACTCCTGATAGTCCGCAGGAAGTTCGGAGTACCGATTTTGTAAATCAGAGCTTAATTCTTTTCTTTCCAATCGTTCTGTAACGACGAATCCTATATTTTTCAGTGCTTCAATCATATTTTTATTTTACGAGTTTATAATGGGTTGGTGAGGGACAGCGTTTAGCTGTTATATCGACCTTGTTAGTAATATATTTCACAGAGAATAAATGTAACATAACTCCCAAATTATGTCAATAGTGGAATTTAGCCCAAGTTTATCAAAGAACATTTTCATTTCCCCTGATAGGTTATTATTGAAAATATTTTCAATAATAACCCGGCAGTTTTTTTTTACTGTTTAGTATCTTCTTATTGTAATTAGCCTGTTCCAAGACCATCTTATAAAACGGCATGAGATATAAGGTAAACACCTCATATCGCCCATTATGAAAAGAAGGTGTCTTCATTTCTATTTGAGACACATTAATTAAATTAACCAAACTGCCGCTTTCAATAATATTGACTATTTTACCTTCGCATTCTTTGAAAAAAGTTTCATCGCAGGTTTGGTTATATCCAATCTGGATCTTAATGTTTGCTGACAGATTTTCAAGCCCATCATCCGGACGATCAATGACACCAACCCACATTGTTACTTCTAATGAGCCATTATGTTTATATACTCGTGCTATTATATAACAATAATATATATCAATGATATGTTTACTTAAACATATAAGATCATCATACCATAATTTCTTAGGGCACTTAAAGTTATACTCATTGAGTAAACGTTGAAATTCATTTATAACACTGTGAAATTCAGATTTCATATTTATTACTAATGGTTTGCAGCGTTCCGCCTTATTCAGTCGGTAGTGCTGTTTGTTATAAACTCTTTTTTCTTTATTCTTTTGCCGTTACATGTAAAGCCATAAGTAAAAGCTGCATCTATGGTTTGTTTTGCACTCTCAAGAATATAATGATACAAATTATCATATTTACTAAAGCATGGAGAAAGAATGTAGAAGTTTTTAATATTTAAAGGAATATAAATCCCCGTCATATCGGATATTCCATAGCGTGCTTCCTCCAAATTTGGTACTGGTATGGAAATAGATATTTCAAACTCTTTATTAGATGGGAAACGTTTTGCCCGTTTGAAAATCCCAATCCCCCCATTAGTATTTCGAAGATTTATCTGTATGAGAAGTTTCCAATCTCCCAAATCATCTAAGTTGATTTGGTTATTGTAATCTTCCATATAACCATTCAACTCTCGGTAAATTGAGCGCAGTAAGTCCAATTCTCCAAGTTCAGGGATTTCACTACTTATTAAAACTGCATATTGATTATTCATACATTCATCCTTATATCCAGAGTTTATAATGTTCGGCAGCGTTCCGCTTATTCAGTCGGTCTGCTGTTTGTTATCAACTTATATTTTGTCTGACAACACCATGTTCATAAGCCAAACTATCACATTCTTTTTGCATATTGGTCAGAACATCTTCGACCACTTTTAAGGAAACTTCTTGTGGTACATTTATGGATACGAATGAAGAGAGATTAGAAATCTCTACCTTGCATCCCATATCAAGTAGTTTGTCTCTGACCATCTGCATACGTTTATCGTTAAAATGTACCCTCAATGTGCTATTTCCAGAGGGATTCACTATGGATTGAAAATGATATTCGCCATCTTCTTCTGTAACACATATCTCATCCCCCAAACTGATTCCATAGGTATAGAATGGCACATTATCGACAATATAGGTATCATTACTTGCCTTTTTGCACCACAAACCTTCAATAGAAAATGGTGGATAGCCATCTTCATCTTGTTCCAAGTGGAATAGCACTTTTATATGTTTGTCTTTTTTCATTTTATTCATTAATAAGTTGATAATGTTAGGTGGATAATCGGCTGTTGGTAGATTAATCCGTTTGTTAGTCGCTCTATTGTTTCCAGAATTTTTCAAGTTCATCATACTCTCCAAACCAATACTGAAAAGCTATCTTATCAATGCCGTTTTTGCCTCTCCAAAAATCCACTGGGTAATTCCAATCAGAACTTCGGCTGCTTCTTGGAGTACATCCTTCATTAAACTCATAAAAGGAACCTCTATATTTTTCAGTGTGGAGAATACTAAGGTATCCCATTATTTCCAACAGACGTTGTAAAGCTAATTCTGCAAACTTAACACTTATACGCTTTTCCTCTTTCTTCCAATGCTTGAAAAATTCTTTTTTCTTCAACAATTTGTACACATAACGAATCCCGTCTGATTCCTGCACGGATGTGATAGTCTCAAAGATTTCTTTAAGAATACTCAGCCCTTCCTTTTGTTGTTTGGGATCATACAGGAAATTCACACTTTCCCTATTCTCTTGCTGTAAGCATTGTACCATGTGAAAAACATCAGATTCATTCACCCCATATTTGGGATTGAATGGATATTTTTCAATATCTTTCTCAAAGGAAGACGAACAAATATAACAAGAGTTTATTGTAGGTTCATCCATAATTTCTCTTTGTTGTTCTACGGTCATATTCTCAAAGGAGAGGTATTTTCTTTCTAAGAATAGTTTTTTATTTTCTTTTATCCACAACCTCTCGTCTTTGTAAAAATCACCTGTTTTAGGAATGTCGTATATTGAATATGAATGAACATAATATGTTTTCATTTTCGACAAAACTTGAAGCCCAAAATGAATCCGACCTATTGGCAAGGTTTGTATGAATAGCTCAGTAAGCCGCTTCTTGTCAGAAGAAGTGTACTCTTTCAACAATAGTTCTATGGCTTCGTTATGTGTCATTTTTATTATTATTTTTAAGTGGCTAATGTCCGGCAGATAATCGACCGTTAGGGAGATTCATCCGCTTGTTATCGTCATAAATTGTACTTCATTAATAATGATTTAAATTCTTCATTTAACCTCTTTCCTCCAAATTGAGCAGCAACTTTTTGAATACTGTCTTTTTGCATTACAAATTCCAATTCAGTAGGCTTTAATTGAGAACAACACCAATCAAATACACGCAAATTGGGAATATCGGCAATGTTTTTTATATCAACTAAATTTTTACATTCCCAAATAAATAACCAATATAAACTATGTAAGTTCGATAAATTGGGGAATTTGCTAAACGGTTTTATGTTACAAATGATTAGTTCTTCTAAAGGAGAAAGATTGGCTATATAATCAAATGTTTGCTCTTCTTTTGTGGCAATACCATTAATACATAATCTCTTTAGATGTGTCAATTTGTTTAATGCTGTATAGTCATTGAATTTACACGAATACATCCTGATATCTTGCAATTCGGGCATATCCAAAATAAAATCCATTGAGTTGCCTTTAATATGCCACAACGATAACATGGTTGCATTTTTATACTTGTTCAATTTGATTTGAGGACAAGTAAGATATGCAACGTGAACACCATTCTGCTCAATTCTTTTTATTCCTTTCTCCATGTTCGTTTTTATTTTAATGACGATAATGTCCGGCAGATAAACCGCCTTCAATGTTTCATCTGTTTGTTAGCAACCGCTTTTACCATTCAGGAAAATTATCTTCTATATATTGTTCTAACGATGGAGCGATGGTTTTTATTTCGGCATCACTATCATGATAGTATATTTCGACCTCTCCTTTAGAATTTATCATTATGGGATTGCCAGAACCATCATCTGAAATCACATAAGTATCTGTAACTTCAGGATGAACTTCTCTTAATGATTTAGTTTCTTCGACCACATTTTCATTGCCGTCTAAAGCATTAATCATCATTCCTGCGTATGCTGTTCCGAAATTCTTGATAAAGTCTATATAGTCAGAACTAAATTTTACTCCTAACTCTTGTTCCGCACATAATACCTGCTCATCAGATGCAGGTGTCCCAATCATATCATGTGCCGTTAGAAATCTTCTCAATCGTTCTATAAGTTCCTTTTTCATATTTATTTCCTCGGTGGCTAATGTTTGGCAGCGTTCCGCTTTTAGTCGGTTTGCTGTTTGTTAGTCGCTTATTCTATATCGGTAGTGTTTTTTCTCTTGACACAAGCATTCTACCTCTATCATCGTAAAGCGTAAATAGTCTTTGGGATTCTGATATGAGCATATCTTCAAAAGAATCCCATGACAAGAGAGAGGTAGCATCTCTACTTTTACAGAAATGAACCTTTCCATTTTCAGAATCTATATAGAGCTTTGAGCCATCATATCTATATCCTCCAATGAAAAAATAAGTATCTTTTGCGTTTTTAGGTCTTTCGTAAATGTTTGACTCAATTAAGCCATAAGGCTCTGGAGTCGCGTTTGGATTTCGATTATATGATTTTCTCATTCCATACAAACTGAAATGGAAGAAAAGATGTAAGCCATTGGAATCAGTCATTAAAAACGAGCGGAATTGAGCCGGAATCTCTCTTTTCAAATCTCGCTCTAACTCAACAATATCATCTTCATTTAGCGTAGCAAAGACGCAAAAATTATATGCTTCAGGAGCAATGAAAGGTGCATGACCATATTCTTTTGTCCCGTTTTCATATTCTTTACATCCATACTTTTCAAAAGTCTGAATGTATTTCTTTATTTCTGTAAACGCACTCATATTCTTTTTTCTTTTATTTTTTCAAGCGACTAATGGTTTGCAGCTTGCCGCCGTTAGGCGGAACAGGTGCATGTTATTCGCATATTATTCGGGTCGCCAATATGGATGTAATGCCGTTCCAATATTAAACATTGGAACATTAAACTCATTTATCCATTCAAGGCGAGTCCAAATGCCAGAGTTTTCACCGACCATAAGCATCTTTTCATTACAAAAAACAGCTTCCATTTCATAAGGGCGACGACCAATTTCAAAGTTCATTACAATAAATCTAACTGGAGCTTTATCTTGTAACGGTACAACAACCGAATTGCATTTTAAGGTGGATTTTGCCACTTTACCTAATGTCTTTCTACTATGTCTTACAGCTTCAATAGAGCGTTTGGCATTTCTCGAAATCGCCATAGGTCTATATATCGGACCAAATTCCGGCTCTACATCATTTGGCAAGACATCCATTTTATCTACTAACTTTGTAAGACCGTCAATCATCATTTCTTTTATTTCATTTGAATTAATATTGCAAAATCCCGCCCATGCAACAAGCTGTTTGTCGGTAGGAAAACTCTCGCCGTCCACATCAAACCACACATTAAAATCGCTGCCCAAAGAATTGATATAGATAGGAGATTTGGCTGTATATAGTCCCCAATCATCAATTTGCCAAAGCGAGCAATCAAAGTTTGATATATAGTTTTTTTCTTCCATTTGTTTTTGCGAATAATGTTCGGTGGATAATCATCATTAAAGGAGATTGATCCGCTTGTTATCTGCCCGCTTTATTCCTCTTCTTCGATAAAATGATTTATAAAGTAATTGAATGACTGGGCGATGTAACGAGTATTTGTTTCAAAGTTGTATTCTCTTGAAGCGTTTTCGTCCCACTCGTCAGTCAAGTAATAGTAAATCTTTTTATTCTTCAAGTTCAACGCATAATAGTTTCCACCCGAATCCATAGCAAAAGGCAACAGATTGCATGGCATTAAATTCCTACTCCATATATCTTTGGCTATGACTTCAATTGTTTCAAAAGCATTGGTGCGTTCCTTTATCGGAAAGAACGCATTTATCTCCACCCGATCCAAATCCTCGTCCTGCGGTTGATAACAATATGGTGATGGCATACCACCGTTGAACTTGAGGTAAAAGTTCTTCATGCCTGCCGGAATCTTTACATTCAACTCAACCTCAAAATTCTTTATATCTTCTTTTGTTAGCGAAGCCGAACAGTCCGAAAGTTCAGGCATTACACCTGCTGTCTCCGTTTGTCCCTCTTCGATTTCTTCTATTGCTGGAATTGCTTTGTGCCCGTCCAAAACAACGAGATTGTCAAAGAAATCATCTATTGAATTTGCAACAAGTCGTGGCTCTCCAAAATTGAAGATTACATCTTGCATCCCCACAATAGGGTAAAGATAGATCTTTCCATTAACCAAGTCTATGGTAATCCGACCTTCATCGGTAGATTCCATAGCAAAAATAAGAATGCTATCAGATATAGCTCCAGCTTTTCTTAACTCTAATGTTTCGCCTTCTGCCGTATATCTGGGGTCATTCTTAAAATCCTTGTTATATTTGAATGGGAAGAAATCTTCAATTTCCACCTCTTGATATTTATTTATGCTTGCGGTCTGTTTCGTAGAACCTCCATTATATTGTAAATAGAACTCTTTCAGTCTTTCCGGCAAGGCATAACCCAATTTACTCTCTATTTCTTCAAAATCTTTGAGAGTAAGACTTTTTTGGCAATTTTCTAATTCTATTTTCATATTCATTCTTTTTATGGGCAGATAATGTTCTGTGGATAATCGACCTTTATAGGAGATTAATCCGCTTGTTAGTTGCATATTTATAATCTCGATAAAAGGATATTTAGCTCCTTTATTTCCTGCCTTTCATCATCATATACCAAAGCATTTCTATATGAATGATTGCTTGTACATATCGTTCCTATCTTGGGAATTTCTTGTATGTCAGAGTTGGATATTAATAATCCATTCAAGATACATTTACCTATATATGCGGAATGTTCCTTGAATAAGGGAATTTGTTGCAATCGTTGGATTATTGCATTAAGTGCTATGTCTTTTTCTTGTTCCCTGATTGCAGACAAAGGTAAGAGTAAATGGAACAGTACATCTCCATATTTCTCTTTTGTAATCCTCATTAATTCCGAATATGTGAGATACTTCAAGTGAAAGTTGCCACTAACTTCCCCGATTAAAGTGTCATTCAAAAAATAATATGTACAGCAAGGATGAAATTCTATTGTCAATACAATATCGCTGCCGATAGGAAGTGTTAGAGTTCTTGGATTTTCTATTTCACCTTGATTTTCGGATGTTTTCAAATCAATTTGAGATAGCCAACACCAATATTTCTTGTACTTCTTTTCATCCAACAATGTTGGTACAAGTTCTTCATCCCATACTTCATCAAAATTCGCATCCCTTTCTTCATCAAAGGCTCGAATATGATGATGTAACATTACGTTCCAAAAAAGCGCATTTGAAAACGAATATTCTTTTTCTGATATTACATTCATTTTTATTTCGTTTTTGACCGCAACTAATGTTCGGCGGATAATCGACCATTTAGGGAGATTCTTCCGCTTGTTATGTGCCTTACTTACTATTCCTCATATTTCTCAGCATTTTCAAGCCCTCGTATAAAATCCTCAAAATTTTCTGCTAATGTAGTTATTTTGAAATCTGATTCTTGATCGATATGCACAACTTTTGGTTCTCCGAATGGACCACATTCTCGATAATCCAAGAAAATCATATCATGCCCAGCACTCGGACAGTCACAAATAGCCACACCTATTTCCGGATATCCCCATTCATCAATCATAAACTGACTGCCAATTTCTCCACATAGTGAATAGTCCTTTTCCCTACCTATACCGTAAATGCCAGTTATAGCAATATGGTCTTCAGCCCAATTTGTGGGTGAATCAGTAGGGAAGCATGTATTGAAAGGGATGCCTCCATTATGCTGCTTCATCAGCCATATATAGGAAGCTGGCAACTTGTATCCTAATTCTTTCTCTACATCAGCTATCAATTCATCAGTTGGGGCATCACTGATATACTCCTTGCGGGCATAGTAATTATCATCCCAAAAGTTTGTAAAATCAAAACCTTCAAATTCTTGTTTCATATTCTCATTTTCTTTTTTTGTGGCACATAATGTTCGGTGGATAATCAATCTTTCAGAGAGATTTATCTGCTTGTTATAAACCTATTTGAAATTTGTCAGTATATCATTCTTTTTATTGGAAGACAACATTTCTAATAAATGATTAAAGCTATCGCAAACAAATTCTGCCGAATCTTCAAATTCAGGTTCAACTCCATAATAGATTTTACCGTAATTTTCCGGAGATAAATCTATGCACAAGTATTGGTATCCATCTTTTACTGACATAAGAATAGGAATATGGCTATCCCAAAACAGGCGTATCATATCACAGGATTCCTTATCATCTGCCAACGCCTCAAGTCCCATCAGCTCAAATTCATTCCAACGGAATCCGCTATCGCTTTCTCCGTTAAAGTCCTCTATGGAATTAAACCAAACATTATCACTTTCATTCGTGATTGTCTGAAACCGTTGTAAAAACTCCTGATAGTCCGCAGGAAGTTCGGAGTACCGATTTTGTAAATCAGAGCTTAATTCTTTTCTTTCCAATCGCTCTGTAACGATGAATCCTATATTTTTCAGTGCTTCAATCATATTTTTATTTTACGAGTTTATAATGGTTTAGCGGGGAACGCTGTCAAGCGTTATCACGCTTTGTTACCAACTTTATTATTCACTTTCAGCAGCTTCTTGAAGATATTCTTCAATATCTTCGGAGTTGTTTAGCTCTAATGCTCTTTGCACATTTGAAGCATCAGGCGGCATTAATTCTACATTTATCAAAATACTGCGGCGTGATTGGTTTTGTGCAAAAAGTCCTTCTTTATCAAGAATTGACATTGCTTTCACCATAGCAGTTAGCCTGACATCAAACTCCTTTCCCCAATCTTCATCATTCAAACTATCAATATTAGCTCGATGTTCAAAGAGCTGTTTTACATCACTAAAATATTCGTCGTAGCCAAAAGCATAATATGGCGAGTCTGCATAAGACCACTTTATACTTTGTGCATATGTTTCAGAGTTCAATTGTGTTACTCTGGCTAATGCTTCCCACGACCATGCAGAAATAACAGGAGCAAAACCTTCACCTGTCGTCAGAAGCGCACAATAATAAAAATGTTCGCCATTGCTAAACAACTTTTGGAAAGCCATTCTTGCGGCTTTTGTTATGGCTGCTATAAGTATTTCTATTTCTTTATTCATAAAGTAATTGTTGGTAATGGGATGTAGATAGTAACCTGTTCGGGTTGCTTATCTACTTGTTAGCAATATTTTTATTCTAATTTAAAATACCATTCCAAAAAAGAATTAAAGTCTTTCCATTGTGGTAATAACTTTCCATTCTGGAAATTGATTAGTTTTTCGCCCAATTCAATTTCAAGAACTTCCTCTGTTTTACGATTATAAAAGAAACCACCTTCTGCTTCAAAACTATCTAATGGAAGGTATTCATCTGGTAACTTTAGGATATTCCGAGCAGATTCGATAGCATAACTCAAATCGTTCGAATAAATACTGAACCAACATACATTATACATTTCACTATGCCGCCCAAGAAATGTAATTTCAGTAGTATGTAAATTGAAAAATGCAAAATCACTATTCAAATCAACACCTAAATTGATTAAAGCTGCTTTGTATTTTTCATCTTCCTTTTCAGAATAGATGCCTTGTTGTTTCAGATGTTCTATTATTTTATTGCTCAGCATAATTGAATGGTATTTTATTCATTTTACATTTTATTGCTAATGTTTAGCAGATAAACTGCCTTAAATGTTTCATCTGTTTGTTAGCAATCTTTTAAGAAAGCAACATGAAGTGCCATTCTTTAGGATAGTCCTTCTTTATCATATTGAACAACAACTTTACATTATTGGAATGCTGTTTTGTCAATATGGAGTATATATATTCATGACAGGCGCAGCAGGCTCGTTCTTTATTAGAAGCAACACAATGAAAAGAATCATCTGTATTTTCCTCTACACAAAACCAGTTCCATCCATAGTGCTTTTGGATGGTGTTTCCTAACAGGGAACCTAACTCATAAGCCCTATCCGTAATTTCCTCGTCATCTGAACTTTCAAAATTATTGAGATAGTTCTTTATGCCATCAAGGATGGCAGAGGATTCAGCACTTTCCTGCAAACCTATAAGGACTAAACCTTTAGCCGCAAGCTGATCTATTTCTATTCGTTCGTCCTCATTAATTGGACGGTATTCTATAATTTCACTCATTGCTTTCTTTTTTTCGTCAATTGCTAATGTTTGGTGGATAATCATCATTAAAGGAGATTGATCCGCTTGTTATCTGCCCGCTTTATTCCTCTTCTTCGATAAAATGATTTATAAAGTAATTGAATGACTGGGCGATGTAACGAGTATTTGTTTCAAAGTTGTATTCTCTTGAAGCGTTTTCGTCCCACTCGTCAGTCAAGTAATAGTAAATCTTTTTATTCTTCAAGTTCAACGCATAATAGTTTCCACCCGAATCCATAGCAAAAGGCAACAGGTTGCTTGGCATTAGATTTCTGCTCCACATGTCTTTGGCTATGACTTCAATTGTTTCAAAAGCATTGGTGCGTTCCTTTATCGGAAAGAACGCATTTATCTCCACCCAATCCAAATCCTCGTCCTGCGGTTGAAAACAATATGGTGATGGCATACCACCGTTGAACTTGAGGTAAAAGTTCTTCATGCCTGCCGGAATCTTTACATTCAACTCAACCTCAAAATTCTTTATATCTTCTTTTGTTAGCGAAGCCGAACAGTCCGAAAGTTCAGGCATTACACCTTCTATTTCTATAATCTCCGTTTGTTGTTCCTCTTCGATTTTTGGGAAAGCAACGAGATTATTGAAAAAATCATCTATTGAATCCGCTATCAATTGAGGTTCATCAAAAATAAATGCATCGCTATTTTTTACAAAACCAATAATTTTATAAAAATATACAGCTCTGTTTTTTATATTGATTGCAATTACACCAATATTTCTCAAATTGTTATGTCCACTGGCAAATAGCAGAATATTGTCAGAAATCGAATTAGAACTACGATGCTCCAAGGTTTCTCCTTCAACAGTATGAAAAAGAGCATTCTTAAAACTCTTATTATATTTGAACGGTTGGAAAATTCTAATTTCCACTTCGTAATATTTGTTTATGGAGATGGTTTGCTGTTTAGGTTCTCCTCCATTATATTGTAAATAGAACTCTTTCAGTCTTTCCGGCAAAACATGACCCAACTTGCTCTCAACTTCTTCAAAATCTTTGAGAGTAAGACTTTTTTGACAATTTTCTAATTCTATTTTCATATTCATTCTTTTTATGGGCAGATAATGTTGGGTGGCTAACCGACCTTTCAGGGGAGGTTGAGCCGCTTGTTAGTGTCATTTTTTATCTTATTCTCAACCAATTAATGAACATATCTGTAAATGATTGGGATAAAAATCTATTCTCAGATAAGTCTAAATCTCCTAATGGTTGTAAAAAAATAAAAGTAGGTTCTCCAAAATAAAAACCGATACAATTATCGCCTCCATCAGTGCCAATAACCAAAGATTTTTTCGACAAATACTTTTGTATTTGGTATTCTTTGTTCAGTTGCATCAAATCTTCAATCTTCCATAATGATAAATATTGACTACCAATATTACCTTCTCCACCATTACTCCATAACATAAATTCCTTATAATCATCGGGTAATGGAAACAACTTTCCCACACTCAACATTATTTGTTGATCACATGGAGGATTGGAGTGCCAACTTTTATTGATTTTTTCTATTATCTGTTTCATTATAATTTTATATGACACTAATGTTTGGCAGCGTGCCGCTTGTTCAGTCGGTTTGCTGTTTGTTATCGTTGTTAAAGAATCTTCTTACATCATAATTTGCGATAGTTCTTGCCAATGATTTAGGAGATACTCCATAGTTGTTTTTTATATCGGGATTAGCCCCATTTTTCAAAAGTTGTTCGATAAAGAAGCCATCTCCACGGTATCGCATAACGGCTTCCCATAAAGGAGTATTCCCATTTACATTTTGTATATCCAAATCTGCATTGCTATTCAGGAGTATTTCAAAAATATCTTGTAGCTGACACTGAACAGAAAGATATAATGCAGTCCGTCCGTCTTTTCTTTTATCATTTATATCCAATCCTTTTTTTATAAATTCGGATATAATCACACCTGCTGGATGTACAATACTATCATAGTTCATTATATAATAATGAAGTAGATTACTGCCATATTTGTCTTTACTTTTTATGTCATAATCTATTAGAGTCTGCATGAACTTATTTGAGTTATCACTCAATAATTCAAGTTTCATATCTTCTATTGTTTTCATTTTTTTATTCTAATGTTGACAACGATAATGTCTGGCAGCATTCCGTTTTTAAGCGGTTCTGCTGTTTGTTATCAATATTTCGTTAATCCACATTGTTCCCTATTTCAATCATTGGCAATAGGGAATTGTCTATTTCATAAACAAATTTCTTTTTCCCCAAATATGCCTTACTATAAAACACCTTATAGCTTCCTCTTAATATTTCACTGTCATACCCAGAGTCTTTTTTAAGCTTCAAATTTATCTCATTGGATATTTTATTGATAAGACAATCCGGTGTTTTTGAGATAACCCTTAATTGCAACATTTCCAATTCTGTTGCATTTTCTCTACCACCTCTGCCTTCTATCACAAACTTGCATTGTGCATCATCATAGAAATTAAACCTATTCTCGTACTCTAACGATAGTGTTGTAATGAAGAAATTCAAGTTTTTATCTCGATTACTTTTCACAAGACGAACTATATCGTCAGTTACAACAAGTTTATTTATGAAGCCATCATTAGTCTTATCTTCTAAAAAAACAGAAGCTCCATATTTAGTCAAGATTTCATCTATTAAAATGATGAAATCTGATAGTGATGTTATAATTCTTGTGTACCTTGGCATATTTGGTATTTTAATATTGATAATGTTCGGCGGATAATCGACCTTTGGGGAGATTTATCCGTGTGTTACCAATTATTCATGCACAAACATATCTATATCATCAATGGCATCTCCAATTCTGTCATTGATGAAAGGATTATCTTTTTGTTGATTAAACACTTCAAAGATTCTCTCTTTTTCTATTTTTCCGTGTATTCGAGCCAAATGTCCGATACACGTAACTGCTAATCCACATATATTCTTTTCTCTATTACTGTTGATAATATCAATGCAAACGTTCTGAATCCATTTCCAGTCATCACAGTTAAATGTTATTTTCAATAAAAGTTTGCAACAAAAATCTATATCTTCATCACACAGCAATATTTCTCGAATACTATTGTATATGTCTTGTGTCATTATATTCATTTATTGGTAATGTGTTTCAGCTAACAGAGTTTAGCTGTTAAAGTGATTGTTACCAATATTTATTTTTTTAGTCTTCCAATAACAACATATTTACTATGTGACATTAAATATTTTTCATCTTTACCCTCGTATTCTTTTTCCTGATACAATGCACCACCTACGACAATTTCATCATCACTTTCCAAATCAAAAACCTCTTTCTCATATCTGGGTTTCAAAATAAGGATATGGCTTTCTTTTCCTTCAAAACTCACTAAGTTATCAGATTTGAAAAGAAGAAACGTAGGGGAAAGTTGCTTTACCACTACACCATGAAAAACATTACTTCCACTATGAGTAAAGCCCCACGGTTCATCTACAATTAGTTTATACTTGATAGCATTCATATTTTTCTTTATTGGTAATGTTCGGCAGCTAATCGCCATTTTGGGCGATTAAGGTGTATGTTAGCATCACTTCTAATAAAAGAATCACATATCAGCTAATTTCCACTTTACTTCAGAAGCTGATACATCATCATCAATATATGCTTGCAAATAAGCAGCTAAATCTTTATATCGACTTTCACCGTTGCAATCATATACCCATAATTCCGGTTCTTCTGTACCGTCAAACCATATTAGGCAAATCATTTCATAGCCATTATCGCTTGCTGCAAAAATGGAAATTCTGTTTGGCGCAAATAGTCCAGTAGCATGGTCTTCCCAATAATCCTTTGAAGCTTTTATGTCGCGAACAATTCCTATCAACCGTTCATCCTTTTCATCTTCATTCCATGGACTTTCCATTTCTTTTGTATCAAGCCAATCTCCATGTGTCGCATTAATCCATTTACCAAATGCCCCATACCTGATTTTCAACATAGGAGAGACATTTCTATAAACTCCTTTTTCAAGGGTAGGCACTCCCTTATGAAAGTCGATAGCTTGGCTTATTTGAACCTTACCTTCTAAATCAATGACTTCATCAAGCAATTCTTTTATTGTTTTCATTCTTTTTTATTTGATGCTAATGTCCGGCAGATAATCGACCGTTAGGGAGATTCATCCGCTTGTTATCGTCATAAATTGTACTTCATTAATAATGATTTAAATTCTTCATTTAACCTCTTTCCTCCAAATTGAGCAGCAACTTTTTGAATACTGTCTTTTTGCATTACAAATTCCAATTCAGTAGGCTTTAATTGAGAACAACACCAATCAAATACACGCAAATTGGGAATATCGGCAATGTTTTTTATATCAACTAAATTTTTACATTCCCAAATAAATAACCAATATAAACTATGTAAGTTCGATAAATTGGGGAATTTGCTAAACGGTTTTATGTTACAAATGATTAGTTCTTCTAAAGGAGAAAGATTGGCTATATAATCAAATGTTTGCTCTTCTTTTGTGGCAATACCATTAATACATAATCTCTTTAGATGTGTCAATTTGTTTAATGCTGTATAGTCATTGAATTTACACGAATACATCCTGATATCTTGCAATTCGGGCATATCCAAAATAAAATCCATTGAGTTGCCTTTAATATGCCACAACGATAACATGGTTGCATTTTTATACTTGTTCAATTTGATTTGAGGACAAGTAAGATATGCAACGTGAACACCATTCTGCTCAATTCTTTTTATTCCTTTCTCCATGTTCGTTTTTATTTTAATGACGATAACATGTAATTATCAGCGGTTTTCGCTGTTATTTTCTTATTTAACTATCTCATTATCACCTTCAAGAATATCATCCAATGGAGTGCGGATGCTGCTCTTGAAAGTGTCGGCTATATGCACGTACATTTCCGTCGTTTTCAGTTGGTTGTGCCCCAACAGCTCTTTTACGATTTTCAAGTCCGTGCCTTGCTCGATCAGATGCGTGGCGAACGAGTGTCGCAACAGGTGGGGGTACACCCGCTTGGTGATTCCGGCTTCCTTCGCCGCCTCTTTCAGCTTCTTCGACACGATGCTCTCCGTGAACGGCTCGCCCTTGTACCGCTCGAACAGCCATTCCTGCGGCTTGTACAGCTTGGCGTACTCGGTCAGCTTCCTGACAAGGGGCTTCGACAGCAGCGTGTAGCGGTCTTTCCTCCCTTTGCCCTGCCGTACCCGTATCAGCGAACGGCTCACGTTGATGTCGTGGGGCTTCAAGTCCAGCAGCTCGCTGATTCTCAACCCGGCGGAGTAGAGCAACGAGAACATGCAGAACAGCCGGATGTCCGGACCGGTTGCGTCAAGGATGGATTTTATCTCCTCCTTGCTCAGCACGTCGGGCAGCGTCCGTTCCCGTTTGGCTCGCTTTACCTCGTAACATTTCCGTTCCTGTCCCAGCACCTTCTCGAAATAAAACTTGATCGAGTTGATGCGCAAGTTCTGTTGGCACGACGAGATCCTCCGTGTGTCAATCAGGTGTACGATGTAGGCGTTGATTTCTTCCGGTCGGATGTAGCGAAGGTTTCTTCCCGCAAAGTATTGCTGGAACTCCCTGAAATAGACAGTGTACGCACGGACGGTATGCTCGCTGTACCGCAGTTGCCGCAGCGTCTCGGCATAGCCGGGCGGGATGGCGGGGCTGGTTTTCCCGCTCTTCTTGGGCAAGGTGTTTTTCAGGGCGGAGTAATTGATATACGCCGTTTCCACATGGCGGTCGAAAAAGCCGGACAGGTCGAAGCCTTCTTCCGGCAGGTAGGCTCTGTCCCCCTCGAACCGCACGCCCTTCTCTTTCGACAGCGACAGCCGGATGGCATCGTCCTCGTCGAACTCCACTTCCACGTATTTCTGCCCGTCACGGATGGCAGGTGAAAGCGTTATTCTCGGTTTGCTCTGATAAACTTTCATACGCATCGCATGGGTGGCAATGACAGACCGTGTCCCTCATTACCCATATTTTACAAATATAGAGAAAACAACGAATTATCGCTGTTTTCCGGAGGAGAAAAATGCGTGCGGGGCATGATTTTTTGATATTTTTCACAAGAAAGGGCTGCGACAAACCTGCGAACCGGACGACAAGTGCGGACAGCCCGCCCCGGAGTTGCACGTTCCCCGTGTTTCTCCCTCTATATTTACGCCCGGTTTCACTTGAGAACCAATAGTATTCACCATTTAAAAACATTAGATTATGGACGAACGACCGGACAGCAGCCAGCAGTTAATGGACATCCTGCTCGTCATGGACGAGAAAGGCACGCTCCAAGCCGTCAGCGGAGTAAAGGACGGCGAGTTACAGACCAAGAATCCCTTGGAGGACAACAACGACCTCCTGCGGGTGGATCGCCACGGCGATATGTTTTCGAATTTCTTTTCCAACCTCTGGAACCAGTTGAAAGACCCGACCCGCTTCCATTTCTTCCGTGTGCCGGAAGAGGAGGTGCAGCGGGTAGCCGCCGATTTCCGGCAACGGGAGAGCCAGTCCGTCAAGACGGGCGAGCCGCTCGTTGCGCAGTACGAGGTGCAGCCGCCCGTGCAGGCACAGCAGCAGACCCAAGCCGGGCAGCAGCAACAGCCGGAGGGTGTGCCGCAGCAGTCCGCCGGGCAGACCGAACAGAACCCGCAGTACAAGTACCGCCCGGAGGACATCGACTGGAACAGCCTCGCCGCCCTCGGCGTGCAGCGGGAGCAGATCGAGGGCAACGGGATGCTCGACCAGATGCTACGGGGCTTCCAGACCGACAAGACCGTCCGGGTGCATTTCCACTTCGACGGCATCTCGCACAGCAACGACAGCCAGCTTTCGCTCAAGCCCGGCACGGACGGCAGGCTGACCGTGTGCAGCCACGGCATCCTCGACCCGGAGAAGATGCAGAAGCAGTTCTTCGGCTACGACATCACCGACTCCGACAAGCAGGTGCTCCGGCAGACGGGCAACATGGGACACCCGGCTACTGTCACCAACCGGGCGGGCGAGCAGGTCGAAGCCCTTGTCAGCCGCAACCTCAAGACCAACGAGCTGGTCGCCTTCCCGCTCTCCAAGGTCAATATCCCGGCGGAGAAGAACGGGCATACCTTCACACCGGACGAGATAGCCCGGCTCAAACAGGGCGAGGCGGTGGTCTGCCAGTTCCTTTCCAGAGCCAAGGAGGGGGAGCAGCCCAAGCTCTACCCGGCACCCGTGCAGTTCAGCGCAGCCAAGATGCAGCTCGAATTTCTCTTCGGCGACCGGGGCAGGCTGGCGATGGATGCGTACAAGGCGAACCTGAAACAGACCGCCAATCAGGAGGTGCCGAAGACCTTCCGCAAGCAGGAGCTTACCGAGAAGTCCCGCCTCGAACTCGAAGCCGGGGGAACGGTCAAGGTCTCCGGCTTGGTGGACAAGAAAGGAAAAGCCTACCAAGGCTACATCACATGGAAGCCCGGCGAGAAGCCCGCCTTCATGTTCCCCAAGGACTACAAGGCGGCGCTCGAAGAGGGGTGTGTCAAGCCCGCCGTGGAGAACGAGGTGCAGGTGGCGGTCAATTCCGAGGGCAAGACCGTCGAGGCTACCCGCAACCTGAAAGAAGCCCTGCAATCCGCACAGCAGCGCCCCACCGGGGAGCAGAAACAGCAGCAGGAGCGCAGGCAGGAGCAGAAAGAGGACCGGAAACAGGCACAGAAGCAGGAGCAGCCCGACAAGCCCAAGCGCAGCCGGGGTGTCCGCCGATGATTTCCCCCGCCATTCTGTAAATGAATTACCCGGTTATCCCGTCCGAGCGGCGGGATAACTTTTGTCAAACCGTTAAAAATTAAAGAAATATGATTACAGCAGTCATCGCTGAAAAGCCTTCCGTAGCGAAGGATATAGCAAACGTGTTGAATGTCCGGGAGCGGCACGATGGCTACCTCTCAGGTAACGGCTACCTCGTTACCTGGGCGTTCGGCCATCTCGTCCAGCTCGCCATGCCCGAAGCATACGGCTACACGGGCTTCCGGCGTGAGAACCTGCCCATTCTGCCGCAGGAGTTCAAGTACATCCCCCGCCAGATACGGGAGGGCAAGGAGTACAAGCCCGATCCCGGTGTGCTCAAACAGTTGAAGGTCATCAAGGAGGTTTTCGACCGTTCCGACCGTATCGTCGTGGCGACCGATGCCGGGCGTGAGGGCGAAGCCATTCATCGGTACATCTACAATTACCTTGGCTGCCGCAAGCCCTGCCTGCGCCTCTGGATCTCCTCGCTGACCGACCGTGCCATCCGGGAGGGGCTGGATAACCTCAAGCCCGGCAGCGACTACGACAACCTCTACCGTGCCGCCGAAGCCCGTGCCATCGCCGACTGGGAGATTGGATTGAATGCGACTCAAGCGCTTTCCATCGCCGCCGGGCAGGGCATCTACTCCCTCGGACGGGTGCAGACGCCCACCTTGATGATGATCTGCTCCCGTTATCTGGAGAACAGGGATTTCACCCCGCAGACCTATTTCCGGCTGAAGGTTACGGCGGAAAAGGACGGCACGCCCTTCGCCGCCATCTCTGAATTGCGTTACGAAACCCTTCCGGCGGCAAACGCCGCCCTCGCCGCTGTTACCGCAACGGGGACGGTGCAGGTTGCCGACGTGCAGCGCAGGGAAGTGAGCCAAGAGCCTCCCTTGCTCTACGATCTGACCGCCTTGCAGAAAGAGGCGAACGGCAGGTACGGCTTCTCGGCGGACAAGACCCTCTCCGTCGCCCAGTCGCTTTACGAGAAGAAGGTGTTGAGCTATCCCCGTACCGGCTCCCGCTACCTCTCGGACGATGTGTTCGACGAGATACCCGACCGCATCGCACTGCTGAAGCGGTACCCGGCTTTCGCCGCCCATGCCGCCGCCCTGAAAGGAGCTTCGCTCAACCGCCGCAGCGTGGATGCGGGGAAAGTTACCGACCACCATGCGCTCATCATCACCGAGTGTCTGCCCGGCGAGCTGTCCGCCGACGAGCGCACGGTGTACGACATGGTAGCCGCCCGCCTGCTCGAAGCCTTCTCCGCCCGTTGCCTCAAGGATGTTACCACCGTCTCCTTCACGGCGGGAAACAGCGTGTTCACCGCCAAGGGAACGGTCGTCAGGTCTGCCGGATGGCGTGCCGTGCGGAACGAGCGGGACGAGGACGACGAGGGTACAGCCGCTTTGCCGCCCTTGCAGCCCGGCGAGGCTTTCCCCCTGCAATCGGCGGAGTGCGTGGAGAAACAGACCAAGCCCCGTCCCCTGCACACCGAGAGCAGCCTCCTTTCGGCGATGGAGCATTGCGGCAGGGAGTTGCGAGACGACGAGCTGCGGGACAGCCTGAAAGGGAACGGCATCGGCACGCCCGCCACCCGTGCCTCCATCATCGAGACCCTCTTTGCCCGGGACTACGTGCGCCGGGAGAAGAAGAGCCTCGTACCGACCGGCAAGGGGCTTGCCGTGTATCAGATAGTGAAGGACAAGCGCATCGCCGATGTCGAGATGACCGGGCAGTGGGAGACCGCCCTCGCCAAGATCGAGAGCGGGGAGATGAATCCCGACACCTTCCGCAAGGGCATCGAGGTCTATGCCGCCCAGATTACCGAAGAACTCCTGCAAGTGCAGGTATCGGTGGCGGACGGCGGACATATCCCGTGTCCCAAGTGCCGTTCCGGTCGCATCCTCCTTTACCCGAAGGTCGCCAAGTGCAGCAACGTCGATTGTGGGCTTACCGTCTTCCGCAACAAGGGGGAGAAGCAGCTCACCGACAGCCAGATTGCCGACCTCGTGACCAAAGGCAAAACATCCCTTATCAAAGGCTTCAGGAGCAGGGACGGCAAGCCCTTCGATGCGTACCTCACCTTCGACAAGGACTTCCGCACCGTGTACGGGTTCCCGCCCCGCACGGACAAGCCCAAAGGAAAGGAGCGCAGGCGATGAACGGCATCGGTTGGATCACCGTGGCGGAAGCCGCCCGGCTCTGCGGCACGGACGAGCTGCGCATCACCCTCTGGATGAACGGCAACCACATCGCCTACGCCCGTTTCGACGGCATCCTGATGATCGACGGCGCATCCCTTGCCGCCCTGTTCAGCCGCAACCGGGTCGCCACCATCTACGAAGACGTGGCGCAACAGCGGGGCAAGCCCGGCAGACCGGGCAGGCTCCGCCGCCTGCTCGATACCCCGCTCGACACCTTCGGCTTGTCGCAGCGCATCGTCCGGGCGTGCCGGGAGTTGGGCGTCTTCACCGTGGAGCACCTGCTCGTCCACCTCCGCCGCTTCCGCTTCTCCCGCCTGTACTGTGTCCGCAACTTCGGCAGCGGATCGGCAGCCGAGACCCTCCGGCGGCTCCGGCAGGACGGCTTGACAGACGGCGGCAGCCCACGGGATTTCAAGGTCTTGTACCCGTAAAGGCTTTTAAGCACAATTGTTAAAAAACAACCATGTAGTTCTCTTGTAAATTAATAATATAGTTAATAATATACTGATCTACATTGTAATATAAATAAAATGTATAACTTTGCAGACCAATTTGAATGTAATGGCGACTAAAAAATACTCTCTGGCTATTGAGAAAATAGATGAAGTAGCAAAAGAATTTATTGCTGCCCGCCCTGCTTATACGCTTCACATAAAGGAATGTAACCAAGGAAAGCAAAAGCAGATAGAGATTATCAATATAAAAAATCAGGAAAAAAGCACATTAAATTGTTTTATTACTGGTGGACAAGTTTCTCATAATATACAAGGCAAAAATGGAACTTTGAATGGAATTTGCAAGGATTGTTGGGAGTATATTGTGGAACAGACTGCGATACCGGATATGGATCAAAAATGCTTCAAATTGAAAGGTGTAAGGAGCGATGATTTTGATACATTGATTTCAGCGGTAAAAGAATATAATAATGTTGTTGTTTCCGAAGTAAACACGGATAAGAGTCCGAACATCCGGAACCAATATCATCTGAAAGGGAAATACGATGCTAAGGTTTCTGTTATCTTTTATAATAACGGAACATTAATGGTACAAGGATGTATCACATCATTTTATGTGGAATTTATAACCGAAGTGTTGCAAGCTATATCTTCCATTCCTTCCGAAGCTATAGAAGAAGTGTTTGCTATCCAAGCACGTGCTGGCTATGCATTAGACAACGACCTTAGCAAGTATATTGGAAACAGAGAGCATATTGATGGAAGTGTGATAGAAAACTTTATCAATACTTCAATCAATTTGGCTAACTCTGCGGTTAAGGTGGATGATTATGGATGTTATACTTTTGGCATTTTGAAAGCGTTAGATGCGGTATTGCGCACTCGTCTTTTGGAAGATGCGCCTGATTTTGACGAATACGGGACATATTTTCAGAAAAATAATAGTGGGGCGTATTGCTTTAAAAGTGGTATCGGAACGTATGACAACAATCTACATTTGAAGCAGGCTTTGGAACAAGGATATTCATTCTTCAATCAACATAGGCACTCGACATTCCATGTGGACAGTTTTAATGTGGAAACAAGTAGAACCCTTGAATACGATGAAGCCGTAAACATTATTAAGGACTGCCTTGTTATTATTAATAATATATGTAATAATTGGTAAAATGGAAAATAAAGAATTTCAAATAATCCCCTTGCAAGGACGGAGCTTGTTAGTGGTTATTTTATCGTCAGAAATGACGAACTACTACTGGAAAGAGCTTCAGACTGAATTGGCAAATCTCAACATTGCCGATGCAGAGGTCTATTTTGATTTTCTGTACCGCAATGGATTAAAAAATAGATTCTTTAAGTCTAAACTTAAAGGGATGATGTTAATTTCCAATTCATTAAGAAAATGTGAGGCACCCAAAGAATATATCAAGGTTGCCGATACTTTTTTTGCTTCACATTCTAAATGGATTGACAGTAGTGTATTGTCTTCTTTCCAAAAAATCTTTTATAAAAAGAGAATTATTGACACTCAGTCATTGCCAACGGCATTGTAATGTTTGTCAGTTACATATTATACAACAAAGGTGCATCATTGATGCACCTTTGTTATTTTGTACCTCAAATTTAGGCAACGGTATTACCTAAATTTAATATTCTTTTGTCTTTCAAAGAATTTACCTTATCTTTGCACCAATAGAACCCGCCAAGCCTCTTGATAATGCTCAAATCGGCGGGTCGTTTTTTTATAACCCGTCATCCTTTCCTGAATGACCCAAGCCACTTTTCAGTGGCTTTTTGCATTTCATGGGCATACCCTTCCGTACACCGTCCGGATTTTCCCGTCCTCCAATACCTTGCTCGACCGCACGACCCACGTCCTGTCGTCATTCAGCCCGCACTCCAGTGCCTTCTCACCGCCGCCGACCAGTACCGGCACGGTTATCACCACGATTTCGTCCGCCAGCCCGTTATCCAAGAGCAAAGCCCCGGTTTCCGCTCCGTAAGCCGTTACCGTACCTTCGCCGTCCGCTTTTATTCCCCGCAGTTCCGCTGCCGCATCCCCTGTAACAAACCGCACCCGTTCCTTCTCCGTCAAATCAATACAGCCGTCCGTCACGACCAAAGTTTCTTTTGCCGTGAGCGGCCAGCCCAGATGGTTCAGGTAAATGCGCAGGTAGGTTTCCTCGTCGATCAGCACGCAGCCGGAGGCGTCCACCGCCGCATCGAAATACTTGTCCGATCTGACCGGACAACCGTCAATGGATTGGTACACGTGCAAGGTAATCTGTTTCATATCAATGTGTTTTTAAGGATTATGTCCGCCTCGCACCCAAAAGAACAGCGTGAACTCACGCTATTCCGAAGTAAAGGTACTGGTATTACCCGATAAGCAGAATAGGCAAGCCCACGCCGTATAAGCATACAGCATGAACATTGCGCCATTCGTCTTGCTTATCAAAAATTACCAGTTTTTTACTTCAAGACGTTCAGCGAACGTACAATATGTATATCAATCCCCGCCTGCTTCCAAGCCGGGCATGAATCTTCTATGTCACGACAGCGACCGTGCCCGAGAGCACCGCCTTCTGTCTTCGTGCGAACAAAGATAATGAAACTTCCCGAATAACAAAACAATAGCCCCGCCTAATCTCACAATCCGGCAGGGCTTCATCCACTAAAAGCACCGTCAGAAAAATGTCATTCTCACGGGAACAGCCCCCTTTTCCTGCGCCTTTCCTCTTTCCGGGCTTCCTTCTCCTTGCGTTTCGCAGCCCGTTCCTCCACGTCGGCGAAACGGGTGCGGATGAACTCGTGCACGTCCTTCGTGCGGTAGAACACCTTGCCGCTGATGGTGAAGTACGGCAGCACCCCGATGGCACGGTAGCGTTGCAGCGTGCGGATGCCCACCTTCAGCAGCAGGCACAGGTCTTGGTTGTCCAGCACCTCCTCGCCGTCGAGCGTGTTGTTCTTCTTCAGCACCCTTTCCAGCAATTTCTCCGTCCGGTCGAAGCGTTCCATGATGCGCTCCATCCAGCCCTCAAACTCTTCCCTGTCCGTGTACATAGCAGTCGCCCTCCTTTTCGATGATTTCCTTTTCCCGCATATAGCGGATGTAGCCTTTCGCCGTCCGTTCCTTCACTTCCAGCATCTCCTGTATCAGCTCGCACAGTTCGATGTAGCCGTACTTCTCCTGCCGGGCGAACGCCTCCCGTGCCATCTCCGCCAGCTCCTTTTCCTTGCGCTTCTCTTTCTCCGCCCTCGGCTTCTCGCCCACATAGACGGGCATCCCGGCTTGCTTGTCCCATCTGAACTGCATCAGCGGAATATCCAGCGGGCTGCCGTCCCTGACCTTCAACGCCTTCACCACCGACACCTCCGGGTTCTCGTCCTTCTCGATGGAGAGGATGGCGGCGGACTTGCGTTGCAGCTCGCTGCCGAGGTGTCCCCGCAGCTTCAGTCCGTTCGGCACGAAATGCACCACGGCGGCGATGCACGTGCGGTAGATTCCCGCCAGCCGGTAGATCTCGTCAATCAGCGCCACGCTCTCCGCCTCGTCGTTGGCGCAGCGGATCAGGTCCGCCACCCCGTCGATGACGACCAGATGGATGCCCCCGTGCAGGTAGTGGTACCGGTCCATGCTCTGCACGATGGCGGTCAGCCGCTCGCTTCTCGACATCCCCGTCAGGCAGTACACGTGCAGGTACTCCGGCATCCGCTCACGCCCGGCACGGCGCAGCAGCCGCCCCGTGTTCTTGTGGAGCTGTTGCTCGCTCTGTTCCGTGTCGTAGAGCAGCACCGCACGCCCCTTGCGGTTCGGCTCCACCCGCACCCCCAAGAGATCGGCGTCCGTCTCCCGTTCCATGATCGCCCCGGCGACCAGTGCGGCGGTGTAGTTGCTCTTGCCCGTCCCTTCGCCGCCCGTGATGCAGAGGATGTTCTCTTCCGAGCCTAACGGCACGTCCCCGGCGGTAACGATGGCGACCGCCTGTTCGGGCGGGTGGTCATAGTCGATCTCGCACGATTTCAGCATCGCCAGCGTGTCCCCGTACAGCGTGTCGAGCAGTTTCAGGAACAGCCCCATCAGCTCCTCCCTCGTGTGCCCGGCTTTGAAGTAGTCCGTCACGTCCTTCTCCGCCTTCGTCCCCGGCAGCGGCAGCACCAGCCGTTTCACCCCGTACTCCGCCAGTTGCGCACGGTGCTTCTCCGAGCATTCCAGCCCCGTCTTGTCCGTGTCGTACAGCAGCACGATGTGCTTGAAGCGATAGACCAGCTTGCGCACGGTCTTCGCCGGGATGACCGAGGTCTCCGAGTTGAAGCAGATGGCGTGGAAGCCGTGCGCCGCCAGCGTCAGCACGTCCTTCTCGCCGCCCGTGAGGAAGAGCAGGTCGCCCTTCGAGGGCAGTTGCTCCAGCCCGAAGCAGTAGTTGTCGCCCGTGTGCCCGCCATAGACGAAGCGCACCTCCGACATCGGGCGATAGACCTTCACGCCCCATTTCCCCCTGTACCCGAACATCGGTTCCGCCGGGGTGGAGCTGAAGCCGAACGCCTTGCCCTCCCTCGTCTTGCCCCGGTACTCGGCGAGCGATACCGTCCCGTAGCGGCGCAGCACCTCCACGGTGATGCCCGATGCGCCCCAGTAGGCAAGCTCCCCCTCGGTGAAGGGCTTCTCCGCCGCCCGGTAGGGCTTCGGCTCGGGACGGTCGGCGGACACTGCCGCCTCTTCCGTGTCCGTTCCGGCTTCCCCGGCACCGCCGCCCCTTGCGCCCGGCACGGGCCGCAATCTCCGGCAGCCCCCGGTTCCCACCGTCCCGTCGGTCGGGCTGTCCCCGTCCAGTCCGAGGCACAGCTCCCGGTCGATGGTGTGCAGCACCTCCACGAAGTCGGCGGCGTTCCGGCAGTCCAGCCCTTTCAGCTTCGCCACGAGGAAGAAACAGTCGCCCGAATAGTCCCCGTTGCCGAAGTCCTTCATCCGGTACGTACCGCTCCGGCGGTCGTAATACACGTTGCACGAAGCCTTGCTGTCGGCGTACAGCGGGTTCAGGAAGTTCCTGCCCACCCGCCACTTCACGGGCAGGTAGTGGCGGAACACGTCCAGCCCGTTACTGGTTCTTGCCAGCACTTCTTCCTTTCTTACCATAGCTGCCGTTTTTTCGGTTATGCAGGGGATGTTCCGCTATCATCCGGTCGATCTTGGCGGCGGGCGTCTCCACCATCCACCGCTCACGCAGGCTCTCGACAGCCTGCCGGGGATAGCGTATCTGCCGCCCGATCATCGAATAGGGAATGATATGCTTCTGCCGGTAGCGTTGCAGGGTGCGGTGGCTGATGTCCAGCGCCTCGCACACCTCCTTGTGCGTCATCCACTTCGGGTCGGCTTTCCGTCCCTTGGTCGCAGGGCTTTCCGCTTCCTCTTTCCGTTTGCGCTCCGTTTCCTCCCGGTTCCGGGATTCCTCCACGTAGGCGGTTATCTTCTCGATCTTCTCCACGAGCAGGCGGTAGGCGTTGCTCTCGATGGTCATTATTTCCATTGTCGTACTCATTTTTAGGTTTCTGCCGCAAATGTCGCCCGATTCGCCGGTTTTTCCTGCCACTATATCAGCACCTTGGCAAAGATTTTTTTTCGGGGCGCATTTTCGCCCTTGCCGCCGTTCCGGGCGGTAAAAAGGACCGAGACGGGGTAAAAAAGAGCGTCCGGAAGGCTCTTTCCAGCCCTTCGGACGCTCCCTTCCCGTGTCCTGCCGCCCCGTTGCCAACTTGCTACCGGCTATCCATGTCCCGCATCTTTTTCAGCAGCCTCTCCTTCATCTCGTCCAAGAACGCCGTCGGGTTCTGTTGCCCCCGCAGCCTGCCGAAAGCGTGGTACACGTTGCCCAGATCCACGTGGAAATGCTTCTCGAACAGCGCAGCCAGCTCGCCGATCTCGGCGTTGCCCTCGTCCACGCTTCCCGTCACGTGTATGCCATAGACGAGCAGTATGGCGGCAACCTTCGTGTTCGTCCAGCGGTGTTCCTTCTCCGGCACGGCTTCCGTTTCCGTCCCCTGCGCCGCACGCTCCATCCGGCGGCTCAGGTGTACCAGCAGCATCTCCACCGAGATCAGCCGTGCCGCCAGTATGTCGTAGCCCGTGGAGAACTCCGCCTCCTCGTCCAGCACGAAGCTGCCGCTCTCGGGGCTTAGCTCGCCCTTCGCCCGCAGGAAATAGTAGCTGTCCCGGTACGTCGCCCCGCTGTGGTAATACTGGTAAAAGGGCAGGTAGCGTTCCATCATCCGCTCGGCACGCTCCATCGCCTTGCGGTAGTACGGTTCGGCGACACGCAGGCAGGCGGGGCAGCCGCTCTCTATCTGGTACACCCGGTAATAGTACAGCAGCCTGCCCGTCAGGGCGGGCTTGTAATACTTGAAGTAGAGGATCTCCTTCGCGTCCCCGGCGAACGGATGGGCGAGGGCGTACTCCTTCAGTTCCCGGTTCTTGCCTTTCAGGTACGAGACCATCTCACGGCAGACGCCTATCACCTCCTTGCCGTCCATGCCGGGGGCTGTGGTCGCCATGCGCTGATCCACCTCCTTCAGCAGCCCGTTAAAATATTCTTCCATATAAATCTTGTTTCATGTTGTTTATAAGGGCGCAAAGTTAGCGGACGGCGGGGAAACGGGCGTTCTGAATCTTCACCGCCGGATTCGGATTGTCCGCCAATCGGCTCCGGACGGTCGTTTTTTCACGGCAGGGCTGGAAAAGGGAGGCTAAACTGTACGGGCGCACCGGGCGATTTCACGGATTTCGGCAGGAGTAGCCTTCAGGTGCTTCTTGCAGAAGTCCCACAGGTAGCTCGGAGTGGCGAAGCCGCACACGTCGGCAATCTCTTGAAGGGGCATGTCCGTGTCCGCCAGCAGGGAGGTCACGTGCGCCTTCCGCTGTTCCGTCAGCCAGCGGTGCGGAGTGGTGTTCAGCTCCTCCTTGAAACGCCGTCCCAGCGTATTGACCGACATGGCGCATTCCCGTGCCAGTTCCTCCACGTTCTTCACCTTGGGCAGAGCCAGTGCGATTTCTTCCCGGAACGAGCAGCCCCGCAGGTGCGGCAGGTACTTTTCCACCTCCTGCAAGTCCGCCTTGCCGAACATCGGCGGTATGCCCTTGCGGTACTCGGACGCCCGTTCACGGCGGAAGCGGAACAGCAGTCCCGCCAGACGGT
The DNA here is from genome assembly GCF_014334015.1 of Bacteroides sp. M10. Lineage (GTDB taxonomy): Bacteria > Bacteroidota > Bacteroidia > Bacteroidales > Bacteroidaceae > Bacteroides > Bacteroides intestinigallinarum. The sequence goes on along the minus strand of NZ_CP060488.1, from coordinate 301,247 downwards.
TGCAGAGCACGTTCAGGTGCGGGTATTCGTCGTAGGCGTTGATGCTTGCCTGCATCCGGCAGAGGAACAGGAATCCTCCGCAGTCCCTTTCCCGGAAATACGCCTCCGCCGTTTCCAGCAGGAAGTCTGACGAGCTTCCGTGGCGGTGATAGGCGACCAGTATCAGCAGTCCGGCTTCCTCCTTCACCCGGTACGAAAGTACGGGGCGGTGTTCCCGCAGCAGCTCCACCAGCCGCACCATCCGTCCGTTCTCCCGTGCGAGCCGTTCCGCCGCAATCCATGTCACCGGACGCTCCGCATCCGTTTGCGGCAATACCCTGCGTACCTTTTCCATCCATTCCCGCCATCCCTCCCGGACGGCTTCATTCATTAGAATTAGTGTAAGATTCTGTTTCATTTTGTTTCAATACGATATTAAATAATACAAATCTTACACGAAATTACAAATTGTTTGCAATAGATGTCCTGCCGACACCCCGTATCGGTCACGATATTTCCTTGAATTACAGATTCGGATTTTGCTCCATAGGTCCGGATATTCAATCGTGAAAAACAGAAAGGCTGTACCGGTTCCACCCGCAGAACGGCATGACAGTAAGCAGGGGGAGCCGGAAGAAAGTCATTCGCCGGTTGGTGAGTGCGTCTTTTCAACGGGATATTTACCGTCCCGTATCTCCTGCAACCTTTCGATCAGTGGTTGCTCCTTGGAATGGTTCTTTTGTTCGGCTATAATGAAGAACGATGCAAAACTGCCGATAACATACAGCCAGAACAGGCATTGACCGAGCAATTTCCGGTATTCGCCCATTGTCTCGTACTTCGCCTGCATCGCTTTCAGCTTCGCAGGACGGTAATACAGCTTTCCGCTTGCTTATCCCGTTACGAAGAACAGCAACAGGGCGCATCCCGTTGCGGCGGCAACGATCAGCCCCAGCCAGAAACGGTAACTCCTTTCACCCAGCGTACCCAGCCAGAAATTCCCTTCCCAACTTCCCGGACGGGAGTACGTCCACCGCCATCCGCAGACAATCCCCACAAGCCACAGCAGCAGGATTCCCGCCACGATCAGGTAGCCGTACCTCGGATGCGCCTGCAACCACTCCGGCAGACCCTCCATAAACTCGCTTATCTTATCGAACCATTCCATAGCAATAACAGAAAAAGCCAAATTCATACCTTACGGACGAACCGTTATACCTCAAAACAAAAATAGCGAAAAGTCCAATCACTCAAAAAGTTTCACCGCAAAATTCTTTTCCGTTTGGAAGAAATACGTTTTATTTGCACCTATATAGCCGCAAACGTATGAAGAAAGCCTCCCCACATAAAAGAACCAGCCGGTTGAAGCTCCCCGGATTCTTCGACCACCTCTTTTATTGGACGTGGCGCAGTTGTCGGCACGGCTTCCCGGATCGTAGTTTTGCGGTCATCAGTGTGGTTCAGTTCGCCTGCCTCCTGTTTCCTGTCGCCATCGCTTTACAGTTCTTGGACACTCCGGCTGTCCGCTTTCTTTACGAAACAGACAACCGCCTTACCCTTTTCCCGCTGATACTGCCGTTCCCCGTATTGCTCTGGAGGAATATGCGCATCTATACCGAGGAGCGTTACCGCATGATGCACGACTATTACGGGGCGTTCCATGTATCGGTACGGCAACGCTATCGCCTTCGTTTCCTTGTCTGCATGGTGCTTGCAGTTCTCGCCATCCTGCTTGAAATACGGCTGTTCACCCTTTATCATGACCGCTGCACGGCCATATCCTCCGGCAACAGCCATCCCGCAAGCCTCTATGTCCCGTATCGGTATGACAACGGCAACGACCCCGTGCAGGAAGGCGTTTACCGCATCGTCGATGAAAAAGGGCGTATCGGATATGCGGACGAGCATGGCAATACCCTCGTAGAACCACGCTTCGCTTTTGGCTTTCCTTTCGAGAACGGGAAGGCGAAAGTAACCGACACGGGAGAACTGGAAGAAGTTCCCGGTTCGGATGGGGAATACCACTATTGGGAAAGCGATGATTGGTATTACATCGACCGCAAAGGGCAAAGGATTGAATAAAAGCCTCAAGACTGCCCTAAGCCCGACATTCCAGCCCCCCGCCTGCCAAGCCCTTGCAGGGCAAACACAAAGCAATCAAGCCCTATCGGAACACCCCGTTCATCCCACCTTTCCCCGAAACAAACACAAAAATTCAAAACCAACTCATTTACAGCAACTTAAAAGAATATCGGTGCAAGCCGCAAAACAGCTCTGTGTGGCTGGTGCAAGGTGCAGCTATATATATAAATATAGCTGCACCTTGCACCACAGAAATACACACTGAAAATCAACACTTTACACTTCGGGTAAAACCACGGGTGCAACCTCGTTTCTTGCACCGCCTCCTGCTTTTATGCTTTTCCTGTAATCCGGTAATCCCGAAAAATAAAAAATCCCCGAAACATTTCCCTTTTTCGGTCAAAATTAGTATATTTGCATCAGTTCCAAGAGCAGAGCGAAGCAATGCAGCGAAACCCGCACAGCTACCAAATCGCTACCGGCTACCGAACTTTCTACTCTTTAAGTCTTATCTACCAACCGATTACAAAAAAACGATTGTTTTTTCAGGAAAAAAACCGAAAAAAGTGATAGATTGAACGTTTTTATTATTACTTTTGCGACACTTATCAAAAACAAGAGTAGAAACAAGGACTATGATGAAGTACTATCCACATACAGTCACATTCATGTGTACCATGACCCTTAGGGGTTAATGGATAGTTTTTGTGTATCTACGTGATTCACGCTTGTATAAGCAGGCAAAATTCAAATTCAATTTTATTCGTAAACAACCAATCGTTCTGTAAAAAGCAAACTGCAGGACATTGCATTTAAATAAGTATCTTCATGAAAGTAATGAAATTCGGCGGAACATCCGTAGGTTCCGTGAACAGCATTTTAAGCGTAAAGAGAATTGTAGAGTCGGCAAATGAGCCGGTAATTGTAGTTGTTTCCGCATTGGGAGGCATCACTGACAAATTGATAAATACATCGAAGATGGCGGCAGTGGGAGATTCAGCCTATGAGGGTGAGTTCCGCGAAATCGTTTACCGTCATGTGGAGATGATTAAGGAGGTGATTCCTGCCGGAGAAAAGCAAGTATCGTTGCAACGTCAGATTGGCGAGCTGCTGAACGAATTGAAGGATATCTTTCAGGGAATTTACCTGATTAAAGACCTTTCCCCGAAAACTTCGGATACAATCGTCAGCTATGGTGAACGCCTTTCATCGATCATCGTCACCGCACTGATTGAGGGAGCAAAATGGTTCGATTCGCGCACTTTTATCAAGACGGAAAGAAAGCATAGCAAGCACACGCTGGATACAGAATTGACTAATAAACTGGTGAAAGAGGCTTTCCAGTCTATTCCTAAAGTAGCACTGGTGCCGGGATTCATCTCTTCGGATAAAACAACAGGGGATGTAACGAACCTCGGACGCGGTGGCTCGGATTATACGGCTGCTATTATCGCTGCGGCATTGGATGCGGCAAGTCTGGAAATCTGGACGGACGTAGACGGATTTATGACGGCTGATCCGCGTGTCATTTCGACTGCTTATACGATTACGGAATTGAGTTACGTAGAAGCGACCGAACTTTGTAATTTCGGCGCAAAGGTGGTTTATCCGCCGACTATCTATCCCGTATGTCACAAGAATATTCCTATTATAATAAAGAATACATTCAATCCGGATGGAGTGGGAACGGTTATCAAACAAGAAGTTTCCAACCCGCAGAGCAAAGCTATCAAAGGTATTTCCTCCATCAACGACACAAGTCTGATTACTGTTCAGGGCCTCGGTATGGTAGGTGTGATCGGTGTCAACTACCGCATCTTTAAAGCATTGGCAAAGAATGGAATCAGCGTGTTCCTCGTGTCACAGGCTTCATCGGAAAACAGTACTTCTATCGGTGTGCGTAATGCTGATGCCGACCTGGCTTGTGAAGTGCTGAACGAAGAATTTGCGAAAGAAATAGAGATGGGTGAGATTTCTCCGATTTTGGCGGAAAGAAATCTGGCAACAGTGGCTATCGTAGGTGAGAATATGAAACATACACCGGGTATCGCAGGTAAACTTTTCGGTACACTGGGACGTAATGGTATCAACGTTATCGCTTGCGCACAGGGAGCTTCGGAAACCAATATCTCTTTTGTTGTCGATTCCAAATCCTTGCGTAAATCATTGAACGTAATCCACGACTCTTTCTTCCTCTCCGAATATCAGGTATTGAACCTCTTTATCTGTGGTGTCGGTACGGTAGGGGGCAGCTTGGTAGAACAGATTCGTTGCCAGCAACAAAAGCTGATGATGGAAAACGGACTGAAACTCCATGTAGTAGGCATCATTGATGCAGCCAAGGCAATGTTCAGCCGTGAAGGTTTCGACCTCGCCAACTTCCGTGAAGAACTGCTGGAAAAGGGCAAGGACAGCAGCCTGCAAACCATCCGCGACGAGATTATCGGAATGAATATCTTTAATTCCGTATTCGTAGACTGTACGGCCAGCGCTGACATCGCATCGCTTTACAAAGATTTCCTGCAACACAATATCTCTGTGGTAGCAGCCAATAAGATTGCGGCTTCTTCCGCTTATGAAAACTATCGTGAACTGAAAACGATTGCCCGCCAACGTGGTGTGAAGTATCTGTTCGAAACAAACGTAGGTGCAGGTCTTCCGATCATCAATACAATTAATGACCTGATTCATAGCGGTGACAAGATTCTGAAGATTGAAGCGGTACTTTCCGGTACGCTGAACTATATATTTAATAAAATCAGTGCCGATATTCCTTTCAGCCGTACCATTAAAATGGCACAGGAAGAACGTTACTCTGAACCGGACCCACGTATTGACTTGAGTGGAAAAGATGTGATCCGTAAACTGGTGATTCTGGCACGTGAAGCCGGATACCGTCTGGAGCAGGAAGATGTTGAAAAGAACCTCTTTGTTCCGAATGACTTCTTCGAAGGTTCTCTGGAAGATTTCTGGAAACGTGTTCCAAGTCTCGACGCAGACTTTGAAGCCCGTCGCCAGGTATTGGAAAAAGAAAACAAACACTGGCGTTTCGTCGCCAAACTGGAGAATGGAAAAGCCTCCGTCGGCCTGCAGGAAGTAGGAGCTAACCATCCGTTCTACGGACTGGAGGGCAGCAACAATATTATCCTGCTCACTACGGAACGCTATAAAGAATATCCGATGATGATTCAAGGATACGGTGCCGGTGCCGGCGTAACGGCTGCCGGAGTATTTGCCGACATCATGAGTATCGCAAACGTTTAATAAATTAAAAATTGAGAAATACCATTCGGAAACGGATCTAAGGCTTTCTTTCATTTTTTAATTCTCAATTCTCAATTCTCAATTTTCAATTTTCAATTTTCAATTTATGAAGCATATTATCATATTGGGAGACGGAATGGCCGATTGGCCAGTGAAGTCATTAGGGGACAAGACGCTCCTGCAATATGCAAAGACGCCTTATATGGATAAGCTAGCTCGCATGGGACGTAATGGCCGCCTGATTACTGTGGCGGAAGGTTTCCATCCGGGTAGTGAAGTTGCCAATATGTCCGTGTTGGGATATAATTTGCCAAAGGTATATGAAGGTCGCGGACCGCTGGAAGCTGCCAGTATTGGTGTGGATCTGAAACCGGGTGAGATGGCAATGCGCTGTAATTTGATTTGTGTGGAAGGAGAAATTCTGAAGAATCACTCCTCCGGACATATATCTACAGAAGAAGCAGATGTATTGATTCAATATTTGCAAGAAAAACTGGGCAATGACCGCGTACGCTTTCATACAGGAGTTCAGTACCGCCATCTATTGGTTATCAAGGGAGGTAATAAAGAATTGGACTGTACACCTCCGCATGATGTACCTTTGAAACCTTTCCGTCCATTGATGGTGAAACCATTGGTTCCGGAAGCGCAAGAAACGGCAGATCTGATTAACGACCTGATTCTGAAATCACAGGAATTGCTGAAAGATCATCCATTGAATCTGAAACGTATGGCAGAAGGTAAAGATCCTGCGAACAGTATTTGGCCTTGGAGCCCCGGTTACCGTCCGCAGATGCCTACTTTCTCCGAGACTTTCCCACAGGTAAAGAAAGGAGCAGTCATCTCGGCTGTCGATCTGATAAACGGAATCGGTTATTATGCTGATTTACGTCGCATCGCAGTAGAGGGAGCAACCGGACTTTATAATACGAATTATGAAAACAAAGTGGCCGCTGCCTTGGAAGCATTGGAGACGGATGATTTTGTTTATCTGCATATCGAAGCCAGTGATGAGGCCGGACACGAGGGAGACATCGACTTGAAACTTCTCACTATCGAGAATCTTGATAAACGTGCCGTAGGTCCTATTTATGAAGCAGTGAAAGATTGGGACGAACCGGTAGCCATTGCTGTATTGCCCGATCATCCTACTCCCTGTGAGCTTCGTACCCATACATCTGATCCCATTCCGTTCCTTATCTGGTATCCGGGTATCGAGCCGGACGAAGTGCAGACGTATGATGAAATAGCTGCTTGCAACGGTAGTTACGGACTTCTGAAAGAAGACGAGTTTATAAAAGAATTCATGAAATAAGTCACCACAGATTATGAAATATTATAGTACGAATAAACAAGCACCTGTTGCCTCACTGCAAGAAGCGGTGGTAAAAGGGCTTGCTGCCGACAAAGGGCTGTTTATGCCTATGTCTATCAAACCTCTTCCACAGGACTTTTACGATACGATTGATAGTTTATCCTTTCAGGAAATTGCTTATCGCGTAGCCGATGCTTTCTTCGGTGAGGATATTCCTGCCGATACGCTGAAACAGATTGTATATGATACATTAAGTTTCGATGTACCTTTGGTTAAGGTGGCAGATAACATCTATTCACTTGAACTTTTCCACGGACCGACGTTAGCATTTAAAGATGTAGGCGGTCGTTTCATGGCGCGTCTTTTGGGATACTTCATTAAGAAAGAAGGACAAAAGAATGTCAATGTATTGGTAGCTACTTCCGGTGATACGGGAAGTGCTGTTGCCAACGGCTTCCTGGGTGTGGAAGGCATTCATGTGTATGTGCTTTATCCGAAAGGAAAAGTGAGCGAAATACAGGAGAAGCAATTCACTACACTTGGACAGAATATCACTGCGCTTGAAGTGGACGGAACATTTGATGATTGTCAGGCATTGGTGAAATCTGCTTTCATGGATAAAGAATTGAATGAACACCTTTCGTTGACTTCTGCCAACTCCATCAATGTAGCCCGTTTCCTGCCGCAGGCATTCTATTATTTCTATGCTTATGCACAATTGAAACGTGCCGGAAAAGCTGATAATGCTGTAATCTGTGTACCTAGTGGAAACTTTGGAAATATCACCGCCGGATTGTTTGGTAAGAAGATGGGTTTACCCGTGAAGCGTTTCATTGCTGCCAATAACCGCAACGATATTTTCTATCAATATCTGCAGACAGGTAAATATAATCCCCGTCCGTCTATCGCAACGATTGCTAATGCTATGGACGTAGGCGATCCGAGTAACTTTGCCCGCGTACTTGATTTATATGGCGGTTCACACGCTGATATCTCTGCTGAGATTTCAGGAACAACTTATACCGATGAGCAAATCCGCGAAACGGTGAAAGAAACCTGGAAAGAACATCATTATCTCCTTGATCCTCATGGTGCTTGTGGATATCGTGCGTTGGTAGAAGGCTTGAAAGAGGGAGAAACGGGTGTATTCCTTGAAACGGCTCATCCTGCCAAGTTCCTCGAAACAGTGGAAAGCATTATTGGAGAAGCGGTAGAAATCCCTGCCAAATTGCAGGAATTTATGAAAGGCGAGAAAAAGAGCTTTCAAATGACAAAAGAGTTTGCGGACTTCAAGAAGTACTTGTTGACGCTTTAATCCTCTTCTTCCTATGAATGAATTTGTGCCACCTTGTTGGCACGGTTGTGTCATCGAAGTGTCACGGTCGTGCCAACAAGGTGGCACAGTTATGACAATAGGGTGGTATAAACCGAGTAATGGCAATATCGTTTATATAGAAGCTAGGAATACTAAATATTCTCCCGTACAATGAACAGTAAACTCATTAGCTGTTGCTTCATTAAGCGTTCCTTGCCACCAATTAGTAAAATCACTAAGAGGATAAACTAATCCTTCTCCTTGCAATCCTTTCGCTCCGAAATTGAAAATTGAAACTTGTTGCCCCGGATGAGAGGCGAAAGTTTGCGTGTCTTTGGCGGGAATAAACATACCATAGTTGGTAATGGTACGTACCTCGATACCATCTTTCATGTAGTCGATCAGCAGACTGATGTTTCCTAACGTATGATCTTCCCGTTTGCCGGTGGCTCCGACAATGGCAATTCTCCGGAATCCTTTCTTTTGCAGGAAATGAACGGCTTTGGTTTGGTCGTTCGTTTCTTGGTCCGCTATCTGATGTACAATAGGAGAGAAAAGTTCTTTATATTCCGGGGAAAGAGAATCCCCGTCACCGATAATTACATCGGGAGTATGCCCACGCAGGATATATTCATTGGCTGCCCCGTCACAACAAACTACAAATTCTGCATTTTCCAGCATTTGCAGGGGAAGAGGATGGCTGGGATATTCGCCATTGGCAAGTATCACGGCTTCGGGAGTATAGTGTTCGTATTTCATTGTATGCTCATTAATTTTTTCCACTTAAAGTAGCCAAAGATAGCTATAATGGAGTAAAGTCCGTACAAAGCGGAAGTAAAATAAAGGTCTTTGTAGATATAAAGTCCGCAGCAGACAATATCCACAAGAATCCAGGCAAACCATTGTTCGATGTATTTGCGTGCCAGCATCCACATGCCAACAATACTTAATGCGGTAGTAAAGCTATCTAGCCAAGGAACATTGCTATCCGTATATGCTATCAGTATCCATGCAATACCGAGGAAAGAAACGATGAATATCAGAAAAAGAGGTAAGTAACATTTTCCCGGAGTATGTACGATAGGAAGACCTTTAGGGGGGGCACCGATTGAAGCATCTGCTGTCGTCAATTGGCCTTTCTTTTTTCTGTGTCCCCATATCCAGAAGAACCAGCCGTAGATGGCAGCTATCAGGTAGTAGATATTGATGCCAAAGTCAGCATACAATCCGGCTTTGTAATATACGAAGATATAGATGGCAGGCATCACAATACCCGCTATCCAAAGGTAGATACTTGCCCGGTACTCTAACCAAAGGTAGACCAGCCCGACAATCGTACCGAATATTTCCAGAAAATTCAATTCCATAACTCTGTGTGATTAAAAGCGGAAAGAAACATGTCCCATAACGTTTGTTCCTGCTTGTGCAGCATATCCGGCATAGTTTCCCCGATTTTCCAGCGTATCGGTGTAGTCACTTGATGCCCAGCCGTTGTTTTCATATTTTTCATTAAACAAATTGTATACAGTAAATCCTACGGTGACTTCTTTCAGTACTTTCTTGGGACGGAAGCTGTACGCCAGATTGAGGTTGCTGACAAAATACTTATCAAGAGTCAGTTCTTCAACTTCTGCGTTTGTCATATACTGTTTGCTTACGAACTGTGATTGCAGGGCAGCTTCGAATCCCTTAGATTTGAATGAGAAACGATTGTTGAGTAAGAAGTCCGGTGAGAAAGCAATGTGAGTGTCTTTATGCTTTATCTGAATAGTTGGGAGAGAAGTAGAGCTACCGTCGTTATTATAGTGGTAGCCCGGCAGGCTCTCTACGAAATCCTGAATACGGTTTTTGCTCCATGTAGCGTTGATATCCCATTGAAACCATTTGCACGGTTTGATTCCCAGCATGATTTCGATTCCCATGCGATAACTGTCCGGCACGTTTTCGGTCAGTGCTTCACCTATATCGTTTAAGGCTCCGGTCAGAACCAGTTGGTCGGTATAGTCCATGTAGTAGAAGTTTGCACCTGCTGTCAGCCATTGGTTGGCGAAGGTATATCCTGCTTCATAGTCGAGCAGCTTTTCTGCTTTGGGGTACGAGTCCGGATCACCATCCGTATAATTGTTTCTTGTCGGCTCTTTTTGAGCAACCGAGAAAGAGGCATAGACACGATGGTTGGAAGTGATGTTCCAGTTTAATCCTACTTTCGGATTAAAGAAATCGAACTTTTTATCTACTGCCAGTGGACGCAGGGCATTCTTGCTCCAGTCATATTTATCATTGTTTCCGTCGATGGTATAGTTGATGTGGCGATACTGGAGATCGGCATAAGCACTTAGTCCTTTAGTAAGATCGTAGTTCGCTTTCAGATAAATATTTCCATCGGTCTTCTTGGATTTGTTGCGGTAATATTCATGGTCGGGAGATAGAGAACCTACATAGTTTTTCACCCAGGGAACTCTTCCGAAGTTATTGCCCCGGTATTGATTTAATCCGCCGCCCAGGGATGCACTTAGCCTGTTAGCTGTGTAATTGAGAGAAAAAACACCGCCGCCGAATTTATTATCCATCTTCTTTTGACGGACTAAATCGCTTTTAGCTACTTCGGTTCCATCTATTGTAAATGGCTTTAACCCATATTCTATCAGGTATCTGCCGTCTTTGTACTCTTCGTAATAACCGTCACCTTTGGTATAATGTAGGGCAACGTTTAGGTTCCAAGCCGTTGAGAAAGTGTGATTGAAGAGAAGTTGATAATTCTTTTGCAGGTAATTATCTGTTTGGTCGTCGTAATAATGTTTTTTGCCGTTGGCATCGGTGTACATTTCCCCGCAAGGATTGTAACGTCTGCCGAATTCTTCCATTTGCTCTTTTGTTGCATATCCCCAAGCATGATATGTCTTTTCTTTTCCGGCAAATGCAATCAGTTTCACAGAGGTGTTTTCTGCAAAATAACCTCCTTGCAGGTAGTAAGAGTTCAAGTCCACCGAAGCACGGTCTATGTATCCGTCCGTACCGATATTGGAAAGGCGGGCGTCAAACGTCCAGTGGTTATTGAGTAAGCCGGTTCCCACTTTCACTGTTTCCTTGTGTGTATTGAACGAACCGTATGAACCATTGAATTCGGCGTATGGTTTCATAGATGCACCTTCGGTTTGCATATTGACACTGGCTCCAAAAGCACCTGCTCCGTTCGTCGATGTACCTGCTCCGCGCTGCACCTGCATATCTTTTACGGAAGAAGAAAAGTCGGGCATATTCACCCAGAACAGGTTATGGCTTTCGGCATCGTTCATCGGTATGCCGTTTACTGTGATGTTGATTCGTGTGCCATCGGTTCCACGTACGCGAAGTGTCGTATAGCCGATACCAGCTCCTGCATCCGATGTGGTCAATGTGGAAGGAGTCATACTTAGCAGATAGGGGATATCCTGTCCGAAGTTTACCTTTTTGAGTTCTGCTTTACCTATATTGGTGAATGCCACGGGAGTTTTGGCTGTGGCACGTGTGGATACTACCTGCACCTCTTGCAGGTTTACTACTCTCATACTGTCCTTTGCACTCGTCTGTGCATGAACAGTGATGCCTGCGCCCAATAAGGCGACGGCCATCCATACAATTCTTTTCATTTTTGCTTACTAATTAGTTCTCTACGCCGGCATTACCCGGATCAGATTCTATGGGTATGTTCTCAGCCCGTCATGTTAAGGCACCCCTACCAGTGAATCGGTTACAAAAATACAGCTTTTGCAGGAGGAAAGCAAAAAAAACTTTTAGATTCGCTAAAAACAATATAACTTTGTAGATTGTTGAAATAGCAAAACAGCAATTTATTCACTTAATATATATTTTAATTATGCTACTATTATTGCAAGCAACACAAGCTGCGGATTCTGTGCAAGTGGCCGCAGATAAATTAATGGAAGAAGCGATTGCCAATGCCGACGGATTGGATAAACTTTCGCTGATTACTCAACAACTGATAGACTTCGGTATTCGTGCCGGAGAACGTATATTGATTGCGGTCATCGTCTTTATTGTCGGACGTTTCCTTATCTCGTTGCTCAACAAGTTTATAAGACGTCTGTTGGATAAACGAAAGGTGGATATAAGTATCAAAACTTTCGTTAGAAGTCTGGTAAATATTCTGTTGACAATCCTTTTAATCATTTCTGTTGTCGGCGCCTTGGGAGTTGAAACAACTTCGTTTGCGGCTTTATTGGCTTCTGCCGGTGTGGCTGTCGGTATGGCTTTGTCCGGCAATTTGCAGAACTTTGCCGGGGGACTGGTTATTCTTTTGTTCAAACCTTATAAGGTAGGTGACTGGATAGAAACACAGCAAGGTTCAGCCGGTACAGTAAAAGAAATCCAGATATTTCATACTATCCTTACTACTTCGGACAACAAATTGATTTATATTCCAAATGGTTCATTGAGCAGTGGAGTAGTGACCAACTATAGTCATCAGGAAACCCGCCGTGTAGAATGGATTATTGGTATAGATTATGGGGAAGATTACAATAAGGTTCAGCAGATAGTTCGTGATATTCTGGCTGAAGATAAACGTATCTTGAATGAACCTGCTCCGTTTATAGCTCTTCATGCGCTAGATGCCAGCAGTGTGAATGTGGTGGTACGTGTATGGGTAAATAGCGGAGATTATTGGGGTGTTTATTTCGATACCAATAAAGCTATTTACGAAACCTTCAATGAAAAAGGTATCAACTTCCCTTTCCCACAGCTTACTGTGCATCAGGGAAATTGATTGTTATACTCTGATAATTCAAAAAATAAGGGAGTTGTACTTAACGTGCAACTCCCTTATTTTTTGGAAAACTTGTCTGGTGTGATTGAATAAATCTCTTTTTTATTTTATACCGAAATCTTCGGCTAGTTCATATCTATCTTCTTTGATTCCCAGTACATGATTAATTTTTCTCCTTTTCTCGAGATCTTTAAAGTAGTTTTCCACAACCTGATAGAGATCGAAGTTAGTGGTTGATCCTGCGGCTAAATCGAGTGATTCCACCATCTTTTCTACGGCTTGATGGATTTTCTCTGCGTCTATCAGATGCAGTTCGTTGCTGTGTATTAAATATTTTTCCATGACTGCAATGTTTTTAATGTTATATAGGTATAACATCTTGCAGTCATGGAAAGTTCAATGATTGAATGTTAGATTTTGGCAAGCGCCTGATCCAAATCCGCAATCAGGTCATCAATATGTTCCGTTCCAATTGATAAACGTACGGTGCCCGGATAAATCTCCTGTTCGGCGAGTTCCTGTGCATTGAGCTGTGAATGGGTAGTGCTTGCCGGGTGGATCACCAATGATTTCACATCGGCAACATTGGCAAGCAGGGAGAAAATCTCCAGGCTGTCGATGAAGCGGTGTGCTTCCTCTTGTCCGCCTTTTACCTCGAAAGTAAAAATGGAACCGGCACCATTCGGGAAGTAACGTTGATACAGTGCATGGTCAGGATGATTGGATAATGATGGATGGTTCACTTTCTTCACTTTCGGATGATTGTTTAAGAAATTCACTACCTTCAATGCATTTTCTACATGGCGTTCTACGCGCAAGGAAAGAGTTTCCAAGCCTTGCAACAGGATAAAAGCGTTGAATGGACTGATGGTGGCACCTGTGTCGCGCAGCAGAATAGCCCGGATACGGATGGCATAGGCAGCCGGACCGGCTGCATCAACGAAGCGTACGCCATGATAGCATGGATCAGGTTCGGTTAGTTGTGGAAATTTGCCGGAAGCTACCCAGTCGAATTTGCCCGAATCTACAATGACTCCTCCTAATGACGAACCGTGTCCGCCAATGAATTTTGTTGCGGAATGTACTACGATATCTGCTCCGTGTTCGATAGGGCGGATTAAATACGGGGTACCAAATGTGTTGTCAATAATCAAAGGTATTTTGTGGCGGTGGGCTATTTCAGCTACTGCCTCTATATCAATGATATTTGAGTTCGGATTTCCCAATGTCTCGATAAATACGGCTTTCGTATTTTCCTGAATGGCTTTTTCAAAGTTCGATAAATCACTTGGATCAACGAATGTTGTTGTGATGCCATAACTGGGTAAGGTATGAGCCAGTAAGTTATAGCTTCCTCCATAAATAGTTTTGGCTGCCACAATATGGTCGCCTGCACGAGTGATGTTCTCGAAAGCATAAGTGATAGCAGCGGCACCCGAAGCAACTGCCAGCCCTGCTACTCCTCCTTCAAGAGCGGCTACGCGTTGTTCAAAAACTCCTTGAGTGGAGTTGGTCAGACGACCGTAGATGTTTCCCGGGTCCTGCAGGCCGAAACGTGCGGCTGCGTGAGCGGAGTTGTGAAATACATAAGAAGTAGTCTGATAAATAGGTACTGCACGGGCATCTGTTGCCGGATCTGCTTGTTCTTGTCCTACATGAACTTGTAAAGTCTCGAAATGTAAATTCTTTGTTGCCATAATCGTATATTTTTTAAGTTTAATATTCTTTCTTTATTTTCTTGCAAAGTTATTGGATGAAGATATATCGAACAATATATATCTGAAATATAGAAAATAATGCTATTTTTGTGCCATTATATGGAATAATACAACTGTGCTATTCCTAGAAATCACCTTTTAGAAGAATATTTTTCTTATGGATACTTTTGATAAACTGGATAGAGTCGATTTGCAAATACTCCGTACTTTGCAAGAAAACGCCCGATTGACGACAAAAGAGTTGGCTGCACGGGTGAGCCTTTCTTCAACTCCTGTTTTTGAACGTCTTAAACGGTTGGAGAGTGGAGGATATATAAAGAAGTATATTGCCGTATTGGATGCGGAAAAGCTGAATCAGGGATTTGTCGTATTCTGCAGTGTGAAGCTTAGACGTCTGAACAGGGATATAGCAGCCGAGTTTACACGGATTATACAGGATATTCCTGAAGTAACCGAATGTTATAACATATCAGGAAGTTATGATTACCTGTTGAAGATTCATGCTCCCAATATGAAATACTATCAGGAGTTTATTCTGAATGTGTTGGGGACGATTGATAGCTTAGGATCACTGGAAAGCACGTTTGTAATGGCTGAAGTGAAGCATCAATATGGGATACATATTTAGTTCGTTGTGTGATAGTCTGAAATTTATCTTGTATATTTGCTATGTAATATAAATCCTCTTCTGCTGACACAATGAATTCAAAAACATATCCTCGCACCAATGATTTCCAGACTGTTTATCTGAATACAGTGATTAAGAATCCTGCCATTATGGTAGGTGATTATACAATATACAATGACTTTGTAAATGATCCTGTTCTTTTTGAGAAGAACAATGTATTATATCATTATCCGATTAATAAAGACCGATTGATAATTGGCAAATTCTGTTCCATTGCTTGTGGAGCCAAATTTCTTTTTAACAGCGCAAACCACACATTGGGTTCTTTATCCAATTATACGTTTCCTATCTTTTTTGAGGAATGGAATTTAGATAAAGGAGATGTAACTTCTGCTTGGGATAATAAAGGGGATATAGTAATAGGTAATGATGTCTGGATTGGATATGAAGCTGTTATCATGGCAGGAGTTCATATCGGAGATGGAGCGGTTATTGCGTCGCGGGCAGTGGTTACTAAAGATGTTCCTCCTTATACGATAGTAGGTGGGACACCAGCTAAAGAAATTCGGAAGCGTTTTGATGAGAATACGATTGTTCAATTGCAGAAATTGCAATGGTGGGATTGGAGTATTGAGAAGATATCCGAATGTATACCTTATATTACAGGTGGAAAGATTGAAGAACTGATAAAAAGATAAACAGTGTGTATATATGAAATTTACAATAGAGCCCGGAACTTCTGCTGATATAGATGAACTGGAAAAGCTGTATGATGAACTGAATGATTATCTGGCTGCTACGACTAATTATCCTGGGTGGATAAAAGGTGTTTATCCTGTTCGGGAAGATGCGGTTGCCGGTGTAAATGATGAAACGATTTACGTAGCAAGATATGATGGAAGAATTGTCGGTTCAGTCATTTTAAATCATCAACCGGAAAAGGCTTATGAGAATGTCAAATGGAAAATAGAACTGGACTATAGCCATATCTTTGTGATACATACTTTTGTTGTATATCCTTCTTTTTTGAAAATAGGAGTAGGGCATGCATTAATGGATTATTCATTGGAATTGGCTCAAAGTTCGGGGATAAAGTCTGTGCGGTTAGATGTTTACGAGAAAAATCTTCCGGCTATTTCATTGTACGAAAAGTGTGGGTTCGAATACATTGATACCGTAGATTTAGGATTGGGTCATTACGGTTTAGAGTGGTTCAAACTTTATGAGAAAATCATTTTATAATCCCTTCCTTACATTATGCATTCATTGTTATAATTCAGTTGCTCTTAGATTTATAGAATAATAAATATCACATCATAGACATGAAGAAACTAATTATTGTATTTGTTCTTTTATTATCAGCACTCTCTTGTTTCTCACAAATAGAGTTTTCGACTTGCCTTTTTGATGCTTCAAGAAACAGAGTGATACCGCTAGCCGTCTATCAGCCGCACAAAGTGAATTCGAAAACAAAAGTCATTATATTTAGCCACGGCTACGATGGAAATAAAAATAATAAGTCCAATCAGACTTATGCCTATCTAACACGATTCCTTTCCCAGAAAGGCTTTTACGTAATAAGCATACAACATGAATTGGCAGATGATCCTCTTTTGGCCATGGAAGGTAATTTCATGGAAACACGCATGCCAAATTGGGAAAGGGGAGTGGCAAATATTCTTTTTACTATTCAGGAATTTAAGAAATTGAAGCCACAATTAAATTGGAATGACTTTATATTGATAGGACATTCCAATGGCGGAGATATGACCATGTTATTTGCTACCCGATATCCGCAGTTGATAAATAAAGCCATATCTATGGATCATCGCAGAATGATAATGCCCAGAACACAGAAACCTCGACTCTATACACTAAGAGGAGGCGATTATGATGCAGACTCTGGAGTGTTACCTACTGAAAAGGAGCAGGAACAATTCCGGATGAAGGTTGTAAAATTAGATGGAGTAACACATAGCAATATGGGAGAGAATGGAACGGAAGAACAACACAACCTTATCAATCAGTATATCTATGGATTTCTTACATGGAGATAACTGATGTATTATATTTATTTTATCCAATGGTTTTAAATCGGAAGCCTGTTTTTCTTATAACTTTGCAACTGATTTTAGAAAAAGAAGTTTGGGATGATAAATAAATATGAAGAACGACTGGGGACAGAGCGCATGTTACCGCTTGTTTTTAAGATGGCACTTCCGGCTGTGGCAGCGCAATTTGTTAATTTGCTTTATAGCATGGTCGACCGTATTTATATTGGCCATATCCCTGGGATTGGTACGGATGCATTGGCGGGTGTAGGAGTAACGACTTCTCTTGTTATACTGATTTCTTCTTTTTCAGCGATAGTAGGAGGTGGGGGTGCGCCGTTAGCGGCTATCGCACTCGGACAGGGGGATCGTTCACGTGCCGGAAAAATTCTGGGTAATGGTTTTATCCTGCTGATACTATTCACCTTGTTTACTTCTCTCATCGCATATACCTTTATGGAGCCGATTCTACTTTTTACAGGAGCTTCAGAAAATACATTGGAGTATGCAGTCAACTATCTTTCTATCTATTTATTAGGAACTATCTTCGTAGAAATATCCACAGGATTAAATTCTTTTATCAATGCACAAGGGCGTCCTGCTATCGCCATGTACTCGGTATTAATAGGAGCACTGTTGAATATCGTCCTCGACCCGATTTTCATTTTTTGGCTCGATATGGGAGTAAAAGGTGCAGCTCTGGCTACAGTGCTTTCACAGGCATGTAGTGCAGTGTGGGTTTTAACTTTCCTTTTCTCCCGGTACGCCTCTCTCCCTTTAGAAAAACGTTATATGGCGTTGAACCGGGAAATAATACTTTCTATATTTGCTTTGGGCGTATCACCGTTTATTATGGCAAGTACCGAAAGCCTGGTTGGCTTTGTTCTGAACAGCAGCCTGAAAGATTTTGGAGATATTTATGTCAGCGCATTGACCATCTTGCAAAGTGCGATGCAATTTGCAAGTGTCCCATTAACAGGATTTGCGCAAGGGTTCGTTCCTATTGTGAGTTATAATTATGGGCACGGCGATAAACAACGTGTCAAAGACTGTTTCCGTGTCGCATTGATAACCATGTTCTCATTCAACTTACTGCTGATGTTGTTTATGATTCTTTTCCCCTCAACAGTAGCTTCCGCCTTTACGAGTGATGAAAGATTGATAGAAACAGTCCGCTGGGCAATGCCTGTTTTCTTGGGTGGTATGACTATTTTCGGATTGCAACGAGCCTGCCAAAATATGTTTGTAGCCTTGGGACAAGCAAAAATTTCTATTTTCATAGCCTTGTTGCGCAAAGCAATCCTATTGATCCCATTGGCATTAATATCGCCACATTTTATGGGAGTAGCCGGTGTATATGCGGCTGAAGCAATATCCGATGCGACAGCGGCAATTTGTTGTACTTTGTTGTTCTTCTGGCAGTTCCCCAAAATATTGGGAAAAATCCAAAGGAGCACTTTGCACATAAGCTAAATTTCCTGATGTTTATCCATAAATAGAACTAATTATGTAACGGCTTACGTATTTTTGCGAAAAATGTTTGTTCATATTATAAAAAGCTAATATATTTGCGTAATCAATTACGTATTTAGTGACGCAACTAATAAAAACATGGACTTTTTTAATCAGACAGGCAAATTAGCCATCGGTAGCAGATTACGCATGTTGACCGATAAAATAACAGTAGATGCAGCCGCCATCTATAAAATGTTTGGAGTAGACCTCAAACCGAAATGGTTTCCTGTATTTTTTGTATTATCACGTGGGGAGGCAAAAACCATTACGTCCATAGCCAAAGAGATTGGTCATTCTCATCCTTCCGTGAGTAATATTATTAAAGAAATGGTAGCTAAAGGATTAGTGAAGGAGACAAAGGACAAATCCGACGGGAGAAGAAACATAGTCATGTTATCTGCCAAAGGAAAAAGAATGTCCGACTCTTTTTCGGAACAGTGTATAGATGTTACGGCAGCTATTGAGCAAATCACGCAGCAAACCCGGAATGACCTTTGGGAGGCTATCGAAGAATGGGAGAATCTTTTGTTGGATAAATCCCTGTTGGAGCGGGTGAAGGAAGCGAAAAAGGAACGAGAGAGTAAGGACATCAAAATAGTTCCTTATGAACCTTGCTATCAATCTGCCTTCCGGACCCTTAACGAAGAGTGGATAACTGCTTATTTTCGGATGGAAGAGGCCGATTACAAGGCTTTGGATCATCCAAAGGAATATATTCTGGATAAGGGAGGAGCTATTTTGGTGGCTCTTTATAAAGATGAGCCGGTCGGTGTATGTGCTTTGTGTAAGATGGATCATCCGCTTTATGATTATGAGTTGGCCAAACTGGCTGTCAGCCCTAAGGTTCAGGGCAAAGGTATTGGAGTACTGCTTTGCGAAGCAGTTGTAAATAAAGCGAAGGAGCTTGGTGGTAAAAGAATCTTTATAGAGAGCAATACGCGTCTGAAACCGGCTATCCATATTTATCATAAGTTGGGCTTCAAGGAACTTCCCGAATATCACACGACTTATGAAAGAGGAGACATACAGATGGAATTAATAATTGAAGAGTGAAAATGAAAAAGGTGGATGGTGAATTTATTAAGGGGCGCATTGCCCCTTGTGGACTGCATTGCGGAAAGTGCTTTGCTTTTGCCGATGGAGATATTTCTTATCACAGCGGTGAACTCAAGAAGGCATTAGGCAATTTTGATGTCTATGCACAACGTTTTGTAGAGATGCTTGATGAGCCTGTCTTTGCAAAATACCCCGATTTTAAAGAGTTTTTGAATCATTTATCCGTAGCGACTTGTCAGGGGTGCAGAAAAGAGAAATGCAAGTTGTTCAAAACCTGTAATGTTCGTGTATGCAGCGAAGAGAAGCAAGTGGATTATTGCTTCCAGTGTAGCCATTTTCCTTGTGAGAATACAGGTTTTGATGAACATTTATATAAGAGATTTGTAGCCATCAACAGACGGATGCAAGAGATTGGAATAGAAAAATATTATGAAGAAGTAAAGGATTTACCTCGTTATTAGTTTTTGGCTTTCTCTCTCTGCTTTATTCCAGTTCCTGCGCATAAATGTTGATGGCGCGTAATGCCTTTGATATTTCAGTCGGGGTGATTCCCTGACATTCTATTCTCAACACTTTTTCCCAGTCCTCCATATCTACATTCCATTTGTAGATTTGGGGACATAGGGTGAAAAGCGCTGCGATATGTTTGATATCCCGTACATTCTTTACCGAGGTGCGAAAAATTAGTATTTGCTCTTCCATAGTTACTATCGATTACTATTGTTTTCTGTGCAAAGGTAAGTTTAAACAGGGTTCTGTATAGGATTATTCGACGAACGCCCTGATTCCTCATGACGAAATAAGTAATATGGGAGATTAACTTCATATAGCTATCCTTTGAAAACTCCCTCATCTGTACCTGTCAATATATAAAAAAGTGTATCTGTTCTCGTCTTTCTTTTTTGCTTTACTTTGCAGTGTTGTTTTAATCTCCTAATATACTTAAAGGTTATGAAGTTGAATTTTGCTAAAAGAATGTCTTATATAAAGGCTTCGGAAATAAGAGAGATATTAAAAGTGACTGAACAGGAAGAGGTGATTTCGTTTGCCGGTGGTCTGCCTGCTCCGGAACTTTTCCCAATAGATGAAATCAATGAGATCAATCAGATTGTATTGAAAGAAGCAGGTACAAAAGCACTTCAATATACCACAACGGAAGGTTATGCTCCTTTGCGAGAATGGATTGCCAACCGGATGAACGGGCGTTTGGGGACTGCTTTCGATAAAGACAATATTTTGATAACCCATGGTTCGCAACAAGGATTGGACTTGTCCGGAAAAGTCTTTTTGGACGAAGGAGATGTCGTGCTTTGTGAAAGCCCGACCTATTTGGCTGCGATTAGCGCATTCAAAGCGTATGGGTGTAGCTTCATTGAAATTCCCACGGATGAGGAAGGGATGATGATGGACGTTTTGGAAGATGTTTTGAGCAACACTTCGCATATAAAACTGATATATGCCATACCTACCTTTCAGAATCCTACAGGAAAAACGTGGAGTCTGGAAAGACGCAGGAAATTGGCTGAATTATCTGCCAAATACAGTGTTGCAGTTATTGAGGATAATCCGTATGGCGAGTTAAGGTTTGAGGGAGAACCTTTGCCCTCTATAAAGTCTTTTGATGAGGCTGGAAATATTTTGTGTACAGGCAGTTTTTCGAAAATATTCTGTCCCGGTTTCCGGATTGGCTGGGTTGCGGGGGATAAAGATATTATCCGCAAATATGTATTAGTCAAGCAAGGTACGGATTTACAATGCAACACTATTGCCCAGATGACCATTGCCGAATATCTGAAGCGGTATGATATTGATAAACATATTGCAAAAATAGTCGAAGTATATAGAAGGCGCAGGAATGTTGCGATTGAAAGTATAGAACGTTATTTTCCGGATACAATAAAGTTCACTCGGCCCGAAGGCGGACTATTTACCTGGATAGAACTTCCTGTGGGGATTTCAGCACGCGATGTTTTAGTCAGAAGTCTGGAGAAAAAGATTGCTTTTGTTCCGGGAGGTTCTTTTTATCCGAATGGCAACAAGGAAAATACGCTTAGAATAAACTACTCCAATATGCCTGAAGACAAAATAGAGAAAGGGCTGAAGACTCTCGGAGAGGTGGTAAAGGAGTATATCCGCCAATCAGAATGATTCTTTGATAACACTTCCTAAAACCTGCAAGCGTTCTTCGATAAAAGGACTCCATTGCTGGCCGAAACTCAAACGCATACAGTTTCTGTACTGGTCGTGCAGTGTAAACATGCGTCCGGGAGCAATGCTGATCTTGTGTTGCATGGCTTTGTAATATAATTCTGTGGTATCAATCTTTTTGTTTAGTTCCACCCAAAGCATGAAACCTCCCTGCGGAGTTATGATTTTAGTGTCTTCGGGGAAATAGTCGGTAATAGATTGTGCCAGATGAAGACTGTTGGAATGTAATTCATGGCGCAACCTGCGCAAATGATTCTCATACCTGCCGTTTTCCATAAAGTTGGCGATAGCCTCCTGATTGAGGGTAGGAGTGGATATTAAATGAATATGTTTTTGGCGAATAACAGCATCTTTAAATTTACCGGGGGCAATCCAGCCTACCCGGTAACCGGGAGCTAATGTCTTTGACACAGAGCCACACCATAACACAAGTCCCTTTTCATCGAAAGCTTTGCATGGCTTAGGGCGTGAATGTCCGAAGAATACATCACCGTATAAATCATCTTCAATCAGAGGAATATTATGTTCAGCCAACATCTGCACTACCTCTTTTTTATGCTCATCGGGCATACAACTTCCCAGTGGATTACTGAAATTACTGATAAGCAGGCATAGATTAATCTGCGGTAATACTTTTCTTAAAGCATCGGGCTCAATACCTGTTACAGGGTTGGTGGGCAGTTCCAACACCCGGAGTCCCATGCTGTTGGCCAACTGCAATATGCCGAAATAAACAGGACTTTCAACAGCTATCGTATCTCCTTTTCGGGCAATAACAGATAATGCTAAAGAGATAGAATTGGTCACTCCCGTGGTAGTGACAATATCATCTTCAGTCAGATTTCCATTCCAGCTATATGCAAAACGGGCAATATAGTTTCTTAACCGAATATTTCCCTGCGGGTCTTCATACCTGGTACCGTTTCCCGGAAGTGAATACATTGCCTTGATTAATTCCTTATTGAGCTTTGCAATAGGCAATAGAACGTCTTCCGGTATTCCCAGTGAGAAACGGGTGATGGACGAATCTTCGATGGAATGATATACTTCCATGATTAAGTCGGCCTCTTCTTTTCCTAAAGATTGAGTTGCAGGTTGTGTTGTTGCCGGAGCAGACAAATTTAATGGTTTATAATTGACAATGTACCCTGATTTGGGGCGGGAGATGATAAATCCTTCCTTTTCCAGTTCATAATATACCTGGATTGCCGTGTTTAAACTCACGCCATATTCATTGCTGATAGTACGTAAAGAAGGTAATTTCTCACCTGCTTTCCATATACCTGTTTTTATTTGCCAAGCGATGGTGCCGGCTATCTTTTGATATAGGATTTCTCTTTTCATGTTTATTCTGTATCCGGCAAAGATACAAAAATGATGTCTGCATCTGTTGTGTTTGATCTATTTTGTGGGGTACTTCAGGGGGATAAGAACTAATTTTTCGCTATGCTATTTTTAGTTGTTCTCCTTGAATACAATATCTTTTTCGTTGCCTAATGAGTTTTCGTTTGACTTAAGTAAAACGAAAGAATAACTTAAGTCAAGCGTTAGTTTGACTTAAGTTGAACGAAAACTGGAATGTATATTCGATAGTTATTGATAGTAAGGAAAGAAATAACTAGATGAAGTAAATATTCATAATAGTGGCATTTCTATTCTCGTCACCTGTTCTTCTTCGGGTACGTTGGGATTGCTGTAATAATATTCTATGGATGTTCCCGAAGGTTTGTAACCGTTGTTTTTTATCCATTCCATCATTTCATTGTACAGGACAGCCAGTTCATTGTAAGTTCCTCTATGCAGACAGGAAACTATTTTTCTTTCCGGTATCGTAATAGATCGTATAGCCCCTTCACCCTGTAACTCTCTGGACGATTTTAGACCAATAATCATTTTTATATTGTGTTCAGTCAGGCTCTCAAAGTCGGGATACTCAACGTAAGGAATATCAGTAGTGACTTCGCCTTGTGCCTTAAATAAAGAGTCTATTTTTACGAAGTTCTTCCCGATAGCCTCCGGCATTCCATTCATATCCGTGTGTACTTCAACAGCCAAAGCGGATTGTTCCGGTTGTTTCAATAGCATGATTTCTGAAATCTTTCCCATAATACATTGTTTTTAGAGTGTTGATAATTTCTTATTTCTTTGTGACCGGAATATAAATGTCGGTCATTAATTCTGTTCTAAGAGTAGAGGTGGGACGGTTCATATACATCTCAAAGCTAAAGGTACTTTGAGGGCGATATTTACTTTCCGGAAACCACTCTTCATAAATAGTCCGGTAGAACTTATGCAACAAAGAGTAGTCTCCAATATGTCTGAATACAGCATAACGTCCACCGGGAACTTCCATCACTCCCGGTTGCGAATCATTTTCAGTGTCATCAATTGTCACCCCGAGATAGAAGCGGCATTTATTCGTGGGAGTTATGGACGGGTCATCCATACTAAGGCTAACAAACTTATAATTCAACTTTTCTTCATTATGCTGCTTGGCGTAATTGGTCAGTCTGTTCCATATTAATTTGTATCGGAGCTCATCTTTGTATTTTTCACCAACCTCGATACAAAATACTTTCATTGGCAGAATCGACCGGATTTCAGGAGTGATAACCGCATGTTGCTCATCATACATCGGCTTGTACTTCTCTCTATATTGAGAGCTCGATACGCCAAAATGTTTTTTGAAGGCTTTGGCTAGACTAAATTTGGTCTGATAGTTTGTCTGTTCCGAAATCTGATTTAATGTAAACTCGGTGGATACTAACAAATGTGCTATATGTTCGAGACGTAAACGCTGTATGTAGCTTCCGATATTTTCTCCGGCAACAGTTTGAAACACTCTTCTGAAGTGATATTTGGAAAGTCCGCTTATCGTGCTAAGCATGTCTGTATCCAAAGTCTCGAATAAATGATTATTGATATAAACGATTATATCCTGAATTTTCTGGTGATGGATATTACAGGTTTCCAACTTTTGTTTCCACCGTTTCAGATGGGGTAACCGTTCGTTGAGTATGTGCCTAAGTTCTTCCGGCGAATAGGCAGTATCTGCATATTCATTGTACTTGTCGGTGTATTTTATCCAGATATTAATCATTTCCGACATTGGAATGTCGACGATATATTTTCCGTCTTTCAGACAGTAATAGCAATATTCATCACTTCGCGAACCGTCGGAGTTAGTACCCAGATATTTCTCTACATCAAAGCGGAGAGGCATCCCGCAACTTTGACAATACCTCTTATTTATTTCTGATTCAATCATCGGTTGGGTTTTCGTTTGATAGATAGGAGCCGCTCTATATCATTAAATAAAGAAGTATCTTTTAATTCGAACATAAGCCACTTCCCATCATGGAAGGTAGTCGTCTCATCATATATCTTTTGAGCCACATTGGAGAACATTTCTCGCATGGATTCGAATTTAGTGCGTTCATCTTTACCTAAGATAACCATGAACCCAATCGTTTGCTCTTTGGCGTATAGGGCACACAGAGTTTTTCCGCCTCTGCGATATTTGTATTCATAGGTCCATTTTTTCCCTCCATGATTCCACATTTGTTCCATATTGTACTTCTGTTTGATAAGTTGGTGAAGTGAAGTCCATAGATCATAAAGTTCCTTACCTGTCAAGGCTTCCAGAGTTTCGGGAGTTGGGATTTGAAAAGTTTCTTTCATGGCATTCCGTATTTACTTTTGATTATCTACATCACAAAGGTAGACTGAATTTCTAATAGATCGTTGTCCAATATAGGCATTTTAGGCAGTGCAACTGAACAAACTGTCCCGAAATTAATTTATTTTGTAGAAGCGGGATATTGATGTATAACCTTTATCTTTGCATTAATTTAAAACAAAGCAAAATTTAAAGAAAATGAAAACAATGCTATTAGCGGTAGGCACTCTGTGCCTCATGGCAGGTTGCTCGTCGAAAGTGAGCAGTTCTAAAGGAATTGTAAGTGATGCAACCATGAATACGGTAACGATTGTTACCGATAAGAATGATACCCTTTCATTCAGTACGATGGATGCGAATAAAGAAGAAGTCAACGGTTTACTTCTGAATGATACGCTGGAAGTGTTTTATACAGGAAAATATACACCGGGGATGCCGGCTACCAAATTAGTTCAGTATCCGCAATCTCCGCTTGTGGGAGGTGACCGGGATGAACATGGTTGTATCGGTTCTGCCGGATACGTATGGTGTGAAGTGCAAAAAGACTGTATCCGCTTGTTCGAGAAAGGGATTCGTACAGAGGCGGTGGATGGTAGCGACGCTTCTGCTTTCATTGTTTTTAGTCCCGATTCTACACAGTTGGAACTTTTCTTTTCCAATAATCAGCCCAATGAAATATTGGAAAGACGTGGACTGCCTTCAGGAGGTTATGCATGGAACGTGGAGGACGATGATACGAAAAATGTACGACTGATAGATGGCTTGTGGACAATCAGCCAAAGAGATAAATTAATTTATACCCAGAAGGCCGGGAGCTAATTTAAAAAGCTCCGGTATTCTGTATACTTGTTTATAGTGTCATATTCCTGGCCGTCAATGTAGCATAGACATTTTCTGCGTATTGTCTTCCTATGGGGATTACAATCCGGCATCCGGTCAGGTTTATTTCCCGTTTAGAAAATCGTTCCACTTTATTAATCGGAATGATATACGAGCGGTGCGTACGTAGAAAAGCCTTTTCGGGTAACATCTCCTGAATACTTTTCAAACTTGTGCGCGATAATATATAGTTGCCGTTTATACGGAATATTTTCGTATAATTCTCCATTGCTTCGATATAAAGAATATCGGAGATAGGAATAGATATATTATTGTATTCTTGTTTGATTATGATGTTTTCCGGCAGTTTGTTCTGGCGTGCTTCGATAAAGACAATCGCTTTCTCCACTGCCTTTTCAAATCGTTCGTAAGCGAAGGGTTTATGCAGGAAATCCACGGCATCGAGGTCGAAGCCGTCCAGTGCATACTGTGCATGGGCTGTCGTAAAGATGAGACAACTCTCGGGAGGAAGTGCATGGGCAATATCCAGTCCGCTGATGCTGTTCATTTCAATATCCAGAAAGACCAGATCAGGTTTGCACCGGGCTATTTCTTTCAGCCCGGTCAGCGGTTCGCTGAAAGTAGTAAGTTCCAGTCCGCCTTTTCGTTCGCAAAACTGGCTGATGATGAGCAATGCAATCGGTTCGTCGTCAATAGCGATACAAGTCAACTTTTTCATCGTAGTTGAATGTTAAGATAGGTTTTGAAGCATCCGTTTTCTTCTTTTGTAAGCAATACAAAGCGGTTGGGATAAAGAAGTTCCAGCCGTTTACGGCAATTGTCTATTCCGATGGCATGAGGATTTTGATGGTTCTCCTTCATAATCATATTCTCGGTTTCGAAGATAAGCTGCCCTTCCTTTACGATGATACGAATAAAAATTGTACAGTCCGTGTCGGACGAAACGCCGTATTTGAAACTGTTCTCGACAAAAGTAATGAGAATCATCGGAGGTATCTGTATCTGTTCGTCATCCATCTCGGTTTCAAATACCACTTTCGTATGCTTGTTTAAACGCAAAGATTGCAAATCAACATATTGGCGTATATATTCTACTTCGTTGCTTATGGAAATCAGATCTGAAGTAGTCTGGGCATACATATATTTCAGGATATTGGAAAACTTGATAAAGGCGGATTCTGTTTTATCCGACTTCGTAAGTACCAGTCCGTAGAGAGCGTTCAATGTATTGAAAAGGAAGTGCGGATTGATTTGTGCTTTGTAGAGAGCCAGTTCCGCCTTGTTTTTTTCCGCTTCAATCTCCTGTTTGGAAAGAATTTGCCGGAAAAGTTCAAAGATCAGTTCTATGGAAAGACTGAACCCCGTCACTACCAGGAAAAAGAACCACACAGTTTGCGCCCGCATGTGTTGCCGGGCTTTATGCATCATCGGGTCTATATTGTTGGGTTCCGGTGGGTATGGAAAGTGGGTTAGCAACCATGTGATAAAGATAAGCGATAACATGAGCAATAAGATATGTCCGAACTTCCGTTGCATGAAAAGCATCGGTAGTTTCACTTTACGGTAGATGAAGTACAGACCGTAGAGATAGACAATCAGGGTCAGCATAAAGACCGTGTGGTGTACAATCCATTTGTCTACCGGCACTAACATGATGATGGGCGGCATGATTACCAGACAGAAAAGCAAGTCGATGTAAACAGGTATATTAGTACGTTTCATATTCTTCTCATTGCTCGTTTAACTCCCGGAAGTATATTTTCTCACTTCTTTGCAAAGATAAAAGATTGTTCTGAAACCCCAAGCATTCCCTTTTGTCGTTCGTCATCATATTCTTGCCGTTCGTCACTACATTCTTATTTTATTGTTTGATAATTCTTAGATTTGGTCAGTCGTGTTTTTTATGGAATAATGGGTTATAAATCATTAACAATCATTTAAATATAGCTACAATGAAACAACTAATCATTTTTGCCTTAGTTTGTTTGCCTCTGTTATGCGCTTGTGGAGGTTCGCAACAGAAAGAGGCAGATGCCACGTACAAAACACTTACCGTAACACAAAGTAACCAGATTTTGAAATCCGATTATACAGCTACGCTACGAGGGCGGCAGTATGTTGAAATTCGTCCGCAGGTGAGTGGCATAATCACTGGGATATGTATCAATGAAGGAGATCCCGTTCATAAAGGACAGACACTTTTCATTATCGACCAGGTTCCTTATAAAGCAGCGTTGGAAACAGCAGTGGCTAATGTAAAAAGCGCGGAAGCCAAACTTGCCACTGCTAAATTGACAGCGGATAGCAAAGCTGAACTTTACAAAGAACAGATTGTGTCCGAGTTCGATTTGCAAACAGCCCGCAATGAACAAGCGGCAGCAGAAGCGGCATTGGCACAGGCTAAAGCACAGGAAGTGAATGCGCGCAATGACCTTTCTTATACCGAAGTGAAAAGTCCGGTGAACGGAGTAGCCAGCATGATTCCTTATCGGGTAGGGGCGTTGGTGAGCAGCAGTATCACCGAACCGCTAGTCACTGTTTCGGACGACAGCGAAGTATATGCCTATTTCTCCATGACGGAGAATCAGATACTCGACTTTGTGCAACAGTATGGCTCACTTAAAAAAGCGATAGAAAACATGGACGAAGTGGAACTGACTATGAGTAATGGAAAAACCTATTCTCATACCGGAAAGGTAGACGCTATTAGCGGTACGGTGGATGAAGGAACCGGTGCTGTTGGGTTGCGGGCTGTTTTTGCCAACCCCGACCAGTTCTTGCGTAACGGTGGAAGTGGTAAAGTAGTAGTTCCTACTATCAAAGAAGGATGTATCATCATTCCGCAAGCGGCTACTTACGAATTACAGAATCGCATATTTGTATATAAAGTAGTCGACGGCAAAGCGAAATCAACTCCGGTAGAAGTGTTCCGGTTGAATAACGGTACTGAATATATCGTCGAAACAGGACTTGCGCCGGGTGATGTTATTATAGCCGAAGGTGCCGGACTGGTGCGTGAGGGAACAGTAATCAAGAGTGATCCGACTAAAGAATAAGATGACGTTATGAAAATCAGAACATTTATAGACCGGCCTATTCTCGCAGGAGTAATTTCGGTTGTTTTTCTTATCATCGGATTGATAGGACTCTCGCAGCTTCCCGTTGAACAGTTTCCTGAAATTGCACCTCCTACCGTCAGCGTTTCCGCTACCTATACCGGTGCTAATGCGGAAACAGTACAGAAGAGTGTAGTCGTGCCATTGGAAGAAGCGCTCAATGGAGTAGAGAATATGATGTACATGACCTCTTCCTCTACCAATAATGGTTCAGCGAGAATAACCATTTACTTCCGTCAGGGGACTGACCCCGATATGGCGACAGTTAACGTGCAGAACCGTATTGCTACGGCACAAGGATTATTACCGGCAGAAGTCACCCGTAGCGGTATCACTGTCCGCAAGCGCCAGACAAGTAATATCAAAGCATTGGCATTGTATAGCCCCGATAACACGTTCGATGAAAGTTTTCTGAATAACTATCTGAAGATCAATATCGAACCCCGTCTTTCACGTATTGCCGGTGTGGGTGAGGTGAATGTGATGGGAGCCGACTATTCGTTGCGTATCTGGCTCGATCCGGCTAAGATGGCCAAATATGGTTTGGTTCCGTCTGACATCACGACGGTACTTGACGAACAGAATCTGGAAGCCCCTACGGGAACGCTTGGCGCCGAATCGAAGAATACTTTTCAGTATGTACTGAAATATCGCGGACGTTATGAAGAAGAAAAGGATTATGGCAATCTGGTGATCCGTTCGCAGGCAGGAGGAGAGGTGCTACGACTGAAAGATGTGGCACGTATTGAATTAGGTGCCAGCTCTTATACATACATCGGTGAAGTGAACGGGCATCCCGGTTCCAACTGTATGATTGCGCAGACTTCCGGTTCGAACGCCAATGAGATTATTAAGGAAATAGATAAGGTGACAGCAGAAATTGCTCAAGGATTGCCTAAAGGGATGGAGCTGGTAGACCTGATGAGTTCGAAAGAGTTTTTGGATGCATCCATTAAAAATGTGATAAAAACCTTGATTGAAGCCATTCTGTTAGTGGTACTTGTGGTTTACGTTTTCCTGCAAAGTTTGCGGTCTACGTTTATTCCGGCCATTTCTATCATCGTTTCCCTTGTGGGTACTTTTGCTTTTCTCTATGCCGCAGGTTTCAGTCTGAATATGTTGACATTGTTTGCACTGGTGTTGGTTATCGGAACGGTGGTGGATGATGCTATTGTTGTGGTGGAGGCGGTGCAGGCAAAGTTCGACGAGGGATATAAATCTGCTTACCGGGCCACCATTGATGCTATGGGTGGCATCACTTCGGCATTGGTAACTACCACCTTTGTCTTCATGGCGGTATTTATTCCCGTATGTTTTATGGGAGGAACTACCGGAACGTTCTACACCCAGTTTGGACTGACCATGGCTGTTGCCGTAGCAATATCTCTAATTAACGCATTAACTTTAAGTCCCGCTCTCTGCGCACTGATAATGACACCACACATGGAGGCTGCTAAAGGGGAGAAGTTGAGTTTCTCATCCCGTTTCCACATGGCATTTGATAGTGCTTTTCATCGGTTAGTTCTGAAATATAAGAGTGGTGTATTTTTCATGTTGAAACGTAAATGGCTGGCGGGAGCATTGCTGTTAGTCGCTTGTGCAGGATTGTTCCTTCTGATGAAAACCACCAAGACCGGATTGGTTCCTCAAGAGGATATGGGAACTATCTTTGTAGACGTGCGTACTTCACCCGGAAACAGTCTGGAAGAAACCAAGATCGTAATGGATGAAATAGATAAGCGTATCCATGACATACCACAAATCAGAATGTTCTCTAAAGTGACGGGTAACGGTATGATAAGCGGTCAGGGAGCATCAAACGGTATGTTTATCGTTCGTCTGAAACCGTGGGATGAACGTACGGAAAAGGAAGACGGTATCAATGCTGTTATTAACGAGATTTACCGGCGTACGGATGATATTTCTTCTGCACAGATTATGGCCTTTGCACAACCGATGATTCCCGGGTATGGGGTAAGTAGTGGTTTTGAGATTTATATCCAGGACCAGAAAGGCGGTTCGGTAGAAGATCTGCTGAAATACACCCGTCAGATGATTGACGCGTTGAATGCCCGGCCTGAAATCGGACGTGCCTCTACTTCGTTCGATACAAAATACCCTCAATATCTGGTAGAAGTGGATGCCGCCCTTTGTAAGCGGAATGGAGTGTCACCTTCGGATGTATTGAGTACTTTGTCCGGCTATATCGGTGGTAACTATGCATCCAATATGAACCGTTTCTCCAAACTTTACCGTGTAATGGTGCAGGCTTCACCGGAATTCCGTCTGGATACCGAAGCATTGAATAATATGTTTGTCCGCAATTCCGACGGAGAGATGTCTCCTGTCAGTCAGTATCTCACTTTGACACGAGTCTACGGTGCAGAGTCGCTGACGCGTTTCAATCTGTTCTCTGCCATCTCCGTCAATGGTGCTCCGGCAGATGGTTACAGTTCCGGACAAGCTATTCAGGTGGTACGTGAGGTTGCGGAACAGGTATTACCGGCAGGTTATGGCTTTGAGTTCGGTGGTATGTCACGTGAAGAATCCTCCACAGGGAATACCACAACACTGGTATTTATCATCTGTGTAGTTTTTATCTATCTTATTCTTTGTGCGCTCTACGAAAGTTTGTTCATTCCGATTGCGGTGATTCTTTCTGTACCATTCGGACTTGCCGGAAGTTTCCTTTTTGCCAAGATGTTCGGGCTGGAGAATAATATCTATTTACAGACAGGTTTGATTATGCTAATCGGCTTGTTGTCGAAGACAGCTATTCTGCTTACGGAATATGCTTCCGAACGCCGTCGTCAGGGAATGACAATCACACAAGCGGCTGTTTCGGCTGCGCAAGTCCGTCTGCGTCCAATCCTGATGACCTCTCTTACGATGATATTTGGTATGTTACCGATGATGTTTGCATCGGGAGTAGGAGCGAACGGTAATATTTCCATCGGTGTAGGAACCGTAGGTGGAATGTTGATCGGTACGGTTGCTCTGTTGTTTATCGTACCTGTATTGTTTATCGTATTCCAGTATCTTCAGGAAAAACTGATGCCGGCACGTAAACCGGCAGAGTTGGAGAATCTTTAATTGTTGAAGTGTATGAAAAAGATAATAATATGTTTATTCCTGTCGGCCGGATTGAGCGGTTGTCATGTGTACCGGACTTATGAACGTCCGGATATGACGGTCACCGACAGTCTTTACCGGCAGCCGGTGGTTGCAGCGGATACCGTTTCCATTGCTTCCCTTTCGTGGAAGGAGTTATTTACTGACCCGCAACTGCAGCAACTGATTGAAACGGGTATTGCGAATAATACCGATTTGAATATCGCCCGTTTGAAAGTGAAAGAAGCGGAAGCATTACTGCTTTCTTCCAAGTTGGCTTATCTGCCTTCTGTATCGCTCACTCCGCAAGGAACATTGAGTGGCGTGGATGGTTCGAAAACTTCCAAGACCTATGATATGGCAGCATCGGCAGACTGGGAACTGGATATTTTCGGAAAGTTGACCAATGCCAAACGAGGAGCCAAAGCCGCCCTCGAACAGAGTGAAGCCTATAGGCAAGCGGTACAGACACAACTGGTAGCAACGATTGCCAATAGTTACTACACCTTATTGATGCTTGATAAGCAACTGGATATCACCCGTCGCACGGCTGAAACATGGGATGAGAACCTGCGTGCAATGAAAGCATTGAAAAGAGCCGGACAAACGACGGAAATGGCTGTTGCCCAAACAGAAGCGAGCAAGCTATCGGTAGATGCCTCCGTACTTTCTATTGAACAGCAAATCAGTGAAATGGAGAATTCTCTTTCCGCCCTGTTGGGTATGGCTCCGCAGCTGATAACACGTTCTACACTTGACAACCAGCGTTTCCCGGAATCCCTTTCAACCGGAGTGCCGTTGCAACTGTTGCACCGTCGTCCGGATATTCGTCAAAAGGAAGCTGAACTGGCTGGGGCTTTTTATGCAACGAATCAGGCACGTTCTGCTTTTTATCCCTCTATCACGTTGAGTGGTTCCGCAGGATGGACAAACTCGGCAGGTGGCGCTATAACCAATCCCGGACAGTGGTTGCTTTCCGCTGTCGGCTCATTGGTTCAGCCACTTTTCAATCGCGGGCAGAATATTGCTAATCTGAAAATAGCGAAAGCACAACAGGAAGAGGCGTTACTCACCTTCCGCCAAAGTTTGCTTGATGCAGGAACGGAAGTAAACGATGCGTTGGTGCAATGGCAGAAGGCGCAAGGCCGTTTGGCACTCTCCAAACAGCAGGTCACTTCGCTTCAGTCCGCGGTGCGTAGTTCCGAACTGTTGATGCGGCACAGTTCGCAAAACTACCTGGAAGTACTTACTGCCCGTCAGACTCTGTTGCAGGCGGAATTATCCGTCGCTTCCAATCGTTTTGATGAAATACAGGGAGTTATTAATCTTTATCATGCATTGGGAGGAGGATACTGATTGATAGTAGATGGATTAAAATAAAATTGTTAATAAGTTGATATCAAAGATGCTGAATATATAAACTCCCATCATAATCTTTGTATTTAGCATCTTTGTATATATCAACCAGTTGATTACTGTAATCAAGGATTATATCTGTGGAGGTTTGGGATAAATTGGTCGCCAGAATACCACTTCCCAAAATGCCGGGATTACATAATACACTGTCTTTCCTTATTGAATTCATGGTAAGCTCTACACCTGTGTAATCTTTGATGCCGGCCTTTTCCAGACTGGATGTAATATAGTTGTCCAAAGATGCTTTATCATCTCCGGTCATGAATCCATACCATAATAAACACTTCATTCCTAATAGAGTAGCCTGTATCAGGACATCGAGATAGGTTACTCCAGAATTTCCTTTCTTGTCTATTTCGTAAGGATCGATATGGATGAAAGAGGATGTGGGAAGTGAGGGCAATAGCTCTATGGTACCTCTTGAAGAGTCGGCATGATATATCTCTACAAATGGACTTAATCCGATTTGTTGGGCATAGGTACCCACATTCTCCAGTGCACTCTTTTCTAAATCAAAGAATACAAACCTTTTTGCTTGCTTCCCTAATACATTCATAGCCAAGGCAGGTGAACCTAAATAATTCCCTTTTGCCATCTCTCCGCTTTCCAGTTGGTAATATACAGAATCTTTTAGAGATGGGACCTCGTCTGCTTTCTCCAGGAAATGATAGATGCCATATTGTTGCTCCGGGGTTTGTGTCATCGGATAGATGGCACATGCCGAATTGGTCTCTACATATACTTGCGGAGTTTCATTCTTGAGTACTTTACAGAGTATCAGATGTTTCAAGACATCGGGTTGTTTTGCGAAATGAGTGTAAGTTGCCATGTGTGAGTGTATTAATTATGCAAATGTAAACAAATACATTCTATTTATAAACAAAAAAGCACTTTTCAGTTCAAGTCTTATGCTGTATACTAGAATGTATGTATATGTTCACCCGATGCAGTGATAATTAATCCTCCGCTATTACTTACTATTATTTCATGTTTCCCCTCTGGAGTGACTAAGATTGAGCCCATCTGTACGAAGTGTTTTCCGTCTGTTGAAACCCGGACCTTGGAACTTGTCTCCTTTTCAGAAGATTTGTCTTCCTTCTTTTCTTTGCTCGTCTTGTTTTCGTCACGGCAATTATCATATCTGTCCAGATAACTCTCCATCTCTACCACCTTATTATCCACAAACCTGATTCTTACAACTCTGGCTGGAGGATATTCGGAAGAACGAAACTCAAGTATTTCGCTTTTATCATCAAAACTTCGATAAATGGGTTCACCCAAAATAGCTATCACATCTTTAGGAAACATTCCCCGTTCTATACGATTCAAGTTATTATAACTGATTGCAGACGTATAGCAACTACTGAATAGTATTGTCAGCAGCAAAAGCAAAAAGGTTGGATTCTTTTTCATATTAAGTATAGTTTATGTGTTTTCTTGATGTTACAAATGTAAAGTAAGAAAACTTCCTATACGAGTGATTCTCCCTAATTACATATAGGGATTTTCCTAACTTTTCTAATGCTTCCCGCATTAAAAATGCCTTTATTGCATACTTCTTTTGCTAATCTAATTTCTTTTTATCTTGATATTACGAAACCATACGTCATGACCATGATCCTGCAATCCGATATATCCCTCTTTCGCTTTTTCTTCTCTGTTGTTCAGTAACTCAAAAGCCAACGGCCATTTGGTTTCACTGAATTTACTGTTTTGGAGCCTTTCTTTCCATTCGGGTGTCCAAAGCTGACATTCCATGACTTTGGTCCCATTTAATTCATGGATGACGTGCCCCTGCCTGACTCTAATTTTTGTTTTATTCCACTTTCCAAAAGGCTTGGCTATCTGCGGAATGGCGGGGATAATGTCATAAAGTGAACCGGATATCCGGCTATTGACCTTTCCCAATTTGGCATCCGGATTATGTTCGTCGTCCAGTATCTGATATTCAAGTGCGGATATATAAATCGGCTCTAACCGATTTTTCCCGTTCATGTCTCTTGTTGTTATTTCACGTGTGAGGTAAAAAATGCCGGAGTTACCTCCTTTGGAAATCTTCCACTCCAGTTCCAATTCAAAATCTTTGAAAGGAGAAGCGAAAATAAGATCTCCTCCCTCTCCGGCTGCTGAACTGTTAAGATGGAGCACACCGTTTTCTACAGACCACTTCTCCGGTAAATGGTCTTTTCCATAGCCGCGCCACCCTTTTAGAGAACTGCCATCAAATAAATGAATGAAACCTTCCTGATCTGCGGGAAAGTCGGAAAGATTGATAATTGCTTTCTTTATATCTTCAAATTCCGGTCCTATTTTATTGGAGGCTTCGGGTTGGTTCCTTGATGAGGATCTGTTATGACAGGATATCCCTGTGAATAAAGCCAGGACCAGGAGGGATAATTTATATAGTTGTTTCATAATTAAACAGTTTAATGGCTGTAAATATAGCTTTTTTAGTGATTGACTCCTTCAAATAAGTCCCGGTTATCCCGTGAATTTTGTGAACTCCGTTTGAAATGATTAAAGGTGTAGCTAATAGATAGAGTGATAACCGGGAATTTCGGTCGTATATGTGTGACCGATTCCAGATTGGGAGTGGTGATGTCATTCTTATAACGGGCGGAATTAAATATATCCCGGAAGGACAAGGTGGACTGCAGATTAGAGCCAAACCATTGCTGGCGAATAGCCAGATTGACGAACCAGAAAGAGTCCGAGCGGCCTTGTGTTGTTACTGAAGGACCTACAAAGTTTCCATCCAGCTGAATACGGGTATTTTTGCAAATACGGAGAAGATTATTCACGGTAATATCATAATTAGTGCTGGTTTCTTCTTTTCCTCCGGAATTGATATTGTTTACTACCTTATAATAGTACACATTTCCGTTTACGTTCAGGTTCCACCATTTATTTACGATGAATTGTCCACTCAATTCCATGCCTAAAGCGTGATCGTTTCCTACATTGGCCATCGAATCTAATGTAACTCCTGCTTCGTAGGGCACTCGCAAGCGTTCAATCTTATCTTTGCGCGACCGGTAAAACAGACTGGATTGCAATACTTGTTCACCGATATTCTTTTTGTAATTCAGTTCGTAGGAATGTATATATTCGGGACGTATGTCGGGATTTCCTATTTCGGCCGTATAATAATCACGGTAAGTGATATAAGGCTCCATGTAAAAGAGTTCCGGACGATTGGTACGATACGAGTAGGCAAATGTCAGTTTCTGTTCGTGAGGTAATGTATAACCGACGTGTATGGAGGGGAATACTTCGAAACGGTTTACCGTGCGATTGGCTCCTTCGATAGAACTTCGCAGTACTTGATGGGTATGTTCTCCCCTTAAACCTGCCTGTATGTCGAACGCTTTGTAGCTATCGCTTCCCATCAGATAAACCGAATGGATTCCGCGTTGGAAATAAAATGTGTTGTAGATGTCTTCACGCCAATAGAACTCTTCTTTCGCCGGATTCCAGAATTGCATGCTGTAATCACCATCCTCCAGGTAAGAGTGATATTGATAACCACTTTCCAAGAGTCCGGTTTTGCTATAAGGGTAATTGTAAATAAGATCACATTGTATGGTCCGGCGTATTTCATCTTCCCAGGCACGATGGCCTTGTTGACGTTGCCCTTGTTTGTCGAAAAGATCACTCTGGAAATACTCGAGAGGATCTTGTTCAAAACCTGCCATGAAACTTCCGGTAAGTGTATGTCCGTTGTCGTTGAACTTATGCGAAAATCCGGCTTTTCCGATATTAACTGTTGAATGTAGGTCGAAATCATCCCGGCTATTGTTATTGTGCGGAGTAGATGTACCATTGCCATCCGTATGTGTTTCTGTATAATCCAAGTCTCCTTCCCGGGTGAACTTATCATAAACGATTTGCAGTTCTGCATTGACTGATGTCCGGGGAGAGAAAGAATAATCAATTCCTCCCCGTAAACCATAGTGATAATTTTTTCCTTTTCTGGGACCGATGGATGTGGAAGTGGTGGTTATGTGATCGACAATGGTTGTTTTTCTCTGTTCGAAGTCGCTCTCACGTATGGGCTGGTTCCAGTGTCCGGCAAGATGCCATTGCAATTTGTTGTGTTGTTGGGATAACAGGAAGTCGACGCCGTTGGAAAGAGCTGTACTGCCATATACATTTATCATGCCATTGATACCCTGTTGCTTGTTTTTCTTGGTGATGATATTAATCATGCCGACTTCTCCGTCTGTGTTGTAACGTGCAGAAGGAGTCGTTATAATTTCGATGTTTTCTATTTGTCCGGCGGGTATCTGTTGTAGTGCCTGGCTTCCCGAATAGAAGCTTGGTTTTCCGTCGATATATACCTTGAAACCACTGCTTCCCCTGAATGTCACTTCTCCGTCTGCATCCACCCGGATGGCAGGAGTGTTTTCCAGAATATCGACTGCTGTTCCGCCGCTGCTCATCAGTGCATTGGATGCATCAATGATCTTTTTATCTAATTTGTAAACGACCTGTCTTTTAGTTCCTTCTATCACCACTTCGGTGATACCGATCTCTAAAGGTTGCAATTCTATGATTCCCAAATCCAGTGCAGGAGCGGAAGAGGAACGGCTGATGATTGAATCTTGGGTGTAAACATCATATCCGAGAAGTCTTACCATTAAAGAATACTTTCCGGCTCCGATGTCGGGTAACAGGAAATGCCCATTGGATTCTGTGAGAACATGGGATACCGTGACTGTTCCTTCTTTCAACAATATGACGTCGGCAAATTCTATCGGGTTTCCCGTTCCTTTTTCGCGAATGTTTCCTTTGATTTGTGAAGCTGTTGCCATAAAAGAATGGAAACAGAACATAAAGAAGATGAGAGTGAATGTACTTTTCATGATAAATGTTTTAAATGTGATGAGGCAAAGGTATTCAGACACTTTATATCCGGAGAATAGCACCTTTAAAATATGATACCTGTGTCACACAGAGAGATACATTTGTCACTGTGAGACATAACTATGAGGAGAAATAAGTCTATATTTGTCCATGATTTCATTATGCGGTATAGATAACAGAGAGAAAACGGTTGCTTGTTTGCTACTTTCTCTATTTCTTTTGCAGGTTGCCGTATCTGCAAAAGCTTTCAACCTGCGGAAGATTAATAATTCGGAGAATCTTTCCAGTGGT
Organism: Bacteroides sp. M10; assembly: GCF_014334015.1. Lineage (GTDB taxonomy): Bacteria > Bacteroidota > Bacteroidia > Bacteroidales > Bacteroidaceae > Bacteroides > Bacteroides intestinigallinarum. Next base: position 262,032 of record NZ_CP060488.1, on the reverse strand, counting down.
ATCATTTCTTCTATCCATCAGGATGAGAAAGGATTGATTTGGATCGGTACAAACCGGGGACTCGATATGTATGACGGCAAACGTGTGATGAAATATGGTCCGGAACATAACGAGAATTTCTTCACAGGCAGCAACATTCATAAAATCATGCAAGTGAATGATAGCCTGTTATGGCTCCAAACCTATCATGGGTTACATAAAATAAATCTTGAATCGTCGGCAATAGAATCCTTTGATATGTTCAACCGGATTTCTTTTTTGAACAAGGACTGCTATGGCAATATCTATCTGATACAGGGGAATTATTGCATTTATTATAAGTTGAAGGATCAGGAACGTTTCGAACAGGTATTTGTTCCTGGTTTAAGAGCGAATGATATTGTCGCCTTTTTTACTGACAATGCAGGAAAGTTGTGGATATTCCAGAAGAATGGTGTCGCTCTTTGTTTTTCTATACAGATTAGTCGGCAGGGGACGATAAAACTGGAACCTTCCGCCGGATATAAGCATTCGGCAGGTATTAGGTATGGAATAAGTGATGATAGTTCTGTTTTTTATTTTGTGGATGATACATATACACTGTATGAGTTTGACACATCGACTCAAAAACTGCTTCTCGTTTGCGACTTAACAAAACATATAGCAGGAAAAGACGAAATCAGTTCATTAATCAAGTTTCATCATGATTATTTTATAGGATTTAAGACGAAAGGGTTGTCTTTATTGAGGAAGAATGACCGGGGGTATGTTCTTGAGGAAGTGAATGTGCCGGGAGGAATCAGTTGCATCTATAAGGATAAATATCAGGATTTGGTATGGATTGGTACTTTAGGGCATGGCATATATCTTTATTCAAATGATATGTATTCCATTCAATCTTTTCACTTGAGTGACTTTATACCTGATTTACATCAGTCTGTAAGTGCTTTATGGGTAGATAAAAAGAATACATTATGGTTAGGTACCAGAGGAGAAGGAATTCTACAGATAGATAATTTTCAGGTGGATAAGAAAGTAGAAGACCATGAACTGAAATTGTTAACTGCCGGTAATAGTCAGTTGCGAGATAATGTTATTCTTTCTTTGGACGAAAGCAGGCAGGGGAATCTTTGGATTGGGAGTGAAAAAGGGCTTACCTATTTTGATAGTGAGAGGAATCGTGTTTTTCCTGTTCCCTTGTCGAGTGGTGGGAAAGAGATTGAATTTATATCGGACATTTATGAAAAGGATTCGCTATTGTGGGTTTCTACGATGGGGATGGGAATTATAAAGGCGCATATTGAATGGCGGAATGGTACACCTTTACTTACGGTTATCAAGCAGTTCTCTGTGAAAGATGGGGATAGGTTCGCGAATTGTTTTCAGGATATTTATCCGGAGGGGGATTCCGTATTATGGTGCATGAATAGGGGAGAAGGGGTTTATAAATTACATGTAAAAACTTCGAAATTAAAGAATATCCGTTTGGAAGGATATGCAATCAATGAAACCAATGTAATGCAGAAAGATTATCATGGGAATTATCTGCTTGGAACTAATTTTGGTCTTGTGAAATATAATCCTACGGGTTATAAGGTATTGAATGAAGCGGGTGATCTTTTTTCCAATAGTGTATATGGCATTCTTTTTGACTCCTATTCTGACTATTGGTTGAGCACCAATCGCGGATTGATTTCATACAACACGGATACAGAGTCTATCAGGAGCTATGACCACCATGACGGACTTTCGGTACTGGAATTTAATGAAGGAGCTTCTTTCAGAGATGCAAAGAATGGGATTCTTTATTTTGGAGGCACCAATGGTTTTGTTACCGTTGAGAGGAATTACTTTGATGAGGGACAACATTATATGCCGCTAATCTATTTTAAGGCAATAACTATACGGGAACAGCAGTTTCCGGTAGAGAAATTTCTTTCGCAAGAAGGAAATAATACTTTTCTGGAATTATCCCATGAACAGAATTTTTTCACTCTTTCTTTTGCAGCTATCGATCATTTGAATGGGAATAGTCATTCTTACTATTACAAGTTGGACGGTGAGGGGAAAGGATGGACATACAATGGAAACTCCAACGTCATATCATTTGCTGACCTCCATCCCGGTAATTACAGACTGTATGTGAAGTATTATAATAAGGCATTAAGGAAAGAAAGTTATATCTGTAAAATGGATATCAAAGTACTTCCGCCCTGGTATGCATCTCATTGGGCTTATGGTGCCTATCTTTTGTTTGCATTGGCTGGCATATTGTTCATAGTCAGGATGTGGATGGCTCATCAGAAAAAAAAGAAGAGGGAGCAGCTACAGAAGATAGAACAAAAGCATAAGGAGGAGATATATGAATCTAAACTTCAGTTCTTTACTAATATATCGCATGAGTTCTGCACACCGCTAACGCTTATTTACGGACCGTGCAACCGGCTTATGGAGCAAAAAGGGCTTACCGAATCTGCTAAAAGATATACATCTGTAATCAGGCAAAATGCTGAAAGGTTGAATTCTCTGATTCAGGATTTGATTGAGTTTAACAGAATAGAATCCGGATACAAAAAGCCGGTCATCGTCCCTGTGGATATAACGGCTATAGCCAATAAACTGGTGGAGTCATTTACGGACATGGCAGAATCACATAAGATTTTCTTAGAAAAAGATATCTCTCCTTTTCTAAAGTGGAACTCGGACAAGGATTTTATAGTGACGATTCTTTCTAATCTCCTGTCGAATGCTTTCAAATATGCAGGGAATGAGAAGATAGTAAGAATAAAGATTGGAATGGATCAGGACAACTTGTGGATCATCGTTTCCAATACAGGGAAAGGAATAGCCGAAAAAGATATTTCAACTTTGTTTGACCGTTATCGTATCTTGCAGCATTTTGAAAAGAACGATCACTTTTGGTCGCGAAACGGATTGGGTCTTGCCATTTCTCATAATATGGTTCATCTGTTGGGTGGCAGTATCAAAGTGGAAAGTATTCCGGATGATTGGACACACTTTCGGGTGCAGTTACCATCTCTTGAATCGTGTGTAATGGCAGCTGATAAAGGAGAACCGATCTCCTTGCCCGACTACAGATTAGATTATCATTCTGCTTTGTCAATTCCTCCAAACAATATGGATGAATTAAAGCCGACTATTCTCATAGTGGATGATGAAATAGAGATCCAATGGCTGATCGTTGACATATTTAAGGATGATTATAATGTGTTGACGGCAACCAATTCTGTGGAAGCATTGAAAATATTGAAAGACGTCTATCCGGACATTATCATTAGTGATGTGGTTATGCCAGGCATAGATGGATTGGCCTTTTCGCGGGAAGTGAAGTCGGATGAGGCTACAGCTCATATTCCTTTTATATTCTTGTCCGCAAAGCGGGATGTCGGAATACAAACAGAAGGACTGGACGCAGGTGCGGAAATTTATATAACTAAACCTTTCGACGTCGATTATTTAAAATCTTCTGTTCGACGTTTGTTAGAGAGAAAAGAGAGCCTGAAAGAATATTTCTCATCTCCTTTAAGCTCATATACCTTGAAAGATGGTAAACTGTCTCATAAAGAGCATCGGAAATTCGTGAATGAGATTCTACGGATTATCAATAAAAATATTAGTAATAAGGAATTGACGGCTCATACGATTGCAGAGAAAATGAACATCGGTATTCGCTCTTTCTATCGTAAATTGGAAGAAATTGAAGGTGTGACTCTAACTGATTTAATCTGTGATTGCCGGTTGGCAAAAGCGACGGATTTATTGCTGAAAACGAAACTCACTATTGATGAGGTCGTTTTCCAATCCGGTTTTACCAACCGTTCCACTTTTTATAGGGCATTCTCGAAGAAGTATAATTGTACTCCGACAGAATACAGAAGGGAGCATGCGCAGGTGGTGATTTAGATTATAACTTTATCATCCACGAACAAGATTCCTCCTATTTGGAGGCAGGAATTTCCTTATCCAATCATATTTATAATGGATAAGGACTCTTGGGAAAGAATTAATGGTAAATCATATCATTTAGCTTATTCCAGTACGAGTTCTATAACAGGTACTTCGACGTTAGGACGTTCTACTGGTAAAGTAATGATGATGTCATCAGCTCCTGTGTTCTCTGTCATGTGGCTTCCCTTTTGGGTTTCTGTTCGAAATTTTAGCTCTGAATTGTCATTCAATAATTGAGCATATTTGATTTTTCCTTTGTATTGTTTTAAATATAAGGATTTAAATGGCCATTCTAAAACATGTATGTATAGCCGTTTAGTACTAGGGTTATATGTGAGAATGCAATTGTTAGGGCAAGAGTACTCTGATGGGGCGGCAGTACATCCATAAATAGAATTACTGTGAAAGCGCATCCAATGTGCCAAGCCATTTAAACGTTCTATTGCGCGTTCATCAAAAACACCTCTTGCTGTTGGTCCAACATTCAATAGTAGGTTTCCTCCTTTACTTACAGTTTCAGCTAACATTACAATTAGTTGATGTACACTTTTCCAACTGTATTCATCACGGTTATAACCCCATGAACCGGAAAAAGTTTGGCAGGTTTCCCAAGGAACTCGTAGGTTATTTATGGTAGGCCATTGTTGTGGCATAAATTGTTCTGGGGTGATGTAATCCCATCCTTGATTGTTTTCTGCTAATCCGAGTCGATTGTTTATAATGATTTGTGGCTGTAATTTTCGTGCTAATTTGATAATGCCTTCTGCATCCCAGTCTTTGCTGTTTTTACCATTTTCTCCTTCAGCATAGGTATAATCCATGAAAAGTTCATCAATTTGTCCGAATTCGGTGAGCAATTCGGTTAATTGATTTTTCATATATTCCCGGTAATTTGCCATATTACGGTTTTTATTCAGTTCTTTCAATAATTCAGGATTTTGCGGCATTTGTGGATGATTACGGTCGATGGTAAAATCAGGATGATGCCAATCCAGTAGTGAATAATAAAATCCTATGCGTATGCCTTCGTTACGGAAAGCATTAACCAGTGGTTTTAGAATATCCTTTTTATAAGGTGTATTGGTTATTTTGTAATCAGTATATTTGCTGTCCCACATGCAAAATCCATCATGATGCTTAGTGGTGAAAACCATATATTTAACCCCGGCTGATTTTGCCATATGTGCCCATTCTTCCGGATTGTATAAATCGGGATTAAATAAGTCTTTGTATCGGTTATAATGTTCATCGGACATTTTTTCTCTACTCTTTACCCATTCGTGACGGGCAGGCATGGCATAAAGCCCCCAGTGGATAAATAGACCGAATCTGTCATGCGTCCACCAAGACATACGTTCTGTTTTATTTATGGGAGAATCAGACTGCCTTTGTGAAGGGGGAGTGGCATTCATTTTCTGACAAATGAGAGATAGAAAAAGGAAGGTGTATATAATAACTCTTTTCATATTTATTGTTTTATAGGTAATATTTTGTTCATTGAATCAACGAAAATAGCTGCCATTCGTTGCTGCATATATGAGTGTTCTCCCCGTATGGGATGATGTCCATAGGCTATACCTTCTGTCACTTGGATATCCGTGGAATATAGTTGGCTGAATGGCTTTTGGGTGACAGGATGCAATACATTTTTTGAAAATCCGATATATTTATCAAATTCAATTAAAGGAAGTCCCCATTTAGCAGCAAGCTTTCTAATGCTTGCATTATAAACGGTACGGCAATCATGCCAGTGAGTACATAATACAATAATTGCAGGCTTACCATAAGGAGTATTATAGTATTTAGATGTAGTGTCGTTGCGTAATTCATAACATTCTGTAATATAGCGTTTGATGACATAATCATAGGCGGCCGCATAATTGCTACGATCAAACGGAACTTCGTAATTTGTGTATTTGTCTTTTAACTGAAGTTCTTCATACACATCTTTATTATGCACTTGCATAATGACTAATGCATCAATTTCTTCCAATTCTTCTTTGGAGTAAAGAGTACCATCCGCCATTCGGTTGGCAGTGTTTGCTATGGCTTCCCCGCCTATAGCCCGGTTAATGGCTTGTGCATTCAGTTTACGGCAACCAATTTCAAACCATCCGTTTTGCGGAGAAGCGAATGAAGCTCCCGTCAATAAGATTTTGTATTCTGTTGATTTTGATGAGCTCTGTGCTATTGCTATTCCAATGAAAATATGGAATAACAATACGGCTAGAAATGTCTTTTTCATATTTTTTTATGGTTTATCTATAGTTCTGTATTTATCTACGGTAGGATTTAAACCTTGCTTTAAATCGTGATAAAGTGGAGGATTGTTGAAATCAAAACTATAAGGTTCATAGAGCGTAGCACAATCCGGATGCGTTTCTGCAAATAGTTTATATTCTTTCCATAACCGATCATAATTGTCGATGGCTTTGCAAATACTCTTTGTGTCGTACTGTCCGCTCATGTCTCCTTCGTAACCCTTGAGCATGATAATCCATCCTTGTTCATATATCGAATATAAAAGGAATCCGTATTCAGCAGAAGTTTGTAAGTAACGTCTTAGTTCCAGATTACCTGTTTGTATTTTATTAGCAAGTGAAACAATCTCTTTCCAGATAGTAACACTTTGAGATTTTTCCAATAAAACTTTGTGAGTCAGGTCTTGTTCTATAATTGTTTTGAGATTCTGCTTTAATTCCTTTTCTCCTCCGATGAATTGATCTCTTGTCCACCATACATTGATAGGTAAGACTAAAGAAGCTCTCCCTCTGACAATAGCGTCAGCGGACAAAAGAGAGAGACGGTGGAAACGTTCTACATCTTTTCCCTTGAATCCATTGACTATGGCGTATTCTTTGAATAAATCTTTTTCCGGTAATGACATATGGTTTGCCCAATTAGCAAGTATTGCCACGTTGACGTCGCACCATAATTCATTTTTAATGTAGGGACCTCTCCAACCTCCTCCTCTTGACCACGTCCAGATACCTGCAAAATTAGAATTTGATTTTAATTGGTTCAAACAGTAAGGTTGAGAGTCTGATTTCAATTCCTCAAATCCATTCAGTACGCCATCTGCAATATAATTGGGGTATGCTCCTTTACCTTCATATTCACGTTGGCACTCAATTTCTACAATTTGTTTGTGTTTACCTATTCCTAATGTTGGATTGAATTTATAAGTACGATGATAATCTCCTTGTACGTGTTTTATACATAGATATAGGTTGGGATGAGGCTCAACACCATTTGTCACAGAAAGATAGTATTGAGGATTGATATGAAAATAGCCAAAATCCCATGTACGGTAGAATACTTTTTTATTTTGATGTATGCATACTTCTTCTCTCAATAGGTTCATTAAGTTGCGGTGTATCTTTTCTCCTCCATCTGTTTTATAAGTGGAATTATGCTCCCAGGATTTTTCGTTTCTGGGTATGGGACCATTACCTGTATGATAGGGTGTGTTTTGTAGGTAAGTTTCTCCTACACGAATAACCAAACCGTCAAGTTTTGGAAAACGTTCAAATATTTCTCGAAGCATGATTCGGTGTATCTCTTGTGTTTTAGGACGAGTGAAATCAATGCGTCCTGATGTATCACAAATCTCATTTTTATAAATTTCTACCAGATGTTTGGGAAGTACGATAATATCAGTAAAGTAGTATGCTTCCAATCCTGCTTCATGGATAGCTTCAATTTTATTTTCTATACGTGCGGCAACAGAGTCGCTCCATTGACGTTCTTTAGAACCGATAGGGCATATTTTCGGATTTAAACTGCTATATGTTATAGCAGTATGCACTGATTGGAATTCATTAACTACTTGGGCGTTAAAACCATACTGTGCTAGATTTTGGGGTTCGTTGAACCATGTGTTTGTGAAAGCCTCACCTGGATTATGGTGAACCATATCCATGATGATGGGAGCTTGAGCAAACAAGCAACTCCACAGTGTGTTGGCTAGCAAAAGGACCGGAAATAGGTGTTTTCTCATGATGATATTATTGATTATTATTAGTAACTTGTTGATCTTTAATAGAATCAAATCCCTCTTTTTGTTGCTGTATAGAGTTTATTAATAGTATTCTGTCTGGTAGAGAAGTGCGATATTTATCTGTATATAGTCCGCATTTCTCTAATTGATATTTTTCTATAGAGTCAACTCCTTGTATGTTTTTTAAGCTCTTTAGAATCGATATTTCCTGAAAGTTTAAATCCGGAATTAGTAAATTCGTATTGTTTCCAAAGTGTGAATATTGAAAATCTTCATCTTTCCCTTCTTTTCGTAATCCACAACGACAATTGATAAATGTGTTATCTGCTATACTGTTATCAATGGGTAATTCCAAATGCTCGGTTTGTAGAAACTTACTAATTCCCGGATAGGTGTTGTCCCAGTTTCCTTCGTTAATTTGGAAAACATCGAATAGATGACTGAATTCAGGGTTTTGTGCATTGTAATTTCGCTTTTTGCCACGGGCATCAATACTTATGCCTGCTGCACTGCAATTAAAGTATAGATTATTGTGAATATAATTACAATGTCCTCCTCCAACGATAGTGCCAGAAACAACTTGGTAGACCACATTGTTATAAATTGAATCTCCGGCATGTCCATCGTCTGCATATAGGGCATTCGCTCGTGGTGAATGATGAATAAAGTTGTAGCGTAGAACATTACCTCGTGAGGTCCAATCCCAACGGCTATAAAAGGCCCCGACGTCACCTGTAACTTGAGCTATGTCGAATACTTCATTATATTCCATAATATTGTTGTTTCCTCCATAAATGAAAGCTGCGTGAGGAGCATTGTGTACTAGATTGTGCCGGACTGTGATTCCAACTGCATTGCCTTCTTCTACTCCGATTCCTGTAGTAAAAGCTCCCAGTTTTACGGCCGGTGCATAACTACGTTGAATTTCGCCAAAACGAGTGAAATAATTATTTTCTATTAAATGTTTACAAGGAACCAAATTTTTTCTATTACCTCCAGAGACTTCAATGCAGGTACGTCCAATGTAGTCAAAATTATTACTTTGTATTCTATTTTGTTTTCCTCCCTGAATGATTAATGCATTTCCTAATATATTTTTGAAGTTACATCCGGCAACTAAACAGTCTGTGGCATCTTTTATAATGATACCGTTGCCTAGATGATTTTTAAAGGAGATATTCTCTATTTTTATATGACTGGAATTTGTAATATTAATCAATGGAGTAATATCTGATACGATACTTAGTAAGTTCTCATCGAAATGTTGGGGAGGGAAAAGATACAACTTTTGAGTTGTAAAATCAATACACCATTCTCCCGGCTGATCTATTTCTTCGAGCAAGTTCTCTACATAATATTCTTCTTTTCCCGAACCGTATGGTCGATGATATTTAGAACCGATACCGCCAAATATACCTACATCTTTTCCATTCTTTGTTTCTATCCCTACGCTATGAGTGACCGTTTGTTTAATGGGATTGATTTCTTTTATACGTACTGTCCAAGCTTGCCAGGGGATACGCCAGTATCCTGTAAACCATACACCGTCCTTTACGGTATTTACCCATTTGGCATGTTCTGGATCGCTATATTCAAAAGTTCCTCCTTGTTCAGCTGTTCCAAAATTATCTATAACCTTTTTCATATACAGATAACCTTTGTTAGGATAGCGTGAAAGGGGGAGTAACTCATTGTTGTAAATGAGTTGTGGAAAGTTTTTCCGTTCTTTCATTAAAGCGGGAAAACTCGGAATGTTGATACCTATTTCCGATAAATCTATCTCCATAATCTTTTCTTGAGCCTTCGGATGAATTCTACTTTCTATTTGGATATCTCTAACTGGTTTTAGTTTCCCTTTCAAAGGTTTATCGCACCGGAATTGTACCTTTCCTGGATTTTTACCTTTTATTATTACTCCTTTCTTACAGTCTTTTATTTCTATACTCTTATTAAGAATATAATCTCCATCATGAAGTAAAATGGAGCTTCCATTCATTGCAGCTTTCTCAATGGCTGTTTGGATGGAGTTTTCTCCTTGAAGTGGAGAAAGCTGGATAATACTTTGTCCCAAACAGGGAAATGAGAAAATACAGGCTAATAATAAAATAAGTAAATGTTTCATTGTATTATATTGATTATTGGAAATTGAACAAGTGCAAAAGTACCGTGATTTAGCCAATCTTTTTAATAAAGGTATTTCAAAATATATGAGATTTGTTTCATGAGTTATTCGAAGTATTTTATATCATTGCAGAAAATATGAAAAACATGGCGGTTGAAACTGACATAAACTATTTGATTTTGCACATCATGTAACATGTATTATATAAATGTAACCAGTGTTGTGACGAAGATGCTATTCTCATATATTTTGAAGCATGAGTGTTAATTGCCGTGCTATCTAATGCCTAATTTTGCATCCATAGTTAAACAATACTAAGTAACCTTTATTAAATTTTTAATTATTATGAATTCATTTACACACATTGGATTGCGATCTCGGTTCCTACTGGTGCTGATGATTGGACTTATCTTACCGACGTTGTCTGTATGGGGACAGAATACAACAATTACAGGTAAAGTAGTTGATCCGAAAGGAGAACCTCTTGTAGGCGTTTCGGTTTTGGAACAAGGAACAACGAATGGTACGGTTACCGATATGAATGGTCGGTATAGTATTGCAGTACAGAAAGAATCTTCTTCCCTCCGATTTAGTTATATGGGATTTGATAATCAAGAAATTGTTCCGGGTAAACGCCGCGTGATTGATGTTATATTAACGGAAAATTCGGTGGTAATTGACGATGTAGTCGTGATTGCCTATGGAACTAAGAAACGCCGTGATATGATAGGATCTGTTTCTAAAATTAAAAGTGAGGAAATGTCACTAATGCAAGGTGGTCGCTTTGAAAACTCTTTGCAGGGACTGGCTTCTGGTGTACAAGTTGTGAACGATGGCATGCCGGGTAGTACTCCACAAATTAAGATTCGTGGTATTGGTTCTATTGCGTCGGGAAGTGATCCGCTTTGGGTTGTTGACGGTATTGTGGGCGGAGGTTCTACAATGGTGAACTCAAACGATATTGAGTCAATAGAGGTGTTGAAGGATGCTGCTGCAACCGCTATTTATGGTTCTCGCGGTGCAAATGGTGTGATTATTGTTACAACGAAGAAAGGAAAAAAAGGCGGACTTAAATTTGATGTTCATTATGAAGGTGGTATCACTCCTATTACTAATTCGGATTTAGGACTAGCTAATACAAAAACTTATTTTGATATAATGGATGAGGCACGTGCTAATGTCGGGCTAAATCCACTTGACCCACAGAAAGATATAATTGAACCGTATTATTCCAATTGGACTTCTCCGATCACTCGTGAAGAAGCAATGAATACAGATATGGACTGGGTTGATCTGGTGACTCGTATGGGACATTTCCATGATATAAATGTGGCTTTGAACCAAGGAGGAGAGAATTCAACGACTTATGCATCTGTTAATTATCGCTCAGATGAGTCTAGTTTGAAAGGACTCAGTATGAATTCGGTTAGTGCACGTTTGAACAATGAATTTAAAAAAGGTATTGTGACTTTAGGAACCCAGTCTTTTTTGAAGTTCGACCGTAAGAAATCTACAAATAAGTGGGCAGTGGTTTCTGATAAATTCCCGTGGCGAAAAGTGTATGATCCGGAAGACCCTACAGGGTATTGGAATCCGCAAATGGCAGATGGGCACCCGACAGCTACACTTGATAATGATTATCAGTTGAGTACAGGTGAGAACTTTAGTTTCCGTACTACTCTTTATATGGATGTTAACTTGAAATGGATAAAAGGTCTTGCTGTCCGCGCAGATGCAAGTTATGGATATGGACTGGCGCAAAGTGATTATTGGTTATCTGGCTTGATTAACAATACTGGTAATGTGGATGGTAATCAAGGTAATAAAAGTAAAAAAACAACTAAATCTCAACAATATCATGCCTTTGCCAAATACAATCGTGAGTGGACAGATCATGGTCTGGATATTGTGACAGGTATTGAAGCAAACAGGAGCTACACGGATAATGCTGTTGTAGCGGGTAAAAATTTGAGTGGTGAATTTCAAGAGCCTAAGATTATTGGTACTATGCTGGGAAATAATAGTGCTTATATAGGAGGTGAAAGCTATACATTTAGTTTCTTTAATCGTATCGATTATAAATTCAAACAGCGTTATTTGATTGGAGCGTCATTTGTACGTGAAGGATCGTCTAAGTTTGTGAAGGAAAATCGTTTTGGAAATTTCTATTCAGTTTCTGGAGGTTGGATTATTTCTGATGAACCCTTCATGCGCAATGCTGATTTTATTTCATTATTGAAATTACGTGGTAGCTATGGTGAGACTGGTAATCAGAATATACCCTCGGAAGTAACGAAGAACTCTTATAGTATAAAGAGTAAGCAATACTATAATAATATGCAGAATATGTTCCTTTGGAATATTGCTAATAAAGCAGCAAAATGGGAAAAGAATAAAAGTATCGACCTAGGGCTTGACTATGCACTATTCAACAATAAGATAAATGGTTCTATAGCATATTATCGTCGTACAACAAGTGACATGCTGATGCGTGTGCAATTACCTGCTTCTGCTGGTATAACCAATAGTGGGGGAAATGCTGAAAATAATTCGATGTGGGCAAATGTGGGTTCTATGTATAATCAGGGATTTGAATTTGATATTAATGTAACTTTAGTCAAGAAGGACTTTGAATGGAGCATGAACTATAATTTAACAACAAACATGAATAAGGTAACAGCTCTTGATGCGAGTGTTGATGCTAAAGGAACGGGTATTATTAATACACGTCCGGGAGCAATAACGAAAAAAGATCTAGCTTTAGGTACTTATTTTATGGCGGAATGGGCAGGAGTTGATCCGGAAAAAGGTATTGGTATGATTTATGAAATAGATCTTGATCGTTACAATAAGACTGGTGAGACGGTGAAAACTGGAAAGTTGATTCCTGCAACTCAATCAAATGTGAATAAACATCGTATTATCCAAGAGGGTAAAACAGCTCTTCCTAAGGTGTATATGGGATGGACAAATAACTTTAAATATAAAGCATTTGATTTATCATTTATGTTTTATCTTTCTTTAGGCAGTTATACTTTTAACTACCATAGATATACAAAATCATTTGTAGGGGATGGACGTAATAATATGACTGCTGATCTTTATGAGAAGTCATGGAAGAAACCGGGAGATATTGCAGAGTATCCGCAACTTCGTTGGCAGGATAAATATAATTATGATGATAATGGAAATGATAAACAAAATGTGACTTATATAAAACACGATGCTGGTCACACTAAGTATCTGGAGAAAAGTGCTTATTTGCGTTTGCGTAATTTGACTTTAGGATATACACTTCCACAAAAAATCTGCTCAAAAATAAATATTGATGCTCTAAGAGTTTATGTTTCAGCCGTCAACCTTTTTACTATTACCTCATTTAATGGCTATGACCCTGAAGTCAGAGTAAAAGATCAAACAGGTGCAAATGCGCAAGGGGCTATATTTTCCGGTAGTGAGATGCCGCAAACTCGTATATTCTCCGCAGGTATTAACTTTAAATTTTAATTAAATATTTGAATTATGAAAGCAATAAAAAATATAATAATAGCCTTATCCGGTATGGCAGTTCTTGCTTCCTGTGATATGGATAATTTTTTTGAACTGGAGCGTCCAGAGTCTAATCCTTGGTTATCGGTTGATGACTTGGAATATTCTGTTGCTGATCCATATAATACTCTTTTTCAGAATCCTAACTGGCAGGCACCTATCGGTATTATCCCTTACTATCAAGAATTGGTAGCTGATTTGTCTACGGTTAATCCGCAAGGTGCTTATGAGCAGGAAGCACTTTATTGGTATCCTCGTCAAATGTCTACTTTCGATGTTACAGGGCAACAATTTGAGAAGACATTTTCAATATTATATCGTTCTGTAACAGGAGCTACCTCTCCATTGACTTATATTGAAGAAAAGGAGAAAAACGGGGAACCAGTTTTTGCTAATATGACTGAAAATGATAAGAAGACATTGGCACGCCAGACAGGAGAACTTTATTTTATGAGAGGGTATACTTATTGGTTGATTAGCCGTGCTTTTGTTGCTCCTTATGATCCGTCAGGCGGAGACGGAAATAATCGTAAGTTTATTCCATTAATTAATAAACTTGATTATTCACAAGAGTCTGCGCGTAATCCTTATATGGGTACAGTGAAAGAGGTGTACGATCAGATGTTGTCTGATTTTACTAAGGCTAAGAATCTGATGCCTGAAGATTATTTTGTACGTGGTCGTGCTAATAAATTTTCAGCTGCTATGATGTTGATGCGTGTAAAATGGTTGATGGGGGATAAAGATGGAGCATTGGAAGAGGCCAATTTTGTTATTACTAAAGCAGAAGCCGGAATAGCTCCTTTTGATTTAACAGAAGAACCGATTGTGGCTTTCAATCGGAATGCAGAACAACAATATACAGTAGATCCTATATCAAGAGAAGTAATGTTTGAGTGTGCATTTACTGAAAGTAATCAGGGAAATAATGTTGCTATTCCATTAGCTCGTATGTGTAAAACGGGAATTTATAATTTCAAATCAAAAACATTCGATGCTAGTGATAAACTATGGTTGGATGGAGCACGTGGCAGTCAAAACTGGCAACATGGTGGTTGGGCTTGTGCTTATTGGAATCCTCGTTTAATTAAGTATATTGGCTGGGCGGTAACAGATGATCCTATGGATTTGGTGAATTATACTCCAAGTGCAGAAGCTTTGGCTGATAAAAGATTTACTCAATTGCATTATTTTCTGAAGAATTATACAGACGGAGGGGATAAGACTATACATGAAATGGCATATAATAAAACAAAATGGAATGCTTTTTGGAATGATAAATATTACCGGGCTCCGTATGGTAAGTATTCGCAGGTGCCATTGATTCGTTTGGCAGAAGCATATTTAACGCGTGCTACTTTAGTTCTTTCCCAAAATGCATCTCAAGCTTTAGGGGATGTGAATAAAATTCGTCAGCGTGCTGGGTTATCTTTATTGAAGAGTGTGACTGAAGAAGATATAGAAAAAGAAAGAATTAAAGAGTTAGGCTTTGAAAATGGTGATCGATTGCTTTATCTAGTAGCTATGCAAAAGATAATTGATGGCCAGAAAAGAAATCCGGGAGCTGTCTATGAAAACCCTAATACGGATGGTGATCCAATTCCTGCAATGAATCCTCCCTACAGTAATATGTATGTTCCATTACCTTCTATCGAATATTTATATTCAGGGTCTTATCAGCAACCTTGATAGATAAGGTTTTAAAAGAAATGCCGCTATCACAAAACATAGCGGCATTTCTTTTTAGTAGCGATTCTATCATTTTCTGTATTTCTTTATGTATTCAGAAGGGGATAAACCATATTCGGTTTTGAAACACTTTCCAAAATAAGATATCTCATTAAAACCACATCGGTAGGAAACTTCAGTGACTGTATATTCCGTGTTTTGAAGCATGTCAAGTGACGTTTTTAGCCGTATATCAAGAATGAGTTTACTTGGCGACATACCTGTTACCGCTTTGATCTTGCGGTATACTTGTACGCGACTCATGCCAATTTCTTCGCTGAATTGGTCGATGGAGTAGGATGGATTCTCTATGTTCTTGTTTATTATTTCCATAACTTTTTTCATAAACTTTTCTTCCATAGCACTATAAACAGAGGTTTCTTTTATTTCTTGTAATTCTGCATTGATTGATACCATTTCTGTTCCATATCGTTCTGCAAGTTTTTTTCGATTGATAAGTAGGTTGGCAACGCGTACAATTAATAATTCCGGGTCAAATGGCTTCATGATATAATCGTCAGCCAGTGATTCATAGCCTTCACGCACTTGTGATGAGGTGACACGGGCTGTGAGTAATATTATTGGAATATGTGAAGTTACCATATTATTTTTAGATAATCTGGTAAATTCGATGCCGTCCATATATGGAGTCATAATATCGCTAATGACCAAATCGGGTATTTGCTTTTGTTCTATTTCATAACCTTCTTTGCAATTTACAGCAGTATAGATATTATAGTATTTACTGAGTAATGACACAAGATAATTGCGTACATCTTCATTATCTTCTATAATAAGTAAAGTCATTTCCTTAGAGATAGTATTCGGCTGCGATATTTCGCAAGGATTGACATCTGTTGCGATAAGTGCTTCTACATCTGAATAAGCATGAGCAGATTTAATTATTTTGTCTTTACTAAGGAGTTGATTTTCTGTATAGCTATCTTTACCTAATGGGAGGGTGAAAGATACAGTCATTCCATGTCCTTCTTTATTATCTATCCAGATGCGTCCACCATGTAGTTCAATGATACTTTTAGTCAGGTTTAAACCAATTCCGCTTCCCAATACTTTCTCACCGGCTTGGAAGAAAGCTTCAAAAATGCGGGGCATCATATTGGCAGGGATTCCAGAACCACTATCTTCTACTTTAATCAGAAGAGCCTTTCCTGCGGGGAGATTTAAGCTCTCGGGCTTCTGAATATCTTCAGAATTGGTTTCCATACTTGATATGATAATGTATCCTCCATTAGGAGTATGTTTTAAAGAGTTGGAGATTAAGTTAAAGAAGACCTTTTCTAGTAGAATGGCGTCAAACCAAATGTCTGTTGAAGAAGTGGTATCATTAAACTCGATGGATATGTTTTTCTTTTCGGCAACGGGCATAAATAATCTGATAATTTCAGGTATATAAGTTCCTAGATTATAATTGCCAACATGAAGCTGCATTTTCCCGGCTTCAAGTTTGTGAAAGTCCATTAAACGGTTTACTAACCATAATAAACGTTGGGAATTACGATTGATAAGCTCCAATGATTGGCGATATTCTTGAGGCATATCTTCTTTATGCAATAAGTCTGTGAGTGGAGCAATAATTAAAGTCAGTGGAGTACGTAGTTCATGTGAAAAATTGGTGAACATTTGTACTCCCATATTATGGCTAAGTTCGATATTCTGTTTTTCCATTTGCTTTAATTGAAGATCCATTTTTAGTTGTGCTTCCCGGGTTTTATAGCGTATAAATAGCGCAATCATGCTAATTGTAAATGCGAGGTAGAATAAGTAAGCATACCATGTTTTCCATAAAGGAGGGGTGACTGTAATTGATAATGAAGCATTTCCATTGCTCCATATTCCGTCATTATTGCAAGCTTTTACTTTAAAAATATACTTCCCCGGAGGAATATTGGTATAGTTTACACTCCGTTCATGCGTCGGTTCGGACCATCCTTTGTCAAAGCCCTCAAGCATATAGGAGAACTTATTGTTGGAGGCAAACACATAACTAAGTGCAGAGAATTTGATAGTGAATGATGTTTGGTTGTACTTTAATTTGATTTTCTGGTTAGAGATATTCACCCATTGAGCTGCTTTATTATCCTCCAGATAATCTGCCCAAATTCTCATTTTGGTAATATATACAGGAGGGATAAATGTATTTTTCCTAAGTAATTGCGGGTTGAATGAGAGAAAGTGATTATTTCCACCTACATAAAAAATGTCGGATGAGCTCTTTAAGCAAGCATGTAAATTGGTTTCCAGTAAAGAATATCCATTTTTATTGTCCCAGTTAGTGAATGTTTCTGATTTAGGATCAAAACATGACATTCCTTTTAATGTAGATACCCATAATTTCCCAGTATTATCTGCTACAATGCTGTTAATTGCATTATTCGGAAGGCCATTTTCTTCATTATATATAGTGAAATGTTCTTTGATGTTGTTATATAATCCTACACCTCCTCCATAAGTTCCTATCCATAGATTTTCGGATGAATCGGTATAAAGTGTACTGACATGATTACTTGGAATAAATTGATCGGGGCTTTTCTCTTCACTTCCGAAATGTTTTAATTCATGAGTTTGCGTGTGATAACGATATAGGCCGGCAGCACGGGTTCCCATCCAGATATAAGGACCTATGGCTTTTAAATCTTGTACGTTGATAATAGAAAGTTCTGTAGCACGTCCCTTTACTGGAAAAGATTCTTCTAATAGGTCGTTCTCCATGTGATAACGTAATACAGGGCTGTCTACCCCTAATGCAATCCAATAAATATTATTGTTATCTTTTGCAATACACCGTACTTGGTTATAAGGAAAATTAGGTATTTCTTTTATTATACGCCGAGTCTCCATATCATAGAGATAAAGTCCACAATAATAAATACTGATCCATAAAAGATGATCTCCCTCCTTCTGTATATATTTTACTTCATTGTTTGTTATCGAGCGAGGGACATGAAGTGGACAGTATTCATAACTCTCGTCCTTGGGGTTATAAATGATTAGACCACCATCTGTTCCTAACCATAATTTTTCTTTGTATTCTACTATAGCATTAATGTTTCCAATACTTTTCTGGAGTTTATATTCAGGCCTATGGGGGATAAAAAAATTGCTATATGGTGTATATAAGTTAACTCCTCCTCCGTAAGTGCCAATCCATATATTGTTGGCTTTATCCCGATATAGGGAGATTATAGTGTTTTCACTTAAACCACAACTTTGTTCCCGTTGATAATAATTGATTAGCTTGTTTGCATGTCGGTCATAAATCAGTACTCCTTCTCGGGTGGCAAGCATAAGATTTCCTTCTTGTGTTTCTACAATGTAGTTAACTTGAGAATTATTAAAGTTTTTACCATTCTCCATAGTTAGATTAGCGTCTACGAGTTTACGGTTTTCGCGGTCAAACCATTTTAGTCCGGAGTCCCACATGCCTACCCATAGACGTCTATCATTGTCCTCATATAAAAAGTAGATTTTATGTTTATCACCAAATTGAAAGCGTTCTGTGACGTAGGTTACAGGATTCATGATGCATAATGTATTGTTGATAAGATAACAGATCTCGTTTTGACTATTTTGCATAAGCCAAAAAACTGATCCATTGGTTGAAATGGGAATAAAATCATCAGTCTCCTTATTATATAGATTGAGGCCTTTCATACTACCCACCCAGATTCTTTTTTGATTATCACATAACAAATGTTTGATACAGTTATCTGATATGGTATATTGGTTGGCAGGATCATGAAAATATTGAGTAAATGTATTTGAAGATACATTGTAACGATTGAGACCGCTATGAGTTCCTATCCATAAGGTGCCAGGAGATTCTTCAATAATGGTAGTAACATCACTACTGGATAAAGAGTGTGGCTGACCGTCAGCACGAAAAACCTCGAACTCGGTACCATCAAATCGGTTTAGCCCATCTCGTGTGCAAAACCACATAACCCCATTACTATCTTCCAAACTACGTATAACCGTGTTTTGTGAAAGTCCATTGCTTACATTATAGTTCTGAAACAATATGTTGTTATCTTGTGCTTTGCAAATGGAAATAAAAAAAAGAAAAAAGATTAATGTAATGTTTTTCATGTCTTGATAGATATTTTTAATAGAAGCAAATATAATTTGTTTGCAAGTAACTCGCAAACAAATTTAAGGTTGAAAATGCAAAACGTAACCTACGTGATAGTAATGTAACCAGAGTCGGACTAAAGATACATGTATAGAGAAGATTGAAACATGATTGTTAATGGATTAAAATAATGAGTGCTATTTTTGTAGCATGAAAAACAAAGTGAAATGAATTATGAAAAACTCTTTTTTAATAGTTATTGTTACGTTGATGGTATCCATGTTCTTTTCTTGTACAAAAGAAAAAGTAACAGCAAATTCGGTTAGTGAGGTTTATGAATTTCAAGCAGTAGATACAACTTGGAAGCTTTTGACTTTACGCGAAAAAATAGGGCAAACAATGTTGATGTTGCCTGATCGTGAGATGGAGCTCAATCTGGGAGAAGGGGCATTGGAAACGTACTTCAAACGTTATCCGATTACTGGGTATTTTATGGGTTGGAAGTTGTTTACAGGAATTCCGGAGGAGAAGCGGGTTGATTTTGTTCGTAGTTCTGTTGAGGAGTATCAGAAGGCATCAGAACTACCTTTATTATTTCAGCAGGATTATGAATCAGGAGTAGGACTTCAAGGTATGACTCCTTTTCCAAAAGAGATGGCATTGGGAGCTACAGATTCTCCGGATTTAGCTTATAAATATGGCAAAAGTGTGGCACTGGAGTGTCGTTCACTAGGTATAAACTGGGTGTTACATCCGGTCGCTGATTTAAATGTGAATCCATTGAATCCTATTGTAAATACGCGTTCTGTTTCAGATGACCCTGAAAAAGCAATTTGTTTATTATCTGAACAAATTAAAGGGTTGCAGGATAATTCTATAGCAGCTACAATTAAGCATTTCCCGGGAGACGGGGTCGATTATCGCGATCAGCATCTAATGACAACTGTAAATTCTTTGCCCGAAGATATGTGGAAACAGTATCATGGAAAGGTTTTTGCAGAATTGATTAAAAAGGGAGTTGCATGTATCATGCCTGGGCATATTACTTTACCTTCATATCAGAAAGAAAAGATAAATGGTTATTTACCTCCGGCGACTTTATCTCATGAACTATTGACTGATCTATTGAAAAAAGAGATGCATTTTAATGGAGTTGTGGTGTCGGACGCAATGACAATGGCAGGTTTTCGAGGATGGTATAAAAATGATTTAGAAGGGCAAATTGCTAGTTTTTTGGCTGGGGTAGATATATTGCTATGGCCTTCCTACGAATACATGGATTCGGTGGAAGTACGGATTCAACGTGGTGAAATACCGATGGAACGATTGGATGATGCCGTTCGTCGCGTATGGGCGATGAAAGAACGCTTTGGGCTATTAAAGAAAAATAGGGAATTAATACGTTCGATCTCCACAAAAGAAAAGTCTGAAATACGGGAAGCTTCCAAAGAGATTACAGAGCGTTCGATTACTTTAGTCCGAGATGAAGACCATAAGTTGCCACTTTCTTTGGAAAAAGATAAAAAACTGTTGTTGGTAGCTGTAACTCCCGTAGCTCATAAAGGTAATGATCGAGACTTTAAACGATTACAAAATTTGCGTGATGAGTTTGTAAAGAATGGTTTTGATGTTGATTTCCGACGTAATATACTTTATGAAGATCAGGGGTGGCAGGATAATGCGACAGAACTGTATGATAAGGTAATCTTTTTAGTAGCAAGGAACACGCATACTCCGTTTGGACCACTTCAATTATGGGATGATGAGGCTCAATCCGTATGGGCTGCCAACTCTATGGATAAAAGTAAAGTGATTGTTATTTCATTAGGTAGTCCTTATATTGGAAATGAATATTTTGAGCGTGTTAAAACTTATATAAATACCTATTCGAATGATGCTTCCACGCATTCAGCTTTATTACGGATATTAATAGGGAAGCTTCCTTTTAGAGGTAAATCACCAGTTGATTTGGAACGTAAACTATTTACATTTTAATCATTATACTTATGAAGAAACTTTTTTTATTTAATGGAATAATAACCTGCTTCATCGGACTTTGTATGAGTTGCATTGCTCCTGAAAAAACTGCAGGGTTACAAATTCGCGGAGGGCTTCCTAATTTTAATTATAAGATAGAAAAGAGTGAACCTGTATCTGTTGTCTTTTTAGGTGGAAGTATAACAAATCATCAGGGGTACAGAGTACAAATTACTGATTGGCTCAAGCAACAATATAGTAATGTGCAGTTTACTTCTATAAATTCAGGAATTGGTGGAACTGGGTCTGATCTAGGAGTGTTTCGTACAGAGCGTGATGTGTTGCAGTATCATCCGGATTTAGTATTTATTGAATTTGCTGTAAATGATGCCAAAACAGATTCATTGGTAATTGCTAATTCCATAGAGGGAATTGTGCGTAAAATTTGGCATCATAATCCATATACAGATATCTGTTTTCTTTATACGTTAAATGAACCCATGTTGGATGACTTGAGGTCTGGAAAAAACTATCGTTCCGTAAGGTATATGGAAACAATAGCAGACTATTATGATATTTCATCTGTTAATTTTGCCGATGATGTTCTGAAGTTGCTAAATGATGGTAAGTTAGTTTTTAAGGGGGACTCAAAAAAGGAGAATGATGGTAAGATAGTTTTTAGTAATGATGGTACACATCCTACTTACGATGGTGGGCATCCTATATATACAAAAACACTGCGCCAATCTCTATTACAAATGAATAAAGCGCAGCAAAAAGCACATGTATTGAAATCCCCGTTGTATGCAGGTAATTATGAGAAAGCCAAAATGATTCCTATTACAGATTTCGAACATTCTAAAGGTTGGAAAATACTCTCTAAAGATGATAAAGCTTTTTCTTATTTTCAGGGAGATCAAAAAGCATTACCGGTTGTTCTGGAATCTTCAGATCCTGAAGATTTTATAAAAGTACATTTTAAAGGAATCCGTGTTGGAGTATTTGATTTGATTGGCCCCTCGTCCGGAGGGATGACTGTGGAGATAGACCAGAATGATCCTTTCTATATTCGTCGATTTGATAAATATTGTGGAGATCGAAATCGTACTAACTATTGTTTGTTCGAATCATTAAACGATGAAGAACATACGGTGATTCTTCGACCTGATAATAGATGTTTTGAAAAAGCTGAAATATATAGGACAAATCCAAAGCGAATATCAGAAACAGAGTATTTTAATGAGTTTAATACATATTTGGGATACATCCTTTTAGTTGGTGAGGTTATACCAAACTGAATCTTGTAAGAACTGCTTTAAACCACCTTATTATCATAATCGGACTTCTATTTTTTTTGATTATGGTGATAAGGCGGTTATCTGAAATACAGGTTTATACTAAATATCAGTCTTTCTTAAACCACCTGTAAAACCATTTACCCACCTTTTCATAATGCCGGGTTTCGGTATCAGTGTATAGTTTAGAGAAGAACGACGTATCTAATGGTTCTCCCGATTGGTTAGGATATAATACGATTAAGCTATTGTTGGAGAAGTATTTGCTAAGCTGTCTCGGTAGTTTCTCAAAAGAACTGTCGTAAGAGAGAGTTCCCGGTCGTGCGCTGATAATAACTAATAAATGGTCGTAGCTTACTTGTCCCGTCAGCACCAGCAAGTCATTCCAATCTTCCAAAAGGGAGAAATCGGTAAGTGTCTGCTTATGCCGTTTCTTTATCCATGCTTGTAGGCGTATGGTTGTTTTTTCATTGGCAAAGAAATGTACCCGGCATCCGAGGGTACTTCCCATTCTACAGAAATGTTCCATCCAATGAGGAAAACCGGATTCGTATTCGGCTTTAGGAGGGACGGCAATGACAATTCGTTTGATTGTATGGACTGGTATTAGAAACTTAGAGATAATTATCTCACAGTTTAATCCATTCAATAAGTGTTCGGCAAGTATTCCAAAGTATGAGTCTGTGATATTTTTCTTACGATGCAGACCGGTGATAATACTTGTAATCTCATTTTCCTTGACTGAATGTATAATGCCGGAAGCTATATTCAAATCATACCGTGTGACTTTCTTCAGTGGTACATTTGCTTCTGTTGCTGTCGTTTCCGCTTTTTCCAGGTAATATTTGCTTCGAAGTCGTAGATTATCGGAATTATTATTGTCGTTGATTACATTGAGGGCTAGTAGATTATCTTTCAATTTAGAATCACGTATGATTAGAGACAGATTCACCATGTCCTCAATAGTGTCCGGGTTGGCTATGGATACTAAAATCTTTTCTGTTTCTTTTGAAGATTCATTTTCCGATAGTGAGTCATCCATTGCCACCTTTCTGGCTGCCCGTTCGGTAATCAGTGAGCTCACTACGCAAGTGACCAGGATAAGCAAGACTGTACCGTTCAGTACATCGTCATTCAGCAAGCGCTCGCCGGTGGGCAGAATAATGTTATATCCAACCAATACGGCTGCCAATGTGGCTGCTGCCTGTGCGTTACTTAAACCATACATCAGATTTCGTTCAAGAACAGACATCTTGTATATCTTTTGTGTCAGCCAGCAAGCAATCCATTTGCCTGTCAGTGCCATGGTTATCATTACGGCAGCAACTTTTAAAGCATCCCCATGTCCGAAAATAACCCGTAGGTTGATTAACATTCCTACTCCGATAAGGAAATAAGGAATGAAGAGGGCATTACCGACGAACTCTAAATGATCCATCAATGGAGAAACGTGCGGAATGAGCCGGTTGAGTACCAATCCGGCGAGGAAAGCTCCCAAAATACCTTCCATACCTACGAGTTCCATCAGTCCTGCTCCTAAAAAGACCATTGCAAGCACAAAAATGAACTGCATTACGTTGTCATTGTATCGGTGGAAGAACCAGCGACCGATGCGTGGGAAAAAATAGATGATAAGTGCTCCTAGAAAGATTACCTTTACTACTAGCCAAATCCAGAATAAACCACCGGTTTCTCCTTTGAATAATCCGCCTATAACGGCTAGTACCAACAGCGTGAGCGTATCCGTTACCGCCGTTCCTCCTACGGCAATACTTACACTACGATGGCGTGATATACCGAAGCGGGTGACGATGGGATAGGCAACGAGTGTGTGGGAGGCATACATACTGGCTAGCAGTACAGAAGTGATTACGCCGTATTTCAGATAAGATACATTTGCCACGAACCCAATCCCGATGGGAATGATGAAAGCCAGTAATCCCAACACTAATGCTTTGTTTCGCGTCTCTTTGAAGTCTCCCATGTTCATTTCCAGACCAGCCAGAAACATGATGTAATAGAGCCCGACTTTGCCGAATAACTGAAAACTGCTATCACGTGCCAGGATATTAAATCCATGTTCGCCAATAGCCAATCCTGCCAGGATCATACCGATAATATGAGGGATGCGCAGCTTATTCAATAATATCGGAGCAAACAATATAATTAGGAGTACAAGGAGAAATATCCATGTAGGGTCGGTGATAGGGAATGTTAAATCAAGGCCAATCCAATCCATAATTTGACAAGTTCGTGATATTTGTTCCGCAAAATAACCTAAAAAAATGCTTCTAAAAAAGGATTAGTTAATAAAATTAGTCATTTATTTTTTCTCCAGATTCATGATTGATGGAATGAAGAATGCAAGTGTCCCTGTTATCACAATTGCAATACCGCATATAACAAAGACATTGGCTATGCCGATAGCGTCTGCTATAAATCCGGTTGCCAGTAATCCTAAAATGGAGGGTAACAAACTGATACTGTCGAACAAAGAGAATACGCGCCCCAAGAAAGACACTTCAATCTGTGTTTGTAACAAAGCTGTAAACGGACCGGAATAAAACGGCATGGAAATACCCTGTACTATTGCAAATATTGCATAGATAATGAATGCTGAAGGGGGAAGGACTCCGGAAACGAAAATAGAAACTCCTATTATGATATAAGATATGTTTATCATGACGACCTTTCGGATGCGCGGATTCCATATTCCCAGTAAAATACCACCGACTAATGCTCCCGAACCAAAAAGAAGTTCTATCAGGCTGACTTGATAAGCTGTTCCAGAGAAGTTTTTCAGGGTCATCAACGGTATCAGAGCAACAACAGGCATGATAAAGAAAGTGATGAGTACTTCAGTGACCATCACCCATTTCAAACCACAATTGCTACAGATTGCCTGAAAGCCTTCCTTCATATCCCGGAGTACATTATTGGTTGTTTCAGTTTCTGTTTTTTCCGGATTAGGAATAAATACAAACATGAGTGTCGTACAGGCTATGGCGGCTCCGGCAACGTCGAGCAACATAACTACACTCATATTCGTACTGACAATCAGCGCGGCACCTAACACAGGACCGCAGATATTACATAAGGCCTGTATTGTCTGATTAATGCTGGCAATACGCGTCAGTTCTTTTTCAGGAGCAAGCAGCGGTATGGATGATTTCATGGCAGGTGCGTGGAAAGCACTTCCGACAGAACGGAGCATAAGCAGCAGATAAATCTGCCAGATTTCGATAACGTCCAGATAGAATAATAACGCAATAATGCCCGAACAGAGTGCAACGAAACTGTCTGCCAATATCATAGTCCATTTCCGACTCCACCGATCGACGAAAACGCCGGCAAAGGGGCCTAATACAACTTGGGGTAAAAGTGCGGCGATAGTAGCAAATGAAAGCACCTCTGCCGAACCGGTCTCAAGACTGATCCACAGAACAATGGCAAACTGGGCAATAGAACTGCTAAGAATAGAAAATAACTGTCCGGACCATATAATGATAAATTTCTTTTTCCAATTATTCATAATACTTTATTGATTACGGATGATGATAAGGGGATTGCCTGTCTGTATATAAAGAGGGCAAATACCATTATGACTAAATAATAAACAAATGATTGAGAGAAATTGCTTTGATTTTTGTTGTTTTCCTGTAATGGAGGAAAGAAATAAAAAAACGGAAGCCCAGCTAAGAGAGCTCCAAATGAGGTACGGATAAAATGAATTGATAAATAACTTTCATATTCTCAAGTTCGGTTTTTGATTCGGCAAATGTAGACAAAAAATGCCGTTCTCCTGCAAAACGGGTTCATAAAAAAAGAAAATTCGTCTTGAAATGGCTTCTGTAAGGCTCTAATAAAATTCTAATAGCGTTCTAACAAATCTCTAACAGGCTTCCGGAATACCTCCACTTACCTTTGCATCCGAAAAAGAATGCTAACTATATTTTTATGGATGATGATGAAAAAGAAAAATTTGCAAATACTTTTAATTTGCGGTGTATTGCTAGTTACCGCATGCAAGAGTAAATCAAAGGAAGAACAACAGAGTGGTTATCGTATGGAAGGTGACACTGTACAGATCACAGACCGTTTTTTATCTGAAAAGATAAAAGTGACTGAGGCCAGACTTGAACCTTATTCCAAAGAAGTGATTACTTCCGGTGTGGTACGTCCTATTCCTACCCGTTATGCCTGCATTGCTTCCCCTTTTGCAGGAAGAGTTACAAAATCGTATATACAAATCGGACAACAGGTAAACCGGGGAACCCCTTTGTTTGAAATCAGCTCACCGGATTTTACTACGGCACAAAAAGAATACTTCCAGGCATTATCGTCACGTGAGCTGGCTAAGAAAGATTTAAAGCGCAAAGAAGACCTGATAAAGAACGGGGTTAGTTCACAGAAAGAGCTGGAAGAAGCACAAAATGCTTTGCTTATTGCCGATAAAGAGTTTGAAAATGCGTCTGCTGCATTGGAAGTATATCAGGTAGAGCATCCGGAGAATATGATACTGGGGCAGCCTCTTGTGGTACGTTCGCCTATTTCGGGCGAAATTATAGAGAATAATATTGTGACCGGACAATACCTGAAAGATGATACCGAACCTGTTGCGATAGTGGCAGACCTGTCGGAAGTATGGATTGCCGCCCAAGTGAAAGAAAAGGA
Source organism: Bacteroides sp. M10 (assembly GCF_014334015.1). Classification (GTDB taxonomy): domain Bacteria; phylum Bacteroidota; class Bacteroidia; order Bacteroidales; family Bacteroidaceae; genus Bacteroides; species Bacteroides intestinigallinarum. The sequence goes on along the minus strand of NZ_CP060488.1, from coordinate 234,649 downwards.
TATTCGATTTATCAATGCAGGCAGTAGTCTGGATATAGAAGTGTCGGCATTACCGGGGAGGGTGATTAAAGGTAACGTTTATCATGTAGAAGAGGCGGTTGACGAAGATACAAGGTCTATCAAAGTACTTTCGGTTTGTGATAACCCGAAGAAACAATTGAAATTGGGTATGTATACTACCGTCCATTTTCTTAGTGCTCCTATTGAACAGATTCAGATTTCGGAGAGCGCATTGTTGCAGGGAGAGAAAGACAGTTATGTGTATGTGCAGGTTACTCCGGATATCTTTGTAAGAACACCGGTGAAGGTAGAAGCGACCAAAGATGGATTTGCTGTGATAAATGATGGATTGCATCCGGGAGATAAAGTCATCAGTGAAGGAGGATATTATTTAAAATAGGAGATTATGAAGAAGGATTTGATGCTTTCAATTATACAGAAAAGATGGATAATGCTTTGTCTGTTTGTGATGATGTGTGTTTTCGGATATTACTCATGGACGCAACTTTCAATAGAAGCCTATCCGGATATTGCAGATGTCACATCGCAGGTTGTTACCCAAGTGCCGGGGCTGGCTGCCGAAGAAGTGGAACAACAGATCACTATTCCTTTGGAACGTGCCATCAACGGTTTGCCTGGCATGCATGTTATGCGTAGCAAAAGTACGTTCGGACTCTCTATGATTACGATTGTATTCAAGGATGGGACAGAAGATTATTGGAGCCGTCAACGGGTACAGGAAAGATTGAATGAAGTGGAACTACCTTATGGGGTAGCCCCCGGACTCGATCCGCTGACATCACCTGTGGGAGAGGTTTACCGTTACATTATAGAAAGTGACCAACATTCACTTCGTGAACTGACCGACCTCCAGAATTGGGTGGTTATTCCCCGTATCAAAGAAGTTTCAGGAGTGGCGGATGTAACAAATTTCGGAGGTATCACCACCCAGTTTCAAGTCGAAATAGATCCTTATAAACTGGAACAATATCACTTATCCCTTAGTCAGGTTATTGAGGCTATTGAAAATAATAATGCCAGTGTGGGAGGCAGCATATTGAATAGAGGAGATCTGGGGTATGTGGTACGTGGTATAGGATTGATAGAGAATCTGGACGATTTGGGGCATATTGTAGTCACTACAACTTCCGGGGTTCCTGTCTTTTTAAATGATATCGGTTCTTTGAAATACGGTAATCTGGAGAGGAAAGGTGTGTTGGGATATACCGATCGTACCCGTGATTATTCGGAAAGTTTGGAAGGGATTGTGCTTCTTCTGAAACATGAAAATCCGTCTAAGGTATTGGATGGCATTCATGCGGCAGTGGATGAATTGAATCATGAAATTTTGCCGGAGGGGGTGCGTATACATACTTTTCTGGATCGTACCAGCCTAGTGGACACAACTTTGGATACTGTTTCCCATACGCTCTTAATGGGGATGGCATTGGTTGTTATTGTGCTTATTTTGTTTTTGGGCAACTGGCGTGGAGCATTACTGGTTTCAATCACCATTCCGGTATCCTTGCTTATCGCTTTTATCCTGATGCATCTTACGGATATTCCTGCCAATCTTCTGTCACTCGGAGCCATAGATTTTGGAATCATTGTAGATGGTGCCATTGTTATGCTGGAAACTATTCTCAAGAAACGTGAGGATTATCCCGAACAGTACATCGAAGAAAAAAGTATCGCACAACGAGCCAAAGAGGTAGGACGCCCGATTCTTTTCTCCACCATAGTCATTATTACAGCCTACTTGCCATTATTCGCTTTCGAACGTGTGGAACGTAAACTGTTTACTCCTATGGCATTTACGATGAGTTATGCAATGATCGGAGCACTTTTGGTTGCTCTTCTGCTGATTCCGGGACTGGCTTATGCTATTTACCGTAAGCCGCGCAAGGTCTATAAGAATAAATGGCTGGAAAAATTGAAGGAGAAATATACTGGCGCAATAGAGAAACTCATTCAGAAACCAGTAAAGACCATACTCTTTTCATGTTTGATTCTGATTGCGGGTATCGTGTTAAGTGGTGTTGTAGGGAAAGATTTCCTTCCTGAATTGGATGAGGGTTCGATCTGGTTGCAGGTGAATCTTCCTCCCGGCATTTCTGTTGAGAAATCGAGAGAGATGTCCGATACACTTCGTTCCCGTACGATGAAGTATCCCGAAGTAACTTATATCATGGTTCAGGCAGGGAGAAATGACGATGGTACAGATCCGTTCACCCCTTCGCATTTTGAGGTATCTATCGGGATAAAGCCTTATGATGAATGGCCGAAGGGAAAGACCAAGCAAGATTTGATCCATGAACTGGAAGAAGAATATAAGACGCTACCCGGTTTTAGGGTCGGATTTAGCCAACCGATGATAGACGGGGTGATGGATAAAATAGCCGGTGCACATAGTGAATTGGTTGTAAAGGTGTATGGTGAGGATTTTCGGGAAACACGTCGTATTGCGGAAGAAATCACCCGGGCGCTGGGAACGGTGAAAGGTGCCGTTGATCTGGATATTGACCAGGAACCTCCATTACCTCAACTGCAAATCATTATGAATCGGGATGCGATTGCCCGATATGGGCTGAACGTGTCTGATGTGGCTGATTTGATAGAGGTGGCAATCGGAGGGAAAGCTATTGCTCAGCTTTATCAGGGAGACCGTCAGTATGACATTACCTGTAAATATAAAGAAGAAATGCGGGATACACCCGAAAAGATAGCCGGATTGATGCTGACCTCTTCTACCGGAGCTAAAATCCCCCTTTCTCAGGTAGCCGAAGTGAAGTTAAGTGTTGGAGAAAGTACGATCACGCGTGAAATGAACAGACGTCACCTGACGGTAAAGTTGAATCTGCGTGGACGCGATCTGGCTTCTTTCTTAAAAGAAGCGCAGAATGTGATCGATGCGAAAGTGAACTATGATAAAAGCAAATATACAGTCAAGTGGGGAGGGGCTTTCGAAAACCAGCACAGAGCTTATACCCGTCTTTCTGTCATTCTTCCGTTGACGCTGATGTGTATGTTTATTTTGCTTTATGTTACGTTTGGAAAATTCCGGCAAGCCGGTCTGGTATTGTCCATCGTGCCGTTGGCGCTCTTTGGCGGAATGCTTGCGCTCAATGTACGCGGTATGACATTGAATGTATCGTCTGCCGTGGGCTTTATTGCCATGTTCGGACTTTCCATTCAAAACGGAATTATCATGGTATCTCAGATAAATAACTTGCGTAAAGGAGGAATGGAACTTCGGAAGTCTGTTATCGAAGGGGCACGTCAACGGTTTCGTCCTATCCTGATGACCTCGGTCACTACGGTACTCGGACTGTTTCCCGCTTCTCTGGCAACCGGGATCGGCAGTGATGTGCAACGTCCTCTGGCAACGGTTATTGTGTATGGATTGATGTTCTCAGCACTCATTTCTATGTTTGTGCTTCCGGTTTTTTACTATCTGATTGAGAATAACGTTTTAAATAAAAAGCAGAATGATGAAAAGGAATATACACTTTAATATCTTACTCCTTTTATTGCTTGTGGAAGCAATATCTGTTCGTGCAGTGGCGCAAATTCCAGACAGGACTCTCTATCAGAGTATCTCTCTCGATGAGTATCTGAAACGGGTGGGGGAAGGTAATCTAAACTATCTGGCAGAAAAATTGAATGTAAGTATAGCTGATGCGGAGATGATTGCGCAAAAAGTGCTTCCTGATCCGGAAGTGGGATTTGAAGCCGGTCATGAGACTTTTTCATTAGGGCTTTCCTATTCACTGGAATTAGGAAACAAACGAGGGGCACGGATAAGGTTGGCACGTAGTCAGATGGAACTTGAAAAACTAATCCTGGAACAGTCATTTCAGAATTTGAGGGCTGAAGCTGCCAGTCTTTTTTTGGAGGCAATTCTTCAAAGAGAGTTGCTTGAAGTACAGCAAAGTTCTTACCAGTATATGTTGCAATTGAGTCAATCAGATAGTTTACGTTATGTAGCGGGAGAGATTACAGAGAATGATGCCCGGCAATCAAAGTTGGAAGCTGTCACTTTGCTCAATGCGGTTTATAGTCAGGAAGCTGCCTATCAGTCGGCATTGGTCGTGCTGAATAGACAGATGGGAATGGCTGCGGACACTCTTTATATTCCGTTGGGTAATTGGGATGAATTAAACCGTGAATTTTATCTTTCGGAGTTGATTAAAGTAGGTCTGGATAATCGCATAGATTTGTTTACGGCTCAAAAAAACACGGAAATTACTTCCCGTGCATATAAACTGACGAGGGCAGAACGTCGCCCGGATATTGGTCTGTCCGTTTCTTATGAAAAAGACTGGAATCGTTTTTTTCCATCGGCTCGTTCTGCTACGGTAGGAGTGTCTGTTCCTTTAGCCTTTTCGAATATCAATAAAGGGACCGTTAAGGCTGCTAAATTTCGTATTTCCCAGTCCGAAATTCAGGAGAAAGATATAGAGCAACAAATACAGGCAGAGATTATGCAGGCATGGTTCAATTATGAAGCAGAGAAAAAGAAAGTGGTTCAATTTAAGTCGGGAATGCTTGGAGATGCTCAAAAAGTAATGGATGGGATGGTATATAAATACAAACGTGGTGAAACCAACATTTTGGATGTATTAGTCGCCCAACGTACCTATAATGAAGTGCAGCAAGAATATCTTGAAACAATGAAAGGATATGCTGTCTCGTTGGTAGAGCTTGAAAAAGCTTGTGGTATTTGGGATATACGTTTTTAGTAAGGGGGAAATTTTTATCCGGTTCTACGTCCGGCAATGACAGTAGAACCGGATATTTATTTTTAGAATATTAAATCGCAATTCTGCTTCTTCATTTTAAAACATGGTTCTATATTCTTCCTGTTTTTTCTTGGGCAATTTCTTTATGACTTCTTCTACTGAATGACTAATCAGCTCTTTTATAAGTTTGTCGGGCACATCTCCCTCTAAATATACGGTTATCCAATGTTTCTTATCAGAGAATGGTCCCCAAAAGATATCTCCATACTGTTCTATTAATTCTTCTGCCTTATCAGGAGCACATTTCATATCAGCCCAGAATCTTCCGTTCTTTGGTTGTAATGTAGCAAAAGTGAACATTTTATCCATGACCTTAAAAACCAGGATATTTTCACCAAACGGCATACATTCTGTTGCTCCTTTAACAGACAGACAATAGTCTCTATACTCCTCTATATTCATGATTTCTCTCTTTGTTCTTTTTCAAATGGCAAATATATCATTTTCAGTTTGTTTAGATAGAGTGATTCGGAAATTTTTATTTATTGCTTACATTTGAAGAATGGCAAATCTTAAAGTCCTTTCCGATATTGCAGTGGAGTGATACTTGTGCGTCTCTTGAAGAATTTACAAAAAGCCGAGGCATCTGAAAAATGCAATTCGTCGGTAATCTCTTCTATGGAATGGTTACTCTGATTGAGCAGGATGCAGGCTTCGCAATAAAGCAAATCGTATATAAGTTCGGAAACGGTATGTCCGGTCAATCGTTTGATGACCCAGTTCAGGTGGTGGGAGGTGATCGATAGCCGATTGGCATAGAAAGCAGTTTCGTGTTCCTCCTTATAATATGTCTTTAATAATTTCACGAAAGACTGAAGAATCTGCTCCGAACGATTCAAGTCAACAGAAGAGGGAGTTAATGCAAAGTGGCAGTCACCGATGTGTATCCAATCGAGCAAAAAGGCGATAAAGGCATTCTGAATAGTTTCAGTTTGCAGATGATGTTCTTTTTGCCCGATTCGTTTTTGGATATGCTCGATGTTGTGGTGCAAAACTCTGCTTTCATCATCATTCAGATGCAGGACAGGATTGATATACAGTTTCAGACTGCGGTTCAATTGCTTGAAAACTTTCTCCATGGAGGGAGTCACTTCCAGGATGGACTTCCGGACCAATAAGACAGTCATGCAGAAGTTCTCTCCGACGGTGACTAACTGGAGAACATGAATAGGAGATATAACGATAAAACTATTTTTCACCAGATGATAAGGCTTATAGTTAATCATCACCTGTGCCTCTCCCTGTTCCACCAGCAAGTAGATATATGAGTTATTATTGATTGCTATATTATCATATTCGGTATATCCGTTCGTAGGGCTGGGATGCCACACAGTGAGCGAATAAGTACGGAGCTCCTCCAGTTCCTTTTCGCCCAATAACTTCTGTATATTTAATAAGTTCTTTTTCATATCCGTATATTTCAGAGTACAAAGATAGTAAATCTTCATTTAAAACCATTTTTGGCAAATATTGAACTCTAACGATACGATGGAATGCCGCTACCTTTGTGCGCCAAATAACAAAGGATAAGTTTATGATAAGATTTCTCTGTTTTTTCATTCTTATTTCATCTTCTGTCATGAATCTGCGGGCACAGGAAAGCCCGGTTCTGAAATTGTCTTTGCAAGAAATACTGGATTTATCCGACAAGCAGAGTCATACATTGAAAAAAGGAAACTACAACATCGAACGTGTGGAAAATGAACTCGCCGCATCGCGACTGCAATGGGCGCCGGAGCTTTCTCTTTCTGTTTCGGCCGGCTATTTAGGGAATGCGACATTGACAAATCGTGATTTTTCCAACCGGGAGGTGGTTGATATGCCCCATTTCTCCAATAAATTGGTGTTGCAACTTACACAAACCGTCTATGATGCCAGTATGTTGGAAGAGATCAAACAACAGCGTACAGCTACGGAACTCGCGTTCGCGCAACAAGATGTGCAGAAACAGGAAATACGTTTCATGTTAGTGGAATGGTATCTGTCTTACCTGAAACAGATAAATGAAAAGGAAGTCTACCTGAATGATAAAGCCCGTCTGGAAAAACTTCTTTCGGAAACCAGGGAACGGTATAAGCAGGGTACGGCACTCAAAAGCGATGTGACAAACTATCAATTGGAAGTGAAGAACAAAGAACTGCTCCTTACTAAGAACGCCAACCGGATACGCATCATCAACTATCAGTTGGCAAAACTTTTGGGACTGCCCGAAAATACGATGATTACTCCCGACGATTCTTTTCTTGCCGGGAAGCCGGACAGTTTGAGAATAGAAGCCGATTTCTTCAGTCCTGCACAGGCTCCACAGCTTCAGGAGAGTATGAAACAGTACGAACTATTCCGGCAAAAAGAAAGGTCGGTCAAAGTGAAACGCCTGCCGAAACTCTTCGTTTGGGGTGAAAACTCACTGAAAGGACCGATAAGTACGGCTATGCCTCCCATCAATAAGAATATGAATGACTGGGGACTGGGGCTGGGACTCTCTTTTAATATCGGTAACCTGTATAAGTCGGGCAGGAATATCAAAGCCGCTTCCTATGCTACCCGGATGTACAAGGAACAGACGGAACTGATACAGGATCAACTGGATACGGAACTGTATACCGCCCGTACTAAACTGGAAGAGGCGCTTGATGAACTGGCTATTCGCCGTGATTACAAGGTGCTGGCCTCCGAATTGTATGAAGTGGTATACGAACGTTATTCCAACGGAATGGCTATTGTGACGGAAATGATGGATGCCGGAAATGAATTATTATCTGCCGATATTGAATATCTGAATATGCAGATTGAAACATTCCGCTATTACTACATGCTTAGAAAGATAGCCGGAACACTGTGATAAACAAACGATTGGTACATCAATAAACGTTCACCGATAATGGAAAAAGCACATTTAAGAAAAAAGAAAATAAACCGCTTGGTACGAGTCTTCACAGTCATCCTGCTTGTTGGAATAGGATATTATACCGCATTCCGCATGCTTCATTGGGGAAATGTGGAATTTACGGAGAATGCACAGGTTAAACAGTTGGTAGTCCCTGTGAACAATCGTATTCAGGGGTATATCAGAGAAATCACGTTCAATGAGTATCAACCGGTATGCAAAGGTGATACCTTGATTATCATTGAGGATGAGCAATACAGACTGCAATTAAGCGAGGCCGAAGTGCAATACCAGCAAGCACTGACCGAACAGACAGAAATAGAGTTGGCACTCATGTCGGCTGTGAATGACATCAACGTTGCCGAATCGAATATTGAGAAAGCGAAGATTGAAAAAGAGAATGCCTTTACCACCTATTCAAGATATCAGAGACTCTTGGAAAAAGAGGCCGTCACACGCGAACTGTTCGACCATGCCCGTACCGATTACGATGTGAAAAAGACCCAATATGAGACATTACTCAAAGGACAGAAAAATGTCATATTGAATAAGAAACAACAGGAACAGAAACTCAAACAGGTGGAAGCGCAAATCCGACTGGCGGAGTTGAAAAGAGAGACGGCATCGTTGCATCTCTCTTATACGGTAGTTACCGCACCTTGCAACGGAGTGATCGGCAGGAAAAATATTCAGGTAGGCCAACTTGTTCAGAACGGGCAGACATTGGTTGATATTGTCGATAGTCGGGAGAAATGGATTACAGCGAACTTCCGGGAGTCGCAGATTGCGCATATCCGCGAGGGGCAGAAAGTGGAGATTAAAGCGGATGCCTATCCCGGAGAAAGTTTTACGGGGATAGTGCAATCTCTGTCCGATGCGACAGGAGCGGCGTTTTCACTGATTCCGCAGGATAATGCTACCGGAAATTTCGTGAAAGTGGAGCAACGAATACCTGTGCGCATCGAGTTTGATGCACAAACCTCGCAAGAATGTCTGAAACGGTTGAGAGCCGGAATGAATGTAGAATGTCTGATACGCTATTAATTCATGAAAGCAATGACCGGACATCGCATCCGTTGTTTTAGAAATTTCGTTCCCGATCCTGTCCGTTTCTGGATAATGATTGTCATCTCATTGATTTATCTGTTGTCGGGTGCTGCTCACATGGCTTCGATGAGTTATCAGGTCAATGGGTTGTCCCTGTTGCAGGAAGATACAATCATGATCGGGTATATGGCTTTCATTGGGATGAATGTCAGCTTTCCGATGCTTTTCCGGCTACGCTTCAGGTTTACCACCCGTTCCATATTGCTTGTCTCTACGGTGGTCATCATCTGTTGTCATGTAGCGATATTGGAGACGGCTAATGTCTGGATACTCTGTATCATAAACTTCATAGCCGGCTTTTTCAGGATGCTGGCTGTTTTCGAAGCGATGGTCTGCATCCAACTGATTCTTACGCCTACCCGCAATTATGCGGTATTCTATTCTGTTGTTTTTCTAACTGTACAGGGAAGTTCGCAACTCTTTTCACCGATTGTTGCTGATATTATTCACGCTTATTCCTTGCACTATCTGCATTATCTTATCATCCTATTGCTGTTTTTTACTTTCTTGGTAGTAGCTTTCCTCATCCGTCATTACCGGGAGGGTAAGCGGATACCGCTATATGGTATTGATTGGAATGGGTTCGTATTATGGAGTATTATTCTGTCATTGATCCTGTTTATTATTACTTATGGGAAATATTATGAATGGCTGGCATCTTCTCAAATACGGATAGCTTTGGTCGTGCTGGTGATAGCCGGAGGACTTCAACATCTCAATATAAAGACCGTTAAACGTCCTTATATCAGTCCGGCGGCATGGCGTTATCCGAATTTGTGGAAAATCCTGTTACTGTTTGGCGTTATCTATATCCTGCAAGCTGCACCGGGATTGTTGCAGAATCCTTATATGGCAGGCATTCTTCATTTTGACCAACAGAATATAGCATATCTCAATTACTATTCGCTGGCGGGAATGTGCTTGAGTGCCGTTATCTGTTATTACTATTTCAGGAACCGGAAAGGGCTTCGCCCGTTTATTATCGGCGGATATGGTCTGTTCATTCTCTATCTGCTACTGATGTATTTCTACATCAATCCCGAATGTAACATCGAACGTTTTTATTTTCCGTCATTGATTCGTGGATTCGGGCTGTTATGGCTATATATTATCTTGACTCTTTATATTTCCTATGTAGTTCCGTTCATGCATAATTTTCAGTCTTTATGCATTATCGGATTCATGCGTATGTCGCTGGGAACGCCATTGGGAATGTCCGTTATCGACAACCTGATGCTCTATTTCACACGTAAGAATACAATGCTTCTCTCATCGGAAGTAGATGCATTGAAAATACAGACTTCTGAATATTCACTGATAGGACTGCAAGAACGAATCACGAGGCAAGTCTCCATGTTGTCCATCAGAGAAATGTATGGCTATTTAATCATAGCCTCCCTCATTCTGTTGGTTGCTCTGTTGTTCGAGAAGAAAGTAAAACTACGTAAGTTCAGTTTTTCTTTCCCCAGTATGTCGAGCATCCGCTACATGATTCGGCGAGGAATGAAGAACACTAATTAATACTGCTCTTCTACCTTTATCATGTCAATAGCTTCTGTCTTGGAATCGTAGAATAAGATACCCTCCGTTCTATCGTCCAACTGTGCCATTAATTCTCCTTTCGAATTCCAGACAGATGATTTTCCGGCACATTCATATCCTCCTGATTCTCCGATATAATTCGACATGAAAGTCGTCATCCCGTTGGTGGAGGCTATTCTTGAAAGTTTTTCTATATCGGCATCCACCCCATTGATGGAGTTTAGAACACTTGCCATGTAGGCTGTTGCATTCATTTGGCGTGCATAGCCTGCATGCTCGCTGTTGGATAACTCGTAGCATATAGCGGGTGCAATCCTGTTCTCTTCATCGTAGGGAATGATGCAGGGAGTATGTCCGGCTGTAAATATACCTTCTTCGGAGGGGTATAAGTACTGCTTTGAGTAAGTGACTCTTTCCCTGTTGGGATGAAAGATAATCATGCTGATAAATAAATCATCATTATTTATGGTGGGAGCTCCGACACATAGAATGATATTATATTGGTCGCTAATCTCTTGCAAAGGAGTCAGGCGGCTGTCATCGGAATGTATGGCTAAACTTCTGGCTAGTTCAGGCTCATAACCCGTCAGAGACAGTTCCGGAAACATCAATAAGTCCGGTTGCTTTTCTAGGGCATTGTTTATGAACTTCAGATGTTTATCCAGATTTCTTTCAATATCCCCTTTCAGAGGCTTTATTTGTGCAATACCAATTTTCATATCTTCGTAAATGTAGTTGTTTTAAAAGGCAAACAGTGCATCTTTTTTAATCAGCTTTTTCAGAGCATCCGTTTCAGCTTTGCCCTGATCCGGCTCAAACTTACCGGAGTTATTCCCAGATAAGAAGCAAGACATTCCAACGGCATTCTCTGCAATAACTCAGGATTGTTCTGGATCAGTTTCATATACCGTTCGGACGCATTAGTGAATAATAGGGAAATAAGCCTTTCTTCCGTTTGCATGAATTCGGATTCGGCAAACTTACGTCCCCAGTTGGCGATATGAATGTCTTCCTTGAATAATTCCTGTAAGTCTTTACGCTTCAGTAAATACAACTCCGACTCCTCCATCAACTCCATCGACTCATATCCCTGCTGGTTATCCACATAACTTTTCAGCGAGACAATGGCAGAACCCTCTTTCCCGATCCAGAATGTAACTTCTTTCCCATCCACAGGAATATAAGCTCTGACAATCCCTTTCTCGATAAAAAAGATATTCGTTTCAGTTTTACCGGCCTCCAGTATATGATACCCTTTGGGATATGTCACTTTTGACAGATGCTTTGTCAATTTATCCATCGAAGCCTCCGGTATCGGGTATATCTTATTTATAATCTCGTGTATATCCATATAACATGAATCATTTTCTGCAAAAATACAAAAAGTTAGATTAGGAAAGAGGAATTGTTCATACTCTTATGCAGTCATTTCTTATCAAATGTAAAGTGAAAGCTCCGGCCGTCTGCCTAATTTTGCAGTCTGATTTTAAAATAGAAAGATATGAATTGGATAATATTGATTATTGCCGGACTCTTTGAAGTCGGCTTCACCTTTTGTCTGGGTAAGATAAAAGGAGCAACGGGCACTGACTTTTATTTGTGGGGAACAGGATTTGTGATATCTGTAACGTTGAGCATGTACCTTCTGGCAAAAGCTACCCAAACATTGCCTATCGGTACGGCCTATCCTGTTTGGACCGGAATAGGAGCAGTGGGGACTGTATTGGTTGGCATTCTATTCTTTCACGAGCCGGCAACTCTGGGACGTCTGTTCTTTATGGCGACTTTGATTATTTCAATTGTAGGATTGAAATTGGTGTAATTTAAAAAGGATCTGAACCATTGTCCTTTTTGCATAAATCAAGTACTGAAAAATGAAAGGGTATCGTAATCAATAGATGAAAAAATAGTTGGATGAATTTTTATTTAGTCTGCGAATATTAGCCATTTAGAGGAAAAAGTATTTTAATAGGTAAAATTTTGGTTTATAAAATAAATTTATATATTTGCAGAATATAATAGGCGTATCTCGCCGACAACTAAACTATTATTCTATTCACTATTATCGATTTAAAAATGAAATCTACTGATTCCGAACCCCAAGGAGTCGGTATGGAACTGGAGCAGTACCGTACCCGGCTCGAGCAAATGGTTGAAGAGAAGTCTAAAGACCTGATTGCTATTCAGGAAAATCTGGAAGCAACCAACCGACGGCAGGCGTTGTTTATCAAGGTACTGCAAATTCTGCAACTGGAACCGGACATACCTACAGCCATGAATATGGCACTTGCCGAAATCGGCCGTTATACCGGTGTCGACCGTTTGGCAACGTGGGAGAATCATCTCGACGGAGTTACGTATGGCTGCACCTACGAATGGTGTAACGAGGGGATTGAGCCTGCCATAGATTATCTGCGGAGTATGACCATTGAAGCGGGAAAACCCTGGTTCGACATGCTTGAAGAAAACCATATCATCTGCACGTCCGATATTTATTCACTCGATCCTTTCATAACTCAAATGCTCGAAGTGCAAGGTGTGAAAGCCATTGCTGTCTTTCCTTTGTCACAGTTGGGGGTACATTTCGGTTTTCTTTCATTTAACTTCTGCTGGAAGAAACAATGGGATGAAAAAGATGTGGAACTGATGGGGCAGATTTCGCAGATTGTGTCTACTGCTACGAAGCGCTGGCAGGTCGAAATATCCCTGCAACAATCGCAGCGTACAATGCAAAAGGTATTGGACAATATCAATGCTAATATTTTTGTTAGCGATTATGACTCTCTGGAGGTGCTTTTTGCAAATAAGCCTTTCAGGGAAGAAGCCGGGCAGGTTCCGGAAAGGGCAACATGTTGGCGAATGTTGAATGCAGGCCTGAATGACAGGTGCGAACATTGCCCGAAACCGCAACTGCTCGATGCCGACCGTAAGCTTACGGGTGTTCATTTCTGGGAAGACTATAATCCTAAAACCGAACGCTGGTACACCATCCAGAGTATGGCGATCAAATGGCTCGACGGACGATGGGCTATCATGGAATTGGCAACTGACATCACCACCCGCAAGCACGTGGAACTGGAACTGATTCAGGCGAAAGAGAAGGCCGAAGAATCCGACAGGCTCAAATCGACATTCCTTGCCAATATGAGTCACGAAATACGTACTCCTCTCAACGCTATCGTAGGCTTTTCGAGTCTGCTTGCCGAAACAGATGAGATAGAACTGCGTCAAGCATATATGTCGCTGGTGCAGGAGAACAACGAACTGCTGCTCAATCTTATTTCCGATATTCTGGATATTTCCAAGATTGAGGCCGGCACGATAGAACTTACTACCGGATGGGTGGATGTACCTCAACTTTGCCGGGAAGTGATTGCTACTTTCTCACATAAGAAACATGATGGAGCAGTAGAACTGCGCTTTGACGAAAGTTCACCGCAGATCGTGATTGATGCCGACAAGAACCGGATCATGCAGGTACTTTCTAATTTCATGACCAACGCTTTGAAATTCACCACCAAAGGATCAATCACCCTTTCTTATACATTGAATGATGACGGCCAGGTGCGTTTCTGTGTGACAGATACGGGTAAGGGTATTCCTGCTGAACAGTGTCATGATATTTTCAATCGTTTTGTGAAACTGGACTCTTTTGTGCAGGGAGCCGGTCTCGGATTGTCGATATGTCAGAGTCTGGTAGAACGGATGGGCGGAAAGATCGGAGTAGAATCCTGTGTGGGAAAGGGCTCATGTTTCTGGTTTACACATCCATTTACGTCTGCCACCCAATCCGCCTCAACCCTTGTAACAGAGAACGATATGCTTGCGACTCTAAAGAAGGCTGTTTCGAGAAATTATAAACCTCTGATTCTGGTAGCCGAAGATATAGATAGTAATTACTTACTGATCGAGGCACTGCTCAAGAAAGACTATCGTCTGGTGAGGGCGCACAACGGCAGTGAGGCCATAGAGCTTTTTAATGCCGAAACTCCCGATCTCATCCTTATGGATATGAAAATGCCGGGTATAAGCGGAATAGATACAACCACCCTGTTGAGGAAAACCGGAACGCAGGTTCCCATTGTTGCGCTTACGGCATTTGCTTATGCCGACGACAAATCACTGGCTTTCGATGCGGGATGCAATGATTTCCTGACGAAACCGGTTTCGCCACCCGAACTGCGCAGGGTAGTCAGTAAATGGACGGTGAAGTAAATAGCCAGACCTGATATTCTGTTGAGATGAATCAGAGAGAATCTTACTATGAATATTAGCTTTAAGATAATACTAAAAAGAATGAGATACTTCTGTGAAAGAGTGATTTCATTCTTTTTTCATTTTTATTTTTTCCTCTGATTAATTTGCATCTTTCAATATATTATCCGAATATTGCAGAGCAGAAAAAACAGATTATGATTCCAATCGATGAAAAATACATTATAAAAAAGTTGAAGGCTGGGGATAATGAAGCATATAAGTATATATATGATTATCATTATGTTGCTCTCTGTAAACTTAGTTATTATTTTCTGAAAGATAAGGTACAGGCTGAAAGTATAGTGAATGATGTCATTTTTCATCTGTGGGAAATCAGGGATAAATTAGAACTTGTACCTCCCTTACGGAATTACCTGATTGTAGCGGTGCGTAATAAATGCCTGAATTATTTAGCTCTTAAACAACAGGAGATGGAAGTACATTTCTCTACCATTGAACGGGCAGGCATTCAATTACAAAATATCATATCCGACACTCAACAACCTTTAGGTAGCCTGTTAAAAGAAGAATTGGAGTCTAAAATTAAAGAATCCGTCAATAAACTACCACCGGTTTGCAGGCAAGTATTCATCATGAGCCGCTTTCAGGAGATGACTTACGAAGAAATATCACAGAAGCTGGGAATTTCCATCAATACCGTCAAGTATCACATTAAGAGTGCGTTAGTAGTACTGAAAAAAGAACTGGGAACTTTTTTATGTATTATTTTTGCTTTTTATCCTACCCTCCTATAATAAAAAACTGTAGTATATATAAAGGCACTATTTTTATGAATGAACAATCGCTACATACGGATACAGTCAATGATTGGATTATCGGCTATCTCACAAATAGTCTGACCCAGGAAGAAATGCAGTTGTTGCAAGATTGGCTGAATATTTCGGAAGAAAACCGAAAGTATTTTTCCGATATGCAAGAAGTCTGGATAGCCGCTTCAGACGAAGCCGATGAGTTGAACTTCAATAAAGAACAAGCTTATCAATTATTTTTAGAACATACCGGGGCCTCTGTAAAACGGCCGGAAAAACGGAAAGCATTTCACATACGCCCGTGGATGTATGCTGCTGCCATGGTTATTATTGTTTTTGTGTGTGCAACAATCGCTTTTCAGAGTGGGAAGAGAGTACTCCAAAACCAGTTGACACGTATTACTGTTGAGGCTCCTTATGGTTCAAAGACTAAGTTGTATCTTCCCGATGGGACGTTAGTTTGGCTGAATGCAGGTTCTAAGATGAGTTATGCACAAGATTTTGGCATCAATGAGCGTGCTTTGGATTTATCGGGAGAAGCCTATTTTGAAGTTACTAAAAATAAAGAAATACCTTTTAAAGTACACACAGAAGAGCTGGATGTAAAGGTATTAGGTACTAAATTTAACTTTCGGAACTATAAAGACGATCTGGAAGCTAAAGTATGCCTTCTGGAAGGAAAAGTTGCCTTGAACACTCTGCAAAAAGAAACGGTACTTCATCCGAACCAACAGGCATTATTGGATAAGAAGACCGGAAAACTATTTGTTTCTGCTACAAAAGCTATCCACAGTGTTGAATGGACAAATGACCGTCTTTATTTTGACGAAGTATTGCTTTCGGATATCATTAAAGAATTGGAAAGAAGTTATGATGTGAAAATAACCGTTGCAGATGACACTTTGAATACAATTCGTTTTTATGGAAACTTCCGTAAAAGAGAGCAAAGCATTCAGGAAATTATGAATGTATTGTCATCTACAGATAAAATGACTTATACCATTAATGGAAAAAATATTGTGATCACACTTCCCTAATGAACAAATGTTGAACCTTTAAAACTTAAAGAAATATGAAAAGCCATTTAGAAAAACATGATTAACCTCTCTTGATAGAAACATAAAAAGGTCAGGTTCCTTTTCCATCCCCTGACCTCTTGCCTTTCTATCTTAAAAGCCACAGTGACTTTAATTGATGAAAGCTTAGGCAAATATAAATAAATTCCTAAACTTCTCATCCTATTTATCAATTATTTATCCATTGACTTATGAAAAATAAGAAGAAAGTCTTTTTCATGGTCCTGCTCTTGCTATGCTTTCATCTGAGCTTATTTGCCCAGCATATCAGCTTGCAATTGAGGAACGTAACGGTAAAGCAGGCCATCGAAACAATACAGAAGCAAAACGGATATTCATTTGCATTTGCAGCAAGCGATCTGAATACAAAAAAGATTGTGACAGTGTTAGCCAAAGATTTGCCTATTGAAAAGGTTGTAGAACAAGTCTTGGCGGGGCAGGATGTCAGCTATACGATCCAGGGGAAAGATATTGTCATAAAGAAGAAAGGCAGTCAGCCCGTACAGCAATCCTCCAAAAAGTACACTATTAACGGAATAGTAAAGGATATGTCGGGCGAGCCGGTTATCGGTGCCAATATCAAAGAAAAGAATGGTACAACTGGTACAATCTCCGATATGGACGGCAAGTTTCAGTTGGCGGTCAGCGAGGGGAGCATTGTGCAAGTATCCTATCTGGGGTTTCTGACACAAGAAGTGAGCGTGAAGAATAAGAATTACTTGACGGTCATACTGAAAGATGATACGCAGACACTGGACGAAGTGGTTGTGGTTGGGTTTAGTACGCAGAAAAAGATAAACCTGACAGGTGCGGTAGAGAATGTATCATCAGATGTATTTGAAAATCGTCCGGTGGCTAATGTCACACAGATGTTGCAAGGAGCTGTCCCTAATCTGAATATTTCGCTTGCCGACGGCAAACCTAATCAGTCCGCTTCGTATAATATCCGCGGTGTGACATCTATCGGAGCGGGTGGTAGCGCACTGGTCTTGATAGACGGTGTAGAAGGCGATCCGGCCATGCTAAACCCGAATGATATAGAAAGTGTGTCCGTATTGAAAGATGCGGCTTCGGCAGCCATTTACGGTTCACGTGCTCCGTATGGTGTTGTCCTGATTACAACAAAAGATCCGTCGAAGCAAAAAGATAAGTTTACTATCAATTATACGGGAAACTTCTCTTATGAGACTCCGTATGCTATACCGGACGTGGTTGATGATGGTTATGTCTGGGCATATTTGTTCCGTGAGGCAGAATTTAATTATCGCGGGATAGAACCTACCAGTATTAACAAGTCGCAACCTTTCTCAAAAGAATGGTTGGAAACTTTCCGGCAGAGAAAGTTGGCAGGCAACACATTGCAGGCAGCAGTTGGACCTGACGGAAAGTATACTTACTACGGGAATGAAGATTACTATGATGCACTTTATAAAGATCATACATTTGCACAGTCACACAATGTATCTGTCAGCGGTTCGAACGGGAAAATCAGTTACTACACTTCCGCCCGTTTGTACGATTACGATGGTCTGTTCAATTATAACTCGGACACCTACCGTACAATGAATATGCGCACCAAAATCAGTGCACAAGTATTCGACTGGTTGAAAATCTCTAATAACATAGACTATACTCATGATAAATATACGCAACCATTGGGTTATGTAGAGCAGAATGAAGGTCTGGTTTGGAAGGCGATCAATATGGAAGGACACCCGTCCGAACCTATCTTCAATCCGGACGGAACATTGACGCACTCCGGAGCACGTTCTGTCGGCGGGCTGGTGACAGGGGATAACTGGATAAAGCGTACAACAAAAACGTTGAAAAATACGACTACTCTGAATATTACAATGCTGGACAACAAATTACGTTTTACCGGAGACTTCTCTTTCCGTACGAGGGATTTTATAGAAGATAAAAAGACCACTGCCGTTCCATATAGCGATTATGAAGGAGTAATTAAATACCTCGGAGTACCGGAAACTGACGATAAAATGTCCGAAAAAGTGCAACAGACCACTTATATATCCACCAATGTATATGCTGAATATGAGAATACATTTGCAGGAAAACATTATTTGAAAGCTTTAGCAGGATATAACTATGAACAACAGGATTACAAAGCAATCTCTTCGGAGCGAAATGGCCTGTTAATGCCTGATGTGGAAAATATAAACTTTGCTATGGGAGATAATATGTCTATTAAGAGTGATGGTAACCGTTGGCGGTATGCCGGAGCATTTTTCCGGTTGAACTACTCTTATGATAATCGTTATCTATTCGAGGTGAACGGGCGTTATGACGGTTCTTCGAAGTTTCCCGACAATTCGCAGTGGGGATTTTTCCCTTCGGCTTCGGCAGCATGGCGTTTCTCGGAAGAGAAGTTCTGGAAAGTAAATCCTGATATTATCTCCAATGGAAAACTGCGTGTCTCTTATGGTGCATTAGGGAATAGCAATGTGAAGCCTTACTCTTATCTGGAGAAGTTTGCATTGAAGACTTATTCCACTACCGGCTCATCGAGCGAAGGCCGTTATCTTGACGGTAAGGCACAGTTGCGTTACACGCTCAATCCCGCTCAAATTCCTGATAATATTGGTTGGGAAACCTCACGAACCATTGATGCCGGTATCGATTTGGGATTTTGGAATAACAAGATTACACTGTCTGCCGATTATTATGTACGTAAGACCGCTAATATGTATACGGTGGGTCCCACGCTTCCCGATACGTTCGGGGCATCATCACCCAAAGGAAACTATGCCGACATGAGTACCTATGGCTACGAAATTTCATTGGGGTATAATGATTCGTTTCGTTTGGCAGGCAAACCGTTCAACTTCGGCATTAAAGCAACCCTTGCCGACTATCACTCGGTGATAGACAAATATAATAATCCGAAACGTGATCTGGATGATTATTATGTAGGTCAGCGTATCGGTGAAATTTGGGGATTTGTCTGTAATGGATTATTTCAGTCACAGGAAGAAATTGATGCAGCCTTTGATGGAAAAGGCTACAAAAACAACCTGATGCAGACGTCTGTCAATTACATCACTTATCCGGGTGATATGCGCTTCGAGGACTTGAACAACACGGGTACTATTGATAACGGAGCCAATACGGTAGACTCACCGGGCGACCGGAAAATTATAGGAAACTCCGAACCGCGCTACATCTATACACTCTCATTTAGTGCCGACTGGAATAATTTCTTCCTGTCAGCCATGTTCGATGGTGTGGGAAAGCAAGACTGGTATCCCAGCGGTGAGAGTTCTTTCTGGGGACAGTATAACCGTCCTTACAACCAAGTTCCGGTGTGGCACTTGAATAACTACTGGACCAAAGACCGCCCTGATGCCTATCTGCCGCGTTATTCGGGTTACTATAACCCCTTATATAAAGGTACGGCTAATACACGCTACTTGCAGGATGTATCTTACTTCCGGCTCAAAAACTTGCAGTTTGGTTACAATTTGCCAAAGAAATGGATAGCAAAAGCCGGTTTCTCTAAAGTGTCTGTCTATTTCTCGGGAGAGAACTTATGGTCATGGTCTCCACTCTACCGTCACACGAAAGATTATGATGTGGCAGTGATAACGAAAGGTTCGGATAATGACCTGACTTCAGGTGACAAAGGAGACGGTTTCAACTATCCGACGATGCGGAATCTCAGTTTAGGAATATCGATCACTTACTAAATAGAAACAAATAAGATATGAAAAGATTAAGTAATATACGTAATATCCTGCTTCTGTGTGCAACGGTACTGTTAGGTAGTTGCGATTTGACGGAGACGATGCAGGTGGAAGCTGATAAAGCAATGGTTTTCGGCAGTGAGTCCGGATTGCGCCTTTATGCCTATTCCTTCTATCGGGCGTTGCCGACCCTTTCCACAGGTTATCAGCAGGACGAAATGTGTGATATTGCCGCTGTCCGGCAGACCAATGTCTTTATTCAGCAAAACGCGTACAATTCGGAAACAGCTACCAGCTGGTCGTGGGGAACCCTGCGGAACATCAACTATTTTATTGATGGTTGTCATTCGAAAGAGTGCACGGTGGATGCGGCTACCCGTGATAATTATCTGGGCATCGCCCGTTGGTTCCGTGCCTGGTTCTATTATGATAAGTTGACTCAATACGGAGAAGTTCCTTGGTTTGCCAATGAAATTCAGTCCTATCAGTATGATGTCATGTATAAAGAACGTGACAGCCGGGATATTATCATCAGAAATATGATTGAGGACCTTGATTTTGCCTACGAACATATTCAGGCAACTTCTTCCGTGAATAGCTCTACGCTAACCAAATGGGCTGCAGCCGCACTCAAATCCCGTGTATGTCTGTTCGAAGCCGCTTATCGCCGTTATCACAAACTTACAGGTTTGGAAATCACTCCCGAAGAACTCTACCGGCACGCTGCCTGTGCAGCCAAGTTAGTAATGGACAACAGCGGACTTTCATTGAATACGGCAACAGGTACAAAAGGAGCTTACCGCGATTTGTTCTATCTGGAAGCACCCATAACATCTGAAGTAATTCTGGCGGTATGTGCCAATAGTGCATCCGGAATCTACGGTACTCAAAATTACTGGTATAATTCACTTTCGTATGGTAAAGGCTGGAGTCTGGTTCGTCCGTTCGTTAATACCTACCTGAAACTGGACGGTACTCCGTTCACTTCCGAAACAGGCTATGAAACCAAAAACTTTGTGGAAGAGATGAAGAGCCGCGACCTGCGTTTGGCACAAACCATCCGCGGACTGGATTTCAAACGTGACGGAAAAGCTGTGGTAGCTGATATGACGGTTTGCCTGACCGGTTATCATGTGATTAAGTATTCTCTCGATGATACGAAATACGATAACAATGAAAAGAACAACAACAGTATTCCGCTGTTGCGCTATGCCGAAGTGCTGCTTAACTATGCCGAAGCACAAGCCGAACTGGGTGGGCTTACTGATGCCGAATGGAATACTACCATCGGAGCTCTGCGTCGACGTGCGGGAATTACAGGTGGAACGGAAAAGCTCCCTGCAACCGCAGATTCTTATTTGCAGCAGATGTTTTATCCGAATATCACGGACCCGGTCTTGCTGGAAATCCGTCGTGAACGTGCCATTGAATTGGTGGCCGAAGGTATGCGGTTCGATGATTTGCGCCGTTGGAAATGCGGTGATCTGATAGAGGAGCTGCCTTGGACAGGAATGCACATCAGCGCATTGAATGTGGATATTGATTTGAATGGCGACGGAACTCCTGATTGTTACTTTACCGACAACGGTACTCAGTCGTCCAATAAAGATTGCAAAACAGTGAATGTAAAGAATGAAACAGGACTTTATGCCACAGTAAATGCGGCAGGTGGATACGATTTAAAGTATAATCCCGGTACGGGAAACCGCGTTTGGTATGATGATGACCGTCAGTATCTTTATCCTGTTCCGGCGCAGGTAATCCGCGACTATGAGAGTGCCGGATATAAACTATCACAGAACCCCAATTGGAATTGAAATATAAAAAGATTTAGTATGATGAAATTTAACCAGATATTGCCTGTAATTGCTATCTATGTTGTAGCGTTAGGCGGATGCAGTAATACTACTCCTGATTATTCGGAATTTTATAAAGATCCTGAAACGGTGAAAGAGGAAGATCCGTCTCTGGATGACAACCAGATTAAAGTTATGTCGTTTAATATCCGGTATTACAATACCAATGATACGGGGGATAAGTCATGGGATGCCCGTACGGCAGCTTTTATTCCGATGATTGAAGAGCAGAAACCAACAGTGATCGGTATGCAGGAAGCACGTCCGCCACAGTTGAAGTGGTTGGAAGAGAACTGGAAGGATTATGGATATATCGGTAAAGGACGCCGTGCCAACAATGCCAACAATGATGAGTTTGTTCCCATCTTTTATAGAAAAAAGGCTGTTGAACTTGTCAAGTGGGATTGTTTCTGGCTTTCCGAAACTCCTGATGTACCGGGGTCTCAAGGTTGGGATAATACAGTTCCGCGTGTGGCAACGTGGGCAATCTTCAAGCACATTGCTTCCGGCAAGAAATTCTTCTTTATCAATACGCACATTGATGTAGGCTCTACCATCGCTCCGGGCAAGTCAATGGAAGTGATTGTGAATAAAATGTCGGAACTCAATCCGGAAGGGTTGCCCATGTTGCTCACTGCCGACTTTAACAAACAGATTGACAGTGATATCTTTAACGGAGTTAAAACATTCATGACGAATGTCCGCTTATCGGCTCCGGTCACAGACTCGAAATACTCTTATACCGGATTTGGCACTGCTAATCCTTACATTGTGGATCATATCTTTTGTACAGGCTTTAAGGCGTTGAAATTCGAGACAATAGATAAGGTATATCAGAATATCACTTATATTTCAGATCATTATCCTATCGTCGGTAAGTTGGAATACGTGAAGTAATGAAACGATCATCTAAAATTACAGAAACGCAATGAAAAGAATCATATATTTATTGATAGCTGCTGTCGGCCTGTTAGTGGGGTGTAACCCTGCAGAAGAGGCATGGGTGCAGGCTGGATTCACTACAGATAAAGAATCCTATGAGATTGGTGATTTGATTACCCTAACGAATACGTCGACAGCGGAGAATGCCCAGATTGCAGTCTGCAAATGGGAATTTATGGGTAAGGTTTCCTATGAACTGGCTGCTCCCGAACCATTTAGCGTGGAAGAGGGCGGAGACTATCTTTTTCGTCTGACTGTTACTTCGGATCACGGTTCAATGAAATCAGTATTTGAAAAGACAATTAAAATAATAGACGACGGTATTCGCCCTACGGCAGATTTCAGCTGGCTTCCCGAACAAATTGTAGCGGGTGAGGAAGTGGTATTTACGGATCAGTCGAAAGCGGCGGAAGGATGTGAGATTATTAAGAGAGAATGGACTTTCGGTGCTATCCTTTCAACGGAGGAAAATCCGACAGTGACTTTCGGTTCGCATGGGAAAATAAATGTATCGCTGACGGTAACGGACAATAAAAAACGGAAAGATACTAAGACTGTCACAGTTGATGTAGCCAAGAGTGCCGGTAGCCTTGGGGTATTATGGGCTCACTCTTATGATGAACAGGGAGTGGTGATTGGCACTTCTCCGGCAACAAGTGCGGATGGTGAGTATGTTTATGTTTCTTCCAGTAATTATAATCTGGTTTGTTTCACCAAACTCGGTGAACGGGTTTGGGGATTTGATTGCGGACAAAACAATGAACCGAATCGTGGCTCCGACTATCAGCACCCGACTCCTACGGTGGATTCCGATGGAGTGGTTTATGTGGCTGTCGGAGATAACACTTCCAAAGCGGATGCAGCTAAGTCTGCCAGTCTTTATGCGGTGAAAGGTGGTGCGGATGGTGGAACGCAGAAGTGGTTTACTTCGATTGGTGCCAAATCGAGTATGCGTCCTTTCGGTGCTCCGGTTGTTACGGATCGGTATGTGATGATTCTGACAAATTCAGCTCCGAGCACGGATGGTATGCATTTCCGTATTTATGATAAGATATCCGGTGTGCTGCAATATGCAGAGAAGACATCTTCCGGAAGTTATGGCGGTTGTGTGGGATTAAAAGATGGCAGGGCGCTTGTCAACACAGGTCAGAGTGGAGGCCGTTCGTATGGTACACACATCTTCTTCCCGAAAGGCAATAGCTGGAGCAAGTCGACCAATGAGCAAAATTATGCTCCGAATGACCAGCCTAATGGTAGCCAGATCGCTGTCGGTGCGGATGGAAAAGCATATATCCTTTGCCTTAATTTGGGAGCCCGCATATCTACCAATGAGACCAAAGCATTAGTCTATTGTTACGATACCAAGAAAACGACCGAAGGTAATGTTTCGGCTCCTGAATGGTACACTGCTGTCAAAGGGGAAAATAAACAAACCGGTTATGGCTTGGTTGTTGATGGAAATGGGGTTGTGTATGTAGCTACTGACAAATATATTACTGCTATTTCCTCTACAGGCTCCGTTCTATGGGCAACGGAAGTGGCAGGCACTGCTTATGGTGTTCCGGCTATAGATAATGAAGGTTATATCTACTATAATGATACGGAAAAAGGTTCTTTGGTGAAGCTTGAACCGGCCACAGGAAAAGCAATTGCTTCGCTCCAACTTGGGACGGGGTTGAAATCTTCTCCTACCATATCTGCTGATGGCATTATCTATGTGACCGGTATGCTGGAAGGAAAACCAACTCTATTTGCTGTTGAAGGCGCAGCGACAGGTTATGCAGCCAATGCGTGGTCGCAGATGGGCGGTAATCCGGGTAAGAGCGGATATATGTATTAGTTTTTTTATCCATACAGACTTTTAGTTAGCATGTTTCTTTTTTCGTCGGAGCGGGTTTTGCCTTGCTCCGATGAGAAAAGACTGGCTATGCATTCATAAGAAGCTTATAAAATACAGATAAAATGAGAAAAAGGAACTTTTTAATATTCCTGCTGTTGGGCGGGTTGTGGCCTGTTATTGGTCTGTCCGCACAAGATGCCTGGAAAATTACTGCAGAACAAATTGACCCCCAATCCTATTATGGAATAACTGTAGCTAATGGTATGTTGGGGTTAGTCTCTTCTCCCGAACCTTTGAAGGTTTCCCGCGTCGTGTTGGGAGGAGTTTATGATATTTATGGTAAGGGGAGAGTAAACAATTTCCTGCATGGCATCAATATGCTTGATACGGAATTGCAGATAAACGGTTCTACGGTGAAGGCTTCCCAGATATCCGGTTACAAACAGACTTTGGATATGCGTCGGGGAGTGTTTTGTGGAGAATTTGATTATAAATCACTGGCCCGTGTTGAATATCAATATACATCATTGCGTCATTTGCCTTATTCATGTTTGTTGCGTGTGCAGATCATTCCGAAAGAAAACATAGAAGTATCCGTGGCGAATATAATGACGGTACATGAATCACTGCGTAATCCGCAGGAATATTACAACCGGATTTTCAATGGAAAGACAGCGATTGACCTCTGCACGTCAGTAGCAAAATCTCCGGTCCGGGAATTTGAAATCGGGGCTTGTTCGTCGTTTGTCTTCGATGCCTCCTTTCCTCGTCCGGAAGTCTGTCATCGAAGTGCACGGGGAGTTGGGGTACATACACAAGAGTTTACGGTCCGTTTACAGGCAGGTCAACCCTATACTTTTTCGATTATAGGGACGACGCTTTCCTCTGTCACTCATGCCGATGTCAGGAATGAGGTGGAACGGTTGACGGCATTTGCTGCGGTAGAAGGCGTCGAACGATTGTGGAGTAAGCACGAGGCTGCATGGGATAAACTTTGGGAAAGTGATATAGTGATTGAGGGCGATCTTCAGTCGCAACAAGATATTCACAGTATGCTTTATCATACGTATGCTTTTGTGCGTGAAGGATCGGGATTATCCTGTTCTCCGATGGGACTTTCGGGCTTCGGCTATAACGGACACGTGTTTTGGGATGCTGATACGTGGATTTTTCCGGCTTTGTTACTACTTCATCCCGAATTGGCGGAATCAATGATAGAGTATCGTTATCAACGTCTGGACGCAGCCAAGCATAATGCTTTTATGCACGGCTACAAAGGAGCAATGTATCCATGGGAAAGTAGTGATAAGGGAAACGAGGATAATACGGTAACCAACATTTATGGTCCTTTCGAAAATCATATTACAGGGGATGTGGCTATGGCAACCTGGCAATATTATTCTGTGGTGCAGGATTTGGAATGGCTTCGCCAAAAGGGATTTCCCATCATTAGTGCCGCTGCCGATTATTGGGTGAGCCGTTCGGAACCGAATGAAGCAGGGGAGTATGAAATCAGGAATGTGATTGGAGCGGATGAATGGAATCAGAATCCTCAAGGGGGAAAGAATGTGAATAATAATGCTTATACAAACGGTGTCGCAAAATCTACTTTGGAAGCTGCCTGTAAAGCTGCCAAACTGCTGAATATGAAATCGGACCCGATGTGGGCGACTGTTGCGGGAAAACTCCGTTTCCGGCAACTGGCCAATGGAGTAACGGCAGAACATGATACGTATGACGGAGCTATAACGAAGCAGGCCGATGTTTGCCTGTTGGCTTTCCCTTTAAAGCTTGTTACGGATAAAGAGCAAATTCGAAAAGATCTCGAATACTATCTTCAGACTGTT
The DNA here is from genome assembly GCF_014334015.1 of Bacteroides sp. M10. Classification (GTDB taxonomy): domain Bacteria; phylum Bacteroidota; class Bacteroidia; order Bacteroidales; family Bacteroidaceae; genus Bacteroides; species Bacteroides intestinigallinarum. The sequence continues at coordinate 208,022 of NZ_CP060488.1, read as the reverse complement.
CCGAGAAAGAAAACACCTGCCATGTCGAAGTCCATTTACTCCATTTTGTTTACTCGATTGGGAGATCGTGAACGTGCATGGCATTATTTTAGGGATTCCTATTGTCCCAATCTGAATCCGCCATTCCGGGTGATAGCCGAATTTGACGGTGGTACGAATCCCTATTTCCTGACAGGGGCTGGCGGTGTATTGCAGTCGGTATTGATGGGATTTGGCGGACTGGATATTACGGATAAAGGGATTGCTGCCGGAAAAGGAACGCTTCCTGACGCTTGGAAATCTCTAACTCTGAAAGGAATAGGGAAAGAGAAAAAGGATTATACCATTAAATGAACTGGCGGGATATGAGATTTCTTGTTTTTCTTCTGACAATATTGGGCATGGTAAATATGCATGCTAAGGTCGTCTTACCTTCTCTTTTCACTGATAACATGGTTTTGCAACAACAAAACGATGTGCAACTATGGGGGATGGCATCACCAAAGAAAATGGTTACTATCTGTCCTTCCTGGGATAAGAAGTTGTATACAGTCCGGGCAGATGATGCGGGAATGTGGCGTGCGAGTTTGAAGACACCCGTTGCGGGAGGACCTTACTCAATAAGTTTAAGTGACGGTGAAGATTTGATGCTTCGTGATGTTCTGATTGGTGAGGTGTGGTTATGTGCCGGTCAGTCGAATATGGAGATGCCTTTGATGGGAAAGGCTAATCAGCCTATTGCTGATGCGGTGGATATGATTGTCCGTGCCAAACCTTCACGACCGATACGAATTTGTACGATTGGACAGGAGGGAGCGCGAATGCCGCAAAAGAATTGCCGGGCACAATGGTTGAAAAATACTCCGGAAGTGGTATCTGAAACGAGTGCAACTGCTTATTTTTTTGCTGACTATCTTCAACAGGTACTTGATGTGCCGGTTGGCATTATTGTTTCTTCGTGGGGTGGAACATCCATTCAGGCTTGGATGAGCCGTGAAGTGTTAGCTCCTTTTAAAGCGTTTGATCTGGGCTTTCTTGATGATACAACGTTCATTGAACGGCCGAAGTATCAGTCTTGTATGCTTTACAATGCGATGATTGCTCCTGTCGAGCAATATACCATCAAAGGTTTTCTTTGGTATCAGGGCGAATCTAATCGGAAAGATCCGGATTTATATCGCAGACTGCAGCCGGCTTTTGTCAAGATGTTGCGTGAGGCATGGGGGCAAGGTGAATTGCCGTTTTATTATGTTCAGATAGCTCCTTTTGCGTATGAGGGGGCTGAATTGGTAGGGAGTGCTTTATTGCGTGAGGCGCAGTTACTGAATTTAAAAGAGATTCCGAACAGCAATATGGTTGTAACGATGGACATCGGTGATTGTAATTGTATTCATCCGGCTCATAAACGTAAAGTCGGCGAGCGGTTGGCCCTGCTGGCTCTTTCCGGGAGTTATGGATTGAAAGGATTTGTTCCGGACGCCCCTGTTTATCAATCTATGGAAGTGGCCAACGGTAAAGCATATTTGACTTTTGACTGTGGCAGTGAAGGGCTTGCTCCTTTGGGAGCCACTATTTCCGGAATAGAGGTAGCCGGCAGTGATCGTGTTTTTTATCCTGCTACCGCACGGATAGAGAAATATACGGGACGTCTTGAAGTGGATTGTGAGAAAGTTCCTGTTCCTGTAGCTGTCCGTTATTGTTTCCGGAATTATGAGAAAGGGACACTTTATAGTCGCTATGGCATTCCAGTAGCGTCCTTTAGAACTGATACTTGGGAAGTGAAGGAATGACTGTTTATAAATAAGATATTTATCCGCTAAGAGATACTACCAATACCTAGAATCTAATAAATATACTCACATGCCCGACCCTAGGTCGCACGTATGAAACAGATTTATTGAGATTCAGTTTTTTGTTTATAATCAAATTGGTAGTTTTCTTAGCGCAAAAACGTTTCAATATGCCGCATTCCATTTTGGCTTTCAAAAGACAAAGAGAAATGATTTATGGAGGATAATAAAGAAATGACAAAGAATTTCTTGCTTTTTCGGTGTTCGCAGATTGTTTATACACTATTATGTATAATGGCTACATCTCCTGGTTACTATTAAAATCAAGTAGATTATCTGTTTCGAACTTGTCAAAATCGGATTGAAACAGTCGGTCTTGAATGATGCGGTATTTTTCAAATTCACATTCTGCATATAATTTGGCTTGTTCTGCTGACACCTTACCTGCATCTAACAAGATAGGGCGGTCGTCACTGTCTAAGAATTTATCAATACGTGTTGCCCAATCCTCCATAGTCATTGGGATATGTCGTTTGGCTCTATCTTCGGCTAAATCCAAGAAAGCTCCCACGATACGCCCCATGGACTCAAGTTCATTCTCTTTGAGGTAATTTTTGGCTATAGAGACATCAGTCTTTACAATCTTACCATCAGGTGCTTTTTCCCAAGTGGTAAGTCCCATGTGTTCCTTTTCGGCATCAGCTCGCTCCACTATCAGTTCAGCAGCCGTATGTCCGTGAATGGCATAGTGCATCTTATTCTGCACTTTCTTAAAGAATGCACGTGTGGTGAGAGCATCCCGGTTATAATCGATACTCGTTGCGTATATATCGGTAAGTTTTTGGTAAAAGCGTCTTTCGCTCAATCGTATTTCCCGAATCTCGGCTAGCAAGTGCTCGAAATAGTCTTCATTTATGAAAGTGCCGTTCTCCATTCGTTTTCGGTCTATCACATACCCCCGTATGGCAAACTGACGAAGTACGTATGTACACCATTGCCGGAATTGGGTCGCACGTACTGAATTTACACGATAACCCACCGAAATTACTGCATCCAAATTGTAATATTTGGTTGCATAGTCCTTTCCATCGGCAGCAGTTCGTCGGAATTTCCGACAAACTGAATCTTCTTGTAACTCACCACTTTGAAAGATGTTTTGCAGATGTTCGGCAATCGTTGAACGACCTTTATCAAACAGCATGGCTAATGCGTCTTGCGTCAGCCATAGCGTTTCATCGTTATAGAGAACTTCTACTCCCTCCTCTTTGCTCTCTAATTGAAAGATAAGGAACTCTGCCGTGCTGTTATGTATTTGAAGTTTCTTGCTCATAGGAATCACTTTGTCGCACAATATAAAACAAAGATATTGTCTTTCTTCGATATCGGGCAATAAATTATGGGAATTTAAGCGAATATGTGATTATTCCACGTGGTCAACAGCTCACGTCATTCTTTTCAAATAAATGTTTGTAGCAGTTTTACCCTCACACCCTCACCCTTTGCCTTAATCCCTTTATTCATCGGTGTTACAGGTGTGAGGGTAAGGGTGAGAGTAGGTGAGGGTAACTTTTTACCCTCACCCTGATTCGTCCTGATTTGGGCTGACTAATCTTATTTCGTTTTTACACTAATCTATTCATTATTACCGTAATAACCGCTTTCTGGTACATAAATTGGTTGCATCGCTCCACCCATATTTTTCAATTTACCTTCATCGCGCAGACGCCGGATATGTCGCATGGCTGTGCTTCTTGCCATTCCGCAAAGATATTGGAAGTCATATCTCCGCATAAAAGGGTGAGTCCGGAAGTACTTTGTCAGTTGCAGGTCAATTTCCTCGTTCGTCAGTTGGGTGAAATCCAGTCCCCCTTTGAGGCTTTTCACTTTAAGTACGCCAAATTCGTTTTTCAATGTCTGGTCGGCACGAAACTGGATAGCTTTCAGTTTCACTTTAGTTGCTTTCCGTTTGGTGCCTATCGTCACAGGTTCCGTGGTGGTCAGGCAAGGATGGAAATAGCCGATGCCGTCCAGATGTACTTGGCGTCCCTCCGCCAATTCCTGTCCCATGATGTGCGAAAGAGCGTCGAGCACGGCAGAGACATCTGTTTCTGTCAGTGAGCAACGTTCCTGAATACGCCGACGCAGTACATCCGTCCCTGTGGAACCGTTGTATTTGATGCGCGGATGCAGGGTATTTTCGTTTTCTCCCTGCTGTTTGTCTGAAGGCTTCGGGTCTTCATACCAATCGAATAATATTGCCATAGCTTTATATTTGTTTTAAATGAACTGTTCTTATTATGTATTCTCTTAAGTAGTAATACGTTAGCGCTTCATGTTTCTTTTGTTAAGCTCTAATGCTTTGCAAGGGCTCACCCATGTGAACAAAGCTGTTTACGTCTGTGGACGTTTTTGTTTACAAATGATAGCCTGTTTGTTCACATGGGTGAGCCCTTGACAACTACTAAGCAAAGATACATAAATAATGAGGCAAATGCAAATGAAATACGGGTATTTATCAGATAGAATGCTTGCTTTCCGGAAGATAAAAGCGTACCTTTACAGGAATTAAATATGTAGATGTAATTGTAGAAAAAATAGACAAAAATAGGATGAAAATTACTTTAATCAGACAAGACAACGGGAGCGGAAAAGAGACTCTTAGCATTTGTGAGGCAGGCACATTATTCGACAAAATGAAAACGGAAACCAAAGCGGGGCATATCACGGCTTTGCGGGAAATTATACCGTTACTGGAAGGTACGTATGCCCGGTACGAACATATAGATAAGTTGCCATACATTTATTCTGCTGTGGAATATACCCGGACCAAAGAGGGTGAACGGAAGATGAAGCAGTATAACGGTTTGGTACAGTTGGAAGTGAGCCGGTTGGCCGGTGGGTCGGAAGCGGAATTTGTGAAACGGCAAGCGGCACTTCTGCCACAGACTTTTGCTGCTTTTTGTGGTTCCAGCGGTCGTAGTGTGAAGATATGGGTTCGTTTTGCCTTGCCGGACGATGGAGGGTTGCCATCTGAAGAGGCGGAGGCGGAACTGTTTCATGTTCATGCTTATCGGCTGGCTGTGAAATGTTATCAGCCTATGTTGCCTTTCGATATCGATTTGAAGGAACCTGTGTTGACACAGAAATGTCGTATGACGTTGGATGAGGCTCCTTATTATAATCCGGATGCAGTGCCGTTTTGTTTGGAACAGCCGCTTACGATGCCGGGAGAAGAGACTTTCCGCCAGCGGAAGCAGGAGGAGAAAAATCCGTTATTGCGATTGCAACCGGGATATGAGTCGGCACAAACGTTCACGAAGATTTATGAAGCGGCATTGAACAGGGCACTTCAGGAAATGGAGAACTGGAAACGTGGGGACGACTTGCAGTCTTTGCTGGTCCGCCTTGCCGAGCATTGTTTCAAAGCGGGTATCCCCGAAGAGGAGGCGATACGGCAGACGATGATTCATTATTATCGCGAGGAGGAAGAACAGGTGATTCGTTCGATACTCCATAATCTTTACCAGGAATGTAAGGGATTCGGCAAGAAAAGCAGCATCAGCAAAGAGCAGGAGACGGCTTTTCTGTTGGAAGAGTTTATGAAACGCCGTTATGAATTCCGTTACAATACGGTGCTGGATGATTTGGAATATCGTCAGCGTGACTCCGTTCATTTTTGCTTTAAGCCGATGGATAAACGGGTGCGCAACAGCATTGCAATCAATGCATTGAAAGAGGGAATTAGTGCGTGGGACCGTGATGTGGATCGTTTTCTGAATTCGGAATGTGTTCCTTTGTACAATCCTGTCGAAGAATATCTTTATGAGGCAGGGCGTTGGGATGGAAAGGATCGTATTCGTGCATTGGCCGGTTTGGTTCCTTGTGATAATCCGCATTGGCAGGAATTGTTTTACCGTTGGTTCCTTAGTATGGTGGCGCATTGGAGGGGAGTTGACCGGCAGCATGGTAATAGTACTTCGCCTTTGCTGGTGGGTTCGCAAGGGTATCGCAAGTCTACATTTTGTCGCATTATCCTGCCGCCGGAACTTCGTTTCGGCTATACGGACAGTATTGATTTTAAGAGTAAGCAGGAGGCGGAACGTTATCTGGGACGCTTTTTTCTGATTAATATTGATGAGTTCGATCAGATTAATGTCAGTCAGCAGGGATTCCTGAAGCATTTGTTGCAGAAGCCTGTTGCGAATTTGCGTAAGCCTTACGGTAATACGATTCGGGAAATGAGGCGTTATGCTTCTTTTATCGGAACCAGCAATCAGAAAGATTTGCTTACCGATCCCAGTGGTAGCCGCCGTTTCATTTGTATCGAGGTGACGGCTCCTATTCAAACGAACGTTACCATCAATTACAAACAGCTGTATGCTCAAGCAATGGAGGCGATTTATAAAGGGGAACGTTATTGGCTGAATGATGAAGATGAAAATATATTGAAACAGACCAACCGTGAGTTCGAACAGGCTAGTCCGTTGGAACAGTTGTTTCATTGTTATCTTAATCCGGTAGAGGAGGAAATGGAAGGCGAATGGCTGACTGCTATGCAGATTTTGAGCTATTTACAGACGAAAACACGGGATAAGTTGGCTATTAGTAAGGTGGGACAGTTTGGGCGCGCACTTCAGAAACTGAATATTCCTTGTCGTAAATCTCGTAAGGGGACGCTTTATCATTTGGTAAAGGTGGAGTAGTTTACCCTCACACTTGTAACTCCAATGAATAAAGGATTTTATAAGAATCGCAATTTTCGGGTTGTTTATCAGATATATGTGTGGTAATTTTGTGGCATTGGAAACTAAAATGGATTTGAAAGTCAAAATATGATGGATTGCTTTTTCAGTTGTAAGTACAATAAATGTATTTTTGCAGGTGTGGAAAACAAAAGCAGTGCTATCAATCCTCGAAAATAAGTTAAGATGGAAGATAAAAGGAAAGAAATAGTTGGCAATGTCATTCGGATACAGCGTTATCATTCTCCTTGTGGCGATTTGATGCTTGGCTCGTTTGAGGATCGGCTTTGTCTTTGTGACTGGGCAGTTGAAAGTCATAGGGATATTGTAGACAGGAGGTTACGGAAAGTGTTGAAAGCCTGTTATGAAGAAAGTACATCCGAGGTTATACAGGAAGCGATTAAGCAGTTGGACGAATATTTCAATGGTGAACGGACTGCGTTTGAAGTGCCTTTGCTTTTTGTAGGTACGGATTTTCAGAAAAGTGTATGGTATAAGTTGCTGGATATTCCGTACGGTTCGACTGTATCGTATGGAGAATTGGCGAAACAGCTGGATATGCCGAAGGCTGTCCGTGCGGTTGCCGCTGCTAACGGTGCGAACGCTATTTCTATTTTTGCTCCGTGTCATCGTGTTATCGGCAGTAACCACGCGCTTGTGGGGTATGCCGGCGGTCTTCCTGCTAAAAAACGGTTACTGGATTTGGAAATAAACGGCAAACCTCTGTTATGAATGAGCAAGAAACGCTTGATTATGCACGTATTGCACAGGCAATCGGGTATATAAGGGAGAATTTCAAAAGGCAACCGGGACTGGATGAGATTGCCCGGGAAGTGGCGTTGAGTACGGCACATTTCCAACGTATGTTTACGGAGTGGGCAGGGGTTAGTCCTAAGAAATTCTTGCAATATACCAGTATTGAATATGCCAAGAAAATCTTGGATGAGACTCATGCGTCTTTGTTTGATACGGCACAGGAAACGGGACTTTCCGGTACGGGCAGATTGTATGATTTGTTTGTAAATATAGAAGGCATGACACCGGGCGAGTATAAAAACGGTGGTGAAAATCTTTCTATCAATTACAGTTTTTTCAAAAGTCCTTTTGGTGAACTATTTATTGCGTCTACCAATAAAGGTATTTGTTGTCTGGAGTTTGCAGACGATCACGATGCGGCATTTCATTCCTTGTTGAAGAAGTTTCCTAATGCAACGTTTACTCCGGCTGTGGATGAGATGCAGCAAAATGCTTTATCCATCTTCACGCAGGATTGGAAGAAACATAAAGATATAAAGCTGCATTTGAAAGGTACTGACTTTCAACTAAAGGTCTGGGAAACTTTACTGAAAATCCCTGTCGCCGGATTGACTACTTATGGAGATATAGCCGCAGGTATTAATAACCCGAAGGCTTGCCGGGCTGTAGGAACGGCTGTCGGTGAGAATCCCGTAGCTTTCCTTATTCCATGCCATCGTGTCATTCGTTCTTCCGGTGAGTTGGGTAATTACCACTGGGGAGAGATTCGCAAGACTGCAATTATTGGTTGGGAGGCTGCGAAAAATGGATATTTGAATAAATAATAAGTACTGGCGGTAAGAAAAGCCGGAAACGGGATATCGGGTTCTTCTTTCATTTATAAATCCCGGCTCAAGGATGAAACCACAAGACCGGGATTTATTTGTAGTCGAATGACTATCATTCCTCTTCTTCATTTATTCCTTCATAGCACCTGATATCCGCTTCAATCATGAAATTATAAATCAGTCGGGTTTTAAACATCATTCTTTCCTGCGACAATTCTAAATTAGCAAGCGTTGCTTCGATTCTATTGCAGAATTCATTTATTCTTTCTTCTTCCAGCATCGGATACATTTCGTAAACCCGCCGGACGAAAGGTACCATCGAAGCCTGCACCTGATAAAGTAGTATTTGGGGTTCATATTGGAAATCCACTTCGTCCATCTGTTTATGCAAGTGCTCGTTTTCGTAGGCTATTTGTTGAAACTCTTCGAAACAAGGTAAAAGCTGCTCTGAGTGATGAAGCAGTAATTTTATGGTTGCAATGGCTGCAAAACCTTTTTCCAGTTCATTCCCATATTGAAAATGGTTATACAGGGAGCAAAATGATGCTTCCAGACAGAGCCGTTCAAATTCGGTGTCTTTTACCCACGGTAGATAAGTGAGCATAGGCAGGCATTCACCTAGCGTAAGCTGATCTTTACAGTCAAGTATTTTGATAAGATTACCTGGTCGGGTAAGGAATTGATACATAGTGTGCATGGCCAGGTATTTTTCCGCAAGCCGGTCCTCGTCCAATTCACGGGATGCTTCCAATTCGGACAACAGAAAATCGATATTCTCCTCCTTGTTATCTGGTTGTTGCTCTTCGGCACGTGCTATGTCTTCGTCAAGCATATTTAAAATTTCCTGAATATTCATATTACATTATTATTTTTATACCTGTTTATTATTCTTTCTTAGTTTTGGGCTTGTCTTATTGCGACAATGCGGGTATTATAAGGCTCTTGCATACTGTCGGGCAATTCCTCCAACAGTCCGTGAAGTTGGTCGATCAATTTTTCTGCCTGTTCGATGTTGCCTGTTTGAAGCATATAATCAATCAATTCAATGCCGATGGATATCCTGTACAAAAGGTCGTTGCTCTCATCTTTCAGTAGTTTCATGGCAGAATGTACCAGCTGTGTGGCATCCATTTCGCTACCGGACAAATAGAGTGCGAGAGCTTTTTGGATAGTCATAGGGGAGATTCCTGTATCGGTTTTGTCAGCTTCGTAACGATTGAAGGCGTCCAGAGCTTCCTTGATATGCCCTGTGTCAAGAAGTATCTTACCGAGAACTTTGTCAATTTCGGGCAATGTGGAAATTGACGGATCTTGCTCTATGGCATTTTCCAGCATCTGAAGAGCCTCTTGCGGGTGGCTTAATGCATTGTAACACTTGGCCAGTGGTACGATGAGATTGGGTTCGTAAGTCAGGTTGGTTTCATAGAGCGGTAGGGCTTTATGATATTGCATGGTGTCGCAGTAGGCATTTGCTATCGTTATCTCTATTTGGCTTTTTATTTCGTCGGAAGGAGGCTGTGATTCAGCCTTCTGTAACAAGTTGAGTCCCGCTGTGATTACCCTGTGCGGATTATCCAAAACGGCATCCATTGTTATTCTTCGTAAACTAATCAGGTAATAGCCATCTACGGTTATTCCACTGTTTGCAGCTATTTCTTCAAGAAAAGAGATGTACAGTTGATGTGCTGTATTGTACATGCCTAAGCCGATCGTGTAATCCATCAGAACAATTACTGCACTTTCGAGATCGATTCGGTAGTTTTGGTCATCAAACGATTCGTCTTCTTGTTTTAGATGTTCAATCGACGTACCGATTCCATTGCTTGCACTTTGGTGTGACTGTTTGTATTCTTCGTTGTCGCTGGAGAGGACATAAACAAATTCGAAGCATCGGAGGATGACTTGCCAGTATACAGTATCTTGTTTGGTTATGGCCTGCGCTATGTTGTTCAGACATGCTATTGTTTTCTTGTTGTAGAAGCCATACAAACTTAGCAAGCATCGTATTTCATGCCAGTAGCTCATTTCTGCCTGCTCGAAATTACCTCGATTCCAATTGAATTCGGCCATGTCTTTGAATACCCGTTCGGCCACAGCATCATTATCGTTTTGGATAGCGATGTCGGCAGCCATACGATAGTATTCTTCTGCTTGGTCTTCTTCCTTTTTCATTTCCATTGAATAAGCCAGATAGCGATAAATCAGGCTTCGGGCTACTGACATTTTTTCAACCCCCTTTTGGTTGCAATGATGAAGGGCACGATTGAACATGTCGACAGCTCTTTCAAAATAACCCGTCTGAAAGGCGTCTCTCCCTTGTCGGAAGGTATCGGTCAATGCCGGATCATCTATACCGATGTAGGTTGCAAATTCTTCGATTTCGGCATTTGCATTGGCTGTTTGCTTTTCATTGGGTTTGTCATTGGCTGAATCTTCTGTATTTTCATTTGCCTGTTTCAGTTGGTCAACTGTGTCCTTGTACTGTCTGGCCATCTGATCGTCGGGACCGAACAGGGCGGAGCGTATCTCCCAGGCTTTTTCAATGTGTTCGATTGCCTTGTCTATGTGTCCTAGTCTGAAACATATTGCACCGTAATTATTGTTCGCATAGGCAGCTGCTTCATCCTGACTTTTATCGCATTCTTCCAGCAAAGCAAGTGATTTTTCGAGTGCAACTGCGGCGTCTTCGAAACGATTGAAAGTGTTGTATGCTGCGGCCAGATAGGAGTATGAGGCAGCCTCTTTTTCCAGGTTATCCATATTATGCCAGGTTTCGGCTCCTTTCAGATAATAATGTTCCGAAAGCTTTTCATCATTTAGGACGAGATAGATTTTACCCAGATTGTCATACATGGTAGCAGCCAGTTTTGAGTCTGTTTGTTTTAATGTTTCGAGTAGACTGATGCACTCCAATGTTGTGTTGAGAGACAGATCAGGTTGGTTGGCCCGAAGATATATGGAGGACTGGCTGTTCAGTAGCTCGACCAGCGTCATGTCACGGTCTCCAATCTTTTGGTAAATATCTATCGCATGTCTCATATATTCGGTCGCTTTGGGATAGTTTCCACTATACATCTCAATTTCTGCAAGCGAGTGATATTCTTCTTGGGTATGCGTATTTTCATCTCCTAATATGTGCTGATATATCGTAAGGGCTTTTTCGGCATACTCTCTGGCTTGGTCAAAATCTTGTTCCATGCGGCATTCGAGTGCATAATTATGATAGGCGATGGCTACATCAATGTCATTCTCACCTTTGAGACTGACATATATGTCCTGACTTTTCAGACGATATTCCTTAGCAAGTTCTTCTTCACCAAGCAACCTGTATATACCGGCGAGATTATCGTATGCTACGGCAATATCATCATGCATGTCCGGCAGGATGGATTTGCGCATCTTAAGGACTTTTTCGAGGATCAGCTTCGCTTTTTCCAATGCGTCCTTATCGACCGGATCTTGTGATTCGCCGATACTGTGGTATGCATCAGCGATGTTACACAGGTAAGATGTTATTTTCAGGTCGTCTTCTCCGTAAGCATGGACTGCAAGTGATAATCCTTCCCTATATTCCTTTAACGCCTGGATGTATTCTTTTTTGCGAATACAGATCATACCAGCCAGATTGTGGAACGAGCAGCGTTCTTCACTGGTATCGCCGTCGGCCATCTGGTCGCACATACGGATTAGGAATTCTACCAGTTCATAGGCTGCATCCAAATCATTCAGATAAGAAATACAGATGTTGGTCAGCCGGATAACGTCTTTGCGGAACATCTGCCAATAAGCCCATTGTAGCATAACTACCATTTCAGCCTTTTCAGCCATACTTCCCATAATCTGTTCAATATAGGCTTGTGAAATTTTATATTTTGAAGCATCGGCTTGTTTTAGTGTACGCCAGTAAAGTATGAATTCATGAATGTTGTTGGTGCTAAACTGTCGGCTCATATAACCGAGTGTTGAAATGCATTCGTGGAGCTCGTCCCATTTTTCGGCGTGATAAAGTTGATAGGGGAGTTCCTCCATCTTGCGGAAGTTATTGTTTTCTTCGCGATTGAAATAGTCTATAATGTTCTGTCTTAATTGTACTTTTCTTTCGCTGTTAAGGTATTTCTGTTCAATAGCCTGTCGTATCATGTCGTGTGCAAAAACCACTCGTCCGTCCCTAATCATTAGGTGGGCCGTGTTTGCACAATAGAATTGAGACCAGTAGAGCGACGGGATGTTGCTAATTGCAATCAGTTCTGTTTCAGATAATCCATCTTTGGATAATGCTATTAGTGACAGCAAGTCTGATGTTAGCGAGGGGTAAAGTGGGGTGTTGTATATTTGCTCTTTGCGCTGTAATAGTCTGTCAAAAAACGAGTTGATGTCTGGCAGGTTAGTCATTTGGCTGATGAAGCTGGTCAGGCTGTCGAAATTTCCGAAACATCTGATTTCCTCAAGTAATGACATCAGTACCATGGTGTTGTCTGTTATGTCACTGCCTTTGAGTATCATGGTCAGTTGTTGTTCGGACAGCCGCTTGCGATAACGATCGAAAAAGTCTACAATCAGTTCCTTGCGTTGGTCGAGCAGTAAGGGGTAGACTGTTATTACAGGGTATTTCCGTTTTTTGAATACCTGCATGGTTTTATCTTCCTCGATAGTTGAAAAGATTATTTTTACATTGTCCGGGAAGTCAGGCAACCAGTTTAATAGTTTTGTTCTATGATTCCGGTCCGAAAGTTGATTGGCGCCGTCCAAAACGATTAGTAAAGGTTTTTGTCCGGCAATTAGTTGGGCCCTCAAGGCTAGTTTCTGGTAATCTATATTATCTGTATCGGTAGCATTGTGTTCGATTTGTCGGTCGTTTTCCTCCATCTGCTCAAGTCCGTATAGAGAGTCTATCTGGGTGGTTATATGCTTCGCAATATCCGTCGTGTCCAAACTCTGCGATGAGTTGGCGCTAAAGTGTGCTACCACATTCCACCGATCATCTTCGATGATATTTTTAAGCCAATAAGCCAAAAGGGCACTCTTACCCATACCGCTTTCTCCGGTAATCACCAGATGCTGGTTGGTTGTATCGTTTAGAAACTTGTCCAGATAGGAGATATAAGCTTTATTGGGTATATAATTATCCGATTTGTCATCCAGAAAGGCTTGTAGTTTCTGTCTTTCGTGTACGGCAGGATCCTCGACTTTATCTTTGGGGAAAAGGTGGTCGAGCAATGCTCTGAATTCCGATTCCACCTGTTCACCCAATTGTTCGGGGGAACAGTAATCATAGGTGTTATATCTTTTGTTATTTCTTACTGTTTCTTTTAACTGCGCCTGTCTTGGATCGGTTTCCATCGTCTTTTCATCTGCTTCCCGTATATAGAACGAGGCATAGACCGGTTCGAGCGACCGAAGTACGCCATATTGAATTTCAATTTCCGTAATACTCATTCCATGATCGAGGTCAGCGGCAAGCCATTCATATCTGTCAGGCATGGCCTGGTGTTCAATGAGTGTTTCTTTCGATGGACACCAACCGTATCTTTCTCCTAATAATCCGATGAAAAACGGGTGTGAATTCCGTATCTCGTCCAAACATATTTCCACCACTTTGCTTGATTTTGCTTCTTCTTCGGTGATTCCCCATCGCAGATCGACTTCAGTCAGTGTGACATTGCGTTCGTAGGCAATCTGTCGCAGTCTTGGAAAAACTTTGGTAACCAGCATATCTCTTTCGCTCTGCATATCTTGAAAGGTGGATGAAATAAATATCCTTATGCTTCTTGATTTCTGAAATTTGTTTCTCATAGTATATATATTAATCTAATTTCTACAAATTGTGGAATGCAACCGGGAGCTTATAAGAATCTCATTTACTGCATTTTTATATTCTGTCCTGTCATCGAATACTGAGATTTTAAATCTTGTTGCCCCTTAATACAAACATAGGGAAAAACTTTGATTTGTCATAGCAATTTTGTAAAAATGTCAAATCTTGCACTTTTCGAAATTGCACCAATAATGATCTAATTTTGCTACATCTACAGAATGAATAACTTGAATGATATGTAAATTATAAAACTTCCACAACTGGATTCAGTTAGTCCAATCTGCATTTTGATAATCTTGCAGAGCTATCCACTGGTCATTATCCTGACGATAATCGGGGGGGCTATCTCCTATAATCGGATGGTGTTACTTTTAGATGCTTTATAAATAATCTGCGCATATTGTCTATATTCATCAGACCACATTCAAGGGAAATTGTTTCTAAGGTATGTTGAGTTTCTGTGAGCAAACGACAGGCGGCTTCCAGCCTTAGTTTCTCGACATATTTAGCTGGTGTTATTCCTGTTTCTCTGGTAAACACGCGTGCAAAATTTCTTGGACTCATTAGTGCTTGTTCGGCTAAATCTTCTACTGTTATTTTTTCTTTTAAATGTTCTAACAGCCAATCTTTAATATTCTGGATTGGCTTGTGATCGCTATCCTGATGTTTTAGAGTAACGCTAAATTGTGCTTGATTACCCGGTCGCTTCAGGTAGACGACGAGTTCTCTGGCTACTTCTAAAGCCAAAGTTCGTCCGAAATCTTCTTCTATTAATGCCAAGGCTAAATCTATTCCCGAGGAAACCCCGGCTGATGTGTACACATGTCCGTCTTTAATAAAGATAGACTCGCTGTCAACATCTAAAGATGGATAGTCATTAGCCAGCTTGTGGCATAATTTCCAATGGGTAGTGACTTTTCTGTTGTCAAGGATGGATGCTTCCGCCAAAATGAAAGCCCCTGTGCAGATAGAACAGATTCTCCGTACTTGCATGGATTGTTGCTTTATCCATGATAATGTCTTGGGGCCAACCATGTCTTCAAGACTTTCGGGAATACCGGGAATGAACAGCGTGTCTATGGGGTAATTCAACGACTTGATAGAACCTTCGCATTGCAGGCAAAGCCCCGATGATGTTTTGACTATCCTGTTTTTATCTAATGATAATGTATGCAGCACATACGTAGTGTCTTTATGATAAGATTTCAGGCATTGTATGGCGAGTGAAAAGGCCTCATAGGGACCTGTAATATCGAGCAATGTTGCATTGGGTATTACAAGAAATGCGATGTGCTTATATCTTTTCTCCATATATGGTCTTTTCAATTTTTACTGTGAACAAAGATAATATAAATATGGCAGTTTTTGACGGAATAATGTCATTTCAGGCTATGATGAATATGTCTACCTTTGCAGCATTCATAAATTGTTTAATATATAACCCGATTGATTATGAAATTATTGGTATTCCTTGCTAAAGGGTTTGAAACGATTGAGTTCAGTGCTTTTATTGATGTTATGGGATGGGCAAAGACGGACTTTGATTGTAAAATCGATGTTGTTACCTGTGGCTTGAATAGAAAAGTGATTAGTTCTTTCAATGTTCCCGTTTTGGTGGATAAAGTCATAGATGAAGTATCTGCGGATGACTATGATGCGCTTGCGATACCCGGCGGATTTGAGGAATTTGGGTTTTATGAGGAAGCATATAATGAGCAACTTTTGGAATTAATACGGTTGTTTGATTCACAAAAGAAATGGATTGCAACAGTTTGTGTCGGTGCTCTACCTGTTGGGAAAAGCGGGGTCTTGAATGGCCGGAGGGCAACAACTTACCATCTTAGGGGTGCACATAAGCAGAAAGTTCTTGAGGGTTTTGGAACAACCATCGTGAATACTCCCATTGTGGTAGATGATAATATCATAACTTCTTATTGTCCTCAAACATCGTATGGAGTTGCATTGCTGTTATTGGAGAAGTTAACCTCTCATGAAGAGATGGTTTTAGTGAAAGATGCTATGGGATTTTAATGGATTGTTGTTAGGTGTTTTTTATTATACAGAAAATTATATCTTTGTATTTCAAACAACTGGAATTATGAAATTTATAGCAGAGGCTAATGTCTCACCATAAAAATATGAATATTGAGAATGATAAGATTACAATAAAGCCTTTGCGTGACGAAGATGTAGACACTTTTAGCAAATGGCTGGCTAAAGAATATATTTATAAATGGTTCTGTCCCGATGGGGAAGAGCACAAGGCGGCTTGGTTGAATGAAATAAATAATAGAAATACCCAATATCATTATATGAATCACTTCATTGTCTATTATAATGATAAAGCTATTGGTTTCTGTTTATACTTGGATTGCTATTTTGAAAAAGAATATATCCCGGAATATTATGGAAGAACTGTTGATAAAAAAGAGACAGTCTTTGAAATAGGTTACCTCATAGGTGAAGAAGAATATTTGGGTAAGGGTATTGGGGGAGTTATTGTAAAAAAACTGATTGAGAAAATTGCAGAAATAGGAGGGAAAGAGCTACTGGCTGATCCCGATGAAAAAAATATTATATCAATAAGGACATTATTGAGTAATGGATTTATAAAAGTGAAAGATAGCGATTACAGATACTGTCTTAGATAAGTACTGTGGAGAAAGAAACATTTCTTATGCTCTGAATTACTTAATCGTGAGGTTAAAACCTGAATTTATGATAATATACAGGTGTCAGGATTGACTCCATAGCACCTGTACATATTGAAATTCCTACTTAATATCCCGGATTCTGGTACTCACTGCCATTGGTGATCGTGGCTGTAAAAGTAGTTGAAATGGGACGTAACGCATAATTCGGATGGAAGAACCGGGCCAGATCCGGATGGGTATTCTCCAGATATTCCGAATTCTTAAACATTCCTGTCCGTTTCAAGTCATAGAAGCGGCAATATTCTCCGCAAAGTTCACGGCCTCTTTCGTCTAAGATATCACGCACCGTAATACTCCCTGTGAGTGGATTTGCTCCGGCACGTTCACGAACCTTGTTGATATAACCGGCTGCATTCGCACCGCCATTCAGGTAAATATCAGCTTCTGCCGCAATCAAATAAACTTCTGCCATGCGCATGATAAACGTTGCATTCAGATTACCATTTCTCTGTTTGGAAGCATTGGCTACATAATAATTACTGCTGTTATGTTTATTCAGTGACGGATAATAGTGGCGGAACTGATTTTCGTTCGTGCCGTCATTCTTGTAATTACCTGTGACGTTTGTATAGGCATAATTCATGTTCACATTATTATTGTCGTCACTATATACATGATGATAATCAATCAGCAAATAATCAGAAATATGTTCTTTTTGCTTCTCTGTAGCATAATCCATGTCCTGCGGCATGATGAATTTAATGGCTAAGTCTCCTTCATTCAGAGCTTTGCCGATGACGGCTTCTTCCTTATCATACATGTGCACGGCACTTTCATCCCACGTATAATTCTTGTTTGCGTTCCACTCTGTGGTGAACGATTCATGAAATCTGGGGTCCAATGTTCCGTCTTTCTGCACATACAAACTCAATAAATGCTGCGTGGGCATAAAGATACCAGTAATTGAACCTTCCCAGGTAAGCCGTGTCTCCTGATTGTCTTCACGTGCACCGAATTTATTGATATTACATAAGAAATACTCGTCGTTGCGATTCAACTTATAATTCCCGTTGCTTGATCCGTGTCCGTCTGCTCCTGCATACCAGCGATGCTTCCAGAGAGCTTCTTTGTTTTCCCAGTTGTTGCTCTCTTTAAACACCTCGCTATACGATGGATACATATACGTATTGTATTTCCCACCGCCAGTTTCGCAATCGGTAATCAATTTCTTGGCTGCATCCAGAGCTTCCTGCAAATATTCAGTGCTTCCATATTCGTACGTCTGCAGGCAGGCTTTAGCCAGAAAACCTAGAGCGGCTTTCTTTGTCGGGGTGGTAGTTGTTGCATGCGTACCTGTTGGCAACCATTCGGATGCAAATCTCAAATCGGGGATAATAACTTCCTGATAGATGGTCATCGGATCGGTGCGGGTGGGGGAGTAGGTCAGTGTTTCCGTTACTACGGGTTCTGTGAGCATTGTCACTGCTCCGAATTGTTCCACTGCATTGAAATAATACACAGCTCTAAGAAAACGGGCTTCCGCAATCTTTGCATTCCGTTCCTCTTCCGTGGTGTAAGGAGGCTTGTCTCCTAATGCGATAGCTTCGTTACAGGCTCCCACACCATCGTACGTCCCGTTCCACCAATTATTGGTGTAAGTCGTATTGGGCGATGTTCCTGCGAAAAACCAGAACCACTGCGTGTAACTTGTTGATTCATTGGCTTTATACGTCCAAAGATCGGTGTCACCTTCAGTCAGTGACATCCAGTCGGCAGCACCATAATAAAATCTTTCCATGGCAAAATAACACTGGTTAATCAGGGTTTCATATCCATCGATGGAAGTAGCCAAAGCCTCTTTGGTAAATGCACCTGGGTTGTACTCGTCCAAAGTGCAGGAGTGTAGAGAAAGGGCCGAGAGCAGCACACTGCAAAATATGAATTTTATATATATACTTTTCATGATTATAATTTTTAGTTAGAATGTCAAATTAACGCCAAAAACAAATTGCCGGTAGGTAGGGAATGCATCCGAACCGTTGGTTTCGGGATCAGTATCTTTCAATTGTTTGTCTTTTACAAAGATGAACGGATTGTAGGCTGTGGCATAGATGCGGCATTTCTCCATCAAAACCTTGCGTGAAATATTTGCGGGCAGTGTATATCCCAGTGTGATATTCTTAATCTTGATAAAGGAACCGTCGCGTACTCTTAATGAAGGATATACGGTTTTTTGCTCATCTGCTGTTCCGGGACGGGGGAAATAGGCTCCCTGATTATCTTCTGTCCAGTAGTCTACGCCTGCCAGCTGATTCTTGGTAACGCTCCGTTCGGCGGTATAATAGCCGAGCAGGTCACTGTTGATCGTCTGTCCGTAACGCGCCATGGCAAAGACAGATAAATCAAAATTCTTGTAGGTGAAGGAATTGTTGAATCCGATGATCCAGTCCGGATTGGAATGTCCCAGAATTTGCCGGTCTTCCGTGCTGTATTTATGTACGCCTCCGTCACCTTTCTGGTCTAAGGTCTCTATCTTGATGAAGCCGGGTTTTACGCCGTAGGCATCTAATGTCTCCTGCGGAGTATCGGTTCCCCAGATTCCGGCATACTTATATCCGTAAATGGCTTTAATCGGTTCACCGACAAACAAGTTTTCAGCAATCAGGTCACCGTCAGGTAGTTCGTCTATTTGTTCCTTGTTCCAGGTGACGGATAAAGTCGTGTTCCAGGTGAAATCCTTGTGCCGTATGTTGTGCGAAGTGATCGTTGCTTCCACACCTTGATTACTGGTCTGGGCGATGTTCTGCCAGATAGCCAGAGGCGATCCCCATCCGGTCAGACCGCTGGTAATGGGCAATGTACGTTTGAATAATAATCCTTTGGTTGTCGTCTTGAACCATTCTACCGAGCCGTCGATGCGACCGTTCAGGATACCGAAATCTAATCCTATATTCCAGTTGTATGATTTTTCCCATCCGAGGTCAGAACTACCGTAAGTACCAGAGTATTGTGTGAAAGGAACGATCTTCCCGTTAATGGAAATTCCCGAAGCGGTATATACGTATGCTTGTGTTGTGGTACTGTATGCGGTGGTTCCTCCCGAGTTACCCGTGATACCGTAGCTCACTCTCAACTTCAGGTTGTCCAGCCAACTGCGTGTCTTTTCCATAAATGCCTCGTCCGATATTCTCCACGCCAGTGCGCCTGCGGGGAAAGCATCCCATTTATGTCCGGTAGAGAATTGTGAAACACCATCCCAGCGGGTAGAGAAATTAAACAGGTATTTGCCCTTGTACGAATAGTTCAGACGGAAGGCAAAAGACATTTTCTGTGTCTGTGCGAAGTCGGATTCCACATGTTGGGAAGTACCCGATGTTAGTCGCCAGAAAGACCATTGATCTACCATCTGACCGCTGGCGGCAGCCATGCTACTTTCCGACTGGTTCTTATTCCAGGAAGTAATCAGTGAACCTCCCAGATTATGGTCTTTGGCGATGGTTGTGTTGTAAGCGAGAATATTCTCCCAAGTGTAATTCCAGGCATTGTTGTTCGTGATGGAAGCATGCGGCGAACCTGCATAAGACGGA
Organism: Bacteroides sp. M10; assembly: GCF_014334015.1. Lineage (GTDB taxonomy): Bacteria > Bacteroidota > Bacteroidia > Bacteroidales > Bacteroidaceae > Bacteroides > Bacteroides intestinigallinarum. Next base: position 187,872 of record NZ_CP060488.1, on the reverse strand, counting down.
CGGTTGGCATTACACTTCTCTCCCCAGTATTGCCCGCGGCGTGAGTGATTCAAAGTACCATTTACACGACTGGTAAAAGTCAGGTCTTTGACGGGAGTTAGTTCGACATAGCCACTCATGTTCAGGTAGGTGGAACGGGTGTTGTCTACATACTGATTCTCTATGAAATCACTCATCGGGGAATATTGGCCCGTGATGTATTCGTGATTGATCTCCCCTTCTTCGGTATAAGCATCACCCAGCGGGATGGCGGAGAGAGATTTGGTGAATGTATTTTTTACACCGGAGTTCAAGTCACGGTAGACTAAATTGGAAGTAAAGCCCACCTTTGCCCACGAAAATATCTGCTGATCCAAGTTGAGGCGTAACGAATATCTGTTCAGATTCTCGTTACTAAGTAAACCTTCCTCCCGGTTGTAGGAAGTCGAAGCAAATAATTTTGTCTTTTCAGTGCCGCTACTGACCGAAAGACTGTATTTCTGTGTGGTAGCCGTGTTGCCCGACACTTCATCTATCCAGTCTATCCATTTGCCGTTATTGTATGCATCTATAAAATCCTGTTTCCCCAGTAGGGCGGACATATCGGTGGGATAGTCACCGTTTTTATATTTATAGGCTTCCCGTTGATAGGTGACCCATTCATCCCGTGTCATCCCATGTCTGTAGTTGGGTGAACCGCTGAATCCGTAATAAGCATCGAAGTTTACGGTAGCTTTTCCCTCTTTTCCTCTTTTGGTAGTGATGATGACAACGCCGTTTGCTCCTGCGGAACCATAAATGGCGGTGGAAGAAGCATCTTTCAATACATCTACACTCTCGATGTCTGACGGGCTGACCTGGCTATAGCTGCCGGGGATTCCATCGATAATAAACAATGGTTCGTTACTGCCATAGATGGATCGTGAGCCACGTAACAGGATAGTGACATCACCTCCTACCTGTCCCGAAGTTTTGGTGATATCCATTCCGGGTATCTTACCTTGAAGGGCTTCCATCACATTATTGGTAGGAGCGGCTAGTACTTCCGCACTCTTGACGGAGGTTACCGCACCCGTCAAATCTCGTTTTTTGACCGATCCGTATCCTACCACCACTACTTCATCAATCAGTCTGGCGTCTTCCGTCAGTATGATTTCTACCTTGTTCTTGTTGCGTGTATTGACTTCCTGTTCCGTGTATCCCATATAAGATACCTTTAATATTGCATTGGGTGCTACGCGCAGTGTGAACAGTCCGTCTACATTCGTAATCGTCCCGTTACTGGTACCTTTTTCAACGATATTCGCTCCGATAATAGTCTCTCCTTGAGAGTTTTTCACTATACCAGAGATCGTTCTGCTCTGTTGGCAATAAGCCCGTGTTGATCCAAGTATCAATAATGAATCTATTAATAGGAATAATAGGTAAAAATTCATTTTATAAACAGTCTTTAGGGGATTATTCCACCCTATGTTTGTTTTATCAGAAAATGATTTCATGCTTTTTGTTTAATTGTATGTTTACTAATTTGTTTTTGGATAGCTAAATTTTCGGACAATTTAAAGCTATGTCTCGATTGTAACGACTTTACTTACCCCATAGGCTATTAGATTTTATTGGTTAAATGATGATTGTTCAGAATGTCAATGTCAATTGAATATCATTCTGATACTGTTTTGAATGTGGCGCCACGATTCCTGTCAGTAAAAAACTGACAGGACAAAATTATGCATATAGAACTGGGGATTGAAAAAAATAAAGTTGACTTTGATTTGATTTGGGTTGATTTTTACTATCTTTGTCTCAATGTACTACTTAAAAAAATAATGATATGGATATCGAAGTAAAAGATAAAGCGAACCGGAGACATGTAGGGCATAATCTGCAAAAGATCCGTGTTTACTTTGGTATGAAGCAAGAAGCTCTAGCGGCTGATCTTGGTGTAAACCAGCAGGTCATCTCAAAGATTGAAAAACAGGAAGAAATAGAAGAAGGTCTTTTAAATCAAATTGCTTCTGTGTTGGGAATATCTGCGGAAGTGATTAAAGACTTTGATGTGGAGAAGGCTATCTATAATATTAATAATATCAGAGACAACACCTTTGAACAAGGTTCTACATCAATCGCACAACAATTCAATCCAGTGGATAAAATAGTGGAATTGTATGAACGTTTACTCCAAAGTGAAAGGGAGAAAGTGGAGTTACTGAAAAATAAGTGATTATAAATTAGTAGATTGAGATAAGTTAAAAATAAATTTATTATTATGGAAACAGAATCTTATACAAACAATTCGCATTTGGGACGGAAAATAGAACGAATACGGCGTCTTCGTGGTATGACGCAGACTGATTTGGGTGAACTATTGGGAGTGACTAAACAGGCTATTTCCAAAATGGAGCAATCGGAAAAAATAGATGACGATAAATTAAAACAAGTAGCTGACGCGTTAGGTGTCACGGAAGATGGCTTAAAGAAATTCACGGAAGAAACAGTCCTATATAGCACAAACAATTTTTATGAAAACTGCCATGTGAGTGCATCTAATATAGGTCCTATCACTCATGTGGAAAATCTCAATCACTTTTCAATGGAGCAAGCTGTGAAATTGTTTGAGGAATTGTTGAAAATAGAAAGAGAAAAATATAGTAAGGGAAAAGAGGATAGTAAGTGAAAAGGTAATCTTTTTTAGAAAGAATGTAGAAAAAAAGATATTTGGTTATTCATTCGGATATAACTAAGATTTCATTGAAACTTTATAAATAGTGTTTTTTACTATAAATATTGAGGTATCCAAACTCTTTTTAGTTCAAGGAGTTTGGATGCACTATTTTAAAGTTTACTGCACTACAGCATTTTTCACAGCATAAAAGCAGCTATTTCGTGTGGTAAGATGGTGCTTTTATCTTCATACCTGAAACTTTGATGAATAGGGAGATTAACGCAAGGGTGAGAGTATGAGGGTAAAACTGATAAAAACTTTTATTTTTGTATTGATACGTTGAATCAAATATTCTAGTTCTATATGTAAGTATAGCTCGTTTTTTGTTTTATTATATGGGTTTTATACTGGGACTTTGTATTTTGGATGTTGAGAATAGACCGCAGCATTCATGCTTTTTAGAACATTTAGAACAAGCATCTATATAGCAGACTTTCCAATCAGAAATCGATTTTTTTGCGAATTTGTATAATGATGGTTTTAGTAAACAAATAGGAATGTTGAAAATAGAAACATCTAGTTTCCATTCTGCTAAATTTACAACTGCCTTTTCAAGTTCTTTTTGATAATCAATCGGGTCGATCCAAACTTTATTGTGATTTTTGATCGAATAACCAGTGTCTTCTAATCCCATGAATGATATGTATGCAACAAATGGTAGATTCTTCCATATAAATTCAGATAATTGGGGTAGTCTTTGGTAATTCATTTTGTTAATGACTATACGCAATTCTATGTCTGCCCCTATACTTGCGAGATTATATAATCCTTTCATTGTTTCTGTATAAGAACCCTTTACTTGTGTTATGGTATCGTGGTCTATTGAAAAGTCAGAGTGTAATGGAATGCCAAATAAAAGATTGGAAATTTCTTTAATTTTCATGGTATAGCGAATGTCTGAAAAGGCTCTCCCATTAGTAAGTATATGTATTAGACTTTCTGGATAACGAAGTTTTATATATTCAACTAAGTGTATTAATTTTTCTTGCAACAGCGTTGGTTCTCCACCAGTGATCCCTATATTAGTTAATCCGTTGGGAGCATTGTCTATTAGTTTGATGTTTTTGTTCCAAAAGGAATCGATGTCATCCCTGTTTAATGGTGGTTGTGCACACATTAAACATCTGTTATTACATTGTGAGGTAACGAACAGTGAATTATCATTGGAATTAATATCAAAATTCATTTTCATTTCTATTGATCCATTGTTTGAATATTGGCATAACCCTATCATATTCATTCTGAATTAAGTAGAATATATAGGTGATAATTGCTTTGTGTTTTTTGCACAAAGAAGAAGTAGGACGAAAACCATACATGTCATTTTGAGCAGAGTAGTTTCGTACAGGGTCAGCTCCACAGTAAGATTGAAAAGCGCAATCGGCACATCCTGCAATAAATTCAGTTCCCCAAATTAGGGCTATTTGTTGAGCCTTTCTTCCGTAAAAAATACTTTCATATTTATCTGTAACGTGTCCTAGCTTGAATGTGCTATCATTATATTCTGCTAACATCCTTGATTCATCAGATGCATATACATAACCATCGTAATTATAAACAATAACACTGTTGATGATTCCGGAGGGAGATTGTAAATCAACAAAACCTGTTGTAAAAGGAGTAAGTATTTTACGTAATAATATGGAGGTGAATTCTTCAACAAAGAATCGGCCTTGAATATTTATGTCAATAATATAGTCCAATGCGGATTTATAGAATTCTATGAAATTATCGAAATATGTTTCCCAATTTGTATTGTTAAGAGCTAATCCATAAGGATTTAGGGGGCGAAGAAATACATTATTAAAACCATTCGATAAATAATTGTCAATAATCTCTTTGGGATGATTTATTGACAATTCTGATGTGGTCATTAGTGCTGATATTCTGTCTGTTCCTAAATAATTCCTAGCTTTGTTAATTCCTTCTATTACACGGTTATAGCTATCAGCTTTTCCTCGGTTATGATTATGAATGAAAGCTGGACCATCTAGGGAAGTTGAGATAAGTATATTATATTCTTTGCAAAGTGATAGTATTTCATCTGTTAGGTTGATGGAGTTTGTGCATAAAACATATGTTATTTGTTTCTTAAATTCTTGATTTAATGCAACAGTTCTTTTTACTGCTTTCTGTAGTAGTTGAAAAGGTAGGGATGGTTCTCCACCTTGAAATTCCATTGTAATGGAGTGCGATGGGCTTTGAAACATCAAATCTATGGCTTTGAAAAGATGTTCTTCTTTCATGTCATAGATAGCTTCACAGCTTTCCTTGCTTGAAGCCTGACAATAAATACAATTTTGATTACATCTTAAAGTTAAGACAAAAATGTGTAGTGATGTAAATGAATCGAGAAAGGCCTTTTTAGTTCTTAGTCGTGTTGCTATATTGTCTATTAGCTCTGGGATAGGACTTTCAGAGATAAAGAAGTTAGCAACTAAATCCTTGTAAAGATCCTCTTGATTGCTAAGTTGGCGTTTGATGATTCGTTCTGTAGTGCCTGTTGGCACGAAAATAAAATCACCCAATTCATTGACGAGTAATTCTTGTTCCTTGATTCTTTCGAAGCGGAATGGTAATAAATAGTAATGATTCATTATTCCGATGCTAAATTAAAATCCTCAAAATCATCGTTGTTAGCAAAAGCCTTTACATATAAGATGTTACGAATATCTTTAGTTTCATTAGTAATCAAATCTCTGTTTTTATAATCAATTAAATCTTGATTAAATTTATGGGTTACATATTCAAATGTGTATATCTTGTTTGCGCTTGGTTTAAGTTCCAAAGTTATTTCAAATAAATTATCTTTGTTTTTATTCCAATAAATAATAAATGATTCTGCATACCAATATAATGCTTTGGTCAATACACGCTCATTGAATATAGAGGCATTGATTGTAAAACAAAATGTGTTTTCTGACCTTAATTCAGCTTTAATCATAATTGAATATTACTTTTTTAGAAAATATACTGTTTGGGTTTCTACAATGCCATCAGCATCTATTCCTATTGATTTTTGGAATTTAATAACGGCTTTTTCTGTTTCTTCATCAAAAAGGGAAGTTCCCTTGAGTAGTTTTCCAGATAAATATCCTTTGTCGATTAGGATGTTTTTAAGTTGGGTTACATCGTACCCTTGCATTTGTTTTTTAAGTATGCGGTCTCCTAAATTATATTTTTGAACGTCCGTATTTACTGTTTTACGATTTATTTGTTCTATTTGTTTGTTAATAGCTTCAATTGTTTTCTTTCCAACAATACCGTCTACCACTTGATTATGATCCTTTTGAAATTTCTTAATAGCATTTTCTAGTCTAATAGAATATTTGACATCTCCAGAATAATTCTTTTCTATGTCTGACTCTATTATATATCTTATCTTGACTAATTTATTAGCTAATTCTGCAACATCTTTACCTGAAACACCACTAATAATATTTCTTTCTCCTAATGAGTAAGTAGTCTTTGTGCTAGTCGTTGTATTAGTGTTATAGGTTGAAGTGCTGGAGCTTGTAGTAGTTGAAGAACCACTATAGCTTCCATAGCTACTAGATCTGTGTGAAGAATGAGATCTATGTGAAGAGTGCGAGCGATGGCTTCTATGTCCTGCTATTAAAAATGAGTTGTCGTTATGGATTTTAAGTATATATTTCTGTGAGAGATCATTCTTTTTTCCTTGTTCAATGTTGTTGTCATCACTTATTCTTGAAAGGTCATAAGATATAGCATTGGCTTCGTTAGATGAAATAAGTGAAGCTACAGATGTTAAAAAAATGCCTTTTAGGAGATCTTTAAATTTTGTTTTCATAGCTATTGTAATTTATGGTTACTTTTAATTGCAAATATATATTATATAGATGATAATAAAAAATTATTGAGTGTATATTTTGAAAGAATAATTTTGATATAGGGTATATTTAATCAATATATTTATTTATGTTGAAAAAATATATAACTTTATTTATTGAAGTAGTTGTGGTGACTTGCTTTTATTTGAAGTTTAATAGATATATCTAAATCTAAACATTAAGTATGAATGTATGATGGTTCATTTATTATGCGGGAAATTGTTATATCACTTTATATGAGTAAGAAGGTTAATTCACTTTGCTGTAATTCACTTTGTTATTTTCTATAACAATATAATTAAATTCAGCTAAAAAAGTGATATGATAGTTTCTTACATTACACTCATTGGACTAATGTACGCTTGTCTTTCGGCTTAAATGTGGTAATATTTTATACTCATTTAAATAATATAGGAGGCTCCTGCCAAGTATAATACTCTGAGATTATTTGATATTTTCACTAGTAACAAATAGTACAAATAGTCTTTTATTTATTCTGTGTCCTCATTACTTTCTGTATCATTATTATAATCCATACAGATATAACAAAAGGAGCGGTTAAGGTAATGATACCCAATCCCATTCCTAGGATCTGTAATGCAGTGGACAATAAGACTGAGCATCCTGCCCATACTCCACTTTTCCATGACGTTCCTCCTAAAGCTATGGCACATAATACACCATTATAGCCCATTAATCCGGTATTTAAGTTTGTAGCATCTACTTCCAGCAAAATAGCTAGAGGAATAGGAAGAAGTGCTCCTAAGATAGTATAGAGAGTTGCCTTTCGAGAACTGATCAAAATGCCTATAAGAAAAAATAATCCAGCTAGAACTGTATTTCCCTGAAACATGACTTGCCCTATGCTTAAACAGAAGGCTTGGAAATAATTAATATTCTGTGTGGTATCAATAACCGTATCGGAAACTGGTAGTAAATCTGATATAAGCCAGCTACAAACTCCCAACATTCCCCATACAGCAAGAATGAAAGGAGCAGTAAAGCCAGGGAGCAAACGTTGTTGACTGAAAAAATAGGCAATCCACGTGGAAAGGGCCGAAGCGATAGTCAGCATGATTAAACTTCCTACTGATAATTGCAGAAATACGCCAACCGCTATACCTACTAAAGTTCCATTAAATCCGTATAATCCATTTTTAATATCATTGCGTTTATATCCTGAAAAATAGGCTGTCAGTGTACTTATTATATTACCGCAGACTGCTAGCATTCCCATTTTCCATGAGTTTAGGAATATTCCAATTAGCATTAATAATCCGGATAACGCATTATTCTGAAACATCACTTGTCCTATTCCACGTCCCAGAATGAGTAATAAATTGTGTATAAAGACCATTGCATAAAATATTAACTGATAAAATGATGACAAAGGTACAACCTCCTATTGAAACTAACAAGATCAATAGATATGTAATAGAAGATTGTGGTGTTATAAATTACTAGCAAAGTTTTGTGAGAGTAGGCTTGAATGTCTTTTTTTAAGAAAAATCCCCCGATAATCATAGATTATCAAGGGATTTTCTTGGTGATTCGCCTGGGATTCTCCTTTCAGAGTTACCACGCTGATATTTAAAACTTTATATTTTTAACTTCAAGCATATCCCATGAATTATCCCACTAATTTGCTACGTGCTTTTGCGGTAGTTTGCTCATGGAGAATACTGAGGACAAAGATAAAGACTTTTGTTATCACTACAAAAAATGTTTTTGTTTAATTTTGGCAATTCAAGCTAATTACTCAGTTGAGAAGCCTTTGTATTTCTCTCCAAGAGATTTTAATTTATATAAAAACTTTTCAACATATTCTGCATCAACAGTCTTGTCATCTATATTTTTTAACAAAGAAAACATCTCTCTTATATCATTAATAATATCAGATTGGTGCATTATCGCAGATTGTATAGAAAGATCATATAGCATAATCCATAAGATATAGAATTCTTGATAAGAACGACTAAATCTTTGTAAGTTTTTTATATTTAAAATTGCATTAAAACTTTCTTTTGTTGCATTGTCTACCAATAACACATCCTTTATTAATTTAATAATACTTTCTGTCTTATTTATACTTTTCAAAAAAAGCTCTTTTTCTGTCGGTTTAAATTCAAAGCTTTCTAATAAGTCTGTCAAACTATATTTAGTCTTAAGCCTGCAAGTGAATTTTTCCATGCGTGGGTAAAATCCAAGAACCCTAGTAATATCTCCTGTTTTGATATTGTTATAACACAAATATGAAAGAATTGTTATTAGTTCTTCATTCTGCATTCTATCTTTTCTTGCATCTTCTGCATCATCAGGAGCTTTTATATAAAACCATGATACGTATTTAGCAGTGATCTCTCTAATCAATTGTATTACATCTTTGTCAACTATTGAATTCCACATCTCAAATGTGTTAGGTTTAATAGGATAGGGCTTACTATTGAGTCTAATAAATAAATCAGTTGCTTCAAAATCTTCATTTAAATCTTGACTTATTTCAATTTCATCCAAATCGAAATCTAATATTGTATCTTCAACTTCAGATAAAATATCAGAATAGCGTTTACCATTGTAATGTCTCAAAATTCTTAGTTCTTTCAGCTTAAAATTATGGTTGATAGAGTGTACTTTTATCCCCTCTTCATTTATATATGATCTCCCTAAGAATCCTATAATTGACAGAAGTCTTTGTTGCCCATCAATGACTTCTCTTATTCCATCTTTTCGCACATATATAAATAAAGGTGGTAGTTTGATACCTAATAAAATACTCTCAATAATAGAAGATGCTTTTTTTATACTAATTTTTTCTTGTCTTTGATAAGAAGGTCTTATTAAATAATAATTAGATGCTAAATCTGTCATCACCTGATCAATGGGTTTAGAAGCTGGTGAGGGTTTATTAATTCTTAAACTAGCAAGTCTATCCATTGTTAGTTCAGCATCTTTTTCAGTTTGCTTAAGTGAATTTATTTTGTTCTTAAAATCAGAAGATCTTAAATATATCTTAAAATCAAATCCAGACAACCTATTTAGTAGATTGGCTGTATCAGCAAAACGAGCAACAATATTGCCATAGTAATGATCACTATCTGTTTGGTATATGTGAATGTTTTTTTTATAATGCTCATTTAGTGTATGTGCATATTTGCTAATTTCAAATGGAATATTTTCGTTATTAAGAATACGGACTCCCCATAAAAGGCATTCATATGCATTGCCACTATTTACATCAACATAAGCGGTAATATCATGAATTTGTTCTAATAACTTTTTTATATCATCTTCTATACATTGCTCATTTTCTCTTGCATTTCCAATATAATTATCATATAGTAAATCTAAGAAGAAATTTTTACCACTATCTGCATATCGCGTAATTGGCAATGAACTAAGAATTAGTGATTTTCTTAAAAAAGTAACCATATCAACTATAAGTTCATTTTTGATCTTATCGCTATTATAAAAGAAACATTTATTGATTTTGTTATATAAATCATCATTTTCTTTTAGCTCATGTTTGAAATAATCAGAGAAAGTATCTGAATCATATTTCGCATTATCTACCTCCGATTGATTTAATGGGGTTATTCCTGAATTATATCGTCTAAATATTTCTTTTTTTATTTTATCCTCAATTATAGGGTCTAATGCTGGCATACCGACAACCTCAAACTCGAAAATACGAATTTTAGTATTCAAAAATAGCTGTTGTATATCAGGATTAAGTTTGCTAAAAGTCTTTTTGGCAAGAGCTTGCAATTCCAATAGTCCAGATAGATGTAAGGCAAAATCATCTTCTTTAAATCTTTTTAAAGTTTCAAATCTTTGCCTACCATCGATTACTTCAACTTTCATTCCTGATTTGTAAAAAACTAGTGGTGGGATTTCTGTTCCTAAAACAACACTTTCAATAAAGAAAGATTGTTTATCCTTTTCCCAAACATAGTTTCTTTGATAGTATGGATCATATTTTATTCGCTTTAAATACCTGTCACTTAATAATGTAGCGACAGATACAGTTCTTGCATCCTTCTTTAGGTTGTTCTTGAAGGTTTCAATAAAAGCCTCTTGGTTATTATTATTTATCATAGCTCTATATCTTTATTCAATTTTTCAATTAATTGTTCATTAAGTATATACTCATATAACATTGTTCCATCAACTTCTGCTTGTTGTCTAGAAGCGAACTCCTTATCTATTGCCTTGAATTGGGTTATATATAATTTATCGAATAAATAGTCATATATAATTTGTTCAAAATGTTCAGGAATTCTTGATTTGTCAAAACATGATATTTTAATCGTCACCTTTTCTATATAAGATATTGAAATAATACAACTTAAACTATGATGCTTTTCCTCTATCTCTTGAAAATCAAACGAGTCGCAAAATTGATTAATAGTCTTTTCTAATAAAATCGAAAAACCTTCAAGAAAAGCGGTTAAAGCATAATTATTCTCTGTTGTTATATTGTATTTTTTTCTAAATTCAATTTTTGAAAGAGGATGTATATGCTTTAGAATATTATATTTATAGATTAGAACTGTTGATTTATTTGCATAAACTGAATGATAGTTATAATACATTATTAGCAATTCGTAGTCTGTTAATTGCGATCGTATAATTTTAGCATAAAACATCTTCTCTTGATTACTTAGACTTAGACTACTATCTATTATTTTTAATAATCTATATATTGTTTTGAAGTAATGAGACAGTCTTCCTTTATTATGCAAGAATAAATCCACATATTTTTTTTCTATAATTTTATGACAATTCAAAGGGGATTCATTTATGAGTTCCACATCAACCGATCCATTCAATTTTAAAAAAATAGTTTTAAAGAAATCTTTTTCTTCATCGTTATTGTTTAATTCATTTTTTATTGCGATGTAGACATTCAAAAAAGCATAAAAGCTGGATTCAAACTGTTGTATCTTCATTGTATGTTCTTGCTCTTTCATTGTTTTATATTGCTGTTCATAGACTATTCTAGTTAAAGCTAATTCCTCTTTTTGTTTTTCAAATTCTTCAATCTGCTTGGCTAATGCTTCATTTTGAAGATTCATTGATTTCTGATTTATAGCAATATCTTTTCGTTGCTCCTTCAATGCAACATAATATAATAAGTAACTGTTCAAAATTAATTTTACAAATATGAATAATTCACGAATAAGTTCGTACCCACAGACGCCAAGGCCCTGTTCGTACAATAGAAAAGCGAGTCCGTAGTCTCGTAATCTATCGGTCTTATCCATTTACCCTTAAGTATACGCCAAAGAATCTCGGCAGGATTAAGTTCTGGAGAATAAGGTGGAAGATAGAAGAGGAACAATCCTCTTTTCTCCCAAATTTTCCTCAGTTCTTTAACTTTCCGATTTCTATGAACAGAAGCATTGTCCAAGACAATTACAGTCTTCTTCGTTACATTGAAAGAGAATCTGTCAAGATAGTCCACAATCTTGTCTGCGTTGATGGACTCTTTTGTGGTAAAGCCTTTATATTGGTTCCTTTTGGTAATCATGCCAAAAATATTAAGCCGGGCAGCTTTCTCGGATGGGATGTAAATATCCTCATTCTTGAATTGCCAGCCATATGGAACATAACCATTTGTACAGACATGACTTTCGTCGGCATAATATAGCACAAGTTCTCCTTTGGAATCAAGTTCTTCAAGTTCTTGCAACTTCTCTTTCTTGTATGCGTAGAGCTGCGGTGAGGGTTTGCCCCTTGGGCGTTTTCTTATACGCTTATATCTTGCACCAATGTTTCTAAAAAACGTTTGAAAGTAATATCACTGGCTTCTTTACCAGTCGCATTCTGCCATGCTTCACGTGCTTTGGACACACTCTGACGGTCTTCCTCAATTGCCTTGCGGACTGCTTCTTCATCAGAACAATCCATAATAGGCTTTCGCCCCTGACCAGGACGTGTCTCCAAGCCTTTGATGCCATTTTCTTCATAACGTTTTACCCATGTGTAGACAGTAGGTACTGTTACCTCAAGCATTTCTGCTATTTGGGGAGCTGATTTACCTTCTGACTTCAGCAATATGGATTTGCATCTGATACGAAAACTATGAGTAGGGCCATTATGATAGCCTTTCTCTAATTTGAGGCGATCAACCTCTGATAATTCAAGTACTTTTATTGGTTTCATAATTCTATTTTTTCTATAAAACGGAAAATGAACCATATTAGTACTGATATATATAAATAATTTAGATCACCTACTTATTGCAGCAACAAAAGCTAACAGAGTACCCACTACTCCTCCGACAAAGTCTCCAAATTGTGCAATTTTGGCTTCATCTAATATTGGACTAAACTGCCAACTTCCATGAATAATGAAAATGTAAATAGATACAAGTAAGCAAATGAGTGAAGTTATTGCAATAATAGCACTCAATTTTTCGGAAAATATTTTATCAAAACGGTTTGTCATTCTGCATATTCTAATTTGTTTAAATGCAAAAGTAGAAAAAAAAACAGAAAAAGCCTAAAAACGAGAATTTTATATACGACTAGATAAGAGTGGGACTGAAAACATTTATCACAAATATTAGTTCTGAATGCTAGATGTAGCTTATAACCTGCGTCTTTTTTTCTTTTTTGATTTAGGTAATTGTTTCTCTGGGATATTTGAACTTGATAAAACGTCTGTCTCTAGTAAGAAGCAGGGAACTAGAGAACCCAAATAAGGGTTACTTTCCTTATAGCCCAATTGATGATTTAGAGCATATTCATTGTTTTCTTTATTATTTTCATGATGTGGGTGTAAAACTGGAACGCTAGTTTCTTTGTTTTCAAGATTGCTAGGAAACATGTTCACTTGATTGCTAATCTGATCATTTTCTGTTTCTTCTTTGCTGGACTGATTTTTTTTTAGCTGTAGTATGAGTTGTTAGGATATAGAGCCGTTCTTTATCGTATTGTAGTAATCAAATGATTCTGTTTGCTGACGATTGTAGTTGAATAGCTTATCAAATCCTAGTTCTGCTTGCTGGAACAAGTTCACACGATCGAAACCACCTTTAATTATCCCGCTTTTAGTGCTCTTGTGGTTGGTGAGCGGTGATAACTTCTTTTTATTGGCTTGGTCTTTCCGGCTAACAATCAAATGACAGTGCATATTCAACTCATTATCTGAACGGCTACGATTAAAATGAATCTTACCATAGAACTTTATATGCGAAGCGGATAGCTCTTTGTTGAAGTTCTTGGCATATTCAGGAATAAATACTTCACGAATATAGCGTTTCATGGCTTCGGCTTGTTCCTGTTCTGTGTTACCCATTGCTCGGAGTTCCTTTTCCGATGGACTGACATGAATAGCGTAAAACTTAGCATCCGTTTTTAGGAGTTGCCCGATATTGGTATCTATATCTTTTAAGACCTTCGATTTATAGATGTTATCATTCGTCAGATTGAAAAAGCCTTCGGTATAAATACCTTTTTCTATTCGCTCTAAATCTTCATGTTCTAAATAATTGGCTAACTGACGGCTACTGCCAGCATTATTATATGTTCCGTTTGATGGTGGAGCAAAATCTATGTGCATAATCTTACGTGTTTATCAGATTACTAATTTCAGCTTTCAGGTTATCTTTTCTTTTGCTATCCATCACACCGCAGGCGGAGAGTTCCGAATAGAGTTGTATCAGGTGAAGTAATTTTTTATAGTCCCGTTGGTGTATCTGATAAAGTGCATTAATCTGTTTCGACTGATTGTTTATCACATCAGCATGATTACAGAACTGTTCACTTAACTTTTTGAGTACGGCTGTTTGTTTCTCTTGACTGGTTTCCAGTTGAAAGAGAATAAGAGTTTCCAAGGTTTTGCCGATAGTATCGAAGCGTAAAGCAATAGAATTTGTAGCCCGTATCATCGGATTCAGTTGTTCTTCTTCATAGTGACGGATGAAGCGAATAATATCATCCTGTCTCTTATTTACTTTCGCCAGTTCCGATTTTACGGATTCAGGTGCTTCGGATGGGTTGATATGCGCCTTATCTATATACCCGAACGCCAATTTTACAACTTCGCTCTTTTTCAGTGAATAGCGTTTGCATATCTTTTCTACCAAAGCTGCCGTTTCCTTGTCTATGGAAATGGTGGTGAATATCGTTTTTCGACTGTTATTTGGCATAGTAATTACTTTTTTATAGAAATACGAATAGATAAATACCTGATAATAAGCATTGAAAAGAAAATGCTTATTACAGGTGTCATTACAGTGTGTCCTTGTAGCACGCTAAAGCCGAAGGCTTTGCCTCGCAGAGCAAGAGGGAAGAACAGGACTTGTCCAGTTCCCTCTTGCTCAATTTAGCGAAACGTGCGAAGCCGGAAGGCGTAGCTGTTTCAGCTAAATTAGGGTGGCAGCATAGAGGAATAGCCTAAACACAGGCTTCTTTCCTCTGCTTTTTTTTGCTTTCAGGGCTGATTCTCTAATTGATTGCCTTTTTCAAACTGTTTGTAGGTTTGAGAGTCGGCACGTTCACGAACAAAAGCCCGAATATCATTCGCTCGATAGTAAGTTTTCTTTCCGATGGTAAAGTAGGGTAGTTGTCCGCTTACCCTGTAACGTTGAAGCGTTCGGAAAGATACTTTCAATAGAAAGGCTAAATCCTGATTGTCAAGTATCTTTTCATTATCATCCAGTACCTTATCGGTGTTTATAAGAGATTTTAGGTCTTGCCCTATTTCAGTGAGTTTCTTGGATAACTTTGCCATCCATTTCTCAAAATCTTCATTGTCTATATACATTTTACTTTATTTTTAGTTGAATATTAAGATTTTCAATCGATTGATGAAGCAAAATTCAGCAGAATAAAGAAGCTAAAAAAGAGGAGTAGTTATCTACTCCCCGAAAAAAACTGTTCGCAAACAGTTGTAAATAAACTATTTATAAAATCATCTTTTCTAATCTTTATCTGTTCTTACGTTTACGGTCTTCTTTGATAATGGCATTTCGCAAAGCATCTAATGTTTTGGTTAGATTATAGGGTTTACGGGTAAACACTTCACTCACTTTATCATAAATACTACCGAATTTCAGATTGAAAAGCTGTTCAAAGCCACGAGCCAGACGAACTTCTGGAACTGGCTTTCCATCTTCTCCGACTATTTGCCCTTGTAGAAACAGGGCAATAACGATTTCTGCAATACCAATAATCCCCAAGTCTTTTGACTTAGGGATTACATATAAATCAGATTTGAACTCTGTGGTAACAAATAAAACGAATTGTTCGGGATGATTTATTTTCAGGTTGATTAATAGCAGTTCAGAATCAATCAGGGATAATGCTTTGTGGATGTCTAAATTTTTAAGCGCATTTTTCCCCCTGCTCGCATTGATATAACTCTTTTAGGGGTGCTATCTCAATACGAGTGAGATTTAGCGTCCGAAAGATATGAGAGTAATCTTCTGAATAGCTAATTGTTACTATCTGCTTAATAAATTCCTCATAAGCATCTTTCATTTCCGTGTTAATTACTTCTTTTGAGGTATCAGCTAATAAGATGAAAAACCTCGTCTTCAATAAATCATTCATAGACATAAATTTTAAATTGTGGATAAATTATTTATATATCAAAGCGTTAGCTTTGTATGCTGAATGATTCCTTGCTTTGTTTGTTCTCCAAATCTCCTTATCTTAGGTTATGATTATAAAGTGTTGTGTAAAGCCTTTATGCCAATAGGGAAATATCCAAAGCACATAAATAGAGTTCCAATAGTGCTTATTAACTCTATATCAGGGTTATTCAGAAGTAATAAACCTACAATCATTAATATACCCTGCCATTTTTTTATACATTTTTCTTTTATTAATCCTACACCTTGAATAATTGCACCGATAGGTAATAGAGGAAGTAAATAGCAAACTTTCAACAATCCAGCTTTATCAACAATAACTTGTAAGAACGGACTGATTGTGATAAAGTCTCTTTCTGGAAGTGAGTCAAATGCAGATAAGACTAAACATAAAGCACCTTTATCTACAGCTAAAATAAATGCTCCAAATACGCCAATGATACAGCCCCAAAATCCCCAATTCTTTCCAGAAGATTGCAATCCGTTCATGATGCCTATCATTGAAACTATTATAAAGGGAACTGAAAACATGACAATCAAATGCCCAATATGATAATAAGAATTGTTGTGAAAGCGTTCCACTAAATCTTGTGCTGTAAATATCATCTTCATCTGTTCTAAATGGGGGTGCATCAAGAAGCCCACTAATAACATTATAGGGAAGAGCATTAATGAAAATGCTAGTCCTTTTGTTTTTACTTGTTCACTGAAAGTCATTTTGTAAAGGGATATACCTTCTACTGCAAGGGCTTTTCTTTTACAAACTTCGATGCAAGCACCACATAGATCACATTGCATTATATTCCCGATTCTTATATCTGCTTTTTTGTTCTCTTGGGAGAATACACTTTTAAGACAGACTTTTACACACTTGCCGCATTTAGAACATAGATTGTTATCAATCAGTATTTTCTTTGTCTCCATATTATTATTGTTTCAGTAATATGAAGCAAAACTAGGCAGAAGAAAAAATAAAAATCTTGATGGAAATCAAGACTTATTCGAATAGAATTCTTTTGCGTATGCGACTTAATGTTTCAGGAGTTACCATTATATATGAAGCTAATTCCTTCAGCGTTATTAGGTTGGGTAAATTGGGGCATCTTTGTAGAAGTTCTTTGTATCTCTTTTCAGGAGTATCTTTATATGCTGAAATGATATTATTCCACGCAACATATAATAGCTCTTCTGCTAAGATTCTACCTTGCTGTTGTGCCTCCATATTTGAATTATAGAATTCGTTTACATCGGAATGGGATAATACATAAACAGTGCTATCTGTAACGGCTTGTATATCTACTATAGCCGACTCTTTCTTTTGAAATACGGAATAATTTCCTAGTGGTTCATTAGGAAAGTTATAGGCAACTACATGCTCATTGCCGTTGTTGTCTATGCAAGTATATCTGAATGTACCTTCTATAATAAAACCTATATAGGTATGCTTGTCACCTTTATGAAGAAAATACTCGTTTTTCTTATAATGCCGTATTTTCCCTTTCTCTATAAATATCTCTTTAAACATAGAGAAGTCGAAGCGATCCATGTATTCATTGAATTGTCCCATTGCGTATGATTCTTGTATACAAAAGTGAATGTTAAAGAGCTAAAAAGAAAAATCCCCGATAATCATAGATTATCAGGGATTTTCTTGGTGATCCGCCTGGGGCTCGAACCCAGGACCCCAACATTAAAAGTGTTGTGCTCTACCTGCTGAGCTAGCGAATCAATCCTTATTTGCGAATCAGTTATTTCCTGATTGCGGGTGCAAAGGTAGTTACTTTTATTTAATTTGCAAGCATTCCGTAGAAAAAAGTTTCAATTATTTTTCCTCGTTATGGCTTGTCTCTTGATTATCAGTAGTTTCTACTTCATCATATTTTATCTTTTCTTTGTTGATAATAAAGCGTTGGTAGTAGGAGAGCATCAAAGTTGTTAGTGGCAAGGCGATAATCATGCCGAGCATTCCCATTAATGAACCCCAGATAGAAAGAGATAAAAGGATGATGGCAGGATTCAGCCCGGTAATCTTTCCCATGATTTTGGGGACAAGGAAGGTATCCTGTATGATTTGTACGATTGCAAAGACGGCTAATGCACATGCAATGATAATCCAGAAGTTCTGTCCGGTGTCGGCAGCTTTGAGGATCGCCAATAAAATGGTGGGAAGAAAACCGATGATTTGCAAGTAGGGAACCATATTCAATGCTCCGATGAAAAGTCCCAGAGCGATAGCCATGGGGAAATCGATAATCAGGAAACCAATGCTGAAAAGAATACCTACGCAGAAAGCAACTAAAGCCTGTCCACGGAAATATCTGTTCATACCATCCTGTACGTCGTGAACTAGGTTGGAGGCAAACGTACGGTATTTATTGGGTAACAGATGCAACCATCCTTCAGCTATTGCTTCGTAATCCAGTAGTATAAAGATTACATATAATAATATAATGAAAGAAGCAAGGATGCTGAATAGAATGTTGAGAGATTCTGCAAGCAAAGTCCACACTCTGGGGACGGTATCCTTGATTGCCGCCAGGATATTCTCTTCACTTAATACACGGTTCAGTGCCTGAAGATCGATGTTCTCGTGGATAAATTCAGAAAGATTCTTAGGCACATTGTTTCCGGCTCCATTGGTGAGGTAAGTCACCAGCAAGTCGTTCATTCTGCCTATTTCCGAAATCATCGGCGGCACTAACAGATAGAATAAAGTGACTCCGATAACCGTAATGAGGAATAAGGAACAAAAGATGGAAATAATGCGGCTTTTTAATCGTAGCTTATACTGGAAGAATTTGACTAACGGATAGACCATATAAGCTATCAGCCACGCAATAAAGAAAGGTAATAACACTCCGCTAAGGCGTTCCACAAGCATTAATATTCCTACAACTAACACACATCCGATGGAACCGCGTATAAAACTGTCGAATGTTATCTTTTTCCTTTCCATAATCTGTTTTTTATAGAGTTTATACTTTCTGCTCATCTTCCCCTCGCGCACGGAGATAACATTCCCTGCACAGAGGCTCATATTCGGCTGTTTCGCCTAAAAGAACCTGTTTCTCATTCTTGACTGTACGATGTGAGAAAGAAGCCAGCTGACCACATTTCACACAGATCGCATGAACTTTGGAGACTTCATCGGCAATGGCGCACAATTGTGGCATTGGACCGAACGGATTTCCTTTGAAGTCCATATCCAACCCTGCAATGATAACACGGATTCCATTGTTAGCAAGCTGGTTGCACACATCAATCAAACCACTGTCGAAGAACTGCGCTTCATCAATACCTACTACATCTATCTCGGAAGTAAACAGTAAAATGCTGGCTGACGAATCAATGGGAGTGGAGGCGATAGAATGGCTGTCGTGAGAGACTACGTCTTCTTCTGAATAACGGGTGTCGATAGCTGGTTTGAATATCTCGACACGTTGTTTCGCGAATTTCGCTCTCTTCATTCTGCGAATCAATTCCTCTGTCTTTCCGGAGAACATAGAACCGCAGATTACTTCGATCCGGCCTCTTCTTCTAGTCTCCTGTATGTGGTCTTCTGAAAATAATACCATGAGATTTTGTGCTTTCTTGATTAAATAAATATGTGGACAAAGGTAAGCAATTCAATGTGCAAGAACTGTTAAATTATCCATTATTTTAAGTTATTGCATAAATTATTCCTACATTCGCACCGTATAAACAATGGACTGACATGAAACAGAAGCTATTAACAGATATTGAGTTGGATGTTCATGAGTTGAAGTATCTCATGGATTCATTTACCAAGGAGCCGACTCCGACTTTGTCTGAACTGTTGAAGCGGAGCATTACACGGATGCAGGGACGTTTGGACGAACTGCAGCAGGAGGTGGATGCTGTTCAGGTAATTTCTCCGTCAGCTGTGGAAGAGACAGCGGAAGAGGAGGATGAAGTTGCCGGGTCTGAAGAAGATTCCCCCGTTATTATACAATCTCTCGAATCGGTTGACGTGAAAGAAGACGAGGAGGGAGAGACTATTGTTGCGGAAGAGAAACCTGTAGTAATAGCAGAAGAGGAGTCTGCAATGGTGGAGGAGCCTGTCGTTGAAACTGTTGTGAAAGAGGAAGGACCTAAATCGGCTGTGTTGGGAGAAAGTCTCAAACTGTCTGCCGGCTTGCGACATTCTATCAGTTTGAATGATTCTTTCCGTTTTTCTCGTGAACTGTTCGGAGGTGACACTGATTTAATGAATCGGGTTATCGAACAGATATCAGTAATGAGTTCCTACAAGACTGCAGTCGCATTTCTGTCCTCGAAAGTCGAATTGAATGAAGAAAAAGAGGCGGTGAACGACTTTCTGGAGCTACTAAAGAAATATTTTAATCAATCAGCATAAAACAAAAACAGATGGGAAAGCTATATGTGGTGCCTACGCCGGTAGGGAATCTGGAGGACATGACTTTTCGGGCTATCAAAGTCCTGAAAGAGGTCGATCTGATTTTGGCGGAGGATACACGTACTTCCGGTATCTTGCTGAAACACTTTGAAATAAAGAATGCAATGCAATCCCACCACAAATTTAATGAACATAAAACGGTGGAAAGTGTTGTTAATAGAATAAAGGCAGGTGAAACGGTGGCACTAATTTCGGATGCCGGAACGCCTGGAATTTCCGATCCCGGATTTCTGGTTGTTCGTGAATGTGTGCGCAACGGTATTGAAGTGCAGTGCTTGCCGGGAGCAACCGCTTTTGTTCCGGCTCTCGTTGCATCGGGATTGCCGAACGAGAAGTTCTGCTTCGAGGGATTTCTCCCCCAGAAGAAAGGACGGCAGACACGACTGAAGACATTGGCGGAAGAACACCGCACGATGGTGT
The DNA here is from genome assembly GCF_014334015.1 of Bacteroides sp. M10. GTDB lineage: Bacteria > Bacteroidota > Bacteroidia > Bacteroidales > Bacteroidaceae > Bacteroides > Bacteroides intestinigallinarum. The sequence goes on along the minus strand of NZ_CP060488.1, from coordinate 166,861 downwards.
TTTATGAATCACCCCACCGTCTGTTGAAGACGTTAACACAGTTTGCCGAATATTTCGGCGCTGAACGTCAGGCAACCGTGTCGCGTGAAATATCCAAACTCCACGAAGAAACAGTTCGGGGCAGTTTGGCTGAATTGATAGAACACTTTACCGCCACCGAACCCCGGGGCGAGATTGTGATAGTATTAGCAGGAATAGATGATTAAATAACTTCATTAAAAAACGTAAAACGTAAACGTATGAAAAAGTTAGCTGTTTTATTTGTATGCGCAGCCATGTTGGCTTCGTGTGATGGCTTTAAAGGTGGAAGTAAAGACCTGAAAGCTGAAAATGATTCTCTTTTGATGGAACTGAACCAGCGCAACGCTGAACTGGATGATATGATGGGGACTTTCAATGAAGTTCAGGAAGGTTTCCGTAAGATCAATGCTGCCGAAAGCCGTGTTGATTTGCAGCGTGGAACCATCACTGAAAACTCTGCCAGTGCCAAGCAACAGATTGCTTCTGACATCGAATTCATCTCCAAACAAATGGAAGAAAACAAAGCGCAGATTGCAAAGTTACAGGCACAGTTGAAGAACAGCAATTACAATTCTACTCAACTGAAAAAAGCTGTTGAGGCATTGACTGCTGAATTGAACGCTAAACAACAGCGTATCGAAGAACTGCAAACTGAACTGGCTTCCAAGAATATCCGTATTCAGGAATTGGATGCTGCTGTCAGCGATTTGTCTGTAGCAAAAGAAACTTTGACTGCAGAAAACGAAGCGAAAGCTAAAACCGTTGCTGAACAGGAAAAGAGTCTGAATGCTGCCTGGTTCGTATTCGGTACTAAATCTGAATTGAAAGCTCAAAAGATTCTTCAGAGCGGAGACGTGTTGAAGAGCGCTGATTTCAACAAGGATTATTTCACTCAAATCGATATCCGTACAACCAAAGAAATCAAGTTGTACTCTAAACGTGCTGAGTTACTGACTACTCATCCGACCGGTTCTTATGAATTGGTAAAAGATGATAAAGGCCAGTTGACATTGAAGATTACTAATCCTACTGAATTCTGGAGTGTATCCAGATACTTGGTTATCCAGGTAAAATAAGGTAGATATCCCTTTTGAATTGCCAATGTGCTGATTCCTGGATTCAAGAAATTAGCACATTGGCTTTTTTGTTTCTTATTATACGCATAACTACTGATGAAATATAAAAATCTTTTTTTTGATCTTGATGATACTATCTGGGCTTTTTCTCAAAATGCCCGTGATACTTTTGAGGAAGTATATCAGAAATATTCGTTCGACCGCTATTTTGACTCATTCAATCATTATTATACTCTTTATCAACAAAGAAATACAGAACTCTGGATTGAGTACGGTGAAGGAAAGATAACGAAGGATGAATTGAACAGCCAACGTTTCTTTTATCCTTTACAGGCTGTGGGAGTGAAAGATGAAGCGCTCGCCGAACAGTTTTCGAAAGATTTTTTCGCTATTATCCCTACTAAAAGTACTTTGATGCCTCATGCAAAGGAGGTATTGGAATATCTTGCTCCCAAATATAATCTCTATATCCTTTCCAATGGGTTTCGTGAATTGCAATCACGCAAGATGCGTTCGGCAGGAGTGGACGGGTATTTCAGAAAGGTGATTCTCTCGGAAGATCTCGGAGTGCTGAAGCCTTGGCCGGAGATATTCAATTTTGCTTTGTCTGCCACTCAATCCGAGTTGCGCGAATCCTTGATGATTGGTGACAGTTGGGAAGCGGATATAATCGGAGCACACGGCGTAGGGATGCATCAGGCTTTCTACAATGTGACAGAACGGACTACTTTCCCTTTCCTCCCTACTTATCACATCCATTCCTTGAAAGAATTAATGGATTTATTATAGGTTTTCTGGATTAAGTCGTATTTTTGTTGCGTTTTAGTTTTGCATAAAATACGATATAACCATGGATAGTACGCTTCTACCTTTCGCCTTACTTTGTTTCACTTCATTCTTCACGTTGACCAACCCATTGGGAACGATGCCTGTCTTTCTTACCATGACTCATGGTATGACGGATAAAGAACGTCAGTCTATTGTACGTCGTGCTACTATTGTGTCGTTTATTACATTGATGGTATTTGTCTTTGCCGGGCAGTTTCTTTTCAAGTTCTTCGGTATCTCTACCAATGGTTTCCGTATTGCCGGTGGGGTGATTATCTTCAAGATAGGATTTGATATGCTTCAAGCCCGCTATACACCGATGAAGTTGAAGGACGAAGAAATCAAAACGTATGCGGATGATATCTCTATTACCCCTCTCGGTATTCCTATGTTATGCGGTCCCGGAGCGATTGCTAATGCAATCGTTTTGATGCAGGATGCGCATTCTTATGAAATGAAGGGAATACTGATCGGTACTATTGCCCTGATTTATCTGCTGACTTTCTTTATTCTTCGTGCTTCTACGAAATTGGTAAAAGTCTTGGGTGAAACGGGTAATAATGTGATGATGCGTCTTATGGGATTGATTTTGATGGTGATTGCAGTGGAATGTTTCGTTAGCGGATTGAAGCCGATTCTGGTAGATATTGTGAGAGAAGGAATGATTCCTTGATGAATAAGAATGTACTATTCTAAATGTAATCTGATAAAGTTTAGGTTGCCATAATTCTTCATAAGCGTAGTGGACGTTTTTATGACTATCGAGATATAACTGAAATGAGACTGAATTCCCACCTTTCCCCTAGAGAATTCAGTCTCATTTATATGATTCAAGTCAATGGATTATCTGCTTCCGCCTGCCCACCAAACATTTTCACTATACACATATTGTCCGTTTCCGTATGCTGCTTTCACTTCGGCATTCGTTGTTGTGTCGCTATTGCCATAAGGACAACGTAATGGGAAAGAGTTTGGATTTTTTAGCTCAATAAAGTTTTCGCCTAGTCCTTTCATTCTGCGAACATCATTGTAAGATTCTGTCGCTTCTCCTGAAGCTCCCCATAATGCGAAGTATTTTTGAGTCATTGTTGTTTTCAGCGGTTCGGCTGTATATTTGGCTTCTACCGTATTATCAAAATAGCTTTCGGCTTCAGTATCTGTAATACTACTTGCCGGGTTGATGAGCGTTTTGCCCAATTCCTTTCTTGAAACGCTGAAGCTATTTTCTGCATTTAACAATCCGGCTACTACAGCGTCTTTTAATGCACTTTTTGCATCACGTCCCAATCTGCATAGAGCTTCTGCTTCCAGGAACTTTAATTCATGATAGCTCAATAACAGTGTGGGTGCCGATATAGAATACATAAATAAAGAAGTTCCATACTTGGAAGTACCTTGTTCCGGAGAACCGTTAGGCGCATATACGGCATTGTCAGCACTTCCTGGGGCTTGTTCTTTTCCAGATGCACCTTGTTTAGTGATGAAAGCTCTGGACAGGCGTGGGTCGTTGTATTCTGCCAGTTTGCTTCTCATGCTTTCGCTCGCACCTAATCCGGCACGTGCCACAAAGAAACCGTAAAGCGGATTTATATTGTTAGCGTCATATACGTCGAATGCTGCTTGCTCTTCTGCACTTTCGAAAGAGTTATCCACATATTCCAAAACCTTCTCCATGTCAGCGTCTTTGTTGGCAGATCTTTTAAGAAGGTGCATTGTGTAACGCGCTTTCAGACCATACGCCAACTTTAGCCATTTTTCAGCATCGCCCTGATATAACAAATCTTGAGCTCCCGGGTCTATCAGATCCTCTTTCTGCAAGTCTGCAATAGCATCGTCCAGGTATTGCATTGCTTGTGTATAGATCTCTTCTTGTTTATCCATTTTAGGAGTCAGGTAAACGGGAGAACCATTTTCGTCAACTAAGGCTGCCTGGCTGCATGGAGCATCTCCGAACATATCGGCTATCAATGCACAATTATAAGCAGCCAACACCTCTGCCATACCTTTGGTTACAAAATTTCCATAATCTATTCCTCCCTCACTGCATTGATTGATAATGATACGGGCGGATTTCAATGTGGAATACAGACCATTCCATGTATTATTGAAAGTGGAAGATGAGGTCGGTTCGCTTTCTCTGGTTTCTGCATAATACAACTGGTTGTCAACACCTACTTCATATTCAATGTAAGCAGATAGATAAGTATTGAAATCACCTCCTGCATTAGAGAATGCGGTAGAGGTTATTACATCTGTCAGAATGAATCTTCCGGCCACGCTTTGCGTATGTCCGTGATCCTTATTGATTCTATCCATTGCATCTTCCGAACATCCGGAAAAGACAACTGATAAAACAGTAGCGGCAAAAATGCCTTTGATTATATTATATGTTTTCATCTTTCTTTTTAGCTAATTAGAATTTTACATTAAATCCAAAACCATAGCTGGCTGTTCCCGGAAGAGAGAAACGTTCGAATGCACCTCCCATGTTGTCATTACCCTGTGAAGCTTCCGGATCGAAGCCTTTCATTTCAGACCAAACCAAAATGTTGCGGGCAAAAACATTCACATTCACATTCAGCCATTTCTTTGAGAATACCGGATAGCTTACTGATAATTCACGCAGTTTGATATAAGAATTATCATAAATGTAGGATTCGTCAATGGATCTTCTTCTTGTGAAATATGCTTGAGCGTCTGTTACCTTTATATCATTGGGCGCATAAATTGAGTTACCGTCTGCATCTTTTCCTGTTTCTTTAACGGAGTTTTCCACAATGAATTCGGTATTACGCATATCACCAGATAATTTGCTCACACCGTAATAGTTCATTTCACCTGCAGTACCACTATACATTTGTCCTCCCTGTTTCCAGTCGAATACTGCAGAAATACGGAACTTGTACAATTCGATATTTGTATTGAAACCTAAACGGAAGTCAGGAGATACAGTTCCGATAACCGCATCTTCTCCCTGCATGGGAAGTCCGTTTTTGTCTACTACAATCTTGCCTTCGTCATTACGCATATAGCTTTTTCCATAGATCACAGGGAACTTGTCACCAATTCCGGCACGTACCTGCGGAGTTACAAATCCTCCTAACATAATACTTTCTACTCCTGGAGCCAATTCGTCTACGTAATTGTCGATTTTGGAGAAGTTGAAAGCGAAGTCGAGTTTGAAGTTTTTGGTATCTACCGGAGATACGCCCAATGTCAACTCGTGAGTATTTGTGTGGATTTTACCTCCATTCATTATCATACTGGAGGCTCCGGTTGAACCTGCCAAAGGAACTTCGAATATCTGATCTTTTACATTCTGACGTGAATAGGTATAATTCAAGGTTACCAGTCCGTTTAAGAAAGTAAGATCTGCTCCCAGTTCGTATGATTTTGTATTTTGTGGTTTTAAGTTAGGGTCATATACCTTATAATATGGAATGTAAGCCATTGCTCCATTAATTGGATAAACAATAGGATTTCCCATATAGAAGCCGCCACCATAAGACGGAGTATAATAATAACTTTGAGTATAATCACCGGCCATACCAACTTCTGCATAAGAAGCACGTATCTTACCGAAAGTCAATATGTTATTCTTCAGGGGAGCCAGTTCGGTGAAGATGAATCCTAATGACACTGAAGGATAAGTGAAAGAACGGTTGTCACGTGGCATGCTTGAAACAATATCGTTACGTATACTTCCGCTTAGATAGAGCATGTTTTTCCATGCTACTGACAAGTTGGCGAAATTACCTACCGTCCGCTTCTTGTTGTATTGGCTTTCGTTAGAGAATACAGAAGCATTATTCAGATGATTCCATCCCGGGAAATTGAAGTTCATGCTATATGCGTATTCATATTTTGTCTTTTTATCCACAAACTCATTACCAATCAACGCGTCCAGGGTCCATTCTTCGTTGATATTCCATGTGTAAGCAGCGGTTAACAGTGAGTTTAACTCATTAACAGTGTAATGGTATTCTGAATCTTCACCTGTAGGTGCCCAGGTACTTCCATATCCGTAGATTTCTGAATAATTGGTAGTGTAAGCGTCATCACCGATCTGGTATTTAATATCCAGTTTGTGGTTGTCCGTTCCAAATTTAGTGGTGTATTTCACGAAAGCATTTCCGAAGAAACGTTGTGAACGTTCAGAGAACTGGTTATTGTCAACTGCCCAATATGCATCGTCGATCCAGCTGTCACGATATGTATTTTGTGTGTAAGGGTCGCCTTCTATGTGAGAAGGAATGCCGGCCATATTATAGCTGACGGGTGCATTATAGATCGTAGCAACCACACTGGTGTTGGCTGTAGACTGTTTGGAGATTTTTGAAGTCACAAAGTTTCCATTAAATCCGGTAGTCCAGTTAGGATGGAGTTGTGCTTCGGCGGACATTTTCACGTTATATCTATCCATACCAGTTGATGGAACGATACCATTACTCGTGGTGTTACCCAAAGAAAAGGAGTAGTTACCTTTGTCGAATCTCTGGGCTACATTGACGTTATTGCTCCAAGATACACCTGTTTCAAAAAAGTCCTTCATGTTGTTATATGCCTGTGGAGTAGCCCACGGATTCATGCCGGCAGCTGCAAGTTGAGGAACATAGTATTTTCCGGACTGTTTGCCATATTGGCTAGTGTAACTGTTGTCTGTATTTCCTCCGTAGGTAGGATCGTTAGCCAATTCGGAAATCTTAGGACCCCATGCGAAAGGAGATGACGGATCGAAAGTACCGCCTGAACCTTGTGCGTATTCTTGTTGCAGTTCCGGAAGAGTTGAAATCTTATCAAAGGAAAGGTTAGTACTGAAAGTAATAGTCGGTTTTCCTTTATCTGCTCCTTTACCACTTTTGGTGGTGATAACGATAACACCATTGGAAGCTCTCATACCATACAAAGCAGAAGCGGCTTGTCCCTTTAATATATTGATACTTTCTATATCATTAGGGTCAATGTCGACAGCACGGTTAGCATAGTCCGTTCCATACGCTCCATCGGTAAGAGAGGTACTCACGTCTGCGGTAGAAGCGATAGGCATACCATCAATTACATACAATGGAGTATTGTCTCCGGTGAAAGAACGAGAACCGCGAATCGTAATCTTTGAAGAAGCACCCGGCATACCTGATGATGGGGTGATGTCAATACCTGATACTTTTCCTTGTAAGGCTCCCGCTAAATCTGTATTAGCAGCACGTGTCAACGCATCCGATTTGACGTCTTGTACGGCATATCCCAATGCTTTCTTTTCACGTGAAATACCCATAGCGGTAACTACTACTTCGTCCAGCTTTTGGGCGTCAGCCTTTAATACAACTTTCAAATTTGGCTTAATAACTACTTCTTGTGTTTGCATTCCGATATACGAAATCTGCAAAGTCTTTGCAGAACTTGGTACATTCGACAAATTAAAATTACCATCTACATCTGTGATTGTACCCAGAGTGGTACCTTTTACCAACACAGAAGCGCCAACAACTGGCTGCCCGTCTTCTTCAGAAATCACAACGCCTGTGACCTTTTGAGTCTGGGCAGTTACTAGGCCTATGCCCACAAAAAGGCATGCCAATAACAGCATTAATTTTCTTTTCATAAATTCTCTCTTAAAGTTTAACTTTACATTATTTGTATCTTTACTCTAACAATTTGCAAATATATTAATAAAACTGAAACTAGCAATTATATTAATAAAAAAAGGTTGCAAATATAACATTTTGTTATTTTATAAGCTGTATTTATGCCGATAAGCATATTTTTCTCAACCAAAAGCGTTGATTGTTAAAATAGCTATTGACACTTTGTATGAGCAAAATGCATCTTTTAATATTTCTTTTACTCGTTTTTAGTCATAAAACACCTTTAAAAGCCATTCTTTTTGCTTTTTTCGTAAAAAAGCGAATAAAAAAGTGGCATTTAATTTAAAGTTTTGTGAATACACAGTTATTTGAAGATTTATTTTTTAGAGATATTAATGCTTATTCGCCTCTGATATAGCACAGAATTACGTCTAATTTGTTCTATTATTAATTAAAAATGAAAGTATGGAAAAGATCAGTTACAACCTTGTGTTTAACAGAAAGAAGAGATTGAATAAAAGAGGAATGGCATTAGTACAGGTAGAAGCCTACCTGAACAGGAAAAAAATGTATTTCTCCACCAAAATATATCTCAAACCGGAACAGTGGGATGCCAAACGAAAAATGGTGAAGAATCATCCTAATGCGAATGTTTTGAATCGTATGTTATATGAAAATATAGCAGCTATTGAGCAAACAGAACTTGGACTATGGCAACAGGGAAAGTCCATATCGTTAGATTTATTAAAAAATTCTATTGATAAACCTCTAAGCAACGGAAGGTCGTTTTTGACTTTCTTTAAAGAGGAGATAGCCAATTCTTCTTTGAAAGAAAGCACCCGTCAGAATCACCTTTCCACGCTTGAATTACTTCAGGAATTCAAGAAAGAGGTATTATTTACTGATTTGACATTTGAGTTTGTGTCTTCATTTGATAATTACCTGCAATCTAAAGGTTATCACCTTAATACTATTGCTAAGCACATGAAGCATCTGAAAAGATATATTAATGTTGCAATAAATAAGGAGTATATGGATATACAGAAGTATGCCTTTAGAAAATATAAAATTAAAAGTATAGAAGGAAGCCATACACACTTAGCTCCGGAAGAGTTACACAAATTTGAGAATTTGCAGCTGACTGGAAGATATACGAGACTACAAAAAACAAAAGATGCTTTTTTATTTTGTTGTTATGCAGGATTACGATATTCTGATTTCACTAATCTGACCTCTGCAAATATTGTTGAGTTCCATCAGGAGACTTGGATAATATACAAATCTGTCAAAACAGGTATGGAGGTACGCCTTCCTTTATATTTATTATTTGAGGGTAAAGGAATCCAGATATTGCAACGCTATAAAGATGACCTCAATAGTTTTTTCAAGTTGAAAGACAATTCTAATATTAATAAGGAATTAAACATATTGGCAGGCTTGGCTAAAATTGATAAACGTGTATCGTTTCACACCGCCCGTCATACAAATGCTACCTTATTATTATATAATGGTGCCAATATAACTACTGTGCAAAAACTGTTAGGACATAAAAGTGTAAAGACCACGCAGGTATATGCGAATATAATGGATATTACAGTGGTGCGTGATCTTGAGAAAACTGCCTCATCAAAAAATAATAATAAGCACAAAAACTAAACGAAAGTGTTCTGTTTTTAAGATTTGGTTATAGAAATGGAAGGTATAATTTTCTCTAATAGAAGAAAGTGTGTATAATTAAATGAAAAAATATGCAATATAAGTTCCGAAAACGCATATACATAATCTAAATATACACCATTATTACGAATATCATCACTCGTCCCATTTAAAGGAATAACTCGTTCCTTTAAAAGGAACGAGTTATTGGTCGTAGAGAAGCCTTTGTTTTCTTTAAAAGGAAAGGATTAAAAGCTAATTTATAAACCTGACAGCCTCTTGTAGCTATTAAAATCCGGCATTTTGGGTTCTTTCATTTTAGCATCAAACAAATGATAAATACTTCTTTTTACATAATTAGATGTAATTACACAATCTCTTTGATACAGAAAAAGCACATAACTATTCAATATGAATATTCATCAATCATATTCTCTGCGATTTTGGAGAAGATTTGAATCCACCCTGCATATTTTAAAACATGCAGTAATAAAATATGCATTTTTTCATCTGGAGTTTTTCTTTTTCGTAGATTATCGTTTGCTAATGAATATATTATTATAATCAATAATTATTGGATATAATTTAGAACAAGAAAACCATCTTCAACAGTTAAGATGGAAATAAGTTTTAGCTTATATCATATAAGATAAGAACTTAAATGATTAATTAATAGACGGTTATGTCTTATTTTTGATAGAAATCTGGTATCATAAATCAGCAAATTAATATGTTTGATAGGTGTTTAATATATTGATAATCTGCATAATAACCACAACAAAAGATTTATTGCCGAAGGAAAGTAAACATCGTATATTTTATTAGTAATCAGCATATTATAGTTGTATTTAGTTCTGCAAAGACTTTGCAGATTTCGTACATCGGTATGCAGACGCAGGAAGTGGCGATAAAGCCCAATTTGCGAGTGATTCTCAAATCTGATGCACAGCTAATAGATGAGGTTGTGGTAACCGGATATGGGGTAACTAAAAAAGCGGCATTTACGGGATCTGCTCAAACGGTGGATAACAAGGACTTGATGAAAAAAACAGATGCAAACTTTATGAAGTCTTTGGAAGGATCAGTTGCTGGTTTACAAGTAAATAGCTTGACTGGACAACCTGGTGCATATGCTTCTACTACTATTCGTGGGGTTGGTTCAATGAACTCCGGAACTGAACCTTTATACGTAATTGATGGTATTGCCATTTACACAGACAAAATGGGGGCTTATAACAAAGCCGGAACAGGGGATATGGCGGCAAGTCCGATGGCTAATATCAATCCTAACGACATTGAGTCCATCACAGTTTTGAAAGATGCTACAGCTACAGCTATTTATGGAGCTCGTGCAGCGAATGGAGTAATTGTAGTTACTACTAAAAAAGGTAGTCTGGGAAAAGCGCGTTTTAATGTGAATGCAAAAGTCGGAACTAGTTTTGTAGGTAAGATAGATCATAATTATCGTACGACAAATCTGGATAAATACAAAGAGATCTGGACCGAAGGACTAACAAATGCAGGATATGACGGTGAGGATGGCATGACTTCTGCTGAATGGCTGAATGCATATGTTATGGATTGGTATAATGTGGACTTGACGCAAAATATCAAGAGTGTGGATTGGCTGAAGGAGATTCTGCAAAATGGTTTTTCACAAGAATATGATATCAGTGCTCAAGGTGGGAATGAAAATTTGCGCTATTATATTAGTGGAGGATATTTTCAGAATACAGGTATCGTCATCGGAACTGGAATGAAACGCTATAGTGGACGTATCAGTTTAGATGGAAAAAGCGGGCGGATAGGATATGGACTTTCTGTGAATGGAGCACTCTCCGATATTAACAACACTATGACTGAAAGCCAATATACTAATCCTATTGTAGCAGTATATGACATCCGTCCGTTTGAACAGGTGCGCAATGAAGACGGAACATATAATACAAATGTTAATTATAATCCTGTAGCTATTAACGATAAAGAAAAAGGTGATAAACGCAATCAAAAGCAGATTACATTGGTTGTGAATCCATATTTTACTTATAATATTATTGATGGCTTAACATGGAAGACAAATGCAGGATTGAGTTTGATTGACTTAGACGAGTTCTTTTACAGTTCAATTTATAATCCTCAATATTCCGGTAGCGGTATGCTTGGTCAAAGAAACCAGGAAAGGGCAACAACCTTGACCATTACCAATACCGTAAACTTCAACCGCACTTTCAAAGACATGCATCATTTGAATGTATTGTTGGGACAAGAAGCACAGAAAATATCTTATAGAACAATTTATGCAGCTGCCAGTGGATATCCTAGTGATGCTGTTTTTGAATTGGACAATGCTTCCAAGCCAACAGGGGCGGGATCTTCAACCAAAGCAAGCACTCTTTCTTCATTCTTTATGAATGCAGAATATAACTTGAATGATAAATATTATCTGTCAGGCAGTTTCCGTTATGACGGCTCGTCAAGATTTGGTGTAAACAACAAATGGGCTCCTTTCTGGTCTATAGGAGCAAAATACCGTATCTCTAACGAAAGCTTTATGGAAAATACCAAAAGTTGGTTGACAGATTTGACTATCAGAGGTAGTTATGGAACTGTAGGTAATCAGGATATTGGTTATTATGCAGCAATGGGATTGTATAATTATGGATATTCTTATAATGGTAAACCTGGAGCTATTCCTTACCAAATAGCCAATCCGGATCTAAAATGGGAAACTGTTGCAAAAGCCGATATTGGTATCCATGCTGTTTTCTTCGAAAGACTGACACTCGAAGTAGACTATTATAACCAACGGACAAAAGATATGATATTTGATGTACCACTTTCTTACACAACTGGATTCGGGTCTATCCTGAAAAACGTAGGTGAGATGGAAAACAAAGGTATAGAATTTTTAATTAACGCTAACGTACTTAGAAATAAGGATTTCAGTTGGGATGTTCGTTTCACTGGTACGGCAAATAAAAATAAAATCATAAAACTTGCCACAGAAAAACCAATTGAGAATACTCTAACTATCAGAAAAGTTGGCGAAGCGTATAATACATTCTATATGCCGGAATATGCAGGAGTGGATCCTGAAACAGGAGAAGCAATGTGGTATAAAGGACAAGAAGGGGATGAGAAAACAAAAAATGTAAATGAGGCTGGTCAGCGAATTGTAGGTTCTGCCGATCCTAAATTTTATGGTGGCTTTGGAATGAATTTCAAATACAAAGGTTTTGACTTCTCTTTTGATACCAGTTTCACCTTGGGAAATAAAGTATATAACTCCGGATTTGCATTTGATATGCAGGTTGGACATTATTTCTTAGGCCCGGTATCTAACTATGTTTATGACAACCGCTGGCAAAAGCCAGGAGATATAACCGACGTACCCCAATTTGTAGCTGGAGACAACTCAGGAGCAGAAACTAATTCCAGCCGTTTCTTAATGAATGGTTCTTATTTAAGAATGAAATCCATGGTTTTAGGATATACTCTTCCGAAGAACCTTATGAATAAAGTGGCTATTGACAATTTAAGAGTTTATATCTCTGCTGACAATTTGTTCACTATCACTGCTAAAGATTTTATAGGATTTGATCCACAAACTAGATCTACCGGTATGCAGTCTTGGGCATATCCTGTACCTAGAAATATCATGTTCGGTCTTAATCTTAGCTTCTAAAAAATAACTTTAGAAATTTATGACAATGAAGAAAATATTATTTGCTTTATTAACCGGTTGGATGGCAATTTCATTCACCGCATGCGATGACTTCTTGACAGAAACGCCATCAACTTCTGTTCCGACAGAAGAAGCCTTGGTTACTACCCAAGATTTTCAGAATGCTCTAAATGGTGTATATTACACATTAGGTTCATATCGTTTTCTGGGACGTGATGTATTAGCAATTGGAGATGCGCCAACGGATATCACTTCACATTCCGTTGCAACGTCTCATTTCTATGACATCTTCCGCTATCAGATACTGGATACTAATTCATACATAGAAGAAATATGGGCATACGGATATTGGGCTATCGACCGTTGTGCACGTATCATTAAAGAAGGTGCTTCATTTAAAGAAGTAACAAAGGGGGATCTGGCAGAAGTGGAAGGATGTATCGCTCAAGCCTATGCAATTAAAGCCCTCTGCTCTTTCTATTTGACTAATATGTTTGGTTTGCCGTATTCGGAAGCCAATAAAACGACATTAGGTATCGTAAACGTTACTGAACCCATCCCTGCCTATTCACAGGTGTCAAGAGTCAGTGTAGAACAAAATTATAGCCTGATTCTTGATGATATAACGAAGGCTAAAGAATATTATGCTAAAGAAGGTGTTGAAAATGTAGGTAAACAGTATATGAATACGGCTGCAGTTGCTGCACTTGAAGCTCGCGTAAAACTCTATATGAAAAATTACGAAGGGGCTATTACAGCGGCTCAAGAGGCAATAACCCTAAGTGGTGGTACAATTGTATCAACCAAAGAAGACTATAAGAATATGTACACGACATTGACTGTTTCGACAGAAGACATTTTCTTTATAGCAAAAGCTGAAGATGATTATTTGTCTGCTAATGCTCTGAATACTTTATGGAATAAATACGGTTTGTCTATTAACAGCGCAACAATAGCAGAATATTCATCTAATGATATTCGTCTGGCACTTCTTGGCGGTACGTGGACTGGTGGAAAAATGCGTGGTATCACCACCAATAATCAGATTTCTAACTTGCCGGTTTTCAGACTGCCTGAAATGTATTTAATACAGGCAGAAGCATATGCAAAACAGGCAACTCCTGATTATGGAAAAGCTAAAGAAAAACTATTGGAAGTAGCTGCCAAAAGAAATCCGGATTTGAATGACAATGAAATAGCAGAGGATCAAACGGTTATTGATGCCATTGATAAAGAAAGAAAATTAGAACTGGTTCAAGAAGGACATCGCTTCTTTGATGCAAGAAGATTAGGCAAAATTATTAGTGTAGCAGATGGATCGTACACTAATTTCAACATCGCAAAATTTGTGTACCCAATACCTTCTTTTGAAGTCAATTCAGGTTTTGGAGTTATACAAACAGAGGGATGGAGTAATAATCTACCTCGATAAAACATTTTTTAATATTGCCTCCATATAAGGATAAGTTTTAAATAAATAGATGAGACCTGCAATTTTAGAATTAATCGAAATTGCAGGTCTTATTATTTATAAATATATACATAAGTAGTTTTACGTAAGAAACAATAACTCGGTTGCGAAATTTCAATGAACGCCATATTTACTTTGATTAATAATCAACATTTGAATATTAGTCTGAATTAGTTTGTTACAATTTTCTTCATATAGTATTCCCTTACTAAATAAATATCACGTTTATTATCAGATGATTACATCTATTTTGGGTAGAGATTAAGTATTACATATATAGACTGGCAATAATAACGAATTTATTTAATTATCTAATAATTAAGTATATATGTATCATTGATTAAGAAAAGAAAAAGCTTCCCACGCCTAAATATCAGACAATATATTATTGATAATCAATAATATATAAAATATTTAGTTCTGCAAAGACTTTGCAGATTTCGTATATCGGAATGCAAACACAAGAAGTGGCTATTAAACCTAAACTGAAAATCGTCTTAAAGTCTGATACAGAGGTGCTTGATGAGGTGATTGTTACAGCTTACGGTACTTCTACCAAAGGAACTTTTACCGGATCTGCTTCCGTGATGAAAGCTGATAAGATTGAAAAGCGTCAAGTTTCCAATGTATCTAATGCGTTGGCTGGTGCAGTAGCCGGTGTACAGATTTTGAGTGATAATGGTCAGCCGGGCGAGTCTGCCAAAGTTCGTATCCGTGGTGTTGGGTCAATCAATGCAGGTATGGAACCTTTATATGTAGTGGATGGAGTTCCCTATGATGGAGATTTGTCTTCCATAAACTCTGCTGATATTGAAACGATGACAGTATTAAAAGATGCTGCTTCTACTGCATTGTATGGTGCTCGTGGTGCCAACGGTATTATTATGATTACTACTAAAAGAGGTACCTCCGGTAAAGCTCGCATTAACTTCGATGCTAAATGGGGTGCTAACTCACGGGCAATTAAGACATATGATGTAATGACTAGCCCGAAAAATTATATTGAAACTGCCTATCAGTCAATTTATAATTCTCAGATAAGCTTGGGATACTCTCCTGAAGATGCTAATATCAGAGCAAATAAGATTCTTCCGTCCGAAGCTTCCGGTGGTTTGGGGTATCAGGTATATACAACGGCTCCGGGTGAGTTATTGGTTGGTTCCAATGGTAAACTGAATCCGAATGCTACTTTGGGTTACTCTGACGGTCAATATTACTATACTCCGGATAATTGGGCAGATGAAACTTTCCAGAATAATCTTCGTCAGGAATATAATCTGAGTGCATCCGGTGGTAGTGATAAAGGAACTTATTATTTCGCTTTCGGATACTTGGATGACCAGGGAGTCATTTCCGGTTCAGGTTTCAAACGTCTTAATGGTCGTTTTAAAGGAGATTATAAGCTGTATAGCTGGTTGAAAATTGGAGCTAATGTTAGCTATGTCAATACAGAGAGCCGCTACCCGGGAGATCAGGATGCAAATGCTACCGCTTCTTCAGGAAACGCCTTCTATATAGCAAACAATATGGCACCTATCTATCCTTTGTATGTTCGTGGTGCTGACAAGCAGATTCTATTGAACAACGGACGTAAAGTGTATGACTATGGAGACGGACAGAGTACAAATTTCTCTCGTTCTTTCATGTCAATCGCTAACCCTTCCGGTGACTTGATTTATAACAAAAGAGAATATTTGAGTGATGTAATAAACGCTAACTGGTTTGCAGAGATAACTCCTATCACAGGTTTGACAATATCTGCACGCTACGGTTTGAATATCGACAATACCCGTCAAAATGAAATGGGTAATGCATATATGGGACAGTCTGCTTCTTATGGTGGTACTGCTTATCAGGCTGCTATTCGTACTTATGGATTTGACCAGCAGTATGTTGCAAATTATCAATTTGCACTTAAAGATGTACATCACTTCGATGTAACAGCCGGTTATGATGGTTATTCCTATGAATATACACTGTTGGAAGGTAGTGGACAGAATCTGTATAATCCGGAAAGCTTCTATTTGGGTAATGTGATTGATAAATTCACGATAGGTGGCAAAAAGGACTTGTACTCAACAAAAGGTTTCTTTGGTCGTGTGAACTATTCATATAATGATACCTATTTTGGAAACGTTTCTTATCGTCGTGATGCTTCTTCCCGTTTTGCTCCGGAGAATCGTTGGGGTAACTTCTGGTCTGCAAGTGTGGCATGGATGTTGACTCGTGAAAGCTTTATGGAAGATATTACATGGGTGAATATGTTGAAATTCAAAGCTTCTTTCGGTCAGCAAGGTAATGATGATATTCTTTACCCGGGCGTTCTTCTGGAAAAGAACTACTATCCTTGGTTGGATCAATATAAGATGACTGGTGCTAATGGTACATTTGCCGATGGTACATTATTATATAAAGGTAACCCGGATATTACTTGGGAAACTTCTACTTCATATAATATCGGTGCCGATTTTGGTCTGTTCAACAATAAGTTGAATGGTAGTATTGAATACTTTGGCCGCAAATCAAAAGATATGCTTTACAATAGACCGACAGCCGGTAGCTTGGGATATACAGCAGTTCCGATGAATGTTGGTTCTATGACAAACTCTGGTGTTGAAATTGATTTGAATTATCAGATCATGGCCAATAAGAAATTTAATTGGAGTGTGAACCTGAATGCAACATTCGTTAAGAATAAGATTAATAAACTGCATCCTGACTTGAACGGAAAACTGATTGATAGTGACCGTATCTATGAAGAGGGAGAATCTATGTACCGTATGTATCTGGTTGATTACGCAGGCGTGGATGAAAAAACCGGAGAAGCCTTGTACTGGGCAAAGGATGATAATGGCAATGCAATTAAAACACCGGAATATTCAACAGCTGAAAATTATAAAGTAGCTACTGATGATATGATGCCTACTGTCTACGGTGGTTTGGGAACAACATTTGAAGCTTACGGATTCGACGCTTCTATTCAGTTGTCTTATCAGTTGGGCGGTAAAATCTATGATACCGGTTACAGACGTCTGATGCACGGAGGTGCTTCAAGCAGTGCAGGATGGAACTGGCACAAAGACATATACAATGCCTGGACACCGGAAAATCCGACTTCCAATATTCCTCGTCTGAATGCAGGTGATAAATATACAAACTCTGCATCCACTCGTTGGTTGACAAGCTCTGACTATTTGAGTATCAACAATATTACTGTAGGATATACTCTGCCGCAACAACTGGTGAAGAAAGTCATGCTTGACAAAGTACGTGTATACTTCACTGCTGATAATGTTGCTTTGATCTCTGCACGTAAAGGTCTTGACCCGCGTCAGAGCTATATTTCGGCTACAACAGCACTTTATACTCCTATTCGTACGATTTCGGGAGGTATTAGTCTTACATTTTAATTGAACTACAAATCAAGAACTTAATATGAAAACAAAATATATTTTTGCTTCTCTTTTATTATCTTCTTTTGCTTTCACAGGTTGCGAAGACATGGATACATTGCCCGAAGGCAATATCGTAACTTCGAATCAGAAAGATGAGATTGGGAAGATAGACCCTACCAAGGTAGAGGCACGTGTTAATGCGATTTTTGCACAATTTAGTTTGATGACACCGAATAAAGGTGCATTACAGCTTGAACGTCATAATGACTTTGGTTATCCTAGTGTCATGTTATTTACCGATGTAAATGGTAATGATGTGGTGACTGATGATAACGGTTACAACTGGATGACAGGGGAGCTTGATTATACCGACCGTTCCCAGACATCACTCGAATGTCAGATTGTATGGAATGATATGTATGCCATCATTTATGCAGCCAATAATGTTGTCAAGGAGATTGATCCTGCTACCTCGGATGCAACAGAACAATACTTCTTGTCACAGGGATTGAGCGCACGCGCTTTCTCATATTGGGTATTGGCACAACTTTATCAATTCAACTATAAGGGTAACGAGAGCAAACCTTGTGTACCGTTGATTACTGATAAAAATATGGAAGCTGCTGCTGATAACGGTTGTCCTCGCTCTACTGTTCAAGATGTATATACACAGATTACAACAGACCTGACTACTGCTGTAGATTTGCTTAAAAAAGCAGAGAGTGCAGGAGAAGAAAGAAAGGACAAACGCTATATCAGCCTTGCCGTTGCTTATGGATTACAAGCTCGTGTTTATTTGTCTATGCATGAATATGCGCAGGCAGCTACTGCTGCAGGTAATGCAATAGAGGCTGCTGCCAATGAGGGACTTGCTCCGGCTGACATGACGGATGTCAATAAGCCTGCGTTCTGGACTGTTAGCGAAAAGAACTGGATGTGGGGTATCATTGTCAATGAAACGGATGAAATTGTATCTTCCGGTATTGTGAACTGGCCGTCTCACATGGGATCTTTGAATTTTGGATATGCAAACTTCTCCGGTGGACTTCAGATTAACAAAGATTTATATGACAAGATACCGGGCGATGATGTTAGAAAAGGCTGGTGGATCGGTGGAGACTTGAAATCTAAGAATCTATCTCCTTCCCAGCAGGCTATGGTAACAGGTTACGGTTATAAAGCTTATACTCAAGTGAAATTTGCTCCTTATAATAATGTTCTTGAGACTTCTATTAATGCGAATGATATTCCTTTGATGCGTGTTGAAGAGATGTATCTGATTAAGGCGGAAGCAGAGGCTATGTCTGGAAAAGATGGCGAGAAGACCTTGGTGGATTTTATTAAGAAATATCGTAATGAAAAATATGTAGTTAACAGCTCTGATATTCAGGAAGAAGTATTCTTGCAACGTCGTATTGAACTTTGGGGTGAGGGGTTAAACTGGTTTGATTTGATGCGTTTGAATAAAGGTGTTGACCGTCGTGGAGCAGGATTCCCGAACGATAATATGATCTTTAATATTGCTCCGACTGATCCGATTTTGTTGTGGCCTATTCCTCAAGCTGAAATTCAGGCAAACCAGGCTTTGTCAGCAGCCGATCAGAATCCAACATCAACGACTCCGAAACCTGTAGAGGATAAGTAATAATTCTATTAATAATTTGAATCATATGAAACTAAATAAGTTCTTATTACATTTATTAATCGTTCCGGCTTTGTCTTTTGTAAGCTGTAGCGACTATGAAGATACTGAAGTGACGAGCCCGCAGGCAGATGAAAATGCTTTAGGTGCAAACTTTACTGCTGCTACGACTTCAATTGTAGTACACCCGGATGAGGATACATACCAACTGACGTTGAATCGCGTGAATACAAAAGAAGCGGTATCTGTTCCTGTAACAGTAAAATCCTGCTCGGAAATTGATGGTGTGAAATTTACAGATGTACCGACTGTGTTTTTATTTGCAAAAGGTGAATCTAAAGCAACTGTGGAATTGAGACTTAGTAATAAATGCAAATTTCAGGAAGTTTATAAGTTGACACTGTCACTGGGAGAAGGAAAAGATCATCCTTATGCATCCGGAACTTCTTCAACGGTTGTATCTGTGTCTAAGGATTATGCTTGGGTAAAGATAGATCAGCCTGTTGTGCTGGAAGCTGGCTGGTATGGTGCTGGAATTTTAGCACCTCTTGAGTTTGCTTCCGACTATGAAGATGAGGATGGAAATCAATTATTCAGAATCAAAGCTCTTTATTCTGCTGCCGGAACGGCATCTACAGCTACAGGACATTTACAGTTCCTGTTGGATGAGAATTATGATGTTGCAGGTATGTTATCTGTAGGTGATGCTTATAATCCAGAGAAGATTAACACCGGTGTAGTGGATAAGACTACGAAAGCACCTTATTACATGAACGTGAAATCTGCAGAGAAAACAAGCGAAGGCGCGTACGTCTTTACTTATGATGTCTTCTATTATGAGAATAACGTTGCGAAAAACAAAGTGGAAGGTGTAACGGCAACTCTCGATTATGATATAGCAGGTGCAATGGAAGAATAATATAGGATATTTTAAATCCTGAATGATACGAAAAAGAGGACAATAAAACATTGTCCTCTTTTTTTTTGTTATATTTGCGCCCACATTATTATATATAATAAAAGTAAAGAATGAAAGAATTTGTAATATCCGAAGCCAAAGTAGAAACAGCAGTGCTTGTAGGACTCATCACACAAACGCAGGATGAGCGTAAGACAAACGAGTATCTGGATGAATTGGCTTTCCTTGCCGAGACGGCTGGGGCGGAAGTAGTGAAACGATTTACACAGAAGTTGCCGACGGCCAACTCTGTGACTTATGTTGGAAAAGGAAAGTTGGAAGAAATCAGACAATATATCCATGACGAAGAGGAAGCAGAACGTGAAGTAGGAATGGTCATCTTTGATGACGAACTTTCTGCGAAACAGATTCGTAATATTGAAGCTGAACTGAAAGTGAAGATACTGGACCGTACTTCACTGATTCTTGATATATTTGCCATGCGTGCACAGACTGCGAATGCGAAGACACAGGTAGAACTGGCACAGTATAAATATATGTTGCCACGTTTGCAGCGACTCTGGACTCACTTGGAACGCCAGGGAGGTGGTTCCGGTGCCGGTGGTGGTAAAGGTTCCGTGGGACTTCGTGGTCCGGGTGAAACACAGCTCGAGATGGACCGTCGTATCATCCTGAACCGTATGTCATTGCTGAAAGAACGTCTGGCAGACATTGACAAACAGAAAGCTACCCAGCGTAAGAATCGCGGACGTATGATACGTGTTGCACTGGTTGGTTACACCAATGTGGGAAAATCAACCATGATGAACCTTCTCTCAAAGAGCGAAGTGTTTGCAGAAAACAAACTGTTCGCAACGTTGGATACCACTGTACGCAAAGTGATTATCGATAATCTACCGTTCCTGTTGTCGGATACGGTAGGGTTTATTCGTAAGTTGCCTACCGATCTGGTAGAATCTTTCAAATCAACATTGGATGAGGTGCGTGAAGCGGATCTGCTTGTACACGTAGTCGATATTTCCCACCCCGGATTTGAGGAACAGATTGAAGTGGTGAACAAAACACTGGCAGAGATTGGTGGCAGTGGCAAACCCATGATACTTGTATTTAACAAAATAGACGCTTACACCTACGTGGAGAAAGCGCCGGACGACCTTACCCCCCGAACAAAGGAAAACTTAACACTCGAAGAACTGATGAAGACGTGGATGGCAAAGATGGAGGACAACTGTCTCTTTATTTCCGCCCGCGAACGAATCAATATAGACGAACTGAAAAATGTAGTTTATCAGCGAGTGAAAGAATTACACGTTCAGAAATATCCCTATAACGATTTTCTTTATCAGACCTACGAAGAAGAAGAGGAAGAATAATCAATATGTCAAGCTGCGGATGTACCAATTTCTATGCAACACGCGTAGCCAATTGATACATCGGCATATGGGCACGTTAACACATTATTATAATGAAAGACTATCGTAGATTGACTGAAGATGAGGTACTTCAGTTGAAGAGCCAGTCGTGTCTGGCCGATGATTGGGGAAATGTATCAGTGGCAGAGGGCTTTAATTGTGAATACGTCCATCATACCCGTTTCTCGGGTGAAGTGAAACTGGGGGTATTCGAAGCAGAATTTACATTGCCGGGGGGCATTAAGAAACATTCGGGATTGCGTCATGTGACGTTGCATAATGTATCGGTGGGCGATAACTGTTGTATTGAGAATATCCAGAACTATATTGCTAATTATGAGATTGGTAGTGACACCTTCATTGAGAATGTAGATATAATCTTAGTGGATCGGTTGAGCACTTTCGGCAATGGAGTGGAAGTGGCTGTCTTGAATGAAACAGGAGGCCGTGAGGTGTTGATGAACGATAAACTGTCTGCGCACCAGGCATATATACTTGCACTGTACCGCCACCGTCCCGAACTGATTAACCGCATGAAATCTATTGCGGATTACTATTCCAACAAACATGCTTCTGCTGTCGGCAGTATTGGCAATCATGTGATGATTCTTAATACGGGCTCGATCAAGAATGTCCGGATTGGCGATTACTGCCATATCTGTGGGACTTGCCGCTTATCCAATGGTAGCGTCAATAGTAACGTGACGGCGCCTGTACATATCGGACATGGGGTAATTTGTGATGACTTTATCATCTCTTCCGGCTCTAAAGTGGATGACGGCACGATGTTGACTCGTTGTTTCGTCGGACAATCCTGTAAGCTGGGACACAATTATTCTGCTTCCGATTCTTTATTCTTCAGTAATTGTCAGGGAGAGAACGGTGAGGCATGTGCTATTTTTGCAGGTCCTTTCACAGTGACACACCATAAATCTACTTTGTTGATTGCCGGTATGTTCTCGTTTATGAATGCAGGTTCAGGGTCCAATCAGAGCAATCACATGTATAAGTTAGGTCCTATCCATCAGGGAACGATGGAGAGAGGAGCGAAGACCACTTCCGATTCATATATCCTGTGGCCGGCACGTGTCGGGGCTTTCTCTTTGGTAATGGGACGTCATGTTAATCATGCCGATACTTCCAATCTTCCTTTCTCTTACCTGATAGAGCAGCGGAATACCACTTATCTGGTTCCGGGAGTTAATTTGAGAAGTGTAGGTACTATCCGTGACGCACAGAAATGGCCGAAGCGTGATAAACGAAAAGATCCGAACCGGCTGGATTATATCAATTATAACCTGTTGAGTCCTTATACCATTCAGAAAATGTTTAAAGGACGTTCCATTTTGAAAGAACTGAGACGTGTATCCGGTGAAACTTCAGAAATTTACTCCTACCAGAGTGCTAAAATCAAGAACTCCTCTCTGAACAACGGAATTCGTTTTTATGAAATCGCCATTCACAAGTTCTTGGGGAACTCCATCATTAAACGATTGGAAGGCATTAATTTCCAAAGCAATGAAGAAATCCGTCAACGACTGAAACCTGATACGGAAATCGGACTTGGCGAATGGGTGGATGTTTCCGGACTGATTGCTCCCAAGAGTGAGATCGACCGATTGCTGGATGGTATTGAGAAAGGAACGGTCAACCGTTTGAAATCCATCAATGCAAGCTTTGCAGAAATGCACGAGAATTATTATACCTATGAATGGACATGGGCTTATCATAAGATTCAGGAATTCTACGGCCTGAATCCGGAAACGATTACAGCACAAGATATCATCGGTATCGTGAAAGCGTGGCAGCAAGCTGTTGTCGGATTGGATAAGATGGTATATGAGGATGCCAAGAAAGAATTTTCGTTGTCTTCCATGACCGGATTTGGTGCTGACGGCTCCCACGACGAAATGAAGCAGGATTTTGAGCAAGTACGCGGTGATTTCGAAAGCAATACCTTTGTGACTGCCGTCTTGAAACATATTGAAGATAAAACAGCTCTTGGAAACGAGCTTATCAAGCGAATCGAAATGATTGAATAACGCTACAATGTTTTATTTCTCAATTTTTAATATTAAATTTTTAATTTATATACTACCTTTGCCACACTAACTAACAATTACGTAATAAAATAAGAAACTTATGGCAACACCTCCGTTTAAGTATCAGCCCATGTTTGAGAAGGGAAAAGATACAACTGAGTATTATCTGCTTACAAAAGACTATGTATCAGTAAGCGAGTTTGAACGAAATCCCATCCTGAAAATTGAGAAAGAAGGTTTGACTGCGATGGCTAATGCAGCTTTTCGTGATGTATCATTCATGCTTCGTCGTTCGCACAACGAACAAGTTGCTAAGATTCTGAGTGATCCGGAAGCAAGTGAAAACGATAAGTATGTGGCACTGACTTTCCTGCGTAACGCGGAAGTTGCTTCAAAAGGTGTACTTCCTTTCTGTCAGGACACTGGTACTGCTATTATCCACGGTGAAAAAGGACAACAAGTATGGACTGGATATTCTGACGAAGAAGCTCTTTCACTGGGTGTATATAAAACATATACTGAAGAGAACCTGCGTTACTCACAGAATGCGCCTCTGAATATGTACGATGAGGTAAATACTAAATGTAACCTTCCTGCACAGATTGACATCGAAGCTACCGAAGGCATGGAATATGAATTCCTTTGCGTAACAAAAGGAGGTGGATCTGCCAACAAGACATATTTGTATCAGGAAACAAAAGCAATCCTGAATCCCGGTACATTGGTTCCGTTCCTGGTTGAAAAGATGAAAACATTGGGAACAGCCGCTTGTCCTCCTTATCATATTGCTTTCGTTATCGGTGGTACTTCTGCTGAAAAGAACCTGTTGAC
Organism: Bacteroides sp. M10; assembly: GCF_014334015.1. Classification (GTDB taxonomy): domain Bacteria; phylum Bacteroidota; class Bacteroidia; order Bacteroidales; family Bacteroidaceae; genus Bacteroides; species Bacteroides intestinigallinarum. The sequence goes on along the minus strand of NZ_CP060488.1, from coordinate 142,298 downwards.
AGTGAAGCTGGCTTCTACTCATTTCTATGATAATTTGCCTACTACCGGAAACGAATATGGCCGTGCATTCCGCGACATCGAACTGGAAAAAGAAGTTTTGGCAGAAGCTCACAAAATTGGATTGGGTGCGCAATTCGGAGGTAAATATCTTGCTCATGACGTACGTATCATCCGTTTGCCTCGTCACGGTGCTTCTTGTCCGGTAGGTTTGGGAGTATCTTGTTCTGCCGACCGTAACATCAAATGTAAAATCAATAAGGAAGGTATCTGGATTGAGAAACTAGATTCAAATCCGGGCGAACTTATTCCTGTAGAACTGCGTCAGGCAGGTGAAGGTGATGTAGTAAAGATCGACCTGAACCGTCCGATGCCGGAAATTCTGAAAGAACTGACTAAATATCCGGTAGCTACCCGTCTGTCATTGAACGGAACGATCATCGTAGGTCGTGACATCGCCCATGCTAAACTGAAAGAACGTTTGGATCGCGGCGAAGACTTGCCACAATATATTAAGGATCATCCTATTTATTATGCAGGTCCGGCAAAAACTCCGGAAGGCATGGCTTGTGGTTCTATGGGTCCTACTACTGCAGGACGTATGGACTCTTATGTAGAACTGTTCCAAAGTCATGGCGGCAGCATGGTCATGTTGGCAAAAGGTAACCGTAGCCAGCAAGTGACAGATGCTTGTAAGAAATATGGTGGTTTCTACCTTGGTTCTATCGGAGGTCCGGCAGCTATCCTTGCACAGAATAACATTAAGAGCATCGAGTGTGTGGAATATCCGGAATTGGGTATGGAAGCTATCTGGAAGATTGAAGTAGAAAACTTCCCTGCATTTATTCTGGTAGATGATAAGGGTAACGACTTCTTCAAGCAGTTGAAACCGTGGAATTGCACTAAATAATCGGTTTACTCCGTTTATATAAGGCCTTGAAAAGAGGCTGTAAAAGCCTTTAATTAAAAATCCCCTCATTACAATCATGTAGCGAGGGGATTTCTTATTTTAAGGACTTTCAGGATATTTGCTTTTGCAGGGTAAATATCAGCCTTTGATTATTTATGTTATTTATTCTGTTCTTTCTTCCATTTCTCGTATCTTTTCAGCACCTTGCTTCCATCTTTGTTATACCAACTATAACCATTCCGGCGTTCGTGTCCTATTTCCGAGATATCATATTTTTTAATACCGTCACGGTCACAAAAGAAAGGCCGGTTGGTTTCCAGTTCATAAAAGCGGGCCCAGAGAGTAGGGCAGTCTTCACAAGGAATCATGCGATAGTCTTTTTTCCCTTCGCTGTTAGTGAAATATTCTTTCTGTAGCCCTTTGATTTCAGACTTTTGGAACCATTTGATAGCTCCTTCTATCGATTTTACAATTTCTGCAGATGGATCGGGGAGTGACATAAGTAATAATATAATGTTGTCTGACTCTTGTCCGCTTAATGACGGAAGTTCGTAAGCGCGTGCTTTGCATGGTTCCAGGGTGACGCGGTCGTGTTGCGCACACCATACCGTTAGCTCCCCGTTTTGGCGCACTTGTGTTTTGAGTATACACTCTATACCTTTATTGAATGCATTACGCGCTTGTTCACAGATGTTGTCAGGAAGGAAAGTGTAAGGGGCTTTCTTTTCATATATTCCCCGGAGTTGATTCATCACTCTTACCATGGCGTTGTCATTGTAGGTGATTTGTACGTAATAACCTTTGGGGCGTGGATAGAATTGAGGCCATCCACCATTTTCATATTGCGCTTTGAGCAGATATTGGATACCGCTCAAAACTCCTTCTTTATATTTTTCTTTTTGAGTGGCCAGGTAAAGCCGTGCCAGATATTCAATTTCCGTAGTAGTGGCGTTGTTGTCGATTGTGCTTTGGTTGGTATCCTCTTTGGCTTTTAGTGCCGCTTTATATTCCTGTTCTGTCAGTTCTGCCGGCATATAGATATTTTTGGGCCAGCCTCCGGTGATTTGCTGATACAGTAACACGTTGTCACCGATGCGTTGGGCTTCTTCCGTCTTGAAGAAATCGTCGTCAAATTTAGGAGCGATGTGTACCCATTCTTTGTAATTTTGTTGTTTTCTGTAGTCTGTTGCTTTTTGGGCTGAGGCGTTTGTCAGGATAAAAAGTAGCAGTAAGAAAAGACCTGGTTTTCTCATGGCTTTATTATTTAATGTTTTATAGTATGCAAATGTATGAAGAAAGAAAAATACTGATATGTAATAACTGTTTTTTATAGAGTAAAAATTGGGTTAACCTTCCCGATAAGAAGATTAACCCAATAAAAAATAAATGGAAACTACTTCCTTATTCCAGATACTTCGTAACCTTTCCGCTTATTTGCAACAAGGATATTTCGCAGAGCTTCGTATTGTATTCTGCAGAAAGAATCCGCTCCTCTGCATCTAACAAGCTCTTTTGTGCCTCGCGTACTTCAAAACCGGAAAGGTCTCCCTGTATATAGCGATCCATGGCAATCTCATGGTTATCTTTGGCGGTTATCAGATTCTGGCGTTCCAGATTCAGCAACTGGAGGTTGTTGCGATAGGCTTGCCACAGGTTGCTAAGATCGGAGCGGAGTGCCAATTCCAGGTCTTGTCGTTCCAGGCGGCGATTTTTGAAAGCCAGACTTGCATTTCTCTTCTCACGGCGGCGATTACCATCGAATATGTTAAACCCTACCGTTATTCCGGCATTGAATCCTAAATCGCCTCTTCTGCTGTTCGCATTGATGTCATACTTATTAAAGGTATATCCATATCCGGTATTTAGTTTGAGGTATGGATAGTTGCGCGAATTTATTTTTTTATAGTCCAGTTGTGCGAGTGTAGTATTCTGGTCGGCTTTTAACAGAGAAGCATTAATGCTTAATGTCGAATTCCATAAATCTTCAAACTTCAGGTCACTGTGTACATCAATTGTAGAATCTTTGATAATGATATTCTGATTGACGTTGTTATTCGCCATTAACTCATTCAGTTGGATACGTGAAGAGTGCAGAAGTTCCTGTTGCTTGATGTATTGGGCACTGTCTGCATTGAAGTCCACTTTTGCTTGCTGATAGTCCAGTCCCGAGAATTTACCAACCAGGTGGCTTGCTTCTGCAATACGTAAGCGTTCTTTGGAGAGAGACATTGCATAGCGGAAGTTTGCCAGACGTATTTTCTGCTGGATATAGTTATAATATTCGGAAGTCAGGGCGGCAATAAAGTCCTCGATAGCAATACGGGTATTTGTTTCACCCTGACGCTCCAGTTCTTTCAACTGTTTGTATGTAGTACTAATATTGAATCCGTCGAAAATAGTCCAGTTGAGGTTAAGACCGACGTTAACCGTCTGATCGTAAACTCCGTTGTGCTTTGTTATTTCTCCGGTAGCACGGGCTTTGGTTTCAATATTGTCCAGGTTTCCGGTATATCCGGCAGAGAAGTCCAGTGTAGGCAGATAACCCGCATTTCCCAGCGTTGCATTGTTCTTACTGATCTGCTCTTCATTATGGACGATACGCAAAGAGTAATTGTTTTGTAATCCTTCTTCCAGACAATCCTTTAAAGTGAGGACCTGTGCCTTAGCAAAAGAGACTGATAAGAAGGCACATGCAATGGTTATATAGGTGATTCGTTTCATGCAAATTCCTTTCTGTTTCATTCTTTTAGTTTTTTTATTCGGTTTGTCGAAATGTAACTGTAAATAGCCGGTACAATATACATCGTAAGCAGAGTAGATACTACCATACCGCCCACTACTGCCGTACCCATGGCGATACGCTGGTTACAACCTTCTCCGGTAGCGAATGCCAGCGGGATAAGTCCCAAAACCGTAGAGGCGCTTGTCATCAGAATCGGACGGAGACGTTGCAGGGCCGATTCTTTAATCGCACTCATTTTATCTTCTCCGGCTTCCTGTTTCTGGTTGGCAAACTCTACAATCAGGATACCGTTCTTCGCCACCAGACCGATCAGCATGATAATACCGATCTGACTGAAAATATTCATCGTAATATCCCCGAAATACATGAAAACCAAAGCTCCGGCAATAGCCAGCGGCACTGTCAACATGATAATCAGCGGATCTTTGAAACTTTCGAACTGGGCTGCCAGAATCAGGTAAATCAAGAGAATAGCCAGGATAAAGGCGAACATCAGACTGGAAGAACTTTCCCGATATTCCTTCGAGTCTCCTGCCAGGGCGGTGCGGAAAGTATCGTCCAATGTTTCCTTGGCAATTTTATCCATCTCGTCCAAACCTTGTCCGATTGTTTTCCCATCCGCCAATCCTGCAGAAACCGTAGCTGACACAAAACGGTTATACCGATACAACTTTGGAGGAGCAATACCGCTTTCCAACTCAATCAAGTTATCCAACTGAATCATATCCCCATTGCTGCTACGAACGTAAATCGCTTTCAAATCGGCCGGCTTGTTTCGTTGCTGGCGATTGATTTCACCAAGAATTTCATATTGCTTGCCGTTCATATAGAAATATCCCATACGCTGACCACTCAATCCATATTGCAATGTCTGGGCAATGTTTCTGGTACTGACTCCCATGATACTGGACTTGTCACGGTTGATTTGTATGCGTGCCTCGGGTTTGCTGAATTTCAGATCGACGTCTGCCATTTGGAAAACAGGATTTTCGTAAACTTTAGCCATGAATTTGGGCAACACTTCTTCCAGTTTCTCCAGGTTGGTAGCTTGAAGTACATACTGAACAGGCATACTTCCGCGACGTCCGCCGAAAGAAGATTGCTGTTGCACGAATGAACGGGCCATCGTCTTCTTTTGTACAGCTTTCGATATTTTCTCTGCAACGTCCATCTGTGTATAACTACGGTCGCCCATATCTTTCAGCGTGATACGTACGTTTCCGCTACCGCTCGACACGCGGGCGGTGACTGCTTCTGCATCCGGAAGAATGGAATCTACCAACTGATTGATATCTTCTGTATAGTCCCGGATATATTCGTAAGTCACCCCCTCTGCACCTCGTGTGCTGATGCTGATTTGTGAACGGTCTTCAAGAGGCGCCATTTCAGAGGGAACAACATTCCACAGAATACCGATCAGGCAAATAGTGATGAAAGTAAATGGGAGAGCGATCCAGCGTTTGCTAAGGAAAGCGGCAAGTGACCGGCTGTATAGCCGGTTCATTCCTTCAAAGAACGGTTCTGTCTTGGCATAGAACCAACTCTGTTTTTCCCGTTTTATGAGTAACTTCGTAGCCAGCATCGGTGTGAAAGTCAATGCAGCAAACGAAGAAATTATTACCGAACCGGAAATGACGATACTGAACTCACGGAACAATCGTCCCGTCATTCCGTCCATAAAGACGATCGGGAAGAATACCGCTACCAGTGTAATCGTTGTTGAAATAACGGCAAAGAAAATTTCTTTGGCTCCTTCTATTCCCGCTTCTTTCGGGGCCATTCCTTTCTCAATACGGATATAGATATTTTCCGTCATAACGATGGCGTCATCTACCACCAGTCCCACCGATAGTACGATAGCGAGCATGGAAAGCACATTGATGGAGAATCCGGCCAGATACATGACGAAGAATGCACCGATCAGGGAGACAGGAATTACGATACAAGGCACCAATGTGACACGCCAGTCACGCAGGAAGAGGAAGATAATGATGATTACGAGTATAAAAGCCTCATACACCGTTGACTTTACCTCATTGATAGACGCACGGATAAACTTGGTGTTATCAAAACCGTAGTTATAGTGTACGTCTTCCGGCAAGTCCTTTTTCATCTGCTCCATACGCTGGTATACAGCATTTGCGATCTCAATATGATTGGCTCCCGGCTGTGGAATGACTACGACGCCCACCATCGGAACACCGTTCATCTTCATATAACTCTTGATGTCGGCAGGTCCCAGTTCGGCACGTCCGATATCACTGAAACGGACAATACGGTTATTCTCTTCTTTGATAATCAAATCATTGAATTCATCTGCGGTATGCATCAATCCCAGTGTACGGATAGTCAGCTCGGTGGTGTTTCCTTCAATACTACCGGAAGGAAGTTCCACATTCTCATTGTCTACTGCATTTTTAACGTCGATAGGAGTAATGCCATAACCGGCCATTTTAACCGGGTCGAGCCAGAGACGCATGGAGTAACGTTTCTCTCCCCAGATAGATACACTACTTACATCAGAAATAGTCTGTAACTGTTCTTTTACTGTCAAGTCCGCTATTTCACTTAACTCCAACAGGGAACGTTTGTCACTCTGAAGGGCAACCATCAGGATGGGCATGGCGTCCGCGTCCGCTTTTGAAACAGTCGGAGGGTCGCAGTCGCGAGGCAGATAACGTTGGGCACGTGAAACCTTGTCGCGTACGTCGTTGGCTGCTGTTTCCAGATCGACAGACAACTCAAATTCTACTGTAATACGGCTTTGTCCCTGTTGGCTCACACTGGACAAAGAACGGATACCGGGAATACCGTTGATATTCTGTTCCAACGGTTCGGTTATCTGGTTTTCGATAACATCGGCATTAGCTCCCGGATAAGAGCAACTGACAGAAATGATCGGATTATCCACTGACGGATATTCGCGGACACCCAGATAGTTGTATCCGATGAATCCGAAAAGGAGGATAATGATCGTTAATACTGTGGCTAATACCGGGCGACGTATACTTAATTCGGATATATTCATAGGGCGCTGGTATTATTAATCAATATTGTCAAGTGTGACTGCAAGTCCGGTGCGGAGCTGTAGTGTTCCTGAAGTAATGATTGTATCTCCTATGTGCAGCCCTCTTATAGCCTGTACTTCAGATGCCGTGCGGATGCCGGTAATAATATCTACCGGTTCGGCTTTTCCTGATTTATACAGATAGACTTTATCCTTACCCATTTCCGGCACGATTGCTTCTGTAGGGATGGCTATTGCATTAGGAATTTCTTCCTTTTTCAATAATACGCTTGCGTAACGGCCGGGAAGTAAGGTATGATGAACATTCGGGTATAATGCACGAGCGGTAAATTGATGCAGATTCGGGTCGATAGCCGATTCTACAGCGTATACTTGTGCACCGAAAGCATCCAACGTTCCTTCCACACTGAAGTTGAGGTTAGTTCCCTTCTTGATTTGCTTGGCATAACGTTCCGGTACGGAGAATTCCACTTTCAATGGAGCGATTTTGGTCAGTTTGGCAACCACGGTAGTTGGAGAAGCATACGTACCGACACTGACTTGTCGAAGTCCGATAATTCCGTCAAACGGAGCACGAAGTTCAGTCAGTTCGATATTGGTTTTTATAATTTCTATGTCGGCGTTCAGGGTAGCTAAATCCGTCTTAACCTGTTCGTAGGCTTCTTTACTGACAGCATCCCGTTTCAACAAAGCGTCCTGACGGAATACACGGTCTTCTGCCAGTTTCAATTGTGAAACCAATCTTTGCAATTGCGCCTGCAACTGTCGGTCGTTTACCTTGGCTAGTAATTGACCTTTCTTTACGGGCGTTCCTTCTTCGAAGTTGATTTCTACAATCTTTCCCGACGTTTCGAAAGATAAATCCACTTCTTCATCGGGCAGAAGCACACCGGTAGTGGTAAACTCATCTGTCAGGGATTGCGGTTTTATGACCTTGGCATTTACATTTAGTACTTGTTTTCCTCTTTTCTGATTGCCACTCATTACTTTGTCGGCGGCTGCTAGTTCGTCGTTTTTTTTCGGTAATTGTGAGTAGATTCCTCCACCGATGATTCCGGCACCAACAAGAATAATGATGCCCCACTTAGTCTTCTTATTCATGGTTTAGTATTGTATATAGCGATTATATTATATGTCATCAAAGATTAGACTTCTCCCAGAGGGAAAGGTTTAAAGAAGAAAAAAGTAAAAAAGAGTTAATCAGTAGGCAGCCCGGTATTTCCCTTCCTCTTTATCTTCCAACATATTTAGATAAGAGGTGTAGCGGGATTCGCTGATGAGATGTTCTTCTACTGCTTTGCGTACGGCACATCCCGGTTCATGACGGTGGGTGCAGTTGCCATATTTGCAGTCGGCAGAAATTTTGAATATTTCAGGAAAATAGTGTCCGATCTCTTCTTCCTCCATATCGAATGTGCCGAAGCCTTTGATGCCCGGAGTGTCGATAATATACCCGTTTCCTTCTACGGGAAACATCTCGGAGAAAGTGGTGGTATGCATTCCTTTGTTATGGTAAGAAGAAATCTCGCCGGTTCTGGTTTCTATGCCCGGCAGTATGGAATTGATAAGAGTTGATTTGCCGACTCCCGAATGCCCGGAGAATAAGGTAATTTTTCCTTCCAACGCTTTTTTGATTTCCTCCACTCCATTGCCGTTTTTTGCGGAAACTTTGAAGCAGGGATAACCGATCTGTGTATATAAGTTGATGAGTGCGTCCAGATAGCGGAGTTCGTCCTCGTCGTAAGCATCTACCTTATTAAATACCAATTTGACGGGAACGCGATAGGCCTCTGCGGATGCGAGGAATCGATCAATGAAAATAGTGGAAGTTTCGGGATAATTGATCGTTACCACCAGCATACACTGATCGAGATTGGCGGCAAGGATGTGGGATTGTTTGGAAAGATTGGAAGAACGTCGAACGATGTAGTTCTTTCTATCTTCTATTTCGCTGATAAAAGCAGTGCCTTCCTGATTAAGTATAATCTGAACACGATCGCCCACTGCTACAGGATTAGTGCTGCGAATCCCTTTCAGTCGGAAATTACCTTTGATTTTACATTCGATAGATTGTCCGTCATCGGTTTTCACCTGATACCAACTACCCGTGTTTTTGATTACTAATCCCTTCATAAATTGAGGTTGAGAATTGAGAATTAAAAAATGAGAATGAACAGTGACATGTAGTATACTGCACTTTATTTCTCAATTTTTAATTCTCAATTTTCAATTTAAACAGTCATAATTTCTTTATCCTTTTCAGTCAGCATATCATCGATTTGCTTGATATACTTATCATGGATTTTTTGCAGTTTGGCTTCCGCATTTTTCTGTTCGTCTTCTGCCAATCCGTCTTTTACAGCTTTCTTCAGTGCGTCGATACCGTCACGACGAGCGTTACGTACACTCACTTTAGCCGTTTCACCTTCTCCCTTACACTGTTTTGCCAGTTGTTTACGACGTTCTTCCGTCAAAGGAGGAATACCGATACGGATCATTTCACCATTGTTTTCGGGCATGATACCGAGGTCAGAGTCGATGATTGCTTTTTCGATGACACGGAACATGCTTTTATCCCACGGCTTGATTACGATACTGCGGGCGTCCGGAGTAGTAATTGCTGCTACATTGCTGATAGGCACCATACTTCCGTAAGAATCTACGCGGATACCATCTAATAAGCGGGCACTCGCTTTTCCAGCGCGGATATGTGCCAGTGCTTCTTCCAGATACATGATGGCCATATCCATTTTTTCTTGTGCATTGTCAAGGCAAGTCTTTACGTCTACCATATTTTTTGAGATTTAAAATTGCATTTTGATTGATTAAGTAGCAAAAGTATATTATTTTTTGTTCATCTGCAACAGCATTCCCATCTTTTTTATGAGTGACTTACCGATGATAATCAAGGTAACAGCGGTGATAATCATTAAAATACCTACCATTAACCGGGGAGTCAGTTTTTCGTGAAACAGGAGAACACCGAAAAATAGAGCTGTCACCGGTTCGAGGGCACCCAATATGGCTGTTGGGGTAGAGCCTATATAATGGATGGCGAGTGCGGTGCAGATCAGTGATACGGCAGTTGGCAGAATGGCCAGTGTCAATGCATCGGCCCAGAGCCAGACTGACGGTATTATTTGCAGTTCCGTACAAAAATTTAAACGGACGATATAAACCGATAGTCCGAACAAAATGGCGTAGAATGTGAGCTTGGTGGTCGGCAGGTTTTTCAGTGTCGAACGGTTCACACCTACTATATATATAGCATAAGAGAGTGAGGACAGCAGAACAAAGATAATTCCCAAAGTCGACAGCGGTTTGTTTCCGTCTCCCTGATAGAGCAAGGCGATACCAGAAAGTGCCAGCAGGATGGAAAAGACGGTAATTGCAGAAATTTTTTCTTTGAAGAATATCCCCATAATGACAGCTACCATCACCGGATAGACAAAGAGAATGGTAGAAGCAATACCGGCATCCATGTAATTATAGCTCATAAACAAAAGTAGTGATGAAAAAGAGAATAGTAATCCCATAATGACTAAGGGCAAGACGTCTGCTTTGTGAAGCGCAAAGGATTGATGCTGCATTTTCATCAGAATACCCAGCACGATTGCGGCAAAGAAATAACGGTAGAATAAAACGGTATCGACACTCATTCCGGCTGCATAGAGCGGAAGTGCAAAAAGAGGATTCATACCGTAGCTGGCAGCGGCAATCGCTCCATAGATAAAACCTTTGGTTTTGTTGGTCATTGTTCTATTTTTTATTGGCGTGCAAAAGTACGCAGTTCACCAATGATAAACAAGCGTTTAGGCGGTTGATAGTATAATTTAATCTTTCGTATGCTAAAAACTATTTCTTAGTAAAGAGGAAACTAATCTTGTTTATGCATAAAATTAATCGTCTGACTATAGTTAAACTTGCGTCTGACTACTGTTGAACTTTCGTCTGACTATAGTCAGACGAAAAAGAATCTATAGTCAGACGATTAATTTTATTCGATCGGGAGATTAGTTATACGTAGTCCGAGGGATAATTAACAGGCAATAGTCAATCAGGTTTTTGCATAAACACTTGCATATATCTTGGATTTTCCCGAATATTGTATCCGAATTATCGAAAAACACAGATGACCAAAGCTAATCTTCTTGTTATTTGTTGCCTCTTTATATCGGGACTTTGTTGCATGGCAAATGTGACGAAGGATATCAATATGCGTTTTAAAGACGTAAGGCAAGGGCTTTCGCATCAAACAGTCAATTGTTTCTATCAGGATGAATTCGGATTTTTGTGGATTGGTACTCAAGACGGACTGAACCGCTTTGACGGTCGTAAATTTGAAGTCTTCAAACCGGATAACGCCAATCCCTATTCAATCAATATAAATAATATCCGGCAGGTTTGCGGAAATAAGGAAGGATTGCTTTTTATCCGTAGTTTGCAGAGTGTGACTCTTTATGACATGCGTTTGAATCGCTTTAAAGTGCTGCGTGAAGGAGAAGTTGCAGGAATCTGCTATGCGCACGACGCATTGTGGATAGCTACCGGAAAAGAAATCTACCGTTATCGTGATCTCGACCAAGCGCCCGAGTTATTCTTTTCATTCCCTTCGGACGGAGAGGATGTATTGATGAACAGCCTAATGGTTCGTCAGAACCAGACCGTGGTGGTGGGTACTTCTTCCAAGGGTATTTACTGTATCGATCAGGCTGCTCATATCACCCGTCATATTGATGTGGGGGCTGTTAATTCGATTACGGAAGACAGAAACGGGAGTATCTGGATAGCTACCAGAAATCGGGGACTTACCCGGTTGGAGGCAAATGGGGAGCTTACTCATTACAGATATAATAAGGTGGCTGATAATACAATCAACCATGATAATGTGCGTCATGTGACACAAGCCAATGATAGTCTTCTGTATATCGGAACTTACGCCGGTTTGCAGACTTTAAATCTCTCTACCGGAGAGTTTACGGATTATGAATATGACTTGAATGTGGAGGCAGCCGATATACGTTCCATCATTTCGATGCATTACGACACTTCGGGAACTTTATGGCTGGGCACTTTCTATCAGGGAATACAATATTATAATGTAGCGAATGATGCTTATCACTTTTACCGTTCGTCTACGGCTGTTGGCGGGCATTTGAATTCCTATATCATCAGTTCCATTGCCGAGGACCGTTCCGGGCGGATCTGGTTTGCAAGTGAAGGAAGCGGATTGAACTACTATGATAAATATACCAAACGCTTCTTTCCGCTTAAACATTTATATGCTCAAGAGCTGTCTTTTAAGATTGTGAAGTCTCTGTATTATGAGAAAGAACCGGATTATCTTTGGGTAGCTTCGCTTTATCAGGGCATCAATCGGATTAACCTGTCGACCGGACATATAGAATCTATTATGGAAAATATCGATACTCCGGAAGGAAAAACAGTCGACAGGGCCTATAATCTGGTAAAAATGATAGAGTTTGCCGGTCATGATTCCTTATTGATAGCCGCCAAGGGTGGGCTGCTTGTATTAGATAAAAAACATCTCCGGTTGCATCATTTCGAACATCCTTCTTTAGCTTCCAGACATTTGTCGCAGGTTTGGGACATGACGTTTGATAAAGAAGGGGATTTATGGCTGACCACTTCTTTTGATCTGATACGGGTCAATTTGAAAGCGGGCACTTCCCATAGTTATCCTTTCTCCCAAATAGCGCAGAGCACGGCACAGCACCACATTAATCATATTTTATGTGATAGAAAAGGACGTATATGGTTAGGATCGACGGGATCGGGAATTTATCTATTCGATAAGAAGAAAGATACCTTTGCAGGATACGGAGCGAAGCAGGGACTGGAGAATGGATTTATCACCGGATTGGTAGAGAGTCCGCTGGACGGTTCCATTTATGTGGCAACGAATGGCGGTTTCTCTAAATTCAATCTAGCCACTACCACATTCGAGAACTATAACAGGCAGAGTGATTTTCCCTTGAATAACGTGAATGACGGAGGGCTGTACATTGCGTCCGACCACGATATTTATGTCTGTGGACTGGCAGGTATCGTTTCCATAGCCCAGGAGAAACTGAACAAGCAGTCTGTGGATTATAATGTGTTCGTAAAACGCGTGCTTGTGGATAATACGGAAATACAACCACTTGATTCGTTGGAACTTATCAAAGAAACGGTATTGTATGAACATCAATTGGTATTGCCGCCTAGGTATTCTTCCGTCACTTTTGAGATAGCAAGTAATACCCTGAATAATATTTCCAATATCGGTCTGGAATATAAACTTGAAGGATTTGATAACGAATATATGAAGGCGGGAGATAATACGATGGTTACTTATACCAATCTTCATCCGGGGCGTTATACTTTTCATGTTCGTGGCGACCAGTTGCGCATTCACGATCAGGAAGCACCTTCTGCCAGTTTTGAGCTGATAGTGGAGGCTCCCGTTTATCAACGGGCATGGTTTATTTTGCTGATGATATTGGCAGGTATCCTTATTGCAGGCTATATTATCCGTATGTTCTGGATACGGAAAACCTTGCAACATTCTCTATTGGCCGAGAAGCGGGAAAAAGAGTATATCGAAAATGTGAATCAGTCCAAACTACGTTTCTTTACCAATGTATCGCATGAGTTCCGTACTCCGTTAACGCTTATATCCAGTCAGCTTGAGATGCTCCTGATGCATAAAGACATGATCCCCGAGGTGTATAATAAAATTTTGGAGATTTATAAGAACTCCCGCCGGATGAATAATCTGGTGGATGAGGTGATTGATATCCGTAAGCAGGATCAGGGGTATCTGAAATTGAAAATCTCCAAAGAGAATATTGTTGCGGTGTTAGAGGAGATTTGTTGTTCTTTCTATAGCTATGCGCAGCTGAATAAGATCGATCTCCGCTTTTCTTCCACTTTGAAAGAAGCGGATTTGTATATTGACAAGACGCAGATAGAGAAAGTATTCTATAATCTATTGTCCAACGCTTTTAAATATACGAAGCCCGGTGACTGGATTTCTGTAGAATTGGCAGCGGAAGGAGAGAATGACATTGTGATTTCAGTTAACAATTTGGGTGCCGGTATCGAAAAGTCCAAGATCAAACATGTATTTGAACGGTTTTGGCAGGATGATTCGGCAACAACTACACGGGCTGTCAAAGGATCGGGTATTGGGTTGGCAATGGCGAAAGGTATTGTGGAATTGCATCAGGGAACTATCGGAGTGGAAAGTGAGCCGAATGGAATAACGTCTTTTACTGTTACTCTTCACCGGGATGCAAATGTGAATGTGGAAGCATCTTCCTCTGCAGATGAACGCGTTGCCGAACATTATGTAATAGAGCCTCAAGAAATCTCGGAAATGGTGAAGCCGGATAAAACGGTGAAAATACTGATTGTGGAGGATAACCCGGAGATGCGTAAGGTGTTGGCACAGATTTTTGAACAGATATATGATGTATATACGGCTGCCGACGGACAGGAAGGATTGGAGCAGGCTTCTTCACTACAACCACAGATGATTGTGAGTGATATTATGATGCCCGTCATGTCCGGTCTGGAGATGTGCGAGAAGTTGAAAAGCAATTTGCAGACCAGTCATATTCCTGTGGTATTGCTGACTGCCCGCAACCGGGAAGAGCATACCTTAGAGGGCTTGCAGACGGGAGCGGATGATTATATCTCCAAACCTTTCAATATTAAGATATTGGTGGCCCGTTGCAACAATATCATCCAGACTCGTAAACTGCTCCAGCAGCGGTTTGCCCGGAATGATGAACCTAAAGTGGAAGACCTTCCATTTAATCCGATCGATAAAAAGATGCTGATGGATGCTACGGCGATTGTGGAATCTTATATTGATAACGCAGACTTTGACGTAGCCACTTTTGCACGTGAGATGTGCATGAGCAGAACTTTGCTTTTCACCAAACTGAAAGCATTAACCGGACAGACTCCGAATGACTTTATTTTATCTTTGAGACTGAAAAAGGCAACAGAAAAATTAATCAATGATCCCAATGCCCTGATTGCTGATATAGCATTTGATTACGGTTTTTCTAATCCAAGTTATTTTATCCGATGTTTTAAGAATGCTTATGATATTACTCCGGCTGCTTACCGGAGAAAACATGCAAATCCTTAATATATAGTATTTTATGTGTTTGTCTCCTGGTGAGAATTGTACTATTTGAACTTTTATACGGACGATTCTATTATTCGAAATCACTAATTATTTGGATTTTTGCACTGTAATCATTCAAATTATTACATAGTATGAAAAACATCGTAATTAAATGGGCTGTGTTCCTGACAGCCTTTCTTATCTCTTTAGAGGTTAGTGCTCAAAACGTCAGAGTTTCTGGAGTTGTGACAGACGCACTTGGACCAATCCCCGGAGCTAATATTATGGAGGAGGGGACTACTAACGGTACAGTGACGGATGTAAATGGAAAATATTCAATCAGTGTATCTGCAAAATCTACCCTTGTTTTCTCTTGTATAGGATATAAGGAACAGAAGATACGTGTCGGTACGAAAACGGTACTGAATGTGGATATGGTAGAAGAGTCGAAAATGCTCGATGAATTAGTCGTTGTTGGTTATGGCGTTCAGCGTAAAAGTGACGTGGCAACTTCGGTAGCCTCGGTCAAAGCGGATGAAATGAAAACCTTTCCTGCCGGCAATGTGGCTGATATGCTGCGTGGACGTGCCGCAGGTGTGAATGTAACGAGCAGTTCCGGACGTCCGGGATCGACTCCTTCGATCACTATTCGCGGTTCCCGTTCTATCAGTGCGGACAATGCTCCTTTATATATCATAGATGGTTCTCCTTCCAGTGCAACGGAGTTTAGCACGTTGAGTGCGGACGATATTGAGTCGGTTGAAATTCTGAAGGATGCTGCGTCGCAGGCTATTTATGGGGCACGTGCCAGTGACGGTGTGGTATTGGTAACTACCAAGCGTGGTAAAGCCGGAAAGGTGGAAGTCAGTTATAATGGTTATCTGGGTATCCAGTCTCTCTGGAGGAATTTTGATTTCTATTCTCCCGAAGAATATATGCAGCTTCGCCGTGAAGCGAAGGCACATGATAAGGGAATTGTTGATGCACGTGAGATTTCGATAGCCGAGGCATTGGAAGACGAGGTTATGCAGCGGGTATGGGCCAGCGGAAAGTTTATCGACTGGGAAAAAGAAATGTTCAGAAATGCAATTTACCATAATCATGATGTCAGTGTACGTGGAGGAACAGAGAAAATTAAAGTATCGGCAGGTGCCAACTATTTTGACCAACAGGGAATGGTGGTTACCGGATCGGGATACCAGAAGTTTTCTTTAAGGTTGAATCTGGACTTTGAAATATCAAAGTGGATTAGTTTTGGCATCAATTCTTCTTATGCGATGACTAAACAAGATCGTGAGGATGGTAACTTTAATGATTTTATTACCAGTTCCCCATTGGCGGAAATATGTGATGCGGATGGTAAATATACAAAGTATATCAACTCGGAAGGAAATTATAATCCTTTGTACCGTGCTCAACATTACGGACGTGAAGTTTCTCGTGATAATTACCGCCTGAACTTTTTTATGGATGTGAAGCCTTTCAAGGGATTCAATTATCGTCTGAATACTTCCGTTTATAATCAGACATCTGAAGACGGTTCCTATAAAGATTCCCAATATCCGGGAGGCGGAGGAACAGCTGTGCTCGACGAATCACGTACGCAGAACTGGCTGGTTGAGAATATTGTGACTTATAAAGTGCCTATCCGCAATAAGAAACATCAGTTGACGTTGACCGGTGTGCAGTCTGTCGACCATAATGGCTCGAAGTCTATCGGCTATTCAGTAGAGAATCTTCCGGTAGATAAAGACTGGAACTTCATTTCTCAAGGTGAGTTTACAGGCAAGCCCCGTCGTCAGTTTAATGAAAATAATCTGGTGTCGTTCATGGCTCGTGCACAGTATTCGCTTTTAGACCGTTATCTGTTGAATGTGGCTGTTCGTCGCGACGGTTCCAGCCGTTTCGGAAAAGAAAATAAATGGGGTACATTCCCGTCAGCTGCTTTTGCCTGGCGTGTCAATCAGGAGAATTTCCTGAAAGATGTGTCGTGGATTGATAACCTGAAACTACGTGTCAGTTATGGTATTGTTGGTAACCAGAACGGTATCGGCAATTACACGACTTTGGGGCTGGCAGATAATAAAGGATATGAGTTTGGAGATACTTTCCAGATGGGATATTTGCCGGGTAAGGAGCTTTCTAACCCGAACCTGAAATGGGAACAGTCTGCAACGGCTAATTTAGGTGTTGATTTTAGTTTCTTCAATGGTCGTCTGAATGGTACGGTGGAATATTACAATACGCATACGAAAGATTTATTGGTGGAACGCTCTTTGAATGCATCACTTGGATATACCACTATGCTGGATAATCTGGGAAAGACGAAATCTAGTGGTATTGATCTTTCTTTAAATGGTGATGTGATACGTACGAAAGAGTTTACCTGGTCGCTTGGAACTAATTTCAGTATGTATAAGAATGAAATTGTCCGTATTGACGATACGCTCGATGAAAATGGCAAACCCGCCAGTCAGGTAGCACAGGGATGGATTATCGGAGAACCGATCAATGTATATTATGATTATCTGGTAGACGGAATTTTTCAGTATGATGATTTTGATATTACTCGTGATGGTACGGGTAATCTGGTGTATACGCTGAAAAATACCTATGATAGTAACAATGACGGTGTAGCCGACAGCCCGATTGATTACGGCGGCGCTATTGAACCGGGGATGGTTAAGGTACGTGATAACAATGGAGATGGAAAGATCACGGCAGATGACAGAGTGCCTATCCGGAAAGATCCGAAATTTACCGTCTCTCTTTCTTCTACATGGAACTGGAAAGGATTTGACTTGTTCATGGATTGGTATGGAGTTTCCGGCAGAAAGATAAAGAATAGTTATTTGTATGACTATAATTCCGGAGGTTCTTTGCGTGGAAAACTGAATGGAGTGAAGGTGGATTATTGGACTCCGTTCAATCCGTCGAACGAATTCCCGCGTCCTTCTTATAGCGCAGACCCTGCTTATTTGGGTGCTATTGCTATTCAGGATGCTTCTTATATCCGTTTACGCACCTTACAGTTGGGATATACTTTTCCGGCCAGACTATTGAAGAATACTCCGATTCATAAATTGCGTCTGTATGCAACTGCTACTAACTTGCTGACATTTACGGAATTTAAGTCTTATAGTCCCGAACTGACTCCCGGGTCTTATCCGGAGTCCAGACAATATGTATTTGGTGTCAATGTTTCATTCTAAAATAAAGAATCCTTATGAAAAAGTTAATATATACAGCCTTTGTCATCTGCGGAATGTTGACCGCTTCCTGCTCGGATTTATTAAATCTGGAATCAAAGACAGATGTGACGAACAATTATCTGTTCACTACTCCCGAAGGGTTGAATACAGCTGTTACAGGTCTGTACTCCCTGGCACGTGAATTGCCGGGTGGAGCGGATAATAATGAATCCAATCTGTACATCGTTACTATGTGTGACTTTAATACGGATATTGCGATACTTAGAGCAGGTGTTTCTACTTCAATCGGACGTTTGAATACGAGCTTTACTCCAAGTACTGGGGATGTCAATAAGTTCTGGAAACATCACTATGGTATTATTGGAAAAGCAAATGAAATTATTGTAGCCGCCGAAGCCCTGGGACTGGATGACAGCGATGTGCTCCAAGCATGGAGTGAAGCGAAATTCTTCAGAGGACGGAGCTATTTTGAACTCTGGAAACGCTTTGACCGTCTTTATCTGAATATCACCCCGACCACCGTCGACAATCTGAAACGGGAATACAAACCTGCTTCTCATGAAGAACTGATGACGCTGATTACAACTGACTTGGACGATGCCATGAAAGGGCTGGACTGGTCGCTTCCTCAAAATAATGGAAATGTATTGTATGGACGGGTAACAAAAGCTACTGCCAAACATGTTCGTGCACAGGTTGCCATGTGGGAGTCAGATTGGGATACAGCCATTGAGGAATGTGAGGATATCTTTAAGCAGGAAGGCATCTACTCGATGGAAAAGAAAGCCGAGAATGTATTTAATGGGGCAGATTTGAAATCTCCGGAAGTGTTATGGAGTTTCCAATATTCACAAAACTTGGGTGGAGGTGGTTCCGGAACTCCGGTTGCCGGACATCGTGTCTCTATTCAAACCACTACCCGAATCAATAAAATTTCAGGTTGTATCAATACGGCCGATCAGGGTGGATATGGTTGGGGACGTATTTATCCGAATACCTATTTGTTGAGTCTGTACGATCAGGCAAAAGATACGCGATATAATGAGTTGTTTGTTCACCGTTTCAAATACAATGACCCTACTTCTCCTAAATATGGAGAATTGATTCCTCTTACACAGAGTTCCAGCTATTGTGAAACACTGCATTTTATGTCGAAAAAATACTTTGACCAATGGACGATGGCTGATAATCCGGACCGGACAACAGGTTTCAAGGATCTGATTGTCTATCGACTGGCAGAAACTTACTTAATGGCGGCAGAGGCATATATGCGTCGTGACGGAGGTATGAGTACGGATGCTTTACGCTGTTACAATAAAACATGGGAACGTGCGGGAAATGATAAATTTGCAGGTCCTCTGACGCAGGATATACTTTTGGATGAATATGCTCGTGAGTTGAATTTTGAAGGCGTTCGCTGGCCTTTGTTGAAACGTTTGGGACTCTTGGGCGAAAGAGTGAAAGCGCATTATGGCGAGACGAAGGCTGAAAACCCTTATCTGGATAAAGATTATGCGGAATGCCGTACCAGTTTTGTGGTTGGAAAGCACGAATGTTGGCCTATTCCACAGGAACAGATTGACTTGATGGGGAAAGAGAATTTCCCACAGAATGAGAACTGGTATTAAGCGATTGATTATCTGTAAAACATGAATGAATATGAAAAAAGTAATATACTTCTTATTGATTTTAAATCTGGGGTTACTTTCCTGTGTCGATGATGCATCGGTACGCGTGATGCCTGAATTTAATTGTAAAGATACAAAAGTAAATTTGGCGAAAGCGGCGGGTTCTTCTGTTACGTCGCTGTTATATACCAATGTCGGTCAGGTTGTTGCACAGTACGAAGCGGAATGGCTTTCTGTAGATGTAAGTTCTAAAAGTGTTGTCTACACGGCCTTGACACAAAATGACGGTGAAGATGCAAGAACGACTGTCGTGAAACTGACTTGCGGCTCATATACAGTAGAGGTGACGGTTACCCAGGATTCTAAAGAACCGGATCTTTCTTTGAAGATAGGACAAAGTGTGGATGAGGGTATCGGTATGATTTTCTGGGTGGATCCTTCGGATAATATGGTAGGAAAAGCGGTTTCAGTGAAACGTCAGGGAGGGAATCCTTTTGAGGCTTCTGTGATGCCTCATAGTGCACTTTCCACTGTCAACGGATATGCTAATTCTGCCTTGTTCACTTCTCCGTCGGCAAATGATGCGGTAGCATATTGCCAGTCGTTGGGTGACGGGTGGTATTTGCCTGCCCGCGATGAATTATGGGAATTGTTTGATGCCTATAATGGTGTTGGACATACTGATCCGGATTTTGTTTCAGCCGTACCTGATAAACTGACGGAAGTAGAGAAGGCGGCACGTGCTGCATTTGATAAGATGTTGACTGATTTACAAGGTGATGTGATGAACGAGGCTGCCGGTTCGGGCAATGGCGAAAGCTATTGGTCGAGTACGGAAAACGCAGCAGGTAATCAGGCTTATTGGGTACGTTTCGGTAAATCGGGAGCTGATGCAGGAAATAAAACAGCTACCAACCGTTTTGTAAGATGTATGCGTACAATCGGTGATTATACTTATCCTGAAGAACCGGCAACATTGACGGTTAATCCGAATCCTGTGACATTGGAAGGAGCTAATGAAGCGGAAGCAAATGTGACATTGACATCCAATAAAACGGTATTTAGTGTGGCTTTGGCAAATGATTCCTGGCTTTCGTATATTATTTCGGGCACAACAGTTACGTTCAAAGCAAAATCTAAAAATACCACTGGCGATGTTCGTACGACTGTTGCTACGGTTACAGCCGGTACTGGCACAGCCGCTAAGTCGGTGGAGGTAACGGTGAATCAGAATGTTGCGGCTGAAGGAGGTGCTTCTCTCGAATTAAGCACAAATGCCGTGACTATTACTCCTGATGCTGTGATGAAATCAGAAGGAATAACGATGATTTCTGATGAAACAGAATTTACAGTAAATGTAACTGATGAGTCTTGGGTGAAAGCGTATGTTGATATAACAAGTAAAACTCTTTATTTCTGGACATTATCGCCTAATTTGAATAGTTCTAACCGGGTAACGACTGCTACAGTAATAGCCGGAAGCGGAGCGAATGCACCTAAGCAAGAAGTTACTATTACACAAAGAGGGCTTTTAAGTTCCGAGTTTGCGGTGGGACAGGTGATTGCGGATAATGGTTCGTTAAAAGGAGGCATTGTGTTCTGGGTAGATGGCACTAATCGCGGTAAGGCTAAGATTATGTCATTGGACAGAGAGAATCTGGAATGGTCTACGGCAAGCTCTCCGACTTCTACGAAATTGACTTTATCTAATGATGATGGCTTGGCAAATACTACTGCGTTGGCAGCATTGCCGAATGCAGCAGAAATGCCCGCTCTTAAATATTGTATGGATAAAGGTTCCGGATGGTATTGGCCTACGAGAACGGATTTGGAACAGATGTTTGAAACTTATAATGGGACTGCAGTGGCAGATGCAACGGAGAATAACCCGGATGCGATTACTGATTTTGAGAAAGCAAACCGTACAGCTTGGGATCAAGTGATTACTGGTGCAGGAGGAACTATCATGAATACGGCAGCGGCATCTGCTACCGGAGATTCTTATTGGGCTAGTCGTGAAACGTCGAGCGGTACAAGCGCATTTTATGTACGTTTTGGAAAACCGCTTGCCTGGGATAAATCGAATGCTAAAAAAGACGGTAAAAGATTTGTTCGTGCAGTCCGTTCAATTTCGAAATAATGGTATTAGGTATGTATAAGGTATATCAAAAAATAATTTTAGCCTGTTTGTTACTGGTTATGACCGGCACGGTTTATAGTCAGCGTGTGACGCAAACGATTAATGATGGTTGGAAGTTCTCCCTCTTTGAGGGAGACGCGTCCACTGCTGACTTTGATATTTCCGGTTGGACTGATGTTTCCATTCCTCATACATGGAATGCAAAAGATGCAGATGATGAAATTCCCGGTTATTTCCGGGGAAAAGGCTGGTACAGGAAAGTGGTGACAGTGGAGGAACTGATTCCCGAACAAAGAGTCTATCTTAGTTTTGAGGGAGCCAATCAAGAAACGAATGTGTTTGTGAATGGAACGTTTGTTGGAAATCATAAAGGTGGTTATTCCGCTTTTACGTTTGACGTGACTGATTATGTCCATGCCGGACGCAATCTGATAGCTGTGAGTGTTGACAACTCGCATCATCCGGATATTGCTCCTCTTTCGGCGGACTTTACTTTCTTCGGGGGAATCTATCGGGATGTTTATCTGGTGTATACTTCTCCTGTGCAACTGTCTACTACTCATTATGCTTCTAGTGGTGTGTATCTCAAAGCATCGAAGATTACGGATTTGCAAGCAAATATTTCAGTGAAGACATTCTTGTCCAATGCTTTGAAGAGTAATCAATCATTGATTCTTGAAACGGAGATTTTGGATGCAGATGGTAACAGAGTAGCGCTTTCACAAAAGAAAGTAAATGTGAAGGCAGAAGAAAAGAATGTAGCTTTTGAATCGCTCATGACTATTACGCAGCCTAAACGTTGGGATGTAGACTCTCCTTATATATATAAGGTGTATAGCCGTCTGAAGAATAAAAAAGAGGAGGTGCTCGATTGTGTTGTCAATCCGCTGGGAATTCGTGAATATCGTTTTGATGCGGAGAAAGGTTTTTTCTTGAATGGGAAATATCGGAAATTGATTGGTACCAGTCGGCATCAGGATTACAAAGGAATGGGAAATGCTTTGCGGGATGAAATGCATATTCGGGATGTACAGTTGAGTAAGGATATGGGAAGTAATTTCCTGCGAGTGGCTCATTATCCGCAAGATCCGGTTGTGATGCAGATGTGTGATAAGTTAGGGCTATTGACTTCGGTTGAAATTCCAGTAGTGAATGCCATCACTCAAAGTAAGGCATTTATGGATAATTGCGTGGAACAGGTGACAGAGATGGTTTGTCAGAACTATAATTATCCATCTGTTATTATTTGGGCTTATATGAATGAAGTGCTTTTGCGTCCTCCTTTTAATCCGGAAAATAAGAAGGAGCGGGCGGACTACATGACATTCCTTCATCAAATAGCTTCGGCGGTTGAGGCGCAGATAAGAAGTTTGGATTCGGAACGCTATACCATGTTGCCTTGTCATTCTACTTCTCAAATCTATCAGGAAGCGGGAATTACAGAATTACCGATGTTATTGGGTTTTAATCTTTATAATGGATGGTATGGTGGTAGCTTGAGTGGATTTGAAGAGAAACTGGAAGAGCTTCACAGGGAGTTTCCCCACAAACCGTTGCTCATTACCGAATATGGGGCGGATGTGGATACTCGTATTCACTCTTTTTCGCCGATGCGGTTTGACTTTAGTTGTGAATTTGGTTCCATCTACCACGAACATTACTTGCCTGAAATTCTAAAGAGGGATTATATCGTGGGAACTATGGTTTGGAACTTGAATGATTTTTATTCTGAAGCCAGAAGAAACGCCATGCCTCATGTGAACAATAAAGGGTTGGTAAGTACGGATAGAGAACGTAAAGATGGATATTATCTTTATCAGGCTTATCTGAAAGAGGCACCTGTCCTGCACATTGCTTCTAAATCGTGGAAGAACAGGGCAGGAGCCAGTCGGGATGGAAAGAGCTGTACGCAACCTTTGAAGGTGTATACCAATGCAGATAAGGTGGAAGTCTTTTTAAATGGAAAGAGTTTGGGAGTATATCCGGTATCGGATAAGGTCGTTTCTGTGGATATTCCTTTTGTTAACGGAGAGAATGTGGTAGATGCTGTAATTGAAAAAGAGGGACGCGAATATCGTGACCAGTATGTCTGCAATTTTCAATGTGTCAATGTGAAGAACGGCTTTACGGAAGTCAATGTATTACTGGGCGCTCAACGTTATTTCGAGGACCGGACAGCAGAACTGTGCTGGATACCCGAACAGGCTTATGAAAAAGGCTCATGGGGATATATTGGCGGAGAAGTGGCTCCGAACAAGACTCGATACGGTTCTTTGCCTGCCAGCGACACTGATATACTGGGAACGGATCAGGATCCTATCTTTCAGACGCAACGTGTAGGTATTGAGGCCTTTAAAGCGGATGTGCCGGATGGTGTCTATGCTGTATATTTGTATTGGACGGAACTTACTTCCGAAAATAAAAGAGAGGCTTTGGTGTATAATTTAGGTAATGATGTGGTGAAAGAGGAGTATGCAAACCGGGTATTTTCTGTGGATATAAATGGGGTATCTGTTGCCAGACAAATGAATATTGCAGAAGAATACGGTTCCGAACGTGCGGTCATTAAAAAGTATATTGTTCCGGTTTCACAGGGAAAAGGGCTTGTCGTTCGTTTTGGAGCGGTAGAGTCTGTGCCTATTTTAAATGCAATACGAATCGTAAAAGAATATTAGAAGATGAAAAATAGTATAGTTATATTGTTTTTACTGCTGTTATCCCAGTTGGGTTATGGGCAGGGGCGTACATTTAAGGTCACTGCCCGTCCGTGGGTGAAAGGACAGAAAGATCTTCCATGGAAGGAGTATGATACCCGTACCATTGCTCAATTGGATGGTTTTAAAGCTACTGATAAAGTGCACGTAAATGAGTATGGAAGTGATTTGGATGCTCCGAAACACCGGGCTACTGGATTTTTTAGAGTAGAACGTATTGGAAATCGTTGGTGGATGATTGATCCCGACGGATATCGGCATTTACAGAAAGTGGTGGTTGGAGTACGTTTAGGTACCTCTGAACGCAATAAACAAGCCATGCTGGATAAATTCGGTACGGAAGAAAGATGGATCGAAGGGACGGCACGGTTGATTCATTCACTGGGCTTTTCCGGTGCGGGCTCTTGGAGTAACGAAGAGGCGATTGCTTCTTACAATGCATCCCACAAAGAGGTCTTGACCCGCTCAATCATTCTCAACTTGATGAGCGGATATGGTAAGAAACGGGGAGGAACTTATCAGTTGCCTGGTAACACGGGATATCCTAATCAGTGTATTTTCGTTTTTGACCCGGAATTCGAGACTTATTGCGATGAGATAGTACAAAAACTGGTTGCGAATAAAATGGATAAAAACATCATTGGTTATTTTTCGGATAATGAACTTCCGTTCGGACCCAAAAATCTGGAAGGTTATCTGACTTTACAGAACCCTGGTGATCCGGGAAGAGTGTATGCGGAATCCTGGTTGAAAAAGCAGGGAATTACTTCGCAGCAAATAACCGATGAGCACCGGGAGGAGTTTGCAGGGGTGGTAGCTGAACGATATTATAAAGTAGTATCGGAAGCGATTCGGAAGTATGATCCCAATCATCTCTATCTAGGCAGTCGTTTACATGGAAAACCGAAGTTTATCCGCCAGATTGTGGAAGCGGCAGGCAGGTATTGTGATGTCGTTGCAATTAACTACTATGGAGCGTGGACGCCGAGTGAAAAGACCATGAAACATTGGGGAGAATGGGCTCAAAAGCCTTTCATCATTACGGAATTTTATACGAAAGGAATGGATTCCGGACTGGCGAATACGACAGGAGCGGGTTTTACCGTTCAAACTCAACAGGAGCGTGGATATGCCTATCAGCATTTTGTTTTAGGATTATTGGAAAGTGGAAATTGTGTCGGATGGCACTGGTTTCGTTATCAGGATAATGATCCGACGGCAAAAGGGGCAGATCCTTCGAATCTGGACTCTAATAAGGGACTGATAGATAATGAATACAATCTTTATAAACCGTTGGCCGATGCTATGAAAGAATTGAATATCAATGCCTATCGTTTGGCCGACTGGTTCGATCAACAATCAAATAACAATCTATAAAATACATACCATGAAAAAAATATTTATA
Source organism: Bacteroides sp. M10 (assembly GCF_014334015.1). Taxonomy (GTDB): domain Bacteria; phylum Bacteroidota; class Bacteroidia; order Bacteroidales; family Bacteroidaceae; genus Bacteroides; species Bacteroides intestinigallinarum. Next base: position 116,378 of record NZ_CP060488.1, on the reverse strand, counting down.
CTGGGAGCTTTACTGTTTATAAGTTCTATTCCTATGGTTTCTTGTACGGATGATGATGATAAGGACCCTAATTTTATGCCTCCTGATATAGTGATGGGTGGGGGAGATGTGGAGTCGGAATACCCGGAAGATTTACCTGTTCCTGGAGCTTCTGTGATATATGCTCCGTCATTAAATGCCAATATGTATCGCCCTATCAGTGTCAAGTATTCCAGTGCTTATCCTCCCATATCCAGTTGGACAACGGGGAATACACGTATTATTGCTTATATGGATGGATATAAACCGGCTATTAAGACATTGAAAGCATATCAGGAGTCAGTGAATAAGTATGGAAGTTCGACAACGCTTCCGAAACAAGCAGCTACGGGCAGGTTTTATACGAAGAAGATAGATGGACGTTGGTGGTTGGTTGATCCGGAAGGCTGCCTGCATCTTGAACGTAGTGCAACTTCTTTGCGCAAAGGAACTTCCAGTCGTAATAAAACAGCCTGGAATAATAGGTTTGGAACTGATGAGAAGTGGCTGTCCACTACTCAACGTGAATTGAGTGAGATCGGTTTTCATGGTACAGGTGCATTCTGTACGGGAGCGTACTCGTTGATTCAGACTCATAATGCTTCCAATCCAAGCAGTCCGTTGACTTTGGCACCTTCCTTTGCTTTTCTAAGCCAGTTCAAGAGTGCGAAATCTTATAATTATCCCGGAGGAAGTGATGATAATGCTGCAGGCCTTGTGTTTTATAATGGATGGGCTGAATGGTGTGAATCATATTTGGCAGGTAGTGCTTTCGCAGATTATCTGCGCGATCCAAATGTATTGGGTTTCTTCTCGGATAATGAGATAAACTTCTCTTCAAACAGTTCCCGGATTTTGGATCGTTTCCTGGCTATCAACAGTTCGAATGATCCGGCTTATGTTGCGGCAAAAGCCTTTATGGATTCCAAGGGGGTGCAAAGTGTGACGGATGCCTTGAATAACGAGTTTGCAGGTATCGTAGCAGAGAAATATTATAAAGCAGTGAAAGAGGCAGTGATGAAAGTAGATGATAAGCTGCTTTATCTGGGGACTCGATTACATGGAACTCCTAAATATATGGAGGGAGTGATGAGGGCTGCCGGAAAATATTGTGATGTTATTTCTATCAACTATTATAGCCGTTGGAGTCCCGAACTGACAACAGCGATTGCAGACTGGGCAAGTTGGGCGGATAAGCCGTTTCTTGTAAGTGAGTTTTATACGAAAGGGGTGGAGGATTCCGATCTGAATAACCAGTCGGGAGCCGGATATTCTGTTCCTACACAAAATGAGAGGGCTTATGCTTATCAGCATTTTACATTAGGATTGCTTGAAGCTAAGAATTGTATCGGATGGCATTGGTTTAAATATCAGGATGATGATGGTACGGATAATTCGTCGAAACCTGCCAATAAGGGTCTTTATGATAATTCTTATCAGTTGTTTCCTTATTTATCTTTCTTTGCCCGCGAATTGAATTTTAATGCGTATGATTTGATCCAGTATTTTGATAAATAGGTATTCGTTTCGATATAATATTTGAAAAGAAAGACAAAGTGCGAATTTTGCTGTATAGCTTTGATAAAAACTACTATTGCAAAATTCACACTTTTTATTTTCTGATTAATTGTGTACTAATGTACCTATCTCTTCTCCACTGATTACTTTTTTTAAGTTGCCTACTGTGTCCATATCAAATACGACGATAGGCAGGTTATTTTCTTTGCACATACAAGTCGCAGTTAAATCCATAACTTTCAGACCACGTTTCAACACTTCATCATAGGTAATATCATCGAATTTGGTTGCGGTAGGATCTTTTTCAGGATCAGCTGTGTAAATGCCATCTACGCGAGTACCTTTCAGCATAACGTCTGCTTCGATTTCTATTCCTCTAAGTGAAGAACCGGTATCTGTAGTAAAGAAAGGATTTCCTGTTCCTGCAGACATGATGACCACTTCACCGTTTTCCATACATTCGATGGCTTTCCATTTACTGTAGAATTCACCGATAGGTTCCATCCGTACTGCTGTCAATACACGTGCTTTTACACCGGTAGCCACAAGGGCAGAACTTAGAGCGAGGCTATTGATAACGGTAGCCAACATTCCCATTTGGTCACCTTTCACACGGTCAAAACCTTTATTGGCTCCGCTTAATCCGCGGAATATATTGCCTCCTCCGATGACGATACCAATCTGTACCCCTTGTTCGTGGATTTCTTTGATTTGTTGAGCATATTCTGCCAGTCTTTTTTCGTCAATGCCGTATTGCTTTTCGCCCATCAAGCTCTCTCCACTGAGCTTTAGTAAGATTCTTTTATACTTTGCCATACCTTTTGCTTTTTATTGTTTGCCGCAAATATAGAGATAATTTATCGGATAGCCTCACTGGGATGCGATTACTTTTTTCATTATTTGCCTTCCCAAAAAGGTTTGTACAACTCCTCGCAGGGAAAGATAAATGAGAAAAGCCAGCCATAGGGCATGATTTCCCAGAAGAGGATGGAAAGCGTAATATACTCCGAAGAAGCTGGCGGAGGCGACTAACATGGAGTAAAGCATCTGACGGGTAGCGGTGGCACCAATAAATACTCCATCCCACAGGAAAGCAGAAAAACCGGCTAGCGGAATGATAAGTGCCCAGTAAAAATAAGTGTCTGAAGCGTTGATTACTGAAGTGTCATTGGTTAGTAGGCCCAGAAATTCTTTTCCACCGATTGCATAAAGGATAGTGAATATCAATGAAAGACCCAATCCCCAATAGAAAAGGTGATGTACTGTGTTGCGTAAGGCTGTTTGATTCTTGGCACCTATGTAACGGCCGGCCAGTGCTTCACCGGCATAAGCAAATCCGTCCATGATGTAAGAAAACAGAGTGAATAGTTGCATGAGCAAGGTGTTTACGGCTAATACAATTTCTCCTTGGGCGGCTCCAGCAGAGGTGAAAAACAGGGTGACCACAACCAGGCAAAGGGTACGGAAGAAGATGTCCCGGTTGACTTGGAAGAAACGGTACATGGCTTGTTTCTGTATAATTTCTTTCCATACGATCCGCTTTCTTAGGGCATTGTAATAGCGCATATATAGCAATATGGCCATGAAGAAACCTGCATATTGGGCTATTAAAGTTCCTGTTGCCACTCCTGCCACTTTCATATCCAGCAAGTAGACAAAGGATAGGCTGGCTACAATATTGACAATGTTTTGAGTAATAGCGATATACATGGGAAAGCGTGAATTCTGCATTCCGATAAACCAACCGGCGAATCCATAAAGTCCTAATGTGGCGGGAGCTCCCCAGATACAGATATAGAAATAAGTAGTTGCCAGTTGCTCGACTTCCGGTATGGTTTGTATCAGAGTGAATGCCAATTTCAGGATAGGGTATTGGAGTATCAACAGGCAAAGAGCTATAAACAATCCTACGCCAACGGAACGTAACAGTAACCGGGTGATTTCATTTAGATCATGCTGACCATACGCTTGTGAGGTCATGCCACTCGTTCCCATGCGCAGGAATCCGAAAATCCAATAGATAATATTGAACAACATTCCCCCTACAGCGATGGCTCCAATGTAGGCCGGAGAACCGAGGTGTCCTACGATGGTAACATCGATAAGTCCCAGTAGCGGGACGGTAATATTTGATATAATCGATGGTATGGCTATCCGTAATATTCGTCTGTTTTCGGAGGATTGTTTTTTATCTATCATTTTATAGAAACACTTTTATCAAATTGATTGTTCTTTTCGTCCACAAAGGTACATTTTTTATTTTTTTGTTGTATCTTTGTGAATCACGAACTAAATAGCAATCAGATGGATTATGAGGACCTTAACTATTTTTCTTTTATCTTTATTCTCATTGCCGCTGGCGCTGAATGCACAGTCGGTTGATGAGATGTTGCAGAAAATATCTGCCGCCATTGAGGCTGGGCAGAATGGACAGGCTGTGAGCTATTTCCGGCAGACTATTCCTCTGAATATAGACCGTACGGAAATGTATTATTGGACGAATGTGGACAAGAATAGTGAAATTAGCTCCAAACTGGCTACTGAATTAGCTCTCGCCTATAAAAAGAAACGGAATTACGACAAAGCTTATTTGTTCTACAAAGAGTTGCTGCAAAAGGACCCAAATAATGTAGATTGTTTGGAAACATGTGCAGAAATGCAAGTGTGCCGTGGACAAGAAAAAGATGCTTTGCGTATGTACGAAAAAATATTGCAACTGGATGCGGATAATCTGGCTGCTAATATCTTTTTAGGAAACTATTATTATTTGATGGCAGAGCAGGAGAAGAAAAAGTTAGAAACGGATTATAAGAAACTTCCTTCTCCCACTAAAATGCAGTATGCTCGCTATCGGGACGGATTATCGAAGTTGTTTACTACCCGGTATGAGAAAGCGCGTAACTCTTTACAGAAAGTTGTTCTACGTTTTCCATCGACAGAAGCTCAAAAGACATTGGATAAGATATTGAGAATAGAAAAAGAGGTGAATCGCTAAGCGGTTCACCTCTTTTTCTATTCTCTAGGTATTTTTATTCCATCTCAATCGGACAAAGTAGCACTCCACCAGTAGTATGGCGATCTATCGATTGATATATAGGTTGGCTTCTTAGTATTGCTTGAGACGGCATTGTTATGTTTCTTGTATTTCGATTGGTTCCCGTTATCAGAGTAATGGCCTTATTTAACATAAACTCATCAGGGCTGCCTAAAGGGAGTAAAGTGTCTTCTGGGTTTTGGGCTAAATTGAATTCGTTCCACTCATAATCGGGGGTAAAGCCTGCACTGTAATCTGAATTTACAGCATTGGTAACCTTTGTAGTAATAGGCCAATACGCCCATTCATATTGCTCATCTGAATACTTCTGCATTCCGACATTTTTTCCTTCTGTTAATTCACCGATGAGTACGATATTCATGAAGGGTTCCAAACTGCTGATAACCAATTCAGAGGATGAAGCGGTATTTTCACTTGTTAAGATATAGATGCGATTAGAATTAAGTTTCAAATAACCTGCTGTTCCTTCTGTTTCCTTATTGAAAGTTCTGGTGTGTGTCACTTTACCTTTGTTATTGTAGAAAATGCCAAATATTTTATCTTTGGACTCTTCGGAAATCAAAAGTCCCGCTAGCATATTGGCCGAATGTTCATAACCGCCCCCATTATAGCGCAAATCTAATACAAACTCGTTCACTCCTTTTGATTGGAAATCGGCAAATATGGTTTTCATTTCTTCATCATAAGTACGATCATCTACGCCCGTTGGTCCCGGAGTGAAATGGTTGTAAACCAGATAGCCTATTTTCTTATCTCCAAACGTAAGTACGGCATGATAATATAACGGATTATCTTCGACTGCCGTAGAAGCTCCTATGGCAATTGTCTTAGTTTCTGAATTGTGTTTTATAGTCCATTGAGAAGCAGAACCATTCAATAGGGCCTTGTAATTTCCTTCTTTTATATTATTTTTTCCATCTATACCTATAATCCAATCTCCTCGTTCCAAACCGGCTGCATGTGCAGGGCTATTGGGTAGAATATACACTACTCGGGCATAATAATATCCTAAAGGTTTGTTATTTCCATCTACTATATTAAACAATGTAAATTCCATTCCATAGGTATTGTCTGCATCAATACTGGTACGTGTTTTATAATCTTTATTCTTCTCCATGTAAGAATAGTAGTAGAGGTGTTTTCCATTCCTTGTTTTGCCATCGTTCAGACTGAGCAATGAATAAAAGAAAGTTTCAGGGTCGGCTGTGTAATCTATTTTGTTAGTTGCTGGTAACTCATTATACCATAAATAATCGTTGCGCAATTTTTTCTCTATCCAATGATTTATGCTAAGATCCGTATCATCATCGTCTCCTTTTATCGAATCTGTATCATCATCTGAACAAGACACGCTAAATAAACAAAGGAATATTCCTATCCATATATGTAGGCCGAATTGAACTTTCGTCATTTTTCTCATTTTTTATAAGGTTACTAATTCACAAATATATTTATTTTTTCAACACAATGTAGCAATAATAGTTTGTTAAGTGATGATTATTTCAGTAAATATTCCACCTCCTTAAACATATAGCCTCTTTTGTTTAGCATTTCATCTTCCAGTATTAATCTTCCTTCGGGTTCTACACGAATGATTCGTGCAAGAAATTCACCGTTGGCATCTTTAAAACGATGCATTCCTTCCTTTCTGAAAAGAGACATTTCATATTGGCAGACTATTGATTCCGTATTGCCTTTTTTAAGTAAACTATAATAAGATTGGATACGCAATACGATGTTCTTCAGTATTTCAAATAGATCGAACTCTTTTCCTGTAATTTGTCGCAGTGAAACAGGATTAGGGGCAGAACTGTGAAACGTTTCCTGATTAATATTGATTCCAATCCCTGCTATACTTTGACTGATGTTCCGTCCCATCAGATCGTTTTCTATCAACATTCCACATATTTTCTTTTCTTTCCAATAAATATCGTTCGGCCATTTGATAGAGATATCGGTGGTATAGGTATCCAGTTCTTCCTTAATAGCCAAAGAAATAATCTGTGAAATGAGAAACTGGCGTCGTGCTTCCAGGAATTCAGGGAAGATGACGATGCTGAAAAGAAGATTCTTACCGGAATCTGATTCCCAAGAGTTGCCGCGTTGTCCACGACCGGAAGTCTGAAAGTCGGCGACTACGACAGTGAGTTCTTCCACTTTTTGTTTAGAACAGAGAGACTGCAGATAGTTGTTGGTAGAATTAGTCTCGCTGATATGAATCAATGGAACCGGGAATATATCAGGGGAGGGCATCATATTCTGCGCGTAACTTTTTAGTAAATTTCTTGATTACCTCATCATAAGAGTGATCGATAAGTTCTTTCATCAGTTTATCGTTTACGTCACTCTCAAAACGAACACTGTTCCAGTATTTTTTATTAAAATGATAAGCTCCTTCAATTCCTGAATAATGTTCGCGCAGTTCGATCGCTTTTTCCGGATCACATTTCAATGCGATGTGATTGGCTTCTTCCAAATCAATGAGAGCAAACATTTTGTTCATCACCTTGACAACAAGTGATACATCATCGAAAGGGAAAGACTCGGTAACTCCTTTCTTGTTGAGGCAGTATTCTCTGACAGTTTCTACATTCATAATGATTCGATTATATAATAACTCTATGTATTCTGCATCTTCTGTAGTGAACTTTAATATAAAGGAGGATAAAATGCTTCCTCTATGTGTTCAACCTTGAAATTTATCTCATCGCCTACTATCGTAATGATATCAAAGCGTACAGGAAAGTCAATCTGAAACAATCTGATATAGGTATCCGCTGCGCGTACCGTACGTCTTATTTTAGGTAAATCAACGGCGTCTTCCGGCTCTGCAAACAGAGTATTACTGCGGGTTTTCACTTCTACTACAATCAGTTCATTATCCTTTGCTGCTACAATGTCCAGTTCGAAATGTCCTTTTCTCCAGTTCCGGTCACGGATGAGATACCCCTTCTGTTCAAGATAAGCTACGGCGGCATTTTCTCCGGCTTTTCCTAAATCATTATGTTTAGCCATCTTTTTTTGCAAATTTACTGCTTTTATTCTTTGTATTTACAGAAGTAAAAGTAATTTTGCAGAAGATATGAGAAAAAGGAGTAAGAAGTGCCTGAAAATGCATGTCGAGTGTACCAAAAGGGAACGTCGAATGAGCATTTTGTTGAGCGACGAAGAACAGTTGATTGTAGATCGTTATCTGGAGAAATATAAGATAACGAACAAGTCACGTTGGCTTCGTGAGACGATTCTCATGTTTATCCATAAAAATATGGAAGAAGATTATCCGACCCTTTTTGGTGAACATGATATGAGACGATAGGGGGATAATTAAAAAATTATAGATTCAAAATAAAAGGGTGGAATGCTGGACGATATTTACTTCATGAAACAAGCTTTGATAGAGGCAGGAAAGGCTGCCGAGCGGGGGGAAGTTCCCGTTGGAGCTGTCGTGGTTTGTAAGGAGCGGATTATCGCACGTGCCCATAATCTCACAGAAACATTGAATGATGTAACGGCTCATGCCGAGATGCAGGCTATTACAGCTGCTGCCAATGTGCTTGGTGGCAAGTACTTGAACGAATGTACCCTGTATGTCACAGTTGAACCTTGCGTAATGTGTGCCGGAGCTATTGCTTGGGCACAGACTGGTAAGCTTGTATTTGGTGCCGAAGATGAAAAACGCGGCTATCAGAAATATGCCGGTTCGGCTCTACATCCTAAAACGGTGGTTGTAAAAGGGGTAATGGCTGACGAATGTGCTACACTAATGAAAGAGTTCTTTGCTGCGAAACGAAAATAAAAGCAGTATCCTGTTTTATTTGATTTCCTCAAAATCTACATATTCACCATCGTCTTGGGTGAATATTTTTTTATGTCTTTTCTCCGGAACATTCTCGGAATATATTTCCTCTTCATCATCATTTGAACGGCGATCTCTTTGGCCATAGTCCTGTTGGCTTGTACGTCCCGATTCCGTTTGTTTCGGGCGTGATGAAGAAGAACCACGTCCTAATCCGAAAATCGTTCTTAGTATGAAGCCGATAATAGAAAGGCCAAATACGAATATGGCAATAATAAAAATGAGTATGAATAAAAGTATATGCATCGGGCTATGATTTTTATGTTGTTACTTCGATAAAACTCATAGTACAACAAACGTGCCAAGAGATTGTTTATTTACTTTTTCTTGTAAAAAGTGAAAGTAAAATATACCATACAATGATGGCGGCAAAGCTACTGATTCCAAGAAATATAAGGAGAGGAATGCAGATAATCAGGAATATAAAACTGATTTTGTTGTCATTCCATGACAGATTTTTAAATTTCAGCGAAAACATCGGTATTTCTGATACCAGCAGTCCGGAAAACAGACAGACAAGTATAAGAAGGTAGACAGGATGGCAGTTGTCTGATATCAGGAAGTCATGTGCACCCGCCACTAAAGAACCCCAGAACAGAGCGTTGGCGGGAACCGGAAGTCCCACAAAAGAACTGGTCTGTCGCGTGTCATTATTGAATTTAGCCAGGCGCAATGCTGAAAAAACAGAAATCAAGAATGCTAAATAGGGTAGGTAAGGAGCGATGAACTCCATACTTGCCGGATAATACATTTCTTTGAACAGAGAGAATACGATCAGTGAAGGAGCAACTCCAAAACTGACATCATCTGCCAATGAGTCCAAGTCTTTTCCGATAATGGAATGTGCATTGAGCATACGAGCCAACAATCCGTCGAAGAAGTCGAAAATGGAACTTAAAGCAATGAAAAGTAGTGCCAGCTCATATTTGGCTTCAAAAGCCATGACGCAGGCAATACAACCGGAGAAAAGGTTCAGGCAGGTTACGGTATTCGGAATACTGTTTTTAATAACGTTTGTCATTGTGACAGAATTATTTAAGTTTGGCGATAACCGTTTGGTTACCGGTCGTTAATTGTCCCATGCTGACACATACTTCTGTGCCAATGGGTAAATACACATCCACACGGGAACCGAATTTGATAAATCCCATGTGTTCGTCAATATAACATTCTTCTCCTATTTCAGCGTAGGTGACAATACGGCGTGCCACTGCTCCGGCAATTTGCCGGGTGAGTACTTCCACTCCTTCCGGAGTTTCGATCACTACCGTAGAACGTTCGTTTTCTGTGCTGGCTTTCGGCAGCCATGCTTTCATGAAGTTTCCATTATGATGTGCTACCTTTTTAATGGTACCGTCCACCGGATACCAGTTGGCATGTACATTCACAATGCTCATGAAGATGGATATCATTAACCGGCGGTCATGGAAATATTCGTTTTCATCGACTTCCTCGATAACGACGATTTTTCCATCGGCGGGTGCTACGACAATCTTTTCAGTGTCCTGTCCGAAGAGACGGATCGGACATCGAAAGAAATTCACCATCAGCAGATAGACTGCTATACTCGCTACTGCTACCACATAAAATGGTATTTTGCAATCGATCCCCCAATAAAGAGCCGCATTAATCAATAGCAATAGCAAGAAGCTAGCCCATAATATATGTGTTCCTTCGCGGTGAATACGTATTTTCTTCAATTTCTTTAGTCGGCCCATGAATGCTGTTTAATGATATTGTCTGCAAAAATATACTTAATTTAAAAATTCAGCAAGTAAATGAGCATAGAAATGCGAATGTTGATAACTTTTTGAGGATTATTTTTGTTTATAACCCAGGAGGTAGTAATTTTATGCCTTCAAATTAACTACTTATCATTATGCAGGATTTCGTTCATTTACATGTCCATACTCAATATTCTTTGTTGGATGGTCAGGCTAGCGTAGCTCGTCTGGTCGATAAGGCCATGAAGAATGGGATGAAGGGTATTGCCGTGACCGATCATGGAAATATGTTCGGTATTAAGGAATTTACGAACTACGTCAATAAGAAGAATAGTGGCCCGAAAGGTGAAGTCAAGGACCTGAAGAAGCGAATTGCAGGAATTGAGGCCGGCACGATAGAGTGCGAGGATAAAGAGGCGGAGATTGCTGCTTGCAAAGCTAAGATCGTGGAAGCGGAAAACAAATTATTCAAACCGATCATCGGTTGTGAAATGTATGTGGCCCGCCGTACCATGGACCTGAAAGAAGGCAAGCCCGACCAGAGTGGTTATCACCTGATCGTATTGGCTAAGAATGAAACAGGTTATCACAACCTTATTAAATTAGTATCGCACGCGTGGACGCGCGGTTATTATATGCGTCCGCGTACTGACCGTAGCGAACTGGAAAAATATCACGAAGGACTTATTATTTGTTCAGCCTGTCTCGGTGGTGAGGTGCCGAAGCGGATTACTGCCGGGCAATTTGCCGAAGCGGAGGAAGCAATACAATGGTATAAGAACTTGTTTGGCGATGACTACTATCTGGAGTTACAACGCCATAAAGCGACTGTTCCCCGTGCCAATCACGAATGTTACCCGTTGCAGGTGAATGTGAACAAACATTTGATAGAATATGCTAAGAAATTCAATGTCAAACTGATTTGTACGAATGATGTTCACTTTGTAGATGAAGAGAATGCGGAAGCGCACGACCGTTTGATCTGTTTGAGTACCGGTAAGGATTTGGATGATCCTACCCGAATGCTTTACACCAAACAAGAATGGATGAAGACACGCGAAGAGATGAACGAACTCTTTGCCGACGTGCCCGAAGCATTGAGCAATACACTGGAGATTCTTGATAAGGTAGAATACTACTCGATCGACCATGCACCTATCATGCCGACTTTCGCCATTCCCGAAGATTTCGGAACAGAGGAGGGGTATCGGGCGAAGTTTACAGAAAAAGACTTGTTCAACGAGTTTACTCAAGATGAACATGGTAATGTGGTATTAAGTGAAGAGGATGCGAAAGCAAAAATTAAACGCTTGGGTGGTTATGATAAACTTTATCGTATAAAACTTGAGGGAGATTATTTGGCAAAACTGGCTTTTGACGGAGCTAAAAGAATTTATGGTGAACCTCTAACGGAAGAAGTCAAAGAACGAATGAACTTCGAATTGTACATCATGAAAACGATGGGATTCCCCGGATACTTCTTGATTGTACAGGACTTTATCAATGCGGCACGTAAGGAACTGGGTGTGTCGGTAGGTCCGGGACGTGGTTCGGCAGCAGGTTCAGCAGTGGCTTATTGTTTGGGTATTACGAAGATAGACCCTATCCAATATGATTTGCTGTTTGAACGTTTCTTGAATCCAGACCGTATTTCCTTGCCCGATATTGATGTGGACTTTGATGATGACGGTCGTGGTGAGGTACTTCGTTGGGTGACAAATAAATATGGTCAGGAAAAAGTTGCTCATATTATTACGTATGGTACTATGGCGACAAAGATGGCTATCAAGGATGTCGCGCGTGTACAAAAGCTACCTTTGTCAGAATCCGATCGTTTGTGTAAACTGGTTCCTGACAAGATTCCTGACAAGAAACTTAATTTGCCGAATGCCATTGCTTATGTTCCCGAATTGCAAGCAGCGGAAGCGTCGTCTGATCCTCTATTGCGGGATACGATCAAGTATGCCAAAATGCTTGAAGGCAACGTGCGTGGTACAGGTGTACATGCTTGCGGTACGATTATTTGCCGTGATGATATTACTGACTGGGTACCTGTCAGCACTGCTGATGATAAGGAAACGGGCGAAAAGATGCTTGTTACCCAGTATGAAGGCTCGGTGATTGAAGATACTGGGTTGATTAAGATGGATTTCCTTGGTCTGAAAACTTTGTCTATCATCAAAGAAGCTGTTGAAAATATCCGTTTAAGTCGTAATATTGAGGTAGATGTCGACGCAATAGACATCTCTGATCCGGCTACTTATAAATTATATAGTGACGGACGTACGATTGGTACATTCCAGTTTGAATCTGCCGGTATGCAGAAGTACCTGCGCGAATTGCAGCCTTCTACATTCGAAGATTTGATTGCCATGAATGCCCTTTATCGTCCGGGACCGATGGATTATATCCCTGATTTTATTGATCGTAAACATGGACGCAAGCCGATTGAGTATGATATTCCTGTAATGGAAAAGTACTTGAAGGATACGTATGGGATTACGGTCTATCAGGAACAGGTGATGCTTCTGTCACGTTTATTGGCAGACTTTACTCGTGGTGAGTCTGATGCACTCCGTAAGGCCATGGGTAAGAAGTTGCGTGACAAGTTGGATCACATGAAACCTAAATTTATTGAAGGTGGGCGTAAGAACGGACACGACCCGAAAGTGCTTGAAAAGATTTGGACCGACTGGGAAAAGTTTGCGTCTTATGCTTTCAATAAATCACATGCTACTTGTTATTCGTGGGTAGCTTACCAAACAGCCTATCTAAAAGCAAATTACCCTCCTGAATATATGGCAGCTGTGATGAGCCGAAGTTTGTCTAACATTACCGATATCACGAAACTGATGGACGAATGTAAGGCAATGGGTATTCAGACGCTGGGACCGGATGTAAATGAGAGTAACCTGAAGTTTACCGTGAACCATGATGGTGATATTCGTTTTGGACTTGGGGCCGTCAAAGGTGTAGGTGAAGCTGCCGTGCAAAGCATTATGGAAGAACGCAGGCAAAATGGTCCTTTCCTCGGAATCTTTGATTTTGTGCAACGTGTCAATCTCAATGCCTGCAACAAGAAGAATATGGAATGTCTGGCATTAGCCGGAGGATTTGATAGTTTCCCGGAACTGAAACGGGAACAATATTTTGCTGTAAACTCTAAAGGGGAAGTGTTCCTGGAAACATTGATGCGTTATGGTAACCGTTATCAGGCAGATAAGGCGGCTGCCGTCAATTCTCTGTTCGGTGGTGAAAACGTTATTGATGTTGCAACTCCTGAAATTCCTCAAGGGGTAGAACGCTGGAGTGATCTCGACCGTCTGAACCGTGAACGTGATTTGGTTGGTATCTATCTTTCCGCTCACCCGTTGGATGAATTCTCTATCGTATTGGAACATGTTTGCAATACACGTATGGCAGATTTGGAAGATAAAGCTGCCCTTGTCGGTCGTGAAATAACGATGGGAGGAATTGTGACCAGTGTTCGTCGTGGAGTCAGCAAGAACGGAAATCCGTATGGTATCGCCAAGATTGAGGACTATTCCGGTTCTACCGAGATTCCATTCTGGGGAAACGACTGGGTGACTTATCAGGGATATCTCAATGAAGGAACGTTCTTGTATATCAAGGCACGCTGTCAGGCCAAGCAATGGCGGCAGGATGAACTGGAAGTGAAAATCACCTCTATGGAACTTCTTCCCGACGTGAAAGAAGAACTGGTGCAGAAGATCACAATCGTCATTCCCCTGTCTGTCTTGAATTCGGCTTTGGTCACTGAACTTGCTACTCTGACGAAGGAACATCCGGGAAATACGGAACTATACTTCAAGGTGACAGATGATGCTGATGTAACTCATATGTCGGTTGATTTGATTTCCCGTCCGGTTAGACTTTCAGTAGGCCGGGATTTAATAACATATTTAAAGGAACGTCCCGAACTGGGATTTCATATAAATTGATTAAGTGTTCATTTATTTTCTTTATAATAAGTAAAATCGCTTATAAACATAAATTATAAGCGATTTTACTTATTATAGTGGATACTTCCAAATTACTGAAAGTCCCCACCCGCACAGCAATGCAACGCCTAAGCTCAACATACGTACCGACCAAAGCATATTCAGTTGCTGAATGTCATAATCGCTGACATGGTTTAATACCTTAAGAATTCCCTGTTTTAATAAGTGATGCTTTCAATAACGACAGGTTCTATCAGTCCGGACTTCTGTAAAGGAGATGATGAATTCCAGGGATTGTTAGGAGTCCAGGTCGGACGTTCTTCAACAGGTAATTTGCTATCTCCGATGAGTCGGTTCACCCATGTATTTACCACTTCAATTTCTACTTTGTTTGTTCCCTGCTTGATGGCTTCCGAAATATTGAGTCGGTAAGGGGGCGTCCATACACCACCGATGTATTGTCCATTGACTTTCACTTTTGCCATAACGGCTACCTCATTGAGGTTGATAAATAATGGACTGTTGGGTACTATATCTTTTAGCGTAAATTCAGTCCGATAGACGGCTGTTCCTGAATAATACCTGATGGCGTCTTCTTTACTTGTACTCCAGTCGTACAGGCTTTGGAAGACAACCGGGGCTTGAGGACCTTTTTGACTCTTATCGAAAGAGACTGTCCACGGACCGGCCAGTGTGGCGATTGTCTGTGGTTCCGGGTAATTGGTGTCCGTATCGTTGACTAACGAAGATGAGGAAACTTCTTTGGCAAATACGACGAAGATACTCTCCAAAGGTTCCAGTTCGAGAGGAATTACTGTCGCATTTGCGTTGCGTTCGTACTTCTTTAAAAGGCGGATAGCACCAGTTGTCGGTTCCCAAAGTTCAGGTTGCTTATTGGTTACACGAAATTCCGGTGAGAATACGACTTTTTCTGAAGATTGGTTGGACAGGAAGTAAACATCCATATCACCGATGCTGCGATGACCGTATACTACAGGAATGTCTTTAGTCAATGCACAGTCGGGAATGCAATGCACTAATTCTAATGCTTCGTGCATATTCATACCGCTTAATATCATGCCATTGCCATAATTGCCGCTTTTCACCTTGATACCGTCTACATTTCCCCACAAGGCATTTGCCATTTCCTGAACTTTCTTATCTGCTTCGGGGAAGTCTTGCAAGCTTGGCGAACGGTTAGGCTTCGGACCGAGAATGACACCTCCGTCTTTCACAAGTTGAGTGATTTTGGTTAATAGTTCGGGACGCATTGTTTCCAATTCCGGTAATACCATGATTCGGTAACTTGTGCCGTGGGGTAGAGTCAATAGACCGTCTTTGACAGTCATATCGCGGAGTATCACTTCTGCATTGATGTAATCGAACTGGTATCCTTTCGGCAAGGGAGGATTCGTGACACCGGTCATTTTGGGAGTATCTTCTCCTATGAAATAGCAAATATCAGCTACGTTGAGTCCCTGTTGGAGCATGAAGTTACAACGTTTCAGGTAGTCGGTGAATAGGTCCAACTGGGAATACCAAGTGTTGAAACGGTTAAATTCGTTGCTGTAAGGTGCATTCAGTCCGGGCAGTTTGCCTTCCGCTTTCTGTGAAATATAGACGTGCAGCAGTGTGTTGTTGATTCCTTCGGAGAAGAAAAGGTCACCACGTTGTTTCATGGTAGCCGGATAACGGCTGTAAGCCATACCGCCACAGGTGAAAGACTCGGAAGAGATTTTTTGTTTACCGTAGATATGACCACACGAAGAAGCAGCCCTGTTTTCTATATTGCCTAGTTCTCCCTCGCTCCAGAATTCTCCTGCCACTTCATCTGCTTGCCCGCCGTATTGCAAAAACTCTCCGGAGAATCCCCAGTGACCGTAGTTTTCCAACCAGGTAGTCATTCCGTATTGGTGGCTTAGACGGGTTAGTTCACCAATATGATCGTATGATAACCGTTCGGCCACCATCTTTCTCATATCCCACAAAAAGCGGTCGGAGGCATCTTCGCTTTCCACAACCACTCCATTGTAGACAGGGAGAAAAGGTAGTGCGCTATAACCGTACTTCTTCTCAAATGATTCAAGGAAATCGTCCGTGAAGTTTTGACCTCCCTTTTCATAACTGTCCGCTACAACTACTTTCCAAGTCTTACGGTCGGCTTCAGGGATTCTCTTGTAAATCTCGCCGATAAAGGCGTCGAAATGGCTTCGGAGGTGCTCCTTACTCATTTTGTCCACTTCAAGACCTATCCCGTCTTTTAATGCAGGACCGTTTTCTACATAAGTGGGTACCATTCCCATTCGCACAATTTCCCATTCTCCGTCGGGAGCGTCCCAGGAAAGTTTGTTTCCTTTCATACAGGCGGTGATGTCTTTCACTTGTTCGGGCTGAACGATCAATGCAGGGTCGTCCACCACTGCTTGCACCGGCCATTGATATTCATTCCAGTAAGGAAGTGGAGTCTGATACATTTTGGCGAATGTTTTCTCCGAATAACTTTCTACTACCGGAGCAGAAGACAATGTTATTTCCCGGATGCCACTATTGGGATTCAGACCGGAGAGTGACAACCGGAAGTCTTTACCGCTGGCTGTGGGGAAAGAGATGGCAATAGGAGCATAAGGATCGAATCCTACAGCCAGATTATCGTTGTATCTTTCTATACTGAACTGCTTGATTTCTTTGTATTCACCGTTATCATTCATTTGCAGAACCGCCTGGCAACGTATAGGTGCGGCGGAGGTAAGCAGGCGGAGGCTTCGCAATGCTACTGTATCGTGGCTCTTAAAGTCTATTACGACTTCGGATTGGTTGCCAAACCGTATTTCTGTCGCCGTTTCTCCATCTATCAGATGATGGATAGCAGTGATGGCGGGGGAAGAGCTAACAGTGCAGTTGGCCGGATTAAGGATCGTAGCTTTGCTTTTCACAGACGGATAAGCCAGTACTTTTACATCTTGAAAATTAGGATTGGTTTTGGGTAACATAACTTCTATTGCCTGTCCGCCTTTGACTTGCGTGCCGACAGATGCCAGATACCGCATGGACTGCTCCGGCTTGATCCACGGACCTCCTGCCTGACTCCATCCCGGAGAGTTGAAGATACCGATTTCTATATTCAGCTCGGTTGCCTTTTTTAAAGCGGCATGCAGTATCTCCCACCATTCGTCGGAGAAAATCTGCACATCTCCGGTGGGTGCTTCCGCTGCACTTAGTCCGATATTCGCTATAAATGCACGGTTGATGCCAGCCTGTTTCATTGATTCCAGATCTTTGATGACTCCCTCTTTGGAAATATTTCCAGAAATCCAGTGCCAGTAGACACTTGTCTGAATGGAATCCGGGAGGTTGGTAAACCCTCCGCGAAGTTGCTCATAACTGACTTCCCGAATTTCTTGGCAGGCGGACAGACAAAGGATGAAACCTATGACTGAAATGAGTTTGGTTATTTTCTTCATTTATTGTTAATTATATGAATCTATATTGGACCTATTTTACAATAAGAAAAAATACAGAGATTACTTTTCAACTTAAGAATTAAAAGCTGGAAAGTAATCTCTGTAGCTTGTTTATTCTGATTACCTATGAAAAATGATTCATCTGCGGAGTGTTTTATTCTTCCAATGTATCATATAATAGTTTAACCTCTTCGGCTGTCAAAGCACGGTCATATATACGAGCTACGGCAATTTGACCTTTATAGGCTCTGTCTGCTTCATTTGCAGCACCAGCGTCTCCACCAATTACGAACCATTTATTTCCTGGAAATTGGAATGAATTACCCTTAGCAGGGGCTCTTTCTGCCTTGATTTCTCCATCTAGATACAATTTAATGGCACCTGCACTTCCTGTACCATCCCAGACACCCACTACATGGTACCATGTTTCTTCTGGCACTTCACCCAGTGGAGGCGTATTACAAGCTGAATAATTACCTATATAGGGTTCAAAAGTCCAATAGTTATCTTTATCTTGCCAAGTAATGGCAACACCGCCACCACCATGACACCCCATCGGAATCGGACCGCTTTCTCCGTAATCTTTAGCAGTTACATATAATTCCATTGAGAATCCATCGGCAATTGCATTTTGGAAAATTAAGTTTTGGGTGAAATCAACAATATAGAAACCACTGGTAATTTTATTCGCATTTATTGTTACTGGGTCGAATTTTGCAATATAACCAAAAGTTTCATTTTCAATCATGCTCAAAGTAGAACCGGCAAATGCTTTAATAGGCATTTTCATCGCAGAAAGATCTTCTGCAGTACCATCTGCATTGAACTTAACATCGAGTAACTCTGCCATATCCACAGCACCCGCTTGCCTGATTTCTATGCTTTTTGTTGTAGGATAAGCGGCCGACTCAGAAGTAATTTCCACCGTTGCAGTACGTATTTTTGCGATATCACTTGCTGCTACTGTAAGAATTAACTGTTTGTTTGTTAATGATTTTTGAGTAATCCATTTAACATTTTCAGGTATGATACATTTCAATGAAGGTAAATTAGTGTTAATTGCAATGGTGACATCTTTCCCTTCTTTTTCGACAGAAGTATTCTCAGGAGTCACTATTAATCTTGGTCCACCTGGCTGAATACAATTCAATACGAAATCTTGAACAGATGAATTCTGGGTGGTCGATAATATCACTGTAGCTTTTCTTTCTTCCAATCCTTCATTTTCGGCTACTGTAAATGAAATCTCTTTTGAACCGCTTCCTTTTGTGATGTCGGCTTTAAACCATTCGTTGCCTTCGGAAATAGTTATTTCCCAGTCTAAATCGGACATCACTCTCAGCGTCAGGTTTTCAGCGCTACCAGTCAAATTACAGTCTCCACCACTGATACCGCCAATTGGATTTCCACTTTTATCAACTAAACGTAATACTTGATGTCCTTTTGTGCCGTCTTCGTCGTTGTCTGAACAAGAAGAAATACCTACACATGTGAATAATGCAAGCATTATCCATACATTCATTAATAATTTCTTTTTCATTTGTTTACTCCTTCTAATTTATACATTACGGCAGTGTAAACTACCTTCTAATTGTTTTATAAAACTCATTATCTATTTGATGACTGATACTCCCTTAGGGGCTTTCACCTCTGATATTACATTGCCATTTGCTTGCTTCTCATGGTAAATTTGTAGTTCGCCATAAGGAGTTGGAAATGTACCTTTCACCCACTGTAAATCGCCTAAATGAGGAGTTATACGTACTTGACGACATCCTGGTTCTATTACTTCCACACCTAAAATGTGACGGCTCAACCAAGAAGTTGGTCCTGAAGCCCAACCGTGACACAAACTATGACGGAAGCCTACATAGCAATAAGCGCCACAGTCACCATGAATATCTTTTTTCCCTTCCGGTACTAGTTCGTCGATGGGGGCTGCATTCGGAATCCAATTGATATCGAAATCTTCCCAAAAACTAGTGGCTCCCAAGTCGATCATTGCTCCCCAATATTCACGAATCACGTCTAATGCTCCTTGATAATTGCCGGCCATAGCCATTGCTTCCAACATATAATAGCCATAAAAAGTAGAGAAGCCCTGTGCACCATTTATTGAGAGGAACTCTTTATCAGCTTTTGGGGCATCAATTAATCCTGTAATCGTCATTAATGCAGTCACTTGCTTGGAGCCGGGCGCATCGGGAGCCGGACAGGAAGCTAAAAACTTTTTATAAACTTTGGATGCAGCTTTTACCAACTTCTTCTCGGCAGCTTTACAGTCATTAGACAATTGTCTGTCTTCAAATAGTTCTGCAAATTCAACTCCGACTCGCATTCCCCAAACCATTAAGGCTTGGAGCCCTGCCGCAATTGCGTCTTTGTTGCTATTCGATGGCCAATCCAAAAAACGAGTGCCATCCAGACATTCCTGCCCATCGGGGGCTATTTGAGTCATTAATTGTCTCAATAAAGCTGTAATATAATCACGTGATTGTTCCAGATAGGCTTTATTTCCATGATAGCGATACCATTCATAATGACACAACAGCCACCAGATAGAATAAGAGGAGAATCCTGCATTCATCCAATGTGGCAATGGCGTGATATCACGCATTAAATCCAAACTTTTAGGTACCACTTCATTGTAACCGAACACGGAGTTTACAGTCATCACCTCTGGATAGGAATCACCTATCCAGACCAAACGGTCTCGTTTAATTCCATCCCAGAGATGATTCTGCATATTCAGGTGAACGGTATAAGCTCCCGTCCGCCATATTGTGTTAAGTTTCTCATCATTACATTGGAAAGAACCGCGATACGGAATATCGCGCATGATAGAGATTGCACGGACCTCCTTAAGCTCAAGTATTGCGTCTGTATCCAATAGATCAATGCGCACAAAACGAAAACCGGAGTTTCCTGTTTCATATACTCCGAGCCATGGAAGGATAAGCTCTTGATCTCTAATAGCATGGTCGTTTGTCGCTCCTCCTTTGACGTCTATGTCGGACATTGCTTCACTGACCGATTCGCCATAACGAAGACGGATTTTTACCGGCTTATGGCTTGGCCAGGCACCAGTGACTAATTGTACTCCGCCATGAAGTTCTTTCCCGAAATCAAGCAGAATAGCTGGACGAGCCCCATCGGTAGAAGATAGTCGGCAATATGTGGCGGCTTTGACCGTTTTCTCTTTCTTGCCTTGTAAACCGGTATCTGTTGATTCGTAATCGTAATACGCTCCCCAATAAGCCTGACCATCTCCCTGGTTTAACAGAAAATTACAATTAGTGATGTGATCACTGTCTTGTTGCCAAACAATCCGGGTGGGAGTAATGTAGGTACGCACACGCGTATCACGCTCTTGGGCAGGCACCAAACATACATTCAACAGCGACAATATAATTATCAGTTGTGTTCTCATGATTATTTATCATTGGTTAATTAATGGTTGTATATTGGTTTTATTTGTTTGCCTGAAGCATCATGCATCTTTAACGACAAACATCCACCATTGAAATCGAAGTAACGAACTTCTAACGGATGCCATCCTTTTGCCAATGCACGTTGACTTGAAACTTCATTCCTCAAATGTCGGCCTCCGTTGTCTATAATCATTTCTTCATCTACTTTTAATGTACTTCCTTCATCAGATGAAAGGCTGAATGAATAGATACCGTCAACCGATACGTAAAAATAACCGGTAAAAATTAAACCTACTTTACTGTTGCCTACTTCTGAAGGAATATATATATCGTCGATGGTTCTCTTTTCTTTTAAATGGTAATTTTCTATTACTTGGCAAGAAGGAATGTCGCCTTCATACCATGTAAGCATTAATCCCTTTTTTTTCGGAGCTTTAATATCTACCGCTGGAATATATCCATTCTGCTTTTTATAAGAAGCATGGAAAACTTTACTTGATTTTCCATTGGGGCGATATGCGCGGAACGCAAAACTTGCAGAATCGCGGATGGATATAGGAGTGGTGTATACTGCCGATTTTTCGGTTGGCTCTGTGCCATCGTCAGTATAATGGATAACAACGTCTGGATCAGGGGAAATGACATTTACTTTAGTTTCACCGATAAAAGTATTTGTGTTGCAAAATCCTTCCAAATCAGCCATGCGGTAATCTATTCCCAATGCATCTAAACGATTGAATTGTCCGGTCATGCGTCTCTGGAAGCTTTTCCAATTGTAATTTGCAGCTTGTGACCAACCTGTCTCTGCGATGGCGAGTAACCGAGGAAATGCCATATAATGCATTCGTTCACGGGAAGGAATGAACTCACCCCAAATGTTTCCTTGTACTCCTAATATTTGTTTGGATTGAGATTCGTTCAATGAGTCCAATAAAGATACTGATTCACAAATCAGACGAGTGGACTGTCCTATTTCGGAATAATCCAAATAGAAATCGTAGTTCGGGCAAAGAATGACCGAATTACCTTGGGCTATGGATTTTTTTACAACCTCTTTTTCATAGCTTTGCCACCACATCACTGTAGCCGTAGGCGACACTCCACCTTGCAATATTTCATCCCAGCCAATCAAACGTTTTCCATTTTCATTGAAATATTGTTCCATTTGATGAATGAACCATGATTGCAGTTCTTCTTCTGTCTTTAAGTTGTTTACTTTCATACGTTTCTGACAGTCTGAACACTTTTCCCAATTCTTTTTTGAAACTTCATCCGCTCCTAAGTGTACATATTCAGAAGGGAATAGTCGGAAAATCTCGTCGTACACGTTCTTGCAAAACTCTAAGGCACTCTCTTTACCCGGACAAACAGGAGAAGAAATATTCATCGGTGCTTCTTTTTGTGGAAAACAAGATACATTCGCATAAAGGTTAACTGCTGTTTGCATATGTCCCGGCATGTCTATCTCTGGAATTACGTCAATGCCACGTACTGCTGCATACCTTATAATTTCATGTATATCTTCCTGTGTATAGAAGCCCCCATATAGAGTATCCCCTTCTATAATCCGTAATTTATCAGAAGGAATGGCAAGAGAGGGATTTTGTTCTCTTTTTGAGCGACTCATGCAAATACGATCTTGGTCATTAAATGTGCGCCATGCCCCTTTCTCTGTCAGTAGGGGATATTTCTTGATTTCAATGCGCCACCCCTGATCATCAGTCAGATGCCAATGAAACTTATTCATCTTATAAAGTGCCATAACATCTAACAACTCTTTCACTTCTTCTTTACTGAAAAAATGGCGAGCTACATCAAGTAGTATGCCTCTCCATGCAAAACGTGGTTCATCTATGATAGAAACAGTTGGTATTGACCAAACTGTATCCAAAACAACGGTTGATGCTTCTATTTCAACAGGAAACATTTGACGGATTGTTGATATAGCGGCTATTACACCGGCATAATTCGCCGAAGATATGTGTATTTGGTTCGAGGTAACCTTTAAAGTGTAATTGCCTTCTTTGTGAGGTAATTTCTCATCTATACATAGTTGAATATGGCCTCTTCCCTCTTCTGTAACAACAAACTTATACCCAGTGGCACGTTGCAAGATGGAAACTAAATAATCTGCGGCCGATTTTAAAGAGGGGGCATTGATGCTGATAATCATATCGTCCTGTAGAATGAATGCTTCTTTTCCTACTGTTAACTGGGCAGGTTCAGGAAGTAATTTTAATGTCCTTTCCGAATGGTCAACAGAGTTTGTGCATGAAGTATGGACTAACAATAGAACAACCAGCCAACTCCCCAATATTAATATTTTATTAATAATATGCATAAATACTTTATTAATTTTGTGATTATTCATAGATAACTGGACGAACCTTATACAGATTGATGCTGTCTATAGTCAACGTTTTCTTTGGATTCTCCAGATAAATATTGTGAGTCCACCATTCGATTTCGGCTTGTGTATAACTCAAAATTTCATTTTCCTTATTATAATTAAATGACTTGATGAATTTTTTCCCTTCTAAAGGTTGAAATGAAACAATTTTTTCCGTGTCCAAATCAATTACATAAGTTCCGGACGATGTTGTAAATCCCAATTCATTTTCTGAAATGCGAATCAAATCGTGTCCGTCGTCTGTCGGTAGTTTCCATACTTTTTCCATCTGTAATGTCGGTTGTTCACTTTTCCAATTCTTTAGGGAATAAGCTTTCAATTCATTAAAGCCGAGTGCGTACAACAATTGACGGTTTTCCATCCAGATTACTCCATGCCCCCAAAAAAGACTATCCTGAAAAAGAACTTGGTTAGGGCGGTTGATGTCAAATAATTGTATACAGTCTCCTTCTTCATTATGTGATAATGCTACCACTACCCGATTATCAGGAAGTAGCTCTATGGAATGTGCGGCTGGAACTCTTGCATAAAACAAGCATTTTTCAGATGAACGTTCAATAATTGCTGCTCCTCCAGCCGAAGAAGATGTAAGTAACCAGTCACCATTTTTTGCAGTTTTGCATTCATCCATTCCTCGAAAGTATTTTTTGAAATCGTCAGGGATGTTAGACTCTTGTGCATTCCATTTCCATACGATATCTAGATTTTTTCCTTCTGAGTTATCTACATTGACAATCCATACTTTGTCGTCACCACAGACAACAATTTCGTTCTTTTTTTGTCCGGTAGCACATGCGCACAAGACAAAAAAAAGTATAAATATTGCATATATCTTTTTCATGTTTTTTTTCTTATATCCATTTTACGAACTATTTAGAAAGCTATTTTTTACAAATTTGTAATCGCTTCTTTCAGTTTATTTATTCCCTTTCAGGTACTGTTCTCACTTTATAAAGATTTACATTACTGATGGTGATTGTTTTGTTGGGATTTTGGATGTGAATATTATGTGTCCACCACTCAATATCTGCATAAGTATAAACTAAGTATCCGCTTTCTTTATCGTAATTGAAGGATTTGATAAATTTGCGACCTTTCATAGGTTCGAATTCAGAGATAGTTCCTGTATTTGTATCGAGTACATATACGTTATAAGCTGTTGTAAATCCTAATTCATGGTCTGAAATACGAATTAAATCATGTCCATCCGGTATTTGCTCTGTCCCACCTAAAGGTAGATCCCATTCTTGCTTCTTCACAAATGAAGGCGTTGATGTATTCCAATCTTTTAGTTCATAAGCGAGTAATTTATCATATCCTAATGCGTATAAAAGTTGCTGATTTTCCATCCAAATGACACCATGTCCGCCTTTTTGATCTTCTTTAAAGATAACTTTATTGGAAGCGTTTCTGTCATATACTTGGAAGCCACCTGCGTCACCAGAGAGGGCCACAACGACTCGATTGTTGGGTAGCAATTCAATAGAGTGTGCTCCTGGAGCATCCACAGCAGTGAATAAACATTTTTTGGTTTTACGAGAAAGAATAAGAGCTGATCCTCCTGAAGATGCTAGCAAGACAAGTTGGTCGTTTCCTTCATTTACGACTTTGCATTCATCCATTCCCAATAAACGTCCTTTCAATGTTGCAGAAAGGTCATCGGCTGTTTTCGAATCCCATTCCCACTCATATGGTACTGTGGTCATAGAGGCTTTGCCTATATTGATAATCATGACTTTAGAGTCTCCACATGTAATGATTTCTTTATCTACTTTAGAAGATGAACCAGAGGTCGTGCCATAAAGTTCATCTAAGTTGACATCGTATTCATCTTTGCATGCAACAAAAAGTAAAGCCAACACAAGTAATAAATTCCACTTTTTCATATTTTCGATAATTTATAATTTGTAATTAGTAACAGGGGATTCCGTATGAGCTTTTTTCATCTTTTTCTCTATTTCCTTCACTACATTCGGATAAATAGATGAAAGATTGTACTGTTCTTGCGGGTCTGTTTCCAGATCATACAACTCTACACAACGGTTTCCGTTTTTAATATTAGAAAGATATCCTTTCCATTTTCCCATACGGAGAGCTTTCGAACCTTTCCCTTCCGGAAGCTCCCAATAAAGATATTCATGCACTTCTTGATGGTTGCCTTTCAAAGTAGGAAGAAAACTGATGCCATCTGTTTTTTTATAGGAATAGCCGCTAATTTCGCCTAATGTAGGCAACACATCCCAAAAGGCGCAAATATGATCGCTAACAGATCCGGCGGTGATCTGATCGTGCCAATGAACAATCATTGGCACTCGGATACCACCTTCACGTAAACTGCCTTTTCCCCAGCCCTTTTCCGATTTGAAGGGTCCTGCACTATCAAACCAAGGAGCATTCACTCCTCCGTTGTGAGTCGGTCCGTCATCACTGCTGAATAGGATCAATGTGTTTTCATAAATCCCGCATTCTTTTAATAATTCAACCAGACAGCCGACTTGCTCATCCATATAACTAACCATGGCAGCGTATGTAGCTTTTGGATAGCGACAAGGGAAGTATCCTTTGTCACCCAAATAAGGGGACTCGTCACCGAATTTTTTTACATAATAATCAATCCAGCGTTGAGGTGCTTGCAATGGTACATGTGCAATGGGAGTAGGCCAATATAGAAAGAAAGGACGTTCTTTGTGTCGTTTTACAAATGAAAGGACCTCATGAAGCATTAACTCCGGTGCATAAGATTTGGAGACAAGGAATTCATAACTTTCTTTCTTATTAGGGTCGGCTGTTGCATCGAATTTCTGATTTGGTGAAAGAAGGCGATTAGGCAGATATTCCCGATGTTCGTTTCGCCACAGAAAAGGTGGATAATAATCATGTGCCTGTCGTTGACAATGATACCCATAGAAAAAATCGAAGCCCATTTTGCGGGGAGTAGAACTTGATCCTGGATAGCCTAAACACCATGTACCAACGCAACCGGTTGTATAACCTGCTTGCTTTAATAAGGATGCCACCGTTATCGTACCTTCAGGCATCGGACGTTGCCCCTCTAAAGTAGAATCTGCCAATACAGCCAAATAATTCCCAATATCACCTCGTTCAGGTAATTCGTCATTTCCACGGATATAGGCATGTCCCGTATGTAATCCTGTCATTAATGAACAACGAGAAGGAGAAGAAACCGCAGAACCGGAATAGTGTTGGGTAAACCGCATACCTTTTGCAGCTAACTGATCTAAATTCGGCGTTTCTATCTTTTGCTGCCCATAGCACCCTAGATCCCCATAACCGATATCATCCGCCAAAATATAAATAATGTTTGGTCGTTGATCCGGATTCTGAGCTTTTGTTCCTGATGGACACATTACAGGCAAAAAGAACATATATAATAATGGATACTTATTGTTCATTTTAATAAGAAATTTATTTTTACCAACCGGGATTATTGGGTAATAGATTCGGATTATCATTCACTTCTTGTTGTGGAAGTGGAAATAAATAATTCTTATCGTTAAATATACGTCTTTCAATAATGGAACCATCATACTTTTGTACGGTACTACCGTTCATTAGTTCCTTTGCGATTTTCCAGCGGCGTATATCATTGTAATACCAACCTTCACCTGCAAATTCGATGCGGCGTTCATGACGTATTCTTTCACGCATCTGCTCTTTTGTAAAATTATCTTTTGTTTTATCAAATAAAGGCATCTTTACGCTAGGACGATTACGTACCTCGTTTATGGCATCGTATATAGGTTGATCTGGTTTATCTAAACGTTCATTTCGTGCTTCCGCATATATCATAAGTATATCAGCATAGCGCATAAGAATAATATTGATATCATTCTTATCGTCTATGGTGGCGGCAGCTGTGTCATAACGTGAATATTTCTTGAACGTATAACCGGTATTTATGAATTTATCGTTTGTTACAATCTGTCCCATATAAGTGGCACCGGGATGAACGATAGTTGCATAGAAACGAGGATCTCTATCTATATATAAATCTTTTCCATCGGTGTACGATGAACCATCTTTCATATCGTAAGCTTTTACCAAATCTAAGGTTGGAGCAATTGAGTTGAATTGGCGAAGTACGACATCCAACCCGTTACCCGAATGAACAAAAGTTGGGTACAGGTATTGTACATCAAAGATCACTTCTTGATTGTTTTCATGATCTCTTGAAAAGAGATTACGGTAGTCTGAAAAGAGGGAATACTTTTTGGAGTTTATCACTTCTTCAGCTGCTTTTTCTGCCTCTTCCCACATCTCATTGTATAGATAGACACGTGCTAGTAATGCTTTTGCGGCCCATTTATTGGCTCTTCCTGTTTGGGAAGAAGTTGCTGGTAATGCAGAAAAAGCATCTTTCAGATCTTGAATAACCTGAGCTATAATTTTAGCTTTCGGATCTCTAGGCAGAAATGACTGTGTATTTACATCCGGTTTATCTAAAATTAATGGAGCATCACCATACATGTTAGTAAGATCAAAATAAAACAACGCACGCAGGAATTTTGCTTCTCCTACCATCTCCTTTTTATCTTCTTCTGAAATAACAAAAGAAGGAGCACCGGCTATAAATGTATTGCAACGTCCGATACCTTGGTAACAAGCTCCCCATTTACCATTGACAATATCTGAATTTATAGAATTTACTGAGCCATCGCCAATTACTCGCCATCCATAAGTTCCATTATAATTGTAGGCGTTAGGGGTTCCGGTTTCACTAAAAATTAAATTACTTCCGTACATATATACATTATACATCGTACTATAACAGGCTACCAAACCTGCCTCAATTTGTTCAGGGGTTTTCCAAAAATTATCTTCTACATACTGGCTTGTGGGAATCGTGTCTAGAGAACAGCTTGTTATAGAAAGACAAAAAACAAATCCAGTTAATATTTTCTTCATAATTGGCATAATTTAGAATGTAACATTGATTCCACCTGTAAATGATTTTACAGAAGGATATGACCATATATAGTCTGAGGTTAACGATCTTTCCGGATCAAATATGTCAAAGTCCGAGAATGTCAAGAGATTTTCTGCATTCACAAATACTTTTAACGATGCAATTTTTAATGGAGCGATCCATTTTTTGGGAAAATCATAACTTAGTTGAATGTTTTTTAAACGTAAATAGGAGGCATCTCTTAACCAAAATGTGCTGGATTTTGTATAATTATCATGTTGACTGTTAGTAGTCAGTAAACGGGGGAATCCACCACCGGTATTTTCAGGTGTCCATGCTCTTTTCAGCCATTCGTAGGTAACACCTGCTCCATTAGCATAGGGGTACACCAAATTATGAGTAGGGTAAGTGCTAATTCCTGATACTCCTTGAAAAAATACATTCAGTCCTATTCCTTTATAATCTAGATTTAAGCCAAACGAATAGGTGAAATCTGGTACAGAACTGCCTGTTACTACACGATCATCTTCTGTAATTTGTCCGTCAGGTACTCCTTCAGGGCCGGATACATCCCTGAAAATTAAGTCACCGGCATGTGTGTTAGCACTTTGGTAAGCATGGTGTTTTACTTCATCTTCTGATTGGAAAATCCCGTCACAGATATAAAGATAATAAGCGTCAATTGGATATCCTTCTCTCGTAATTCTTTTGCCATTAATCATATCGTCACCACCAATGTGTACAACTTCATTTTTAACATAAGTCACGTTACCAAATACATGATAGTTGAAGGCTTCTATATTATTGCGATAAGCCAAATTGGCTTCTAAACCGGTATTATCTACTGTGCCGATATTACGCATGGCTCCAGTTAGATTTCCTACCTGTGATGGTTGGTTAACAGAGCGGAGAATGTCTTTTGTCCTTTTTTTGAAGAATTCAATCGAACCGCTCAGTGAGTTATTGAAAATTCCGAAGTCCAATGCTAAGTTGGTAATAGTTGTTGTTTCCCAAGAAATTTCCGGGTCGACAGCTTGGGTCATTGCATATCCTGTTGCAGGTGTATTCCCAAATATATAATTTACACCAGAACTCATAACTGGAGTGTATTGGAATAAGCCAATAGATTGATTTCCTAATTGCCCCCATGATACTCTCAACTTCAAGTTTGATAACCAATTTTGAGTGTTTTCCATGAAAGTTTCTTGATCGATACGCCATCCGGCAGAGAATGATGGGAAAAGTCCCCAACGATGTCCTTTTGCAAAACGGGAAGAACCATCGTAGCGGAGATTTGCCTCAAAGAGATAGCGATCTGCGTAATCATAATTTATTCTGCCGAAATAGGAAAGTAACCGAACTTTACTGCTTGAACTGGTTGGCTTAAGAAATGTTGTAGCCAGTCCTACTTCTGTCAGTTCATTATCCAGATATCCGTTTTGTCCTTTTGCGCTGAATGACCACGTATTGAATTCTTCGTAGTTCATACCCAACAAGGCAGCAATGTTATGTTTACCGTTAAAACTACGATTCCAATTGACGGTCTGGCTTATTGATGGATTGATATCGTCATTCGCTGCATTCATTGCTGTTGTATTTGCAATCATTTTTTGCGGTTCCAATGTCTTTGGATTGTAAGTGTAGGTTGTTGGTTGGAAGTATCTTCTAGTTAAATCTACTTTTCTGACTCCCAATGTAATGTTGTATTTGATATCATAAGGGAAAATATACTCGGCGAATGCACTACCGACAATACGAGTCTGTTTGTAATTATTCTCTCCATCCTTGCAAGACAGCAAGTTGTTGAATGTATTCTGTCCGGGAGTTACCACCCAACTACGGCCATAACTGCCATCAGCCAGATAAGGAGTCATTACTGGTAGAGCACGCATTCCCAATTGCATGTAATCGGAGATTCCAGTATGCGGCTCATTGTAATTTCTATAATTAGCCGACACATTGATTCCTGCTTTGAATTGACCGTATTTAATAGTGCTATTGAAATTAATAGAAACTTTTTTAGCGTCTGTAAAATTAACAACCCCTTCTTGGTCTAAGTATCCGACAGATAAACCAGTTTGTATATGGTCATTGCCACCGGAGATACGTATATTATGTTCTTGCATAAAAGCATCACGAAAGTAAAGGTCGAACCAATCTGTTGCCGGATAGGTATAAGGATCTACTTTCATTCCTTCTTTATATTCTTCTATGATATCTGCATAAAGAGGAGCTCTTCCTTCATTCTCGTAAGCTTTATCAAAACCTTTCATATAAAGGATCGGATCCCATACGGCATCTGGCAGATAAGTGATTTGCTGTAATCCGAAAGAGTTGTTATATGAAACAGAAAATTTTCCGGCTTCCGCTTTTTTAGTTGTCACCAATACCACTCCATTTGCTGCGCGCGAACCATAAATAGAAGCCGAGGCCGCATCTTTCAATACGGAAATACTGGCAATATCGCTTGGATTCACATCGGTCAATGTTCCAGGAACTCCGTCAATTAGAAATAATGGATCATTACCTGCACTGGAAAATGTTCCCATACCACGGATACGAATAGTAGCTGCGTCGTTTCCAGGCTGAGCACCGGCTGCAGAGTTTACATAAACTCCTTGTGCACCTTGTAATGCTTGGGTTGCATTTGTAATCGGACGATTCTGAATTGTTTTGGCATCTACTACGGAAACGGCTCCTGTCAGATTTACCTTTTTTTGTATTCCATAGCCAACTACAACCACTTCATCAAGAAGTTCTGTATCTTCTTTTAAGGTAATGAACATACTTTTTCCAAAGATAGTTTTTATCCGTTGCTCTTGATATCCTATATAGGAGATTTCAATCATTGTGTTGGGAGAAACCACAAAACTAAAGTTACCATCCATATCCGTAATTGTACCGTTCGTTGTTCCCTGTTCCTTGATGGTAGCGCCAACTATAGGCTCGCCATTTGTATCAACCACTTTCCCTGTTACTTTATTAGACTTGTCAGAGGACTGGTTATCTGTAGCAGGGGTCACAATTATTTTGTTACCTTGTACTATATGAGAGAGGTGATGTTTAGGTAGTTCTTGAATAAGCAGATCCTTAAGTTTAGCATTCTTTACAGAAATGGTGACCCCTTTTTTATTCTCTACTTCTACGCTACGGTATGAGAAACGATAGGGTGTTTGGGATTCAATTGCATTAAATAACTCTTTTACTGATGCATTTTTTAAATTAATACTGACTTTTCCTGTCTGTGCATTAGCACTTGTGAATGTTAAGAAACAAAAAAATAACAATAAGGAATACAACTTGATTGTATTTTTATTATCTTTCTGCACTAAACTGATTAATTGTTTTTTATTTTTCATAAATACACAACTATTTGGTTTATTTTCTTTTTTATTAAGAGTTGGTATGAGCGGAAACTCATACAAGACTCATTCCTAACTTCGGATAATGGGCAAATTATCCGAAGTTTTTTTGTTTTTCATTCATGTTTTCATATCATTTCATTTTAAGATTAATAATTATTTGTTCATTCGAATATTTATCTTTCCATCCTTAACTGTGTAATTGAATCCATAATGTATTTTCAATACTTCCAATATATCTTCGATTTTCTCATCATCGAATGCACCAGTGTATACATCATCTACGGATACTGAACTATCTATTGAGAATTTCACACGAAATTTCCTTGATAAACATTGGAATACATTCTCCAATTTTTCTTCCCGGAATACTAATTCTTTGTTCAACCAAGCTGTTTCTATTTTAGTAGTGGTCTTTTCTATATTAAGTTTATTATCATATTTGTTATAAGTAACTTTTTCATTGGGTTTAACGCAAATAGTCTGATAGGGAGGCTGCGATGTAGATACATTAACATGTCCTTCTACCAAAGCCATCTCTATAATATCCTTATCCTCATAGGCATAAAGATTGAACTTTGTTCCTAAAACTGTGACATCTATATATCCGGTATTGACAATAAACTTTTTCTCTGTGTTTTTCTTAACTTCAAAATATCCTTCACCCGATAATTTCACCTTGCGATTATTCTGTCCGAAATTTTGTTGATATGTAAGGGATGAGTTTGCATTTAGACGAACCAATGTACCATCAGGAAGAGTCACTTGAGAAGTGCCGGAATCTCCTGAACGTACTATTACATCTTGTTCAGCCAATGTTTGCAACTCTTGGTGTTGTATGTAGTACAGTATGGTTAATCCACTTGCGAAAAGAAAAAGAATTGAGGCTGCAATTTGTCCCCAGTGCCGTGTTATTTTGTAAAAAGGTGAGATCTTCATCTTTTTATGTAGGTGACAGTACAAGGAGTCAATCTTTTCTTGAGATAAAGAAGGATATGTATCAAATTTATTCCATTCTTCGAAAAAAACGTCCTCTAACTCTTGGTCAGACGAGTCGTTAACAGTTGATACCAATTCTTTAAAATCCGATAGTGAAAGATTACCGGACTGAAACTTCTTTAATAAGTCTTTTGCTTTATTTACTATGTGCATATTTATAACATTTTATATGTTATATCCACAAGTAAGCTAAATGTAACATCAAAAATATTATGTTATAAAACACATAAACAAGAGAACTTTCAAATATCTTTCAGGAAGAGAAGAAGAAGAGGATAATATTGACGCAATTCTACACGGAGAATTTTTAGAGCCATACATAATTGATTTCTCACGACTTGGTTAGTTATCGACAATTTTTCAGAAATTTCAGAAATTGACATACCATATTCTTTATTCATTTCGAATATGATACGTTGACGAGGAGATAGGTGTTGTTTTCCTCTTTCTAATGCATTTACAAATTGGTCATAGCACATCAATGATTCAGCTTCAACTGTTTCTGTAGACGACCGATTAAGATATTCAACGTAATCTTCCATCAAGGGGTTATTTAACTGACGGCGCATTTCTTTTAGTAGAAAATGATATGCAATCGTAAATAAGTATGATTTAAACGAAACGTTTGGATTAAGATTAGCACGATTAGACCATATACGTAAAAAAGTTTCCTGAACAACATCATCGGTTGCATCTTTCGACTTTAGGTATTGAAACACGAACCCATATAGCCGAGATACCCATTGCTCATAAAGTTCTTGATAGGCTTTCTCGGAGCCATTCCGAACAGATAATAATATTTTTCTTTGTTTTTCTATAGTTTCACAATGCATCACTTTGGATAATATGTTAATAAACAAATAGGATTGTTGATTGTCTGTTTTTTAGGTATCATAGTTCTTGGATAGAACTATGTTGAGCGAATTTATACAGATATAATATTCATATGAAATATTAAATAGTGTCGCAATTTATGTATTCTTAAAGAATTGCGTATAAAAAAACTGTGAAAAAATATCAAATATAATCTTTCTATGTGAAGAAACAGTAGAAATGTTACGATTGCAATACTTTGGGTAAGTTTTTAATATGTGATCCGGAAATGGCATAATATAGCATAACTAGTTCACATATAAGTGCAATTATCCATGTCCATTGCCAGCTTCCCCATGTGTCGGCAAGGATGCCTTGAAGTACAGGGAATATGGCACCGCCGAATACTCCCATCATAAGAATGCCGGAAGCTTTGGAAGTGTATTGCTGCAATCCTTTAATAGCTAAAGTGAATATGCAACCCCACATTACAGAATGGCATAGTCCTACAGATACCAATATCCATAAATTGTTGGTAAGAATAGCCACCAATATAAGTATTGTAGCAATAATGGTGGTTACAGTGAGTAATATGCGTGGAGAAACATTGTTGAAAAAACTAAATATAAGCCTTCCTACCATCAAACCTCCCCAATAGAGAGTGGCGAGTAATGCGGGGATACCTAGATCTAACCCCCAGACTACTATATGACTTTTTCCAAAGCAAAAAAAACTGTGCCCATTTTCTATTAGTTCCATTGCATGCAAATTGATATTTACTCCAATTGATACTTCTGCCCCTACATAAAAAAATAGGGCGATGACTCCTAAACTTAAATGTTGATAAGACCAAATACTGTGTTTGGGCTTATTGTTATTGTCAACTCTGGTTCCTTGAATATCAGGCAGGTTTAGTCGGGAGGTGATTAATGTAGTGATAATGATACATAAGGTGATCATTAAAAAGGGAAACATTAATTGGTCGGCCGTAACACTTTCAAGCGTAACACCGGCAAAGATAATTCCTGTAACAAAAAAAGGAGCGATCGTAGTACCAAACGAATTGATAGCACATACGATATTGATACGCTGTACCGGCTGCGTATTTGGCAGTTCATAGGCGGCAATATAAGGGTTGATTACAACTTGTAGTAAGGCCGCTGATGTTCCCATTAAATAGGAGCCCAATAGAAAAATAAAGTAGCCATAAGGAACTTGGTCTTTAAAAATTAGCATGCGAGCATCTCCGTAGTGTACTACAAGCCAGGACGAGAGAGAATACATTAATAGACCGATAACCATGATTGACAGTGCGCGTAGTAATGTTTTCTTGTAACCGTGCACGTTTATCCATTTTCCTCCTAATGAACTATTCAGTAAATATCCGAGGAAGAAAAAGAAAGATATAAAAGTTGTTAATGTATTTCTCAATTCATCTGCATGCGAAAGAAACGCAATTTTTAAAGGACCTTGAAACTGCCCGTTCACAGTTGTTAGGAAACCTACTATGAAATATATGAAAGTCAGGACAATGAATGGACCGAGACTGTTATTTTTTTGTGTATTCATAATATTAGGGTACAAAAAAGAGTTTTGTTATAATATACTTTCCAATGTTGACATTGTTCCTTTTTCTTTGATTGCATTCACCATTTGCAGATATAATTCAACAAATTCGTCGGCAGCTTTCAGTTCTGTACTTTGGAAAGGTGATAGTGAGAGGAAATCTATTGGGGAATTACTGGCTATAAGGATGTCATCTGTTGCTGTCAGCCATGGCTCTGCAATCTCAAATCTAGTTCCGTTATCATCAGTCTTATATTTCAAGTAATGACGATAAGCAGCAAAAAGATACGCTTGGCGAGTAAGATTTGCGCGGTCACGGATCATCTGGATCAGATTTGGCATGATATATACGGGAAATTTGGATGCACCGTCAAAACATAAACGCGCTACTTGGTCGCTAACGGTATGATTACCGAAACGTTCTATTAAAGTTTGTTTGTACAAATCCAGATCCATGTTTCCCGGTGCAGGAACATACGGAGTAATATCAATATCCATGAAGCCACGTACGAACTTTTTAATTCGTTCATCGGATATGGCGACGTCTACTTTACGATATCCGCTCAGGAAAGCAGGATATGAAAGTAAGGTATGGGAGGCATTCAATAGGCTGAGCTTCATATTTTCATAGGTAGTCACATCCTGCGTAAATTCTACGCCGACCTTTTCCCATGCAGGACGACCGGCGATAAATTTATCCTCTACTACCCATTGAATGAAGTCTTCGCAATATACAGGTGCTCCGTCTTGAGTCCCATTTTGGGTGTTCAGCCGGATAATGTCTTCAGGTTGGGTCGAGGGGGTTATACGATCTACCATACTGTTAGGAAAAGTGATATTTACTGTTGCCCATTCTGCTAGTTCTGGATCTTGGGCTTGGAAAAAGGAGAGAAATGCTTTGCGTGCGGTGTTACCATTATGTTGTAAGTTGTCACAAGATAAAATTGTGATAGGTCCATTCCCGACAGCTTTTCTTTTCCGTAACCCTTCGGCTACAAAGCCAAAGGTCGTTTTCGGGCTTTGTGGGTGTGTTAAGTCATATTTGATATTTTCATTATCCAGCATAAATTCATTGGTAGCTTTCGCTATATTATATCCGCCTTCGGTGATAGTTAGTGTAATGATATGGATATTTTTATCGGCAATTTTATTAATAATGGCTGCTGGATTTTCGATTCCCCAAATCAACTCGATTAATGAGCCTATTTGATAAGTTTGGTCTTTACCATCTCGTCCGCAAATAGTTAGTGTATATTCCTTTTTTTGCTTTTCTAGTATTCTGTACAGGCGCTCATCTCCAGGCAATAGCATAGCGCCGCAAATACCCCAATCCTGTTGGGTAGGATCTTCTAATAATGAATTAGTATAAAATTCTTCATGGGCACGATGGAAGTTACCGACACCAATATGTAAGATACCTGGTTTGATATGTTCGCGGTTGTAATTGTAAGAAAGTACTTGTGTTTTCATGTTTTCTTTATTTTTTAATTCTATATTATTGTTAATGAAGCAAAGATAAGTTTGGTGAATAATAAAAAGCTGTTTTTTGAGGACGTTTTACCTGCAAACGATTGCGGGAACGTTCCCAAAATCTGCAAACGTTCCCAATGATTAGGATTTGTCATTGTAAATGCATATTTTTGCCCTAAGTTAAAATACAAAAGTAGCTATGAAGCACATTACCATTAAAGATATAGCCCGACATTTGTCTTTGTCTGTTTCAACAGTATCTCGTGCGTTGATAAATGATAAGAACATCCGTCAAGAGACTAAGGAAAGGGTGCTGGAAACAGCAAAAATGTTAGGGTATAAGCCTAATCCGGTAGCTACCAATTTGAAATATGGACATACGAATACTGTTGGGGTTATCGTTCCGGAAATGCTCACTCCGTTTGCTTCACAAGTGATAAGCGGTATACAAAGTGTACTTTATGCTAATGGGATAAAGGTTATTATTGCAGAATCAGATGAAGATCCAAATAAGGAAAGAGAGAATTTGCAAACAATGGAAAGGTTTATGGTAGATGGAATTATTATCTGTCTTTGTAGTTATAAGGAGAATTTGGATCAGTATATACGTCTGCAACAGGCGGAAATGCCCATGGTTTTTTATGATCGTATACCATATGGAATGAATGTTTCCCAGGTTATTGTAGACGATTATATAAAGGCTTTTTTTTTGGTTGAGCATTTGATTCGGGAAGGTTATAGGCATATTGTTCATTTACAGGGACCTGATGATGTGTATAATTCAGTAGAGAGGGCGAGAGGATATAAAGACGCATTGGTTAAATTTAACATTCCGTTTGATAAAGATAGGATGTTAAAGGCGGGGTTGACTTTCAAGGATGGAGCAAATGCGGCAGATATGTTAATAGAAAAAGGAGTCTCCTTTGATGCAATTTTTGCTTTCACAGACACATTGGCTATTGGTGCAATGAATAGACTGCGGGATTTAGGTAAGAAGATTCCGGAGGAGATTGCTATTGCTAGTTTTTCTGGTACGGTGTTATCTACAATTGTTTATCCACAATTGACTACGGTTGAGCCTCCTTTACAACAAATGGGTAAGGTGGTGGCTGAATTGATAATTGAGAAGATTAAGGAGCCGTTATCTCCAAATCGTTCGATAGTGTTGGATGCCGAGATTAAGTTGCGTGCTTCTTCTAAAAAGGAAAAAGATTCAAAAGGTAAGTAGGAACCAACCTATGCACAAAGTGCTTTACTGATATTATAAAACAATAAATAGATAACTTCAATTGAATTTTATTGATTATATTTGTGGCGCGAATAAGCTAACGAAATAACATTTAATAATTAATACTTAAAAAAATGGCTTTAGAAATTACAGACAGCAACTATAAAGAGGTTCTTGCAGAAGGAAAACCGGTTGTTGTGGATTTTTGGGCTCCTTGGTGTGGCCCTTGCAAGATGGTGGCTCCTATCATTGAAGAATTGGCTGCGGAGTTTGAAGGACAAGTAATCATCGGTAAATGCGATGTAGATGAAAATGGTGATATGGCTGCTGAATATGGTATCCGTAATATTCCTACTGTATTGTTTTTCAAGAACGGTGAAATAGTAGACAAGCAGGTAGGTGCAGTTGCTAAATCTGTATTTGCGGAAAAAGTAAAGAAGCTTTTATAGTCGATAATACTTAATACCTATTACTTAATACTTAAATTACCATGGGACTGGAAGACGATTTTTTATTAGCAGATGCCGATGACGAAAAGACCATCGAGTTTATCAAAAACTATCTGCCTCAAGAACTGAAGGAGAAGTTCTCGGACGACGAATTGTATTATTTTCTCGATTTAATCGACGAGTATTACTCTGAAAGTGGCATTCTCGACGCTCAGCCCGATGAAGATGGTTATGTCAACATCGATTTGGAAGAGGTTGTGGCTTACATTGTAAAAGAAGCCAAAAAGGATGAAGTAGGAGAATATGATCCTGAAGAAGTCCTCTTTGTGGTTCAGGGAGAGATGGAATACGGAAACTCTCTGGGACAAGTGGACTAAAATGACGTCCGGTCTCATTGCAGATAAAATTAAGAAAAGAGGTATGCTCATACGAGTATACCTCTTTTTTATAGGGAAACTAGTGCTTTTTCTATATTTCTTCCAATGCATAATATTGATAATCGCGAAGTACAGTCTGAAGAAATTTTTCCTGATTACCGTCACGAGGAGTAACGGAAAGCAATTCCTGTACTTTCTTGGCAAGTGCCGTGACACGTCTTGCCCGGTCTTTCTCACTGGATTCCAGTGTTCGGGTAATTACATTCACTTGTTCGAGTGATAAATCAGCCGATTGCGGATATACCGGATGATAATTCTGGGTAAGATAATCGAATTCATCCAGGCTGACATGTATCTTACGGTAGTTTTTCTCTTTAATCACCATCGTACCGGCAGCAAGATCTCCTAGCCGTTGATTGTTTTTATTCAATAAAATGACCAGAAGTCCCAGGCCACTTGTGATAGGACCGTCGATCGGGAAAAGAATCCATCGTAACAGATAAGATCCTATGCTGGGAGTGGAACCGTCCACTTTTACAACACGGATATTGATGAGCTTCTTTCCAAAACTCTGTCCGTGATTGAACATCTCGCAAAGAAAAGAATAACCGAGAATAGGCAAATAAACGATGCACAAGAAAAAGAATAAACTGAATCCTGATGGTAAACTTAATTCGGATAAGAGAGTGGCAGTGGACAAAATGTAAAGCCCGATCAGAAAATAATCGATGATTAAAGCCATCAGTCGTTCGCCGATACTGGCTGGCGTTTGGCTGATACGAACGAATTGTCCGGTTATTATCGTAGATTCTGCCATTTCAGGTTAAACATTTTTAGGA
The DNA here is from genome assembly GCF_014334015.1 of Bacteroides sp. M10. Classification (GTDB taxonomy): domain Bacteria; phylum Bacteroidota; class Bacteroidia; order Bacteroidales; family Bacteroidaceae; genus Bacteroides; species Bacteroides intestinigallinarum. The sequence continues at coordinate 76,913 of NZ_CP060488.1, read as the reverse complement.
TTCCGTTGCAAATATATCATAATTCTCTTATTTTTGCTTCCGGTTTCGGACAAAACTTATCCGAAATCTATTGAAAAGCATGAAAGAAGTAACGTTTATTCGTCGGAACATTGAAAAATGGAAGGAGACAGAGAAGATTGTAGAGTGGGCGGCGAGTCTGTCTCCCGATCAACTGGCCGATGCATATACGGACTTGACAGCTGACTTGGCATTTGCTCAAACACATTTCCCGACTTCCCGTATTACTATTTATCTGAACAATCTGGCTTCGGCGTTGCATAACGAGATTTACCGGAATAAACGAGAGAAGTGGACACGCATTATTACCTTTTGGACACAGGAAGTGCCACGAACCATGCACGATGCACGCCGCGAATTACTGACCTCCTTTCTGATTTTTGTAGCCAGCGCATTAATCGGTGTATTATCTGCAGCGAATGATCCGGATTTTGTCCGGCTGATATTAGGAAACGGTTATGTAGATATGACACTCGACAATATAGCCAATGGTGAGCCCATGGCCGTGTATAACGGCTCTTCTGAAGTACCGATGTTTCTAGGCATTACGCTTAATAACGTGATGGTATCTTTCAACTGCTTTGCCATGGGATTGCTGACCAGTTTCGGCACAGGATATATGCTTCTTTCCAATGGTATCATGGTAGGAGCTTTTCAAACATTCTTTTATCAGCACGATTTGTTATGGGAGTCCAGTCTTGCCATCTGGCTACACGGGACGCTTGAGATTTGGGCGATCATCGTGGCCGGTGCCGCCGGATTAGCTTTAGGCAACGGTTGGTTGTTTCCCGGCACGTATTCACGACTGGAATCTTTCAGAAGAGGAGCGAAGCGAGGCTTGAAAATTGTGATCGGCACTGTTCCGGTATTCATTATGGCAGGCTTTATAGAAGGTTTTATTACCCGTCATACAGAACTTCCCGATATGTTGAGGCTCGGTGTGATACTCACTTCTCTGGCATTTATTATATTCTACTATATTTATTTACCAAATAGAAAAAAACATGGAATCACAGAAACCTAAGATTGCGATGTATGTGAGACGTCCTTTCGGTGAGAAGTTGAACGCTTCTTTTGATTTTATAAAAGAGAATTGGAAACAATTGTTTAAGTATTCAACTTATTTGATACTCCCTATATGCTTAATTCAGGCTGCTAACTTTAGTGGTTTAATGGGAAGTATGACAGATCTTAGTGCCATGCAGACTTCAGGAGGAATAGGTGAGAATCCGTTGGCTGCCCTGGGACCTTCATTTGCATTGAATTATGCGGGAGTGATTTTCTTCTCATGCTTGGGAGGTTTGCTGCTGACTTCCCTGATTTATGCGATGGTGCGATTGTACAATGAACGGGAAGAACGCCTGAACGGAATTGTATTTGGCGATATAAAACCGTTGCTGCTCCGTAATGTCAAGAGGCTGTTCCTGATGGGGATTGCTTGTGGCTTCTTGTTCTTCTTTGCGGTGATCCTTGTTGTTCTATTGGCTGTGTTAACACCTTTCACACTCATTCTGACCATTCCGCTTTTATTCGCATTTATGATACCTTTGGTATTAATGTCTCCCATCTACTTATTTGAAGATATTTCGTTGAGCGAGGCATTTGCAAAGACATTCCGGTTGGGATTCGCAACCTGGGGCGGAATTTTTCTGATATTAATTGTAATGGGACTCATTGCCAGCGTATTGCAGACAATTGTTTCTATACCATGGTATGTGATCTATATTGTGAAAATGATCTTTACTATGAGTGACGGAGGTGCAACCTCTTCATCGGTCGGACTGAACTTCGCACAATATTTGTTCTCTATCCTGATGCTGTATGGCTCTTACTTGTCGGCTATATTCAGTATTGTCGGCTTGGTTTATCAGTACGGTCATGCATCGGAAGTGGTAGACAGCATAACGGTAGAAAGTGATATTGATAATTTTGACAAACTCTAAAACAGACTTCAACTAGATGAATCTCACTTCCCCGGCTGATACATTAGTTTGTGATACGGCGCAGATTGCCCTTTGGCAGTCTGACCCGGCATACAACTATAACCGTGAATTGATGACTCCGGAGATGAATGTCTTTGAGTGGATCAGCAGGCAGTTTGGGGAATTGATGCGTAAGATATTCGGCAGTCGTTTTGCTGAAGAGTATTCAGGGCTTATCTTGATATGTATTGCCATTCTTATTTTGCTATTGATTGTTTGGTTCGTCTACCGGAAACGTCCCGAATTGTTTATGGTCTCTCGTAAGAATGCATTGCCTTATACGATTGAAGAGGATACAATTTACGGTGTGGATTTTCCGGGAGGTATTACAGAGGCACTTTCCCGTCAGGATTACCGGGAAGCGGTACGTTTGCTTTATTTGCAAACTTTGAAACAACTTAGTGACGCAGAACGTATTGACTGGCAACTTTATAAAACACCTACCCAATATATCAATGAAGTGCGGATGCCGGCTTTCCGGCAACTGACCAATCATTTCTTGCGGGTACGTTATGGTAACTTTGAGGCGACGGAAGAACTCTTCCGAACCATGCAGTCTCTACAGGGAGAAATAGAGAAAGGAGGCGTCTCATGAAAGGAAGCCATTGGTTTATTATCTTTATTGTTGCCTTTCTATTCATTATGTTTGCAATAGAATATCATTTGCCGAAGAACTTTGTGTGGAAGCCCACTTTCGGGCATTATGATGAGCAACCTTTCGGATGCGCGATATTCGATAGTCTGTTGTCCTCTTCTTTGCCACAGGGCTACACCTTTTCGAAAAAAAGTCTCTATCAGTTGGAGCAGGAAGATACGACGCAGCGCAGAGGGATATTGGTAATCTCTGATAATTTGCGATTGTCGGATGTTGATGTAAATGCTCTGTTGAAAATGGCGGAACGCGGAGATAAGATCATGCTGGTGAGTACTTTGTTTGGCAGATATATGGAAGATACTTTGAGCTTCAGGTCTTATTATTCCTACTTCAGTCCGATGGCTTTGAAGAAATATGCAACTTCATTCTTGTTAAAAGACAGTCTGTGCTGGGTGGGAGATTCGGCGGTTTATCCCCGTCAGACTTTTTATTTTTATCCCCAGTTGTGCTCTTCTTATTTCTGGGGAGATTCGCTTCCTGAAAGGGTACTGGCACAAAAAGTCCTTGAGTCGAATGAATTTAAATACGAAACCGAGGCGGACTCACTGGTAACAGATGGTGTTACTTATATGCCTGTTGCAATGTCCCGTCAGTGGGGTAAAGGAGAGGTCATTTTAGTTTCCACTCCGTTGATTTTCACCAATTACGGTATATTGGATGGCAAGAATGCAACCTATATTTTCCGTCTGTTGTCGCAGATGGGAAAGCTGCCCATAGTTCGTACAGAGGGATACATGAAGGAGACGGCACAGGTGCAGCAATCACCTTTCCGCTATCTTCTGGCACATCAGCCGCTTCGTTGGGCTTTATATCTGACAATGATTACCATCATACTCTTCATGATATTCACAGCGAAGAGGCGGCAACGGGCTATCCCTGTTATTCAGGAACCGGCCAATAAATCTCTTGAATTTACCGAACTGATAGGTACGCTTTACTTTCAAAAGAAAGACCATGCGGATCTGGTCCGAAAGAAGTTTTCCTATTTGGCCGAAGAACTTCGGAGGGAGATTCAGGTAGATATTGAAGAAGTGGAAGATGATGAACGCTCTTTCAACAGAATTGCCCGGAAAACAGGAATGGATATACAAGAGATTGCGAAACTGATTCGCGAAGTGCGCCCGGTGATTTATGGAGGACGTACGATTGATGCGGATCAGATGAAAGTGTATATTGATAAAATGAATGAAATAATCAATCATATCTAAAGAAGAAATTTATGGAAGAGAATACAGAACAGCGAGTGGATTTAACTCTCTTTTCCGAGAAGATACAAGAGTTGAAAGACCGAATTGCTTCCGTCATAGTAGGACAGGAGCAAACTGTCGATTTGGTACTGACGGCTATTCTGGCGAATGGACACGTATTGATAGAAGGTGTTCCGGGTGTTGCTAAGACACTGTTGGCTCGTTTGACTGCTCGTCTGATTGATGCCGATTTCAGTCGTATTCAGTTTACTCCGGACTTAATGCCGAGTGATGTGTTAGGTACGACGGTGTTTAATATGAAGACCAATGGCTTTGATTTTCATCAGGGACCGATTTTTGCAGATATTGTATTGGTGGATGAAATCAACCGTGCTCCTGCCAAGACACAGGCCGCCTTGTTTGAGGTAATGGAAGAACGTCAGATCAGTATTGACGGAACTACTCACCGGATGGGAGATCTTTATACGATTCTGGCTACCCAGAATCCGGTAGAGCAGGAAGGAACATACAAACTTCCCGAAGCACAGCTCGACCGTTTCCTGATGAAGATAACAATGGATTATCCCTCATTAGAGGAAGAAGTGAACATTCTGGAACGTCATCATACGAATGCTGCATTGGTGAAGTTGGATGATATCACTCCCGCCATTACTAAAGAAGAAGTGCTGTCGCTCCGTGCTTTCATGAATCAGGTGTTTGTAGATCGAACGTTGCTTCAATACATCGCATTGATTGTGCAGCAGACTCGTACCAGTAAAGCCGTATATTTGGGAGCCTCTCCACGTGCATCTGTAGCCATGCTGCAATCGTCGAAAGCTTATGCCCTTTTGCAGGGACGTGATTTTGTGACGCCGGAAGATATTAAGTTTGTTGCTCCCTATGTACTTCAGCATCGCCTGATCCTGACTGCGGAAGCTGAAATGGAAGGTTATTCTCCGGTGAAAGTGACACAGCGTTTGATTGATAAAGTGGAAGTTCCGAAATAGATGTTTTTAACTCGTCGTTTCTATATTGCCCTTGTCGTAGTTATCCTGTTATTGGGTAGCGGATACGTCTTTGCTCCGTTCTTTGTCATCGGGCAGTGGACTCTTTTTGTCCTGCTTCTGGTGGTACTGGCAGATGCATATTCTCTTTATCGCATTCGTGGAATCCGTGCTTTCCGTCAGTGTGCCGACCGCTTCTCCAATGGTGACGAAAATGAAGTGAGTATCCGGGTGGAAAGTAGTTATTCGAATCCTGTATCTTTAGAGATCATAGATGAGATTCCTTTTATCTTTCAGAAACGTGATGTTGACTTTCAGGTGAAGCTTGGAGCAAACGAGGGAAAAACAGTTACCTATCATCTTCGCCCTACTCATCGTGGTGTTTACTCTTTCGGGCATATCAGAGTTTTTGTGACCGGAAAAATCGGCTTTATATCCCGACGTTATACTTGTGCGGAACCTCTGGATATTAAAGTGTACCCGTCATATCTGATGCTCCATCAATATGAATTGTTGGCAATAAGTGATAATCTGACTGAACTGGGAATAAAGCGTATTCGCCGGGTAGGACATCATACGGAGTTTGAGCAGATCAAAGAGTATGTAAAAGGTGATGATTACCGCACGATTAACTGGAAAGCAAGCGCCCGCCGACATGGACTTATGGTGAATGTATATCAGGACGAACGTTCTCAGCAGATTTATAATGTGATAGATAAAGGTAGAGTGATGCAGCAAGCCTTCCGGGGAATGACTCTGTTGGATTATGCGATTAATGCTTCGCTGGTATTATCGTATGTTGCCATGCGGAAAGAAGATAAATCCGGCTTAGTGACTTTTGATGAGCACTTTGATTCTTTTGTTCCTGCTTCCAAGCAACCGGGATATATGCAAACCTTGCTGGAGAATCTTTATAGTCAGCAAACCACTTTCGGAGAGACGGATTTCTCGGCTCTTTGTGTCCATTTGAACAAGCATGTCAGCAAACGTAGTTTGTTAGTATTATACACAAACTTCTCAAGCATAGGAGGTATGAACCGTCAATTATCTTATCTGAAACAATTAAACCGCCAGCATCGTTTGCTCGTAGTCTTTTTCGAAGATGTCGATCTGAAAGAATATATCGCTCAACCCGCAAAAGACACGGAAAGTTACTATCGTCATGTGATCGCAGAAAAGTTTGCTTACGAAAAGCGGCTGATTGTATCTACTTTGAAACAACATGGAATCTATTCCTTATTAACCACGCCGGACAACCTTTCAATTGATGTGATTAATAAGTATCTGGAAATGAAGTCACGACAACTATTGTAATATGAATATCAATAATAGTCTGACTTTTTCTTCTTGTTTATTTTTTTATAGAACTTATAATCCTATGGCTTTTCGTGTTTCTACAAAAAAGAATATAGCCATGCCGATAATGATAATCCCTAATATCCCATAGAAGAGTCGTGCCCGGTTGCGTCCTACGTTTCTGACAATGGTTTGCGCATTACGTGTTGTAAAGAACCAGTCCCAGTTAAGCAATGACGCCAGCAGGGAGACAGTTCCTGCCAGCGCAAAGATTCCTTGTACGATATATTGTCCGGTCATAGTTTAATCACTCTACTTCCGTCTTCCAATTCTTCAATCGTTACTTTTACAGTGTCACCCGGCAGTAATTCTTCTACCAGTTCCGGCCATTCGATAAAGCAGAGAGCACCACTGTAGAAATAATCTTCGTATCCCATGTCGTACACTTCACTTAGTTTCTTGATGCGGTAAAAATCGAAGTGATAGATTAACTCCCCGGTTTCGTCCGAACGGTATTCGTTGACAATAGCAAAAGTCGGAGAACTGATAACATCGGCTACACCCAATTCTTCGCAGAGTGCTTTCACAAATGTGGTTTTACCGGCACCCATTTTTCCGTATAAAGCAAATACAGTGTTGTCGCCCATCGCAGCGATGAATTCCCGGGCTGCTTCACGGATACTTTCCAGTGATTGAATTTTGATTTCCATATACTATATCTATTATGATGACTTTTTCCTGCAACAACTCTTTCCGATTTTGCAGACAGCATAAATCAGGATAGAGAAGAATATGATTGAAGCTCCCGAGGGGACTTTCCAATGATAAGAAATAAACAATCCGCCCAAGCATCCCAAGAAACCGATGCCGATGGATAACCAGATGATTTTCTTGAAACTATAAGTGAAGAGATTAGCCGTCATTTGTGGAATGGTGAGAAGAGATATGGCTAACACAATACCTACCATCCGCAGGCAGGCCACAATAGTCAATGCGATGAACATCATCAACACGTATTCGAATATCTCTACCGGAATCTTCTGCGAACGTGCAAATTCACGGTCAAAGGCAATATATACGATAGGGCGGATAAACAGATAAAAGAATCCGGTCAGTATGAGTGCCAATATGCCGAGCATCCATAAGTCAATTTGATTAATGGTTAGGATATTCCCGAAAAGATAAGCTGATAAGTCGGGTGCAAATCCGGGTGACAAAAAGCTGAACATGATTCCGAGTGCCATTCCCAACGTCCAGAATACTGCAATGGCAGAGTCCTCGCGCATATCTTTACGTCTGCTAAGCCACTCCACACCGAAGGCTGATAAAACCGAGAATACAGCCGCCGAGAGTATCGGGGAAATTCCGGCAAACAATCCTAACCCAATACCGCCGAAAGAAGCATGAGTGATTCCTCCACTGATGAACACCAAGCGGCGGGTAACGATGTATGTACCGATAATCCCACAGGCAATGCTTGCCAGCAGACTACCCAACAAGGCGTGTTGAAAGAATGTATATTGTAGTAAATCCAAGTAATTTAAAATTAAAGATTAAAAATTAAAGACCTTGATTAGATAATAAACAACAGGCTATCATCTCTCACCTATCATTTATCACCTATCAACTCTCTCCGTTTCTTCTTTCTCCGATAATCAGAAAGACCTCGTCTTTGAGATCATCCGGCAGTTCGATGCCACGGAGTTGAAGACTACGTACCCATCCGGCCACTTCTATATCCAATGTTGTATACAGTACATCCCGAAACATATCTGTCTCTTCTGCCGTATATGCATTTCCAGGTCTGCCAATGAACTGGTCCAGCTCTTCATCATCGTAATATTCTATCTTTTTGCTGACAGCGGCCAACAAGCTATCCCGTTCGCATACTTCATGTTGTCCGCAGCATTCCACATCTACTTCCTTCACTTCCGGCATACGATCCAGTTCGCCTTTTTCTATTTTCTTTTCTAGTCTTTTGTTGCGGATGATTCCGGCTATCAGCGCGATAACACCCAGCAGTACCAGACTTATAATGAGTATCCACATACCAATATAACAATTACGAATCAAATTTGTGCAAAGTTACTTATAAATTTGCATTCTATCATGTTAGGCTATCTATTTCTTTTCTTACTTTTGTATCTTACTAACCTAAAGTTCATACGTGATGAAACAAAAGAAATTGTTATTTAGCTTGATAGGAGTATGCTTGTTATTAGGATTCTCTTCCTGTTCCAGTGAAGACAAAAGTGTGTTTGGGGACGACTTCGAGATTCCTGAATTGACAGATGCAAATACTATTCAATTCACGGTAGATGCTAGCGGTGAATGGAAGGTGATAGAAATGAATGCAGGTGGTGGACGAATTGCTATCGAATGGGGTGATGGACGATTACAAAAAATCGAACATCCCGATAATGCTTCGATTCAATATAGATATAAGCCTTCGAGGAGTTTCACGGTAAGGGTTTGGGCAGAGGAATTGACTGATTTCAGTGTTAGTGGTGTGTTGATGTCGGTAAGTAATATGCATTTGGGGGATTTTCCCAGGATGAAGAGGATTGAATTAAATAGTATAAAAGAAAGCAGTTTCTTAGATTTGAATACTTCCTGCCCTAATTTGGAACATATGAATATTGGAAATTGGGAGGGTTTGGAAGAATTACATTTTGATGAGTGTCTGAATCTGAAAACGGTGCAGGTATACGCTAATCCGAAACTGACTTCAATCAAATTTGGGCATTGTAAATTCTTGACCTCGTTGCATTGTGTAGATAATGGAATAACTTCACTTTCATTGAAAAAGTTACCAGCATTACATACGGTAGAGTTAACCGGTACACCGCAGTTGTCGGCTTTGGAAGTAGATGATGATAATATGATTACTGTATTGCATATTGAAGGATGTGTATTTCGAAAACTGGACTTTTTAAACAAGTTAATGTCATTGACTGAATTATATTGTAGCTCTAACAAATTGACAGACCTTGATACATCTGGTAATAAAAAACTGTGGTATTTGGATTGTTATAACAATCAATTAAAGAGTTTGTCTATCCCAATGAATAATGAATTGAGAAAGCTTGATTGCCGTTATAACAAATTGGATAAAGATCAACTTAATAATATCTTTAATACTTTGCCGGATATTACAGGATATCCTGCTTATTATGATAAATACGTGATTATGTACAAGAATAATCCGGGAGCGGCAGATTGTGACGAGACTATACTACAGAATAAACATTGGCGGGTGAATTGAACTTTGCCTTATCAATAAATGAAAAACGACTTAAGATATTTGAAGTATAATGAAGAGAAATTATTTACTATTAGCATTTCTGTTTGTTGGAAACATTGCTTTTGCCCAATCTCCTATTGAGAGAGGATTAAATACGATCAACCGTTCCTCCGCCGAAGCTACTATCAATTTTCTGGCAGGCGATGAGTTGCAAGGTCGTGAGGCAGGTTTTCACGGTTCACGTGTGACCTCGGAGTATATTGCCTCTTTATTGCAATGGATGGGAATCCAACCTTTGACTGACAATTATTTCCAGCCTTTTGATGCTTATCGCAAAGAACGCCAGAAAAAAGGGCGCCTGGAAGTACATCCTGATTCCATTGTCAAACTGAAACAGGAAGTCCATCAGAAGCTCTCTATGAGGAATGTATTGGGAATGATTCCTGGTAAAAACACGAAAGAATATGTGATTGTAGGGGCTCATTTCGATCATTTAGGCATCGATCCTGCACTCGATGGCGATCAAATATACAACGGTGCCGATGATAATGCTTCCGGTGTATCGGCTGTGTTGCAGATAGCGAGAGCCTTTTTTGCCAGTGGACAGCAACCCGAAAGGAATGTAATCTTTGCCTTTTGGGATGGAGAAGAAAAAGGATTACTAGGCTCTAAATATTTTGTACAGACCTGTCCTTTCCTGTCTCAAATAAAAGGATATCTGAACTTCGACATGATTGGTCGTAATAACAAACCTCAACAGCCTAAACATGTTGTCTATTTCTATACAGCCGCTCATCCGGCTTTCGGTGATTGGCTAAAAGAGGATATCAGAAAATACAGTTTGCAATTGGAACCAGATTACCGTGCCTGGGATCAACCGATAGGAGGAAGTGATAACGGTTCGTTTGCCAAAGTCGACATTCCGATCATCTGGTATCATACCGATGGGCATCCTGATTATCACCAACCTTCCGATCATGCAGATCGATTGAATTGGGATAAAATAGTGGAAATTACCAAAGCATCTTTTCTCAATATGTGGAAGATGGCGAATGAGAAGTCATTTTAAAAATAGATAAAATACAATCCTGATAATGAACGGGAAAATGTGTCAGGATTGTATTTCTTATTTTTTGAGTATTCTTTTCAAGTAGTCGATATTTGGCAGATTCACAGTTTCAAAAACTCCTTTATAAAACAGGGCGAAGTTGTTGAAAACACAAGGCAATTGCTTTGCTTTTTCTAATGTATCCACTTGAATGAAAGAAACAGGAACATTATTTGTTTCGCAATACCGTTTAATCATCTCAATGTATTGATAGATATAAGGGCATTGCATATCATAATAAACAGTCAGTTCTTCGCTTTCTATTTTTAGCCTTTTAGCATTTGGAGTGAATTTCGGGGTTGTCCCATCAAAAGAAAGAGCAAGCAATTCATATCCATTATCGGTAGTGTCAACCACCTCAAGGCCGAACTTCTTTGCAAATGATTGGTCTGAAAGCCAATTCTTCTGTTTTTTTGCCCCAAGCATACAAATGCCGGATTTACCTTTTTCTTTAGCATCGGCTATGCAGTATTCCATCAACGAACTTCCATAGCCGTTCCCTCTGGGACTACCTAAAACCCATAAACAATACAGATAATAATAGTTGTCACCGATGATGGGAACCCAAGCTGTTTCAAGAGGAGCATATTCAATAAAGACCGTAGCTTTTGCATCTAACTTTCTAAAAACATGACCTTCTTTCAGTCGGTCGGAAAGCCATTGCCGTTTTGCTTCAATGCCCGGATGAGATTTCTTGCTACGGATAATGCAGCATAAATGCTCATTGGAAAGATTTTCTGCTGTTAAGTTTATGAAATCAGTATTCATATATGCTCTCGTTTTTATTTAGATAGTATCAATCAGCCAGTGGGGTAATTGTAACCCTTTATTGGCCTGTTGACAGACTATCTTTGCAAAGATAGCGAATTTGTGTAGATAATCTTTGTTTTCCGATGGTAGAATTCACGGAAGTTTCTTTCTTAAATAGGAGAGACGGCGAATAAGAAGAACTTTACATCCGGCAATAAATAGCAGATGGCAAAAGACGAAATAGAATAGTCACATATTTCCATCTTTTAGAGATGAAAGCTACTTTTTTCTTTTTAGAAATAGCCTTTTTTATTTGCCTCACAACCTTATCAACAGGAGTAACCCAGAACAATCCTTCTCCTTTTGCCATGGCAGTATCTACAAATCCGGGACGAATATCGGTAGTATAAATAGGATAGTGAGATTTGGTAGCTTTCTGCCGTAGTCCTTCCATATAGTTGATTTGATAGGCTTTCGACGCGTTGTAGGCGGGAGCGATGCCACTTCCACGCGTACCTCCAACAGAGGAAATAGTAACCAGATGCCCGCTTTTTTGCCGTTCGAAATATCGGAATCCCCAGTCTGCGATGTTGGTGAATCCTATCACGTTCGTTAGTAAGGTGGGTTCTTCCAGTTGGTAGGATAGTTCAGGGTTTAGTTCTCCGGTACCGGCACAGATAATCAGTATATCCATTCCACCCATTTTTTGAATGAGTGTCTCAAGGGATGAAATAGTGGATTGCGTGTCGGTGATGTCACACACTTGATAGAATAGTTTGTCTTCGTCACGGGCGCATACCTCTTTCAATAGATTTTCTCTACGGCCGGTAATGCCGATAAGGAAATCTTCTTGAGAATAAATTTCTGCCAATCCACGGCCGATGCCGGAGGTTGCACCTATAATTATAATTTTCTTCATGAAATACCGTATACTTTATTTGTCCGCAAAAGTAGGGGTAGGGAATAAATAAACTCTTGACTGAAATCAAGAATTTACTTTTGTACGACTTTTCTTCGGATACGGCTTAATGTTTCGGGACGAATAAGAAGGTAAGAAGCCAGTTCTTTTAAAGTAATCAGTTTCAGTAAGTCGGGACAACGGTTGATAATTTCGAGATAGCGTTCCTCCGGTGTCAGGCTGTACATTGAAATCATCCGGTCGTAGACCTCCCATAGCAAAGTTTCTGCAATGCGGCGTCCCAACTTTTGGTGAGCGTCGTTGGTATCATAGAATTCTGTCATTTGCTGGTAATTGATTACGTATACCGAGCAGTCACATAAAGCTTGTATATCTACATTGGATTTGTCTTGTAATTGAAAAGCCGGATAGTTGCCAACAAAAGAATGATCGAAAGTATATCCTACGATGCTGTTTTCGCCTGCACTGTTAGTACAACAGTACCGGAAAGAACCGGAACTGACGAACCCCATTGTTTTACATACTTCTCCTTGACGGGAAAAGTATTCTCTTTTCTTATAATAGGTCTGCTTCCCCTGTTGCAATACGAAATCTACAATAGGGGAGTAGTTGATATGGGAAGTATATTTATTGAAATCTTCCACAATGTCCGGAGATTATCCTTCGTTTATCACCTGAAATCCGGCCTGCTTCAAATCCTCCCAATATCCGGGATATGACTTGGTGACAACCTGCGGATCGGCAATAAGCAAATTAGGATGACAGATAATTGCCGGAGCAAATGCCATTGCCATCCGATGATCTTCGTAGGTGTCAATCACCGGAATTTCCTCCGGTTCACATCGTTCGCCATTCCACATTAATATGCTGTCATTTTCTTCTTCGATAACATATCCCAGCTTTTTAAGCTCGGTGCGCAATGCGGCAATACGATCAGTTTCTTTTATTTTCAGACTTTGTAATCCTGTGAAACGGAAAGGAATATTCAGCAAGGCGCAAGTAACGACAAACGTTTGTGCTAAGTCCGGAATATCGACAAAGTCCTCTTCCAGCCTTTCCGGCGCTTTGCCTGTTTTTTTTAGTTTCACACCTTGCGATGTAAATTCGGTAGTTATACCTAGGCGTGAGAAAACTTCTGCTCCCCGACTATCACCCTGATAACTGTTACGGAACAATCCTAACAATTCTATTTCTGCTTTGGGAGACAAGGCAGCAATCTGATACCAATAGGAAGCCGCACTCCAGTCACTTTCCACTTTGAAAGGAATACTCTGGTAGAGTTGTGGAGCAACGGAAATACTGCTTGGAGAAGTCCATGCGGCTTTGGCTCCAAAGTCCTGCATCAGTTGCAATGTAAGATTAATATATGGACGGGAAATAATCTCCCCGCTCAAATGCAACGTCAAACCGTCTTTGAGTACCGGACCTATCATCAGTAAAGCAGATATATATTGGGAACTGACATTTCCTTTCAGTGTTATTTCGTTTCCTTTCAGCTCTGCCCCTTTGATACATAGAGGAGGATACCCTTCATTGTTGGTATACGCTATTTCAGCTCCTAACTCCCGAAGAGCATTGACTAATATCTGTATCGGACGTTGCTGCATACGTGCTGTTCCTGTGATGGTCCGTTCTCCCGGAGTCACACTTAAATAGGCGGTAAGAAAACGCATAGCAGTGCCCGCAGCCATGATATCAATCATCTCTTTCCCTTCGGTGAGAGCCTTTATCATCACCTGTGTATCGTCACAATCAGACAGGTTTTCAGGAACATACGTTCCTTTACCCAATGCATTGATGATTAATGCACGATTACTGATACTTTTAGAAGCCGGCAACTGGATAGCTGCTGTTACCGTTGAGGGAGGGATGAGTTTATAGAGCATCATTTTATATTCTTTGTTATGGAGTACAAAAGTAGAGATTTATTCGGAGACTTCCAACTGGTTTTGGCTCTTGGCAAGAGAGTTGAGGTAATATCTGTATCGATGCTTTTGCTGATATCTCATTAACCAGGGAATAGTAAGAAGGATACATACGAAGAGTATTAATACAAATGAAAGCTCTTTTAATCCTTCGAAATCTTTGAAATATTGGATGATAAATCTGCTCGCTGTTCCGTAAAAGAATATCAAATAGATGGAAAAATCGATATTGATTCTTCGTCTTAATCGTTTTCTTAGCATAACTCCGGAGTCTTTTATTGAATATAAGTCGGCAGATCTTATCAGTAATTGATAGTGTCCGATACTGGAAAGTAATAAAAATAGCAAGAAAGCACTTGCAGTCCATAAAGAGAGAGAGGCACTGCCTATTATACACATATCCCAAATACTAGTCGCCACAGACATAGCTAGAAAACATGTGTATAAGCAGATCAGAATTTTCTGACGATGTATAGTTTGGGAAATAACATTGCAATGCTTCTTTCGTATAACTTCTCTTACATAGACAGGTTTTACTTCCGTTTCTGTATGTATTTCTTGCCAAAACTCTTTTAAATTATACTCTTCCATCTTTCAAAAGTTTAATAAGTTGCTTTTTAATTCTATTAATTCTCACTCCTACATTGGTTTCTGAAATACCGATAACAGCAGAAATCTCTTTATACTCGTTCCCTTCAAGATAGAGAATGATAATCGCTTTTTCTATATCGGATAACTGATTGATAGCTTGATATAATTGTTCCTTTTTATCTGTCATGGAATTGTCTGCTGAATGGCTGTCGTGTATGGAATATTCTTGAGCTGAAAGCTCTTTATAGACAGGTTGTATAGACTCTTTTCGCACAAGGTCGATGGCAGCGTTTAAAGCAACTCTATATAGCCAGGTTGAAACGGCACTTTCTCGTTTAAATTTTGGATAAGCTTTCCATAACCGGATTAATATTTCCTGATAGTAATCCTCCCGAAATGGATGCTGATAAAAGTAGATATTGCATATTTTCTGTAATATCCCCTCATGCCGGGTAATTAATTTGATGAATTCTTCTTCCACTTCACTTAATTTTAATGTGTTTTGAAGAGTTAGTCGTTTTGTTGGTAGTAGTTCTTACAAAGAAAGAAATAAAAAGTGAAATAAAACTTCTAGTTGATGAATAAAAGTGATTTTTCCAGTTTATTCTTTTCATTAACAATGGTTTGTTTGGAAAGAAATTTTATATTTGCAATATACTAATAATAAGCTCATGAAAATAAAATCCTTGTATGCCTTATTGTTTTGTATTTTTACGACTGGATGTTTGGACGGTCAGAAACAGTCGGATCATGCAATCCTTATCGCTTATACGTCAACAGAATTTCCGGAATTAGGCTCTTCTGTCTGTTATTTGAATGAACGAGGTGATACGGTGATTCCTTTTGGTAAATATCATTATGGAGGGAGTGATACCATACGGCATATCGGTTTTGTAGTGGAACCTCATACCCCCGGATGGACAACGATCAACAATAAAGGAGAAAAACTTTTTTATACCTTTAGCTTTGATAATGGGCCGGACTATGTAGAGGAAGGGCTTTTTCGTATCATAAACGATGAGATGCTGATGGGATTTGCCGATACATTGGGGAATGTCGTCATCCAACCGCAGTTTGCTTTCGTTTTTCCTTTTAAAGACGGGAAGGCCGAAGTGACCTATACCGGGGCAAAGAAGGCAATGGATGATTATGGGGAGCATTGGACATGGCAAAGCGATCATTGGTTTTATATTGATAAAAAAGGTAATAAATTGAAATGAAAATATCGAATATACGTTTACTCAACCAACAGTTGTTAAGTCCTCTTTTCTCTCAACCGAAGGAACTTGTGTCATGGATGGGAGCCATACAGGCACAGAATTATTCCATGGTAAAGTGGGCAGTAGGAATGCGTTTGAAGTCGGCAACGATTCAGACTGTGGAGAAAGCACTACGCGAGGGTGAGATTTTGCGGACCCATGTAATGCGTCCGACATGGCATCTGGTAGCGGCAGAGGATATCCGATGGATGTTGAAACTTTCTGCCGAGCGTGTGATAGCTGCCAATGAATCTTATGCGAAAGGACATGATCTGGATATTTCAGAAGAACTTTATGCGAAAAGTTATCGGTTACTGGAAAAGATTCTTAGTGGAAAAAAGAGTCTGACAAGGCAGGAGATTGCTGAACATTTTAGCCGTTCGGGAATTGTGGCGGATAATCATCGTATGACCCGCTTTATGGCGCGGGCAGAACAGGTAGGTATTGTCTGTAGTGGAGAAGATAAAGGAAGTAAATGCACGTATGCACTTTTGGAAGAACGTGTTCCGCCAATGCCCGAACTGACAAAAGATGAATCTTTGGCTCGTTTGGCCAGAAGCTATTTTCGGAGTCATGCTCCCGCTATTTTACAAGATTTTGTCTGGTGGTCGGGACTACCTGTTACTGAAGCACGGCAAGCTATCTATCTGATTGATTCAGAATTGACTGCGGAAGAATGGAATGGACAGACATGGTATATTCATGAAGATTGCCGGACTCGCGGAAAAGTCTCCGGAAGTTTACATTTTCTTCCTTCTTATGATGAGTATTTGCTTGGGTATAAAGATCGGACAGACGTTTTGCCTAAAGAGCATTATGCAAAAGCATTTACGAATAATGGTCTGTTTTATCCGATTGTTCTTCATGAGGGGCAGGTGATAGGAAACTGGGATAAATCTGTTAAAAAAGGAGGCTCGTTCATAGAACATTCATGGTTCCGTCTGGATGATTGTGTCGATGAAGTTGTTTTGAACCGTGAAAAGGACAGGTATATACGATTTTGGAAATAATATGAAAAAATGTCTTATTAACTCTCAAGAGCATAGCTTTAGACTGGCTAAAGCTATGCTTTTCATTCCCTAAAGCTATGCTTTAGTCAGGTAAAACAACCTATATATGTGAAGTACCTATTTATTCATTTGTTTCTTGGCCCATTCCAGTCTTCGTTGATCGGCTAGTGGAGTCACTTTAAATTCTTCGAATGTAGCGGTGAAGCCTTTCCCGTCCGGACAAGCTCCCATCAACCCAACCATGACAGGACAATTATCTTGCAACCAACAAGTGCGCATCATAATATATTCTTTATCGTCACGTGAGAAAAATATTTCTACTGCATCCAAGCGGCGGACTGCTTTTATCCATATAGAACGGGGAGCATCCGGCAACTGCACTACGCTCCAATCGCTAGTCCGATGAGTTACAACAGCACTCACATTCTGTTTGCCATTCACATATTCCACACCTGCTTTGATCCAGTTTTCATGGTCGATGCGCAGCATTAATCCCATTTGGTCGAAAGTTGTTACGTAATTGCCGGTTATCTTTACTTTGGCTTCGAATTCTCCACCGTAAGTGGCATAATAGAAAGGACCGTCGTCTACGGTAAATCCATAATGAGAAATCCGCCAGAAGTCAGTTTTTGCCGGAACGTCCATCACTAAAGTTTTACCATCTTTTATTTCCCATTGTTGAGGCTCATTCAGCCAGTTCATTTTATTCAAACTTTGTCCCATAGAAGAAGTTGCTACTGCCATAAAGGCTATTGACATGATTTTGATTTTTAAATATTTCATGATTATTTCTTATTTGATTATCTTTGTGGTGCAAAGATAGCGCAAGCCGCCGTGTGTAACAATACTGAATAATAACCATTTTATCGAATGGACGTATTACAAAAGGAAATAGATGAAGTTTATGCAACGCAACCGATCACTGATGAAACATTGGATAATGGGGTTGTAGAGCAGCATCGACGTTTTATTCATTCATTGACAGAGATTAATGGCGGGTGTGCTGTAATTTCAGATCTTTCGAACAGGAAGAGTTATATTGCCGTTCATCCGTGGGCACATTTCTTGGGGTTGACTCCCGAAGAAGCTGCTTTGAGTGTAATTGATTCTATGGATGAAGATTGTATTTATCGGCGTATTCATCCCGAAGATTTGGTAGAAAAGCGTTTGTTAGAATATAAGTTTTTCCAGAAAACCTTTGCAATGCCTTTTGATGAACGGTTGAAATACCGGGGAAGATGCAGAATACGTATGATGAATGAGAAAGGAGTGTATCAGTATATTGATAACTTAGTGCAGATTATGGAAAATACTCCTTCGGGGAGTGCATGGCTGATCTTTTGTCTTTATTCCCTGTCGGCAGACCAACGGACAGAGCAAGGTATATACCCTACCATTACTCACATGGAACGTGGAGAGGTAGAAACACTTTTCTTATCGGAGGAACATCGTAATATATTGTCCGAACGTGAAAAGGAAATACTTCGCTGTATACGTAAAGGACTATCAAGTAAGGAGATTGCAACAACCCTTTATATCAGTGTGAATACAGTCAACCGGCACCGACAGAATATTTTGGAGAAACTTTCTGTCGGGAATTCGATAGAAGCATGCCGGGCTGCTGAATTGATGAAACTGTTGTAATCAAGAAGAGAAATTACTTAAAACAACGTCAGTAACTCATCAACTCTTTTCACCTGTATCAGATGGTCATGTATGAATGTATCCACGACTTCATGCTTCCACATCACTTCAAAAGGAATATGTATACCATACCCTCCCAGCGATAGAACAGGCTGAATATCTGATTTCAAAGAATTGCCAACCATGACAAATTCGGAAGGAGCGATTTGTAATATATTCAACATACGCTGATATTCTTTCTCTGTTTTATCGGACATAACTTCAATGTGGTCGAAATAAGGAGTTAACCCGGAACGTTCCAGTTTATTCTCCTGATCGAGCAAATCCCCTTTGGTAGCAACTACTAATTTGTATTGCTTTTTTTCTTTCAATACTTTCAGTGTTTCTTTCACTCCCGGTAATAGCTCAATAGGCATTTCTAGCAATGATTTGCCTAATTCAATAATGTGTTGGATGTCTGCGCCCGAAATTTTCTGTCCGCTAATTCGCAATGCTGTCTCCACCATAGAAATGGTAAAAGCCTTAGCACCATACCCGAGATTTTTCAAGTTATTCATTTCCGTTTGAAATAAAGCGGCTGAAATATATTCGGAAGTGCCATAAGGCGTTAACATGTCTACGTATTGTTTTTCTATTTCCTGGAAAAACGGTTCATTACTCCATAAAGTATCGTCTGCATCGAAGGCTATGACTTTTATAAGTTCTTTCATCGGTTATTGTCGTTAATAGTAAGTTTTGAGTAATATGTTGGGCTTTTCGGATGCAAAGTTATAATAAAAAGAGGAATAAAGGCAGGCGATTTGTTTTTAGAACCGAATCACCATTTAATTTCATAGAAATCTTTATCTTTGTTACTCGTTTTTTTGAGTTTGAATTTTAATTGGATATACAACAATGAAAATAGGAGATAAAGTACGCTTTCTTAGTGAGGTAGGCGGTGGAATCGTCACTGGATTCCAGGGAAAGGATTTTGTGTTGGTGGAAGATGCGGATGGATTTGATATTCCGATGCCGATACGTGAGTGTGTAGTGATTGAAACGGATGACTATAATTTGAAGCGTAAACCGACTTCTTCTGCTCCGAAACAAGAGGAACCTGCTAAACCGGTAAAACCGGAGATGCCCGTCATTCAACGCCAGCCGGAAGTGAAGGGAGGAGATACGCTGAATGTATTTCTGGCTTATGTGCCTGAAGATGCAAAGGCTATGATGACTACTCCTTTCGAAACTTATTTGGTAAATGATAGCAATTATTATTTGTATTACACTTATTTGAGTGCAGAAGGAAAAGCCTGGAAGAACCGTTCGCACGGGTTGGTGGAACCTAATACGAAATTGCTGTTGGAGGAGTTCACAAAAGATGTACTGAATGATATGGAGCGGGTGGCCGTTCAGTTGATTGCTTTCAAGGATGGTAAGCCTGCGGCTATCAAACCGGCTGTCAGTGTGGAAATACGGATTGATACCGTGAAGTTCTATAAACTTCATACCTTTAGCGATTCTGATTTCTTCGAAGAACCGGCGTTGATTTATGACATTGTGAAAGATGATATGCCTACCAAACAAGTATATGTTTCGGCAGAAGAGCTTCAAGAGGCTTTGCTGCAGAAGAAATCTGTCGATAAGCCCAGATCACAACCTATTGTGAAACCGAATCACGCTCATGGTGGAAAGAGTGAGATTGTTGAAATAGATCTTCATATCGACTCTCTACTGGATGATACTCAAGGAATGGGTAATGCTGAAATACTGAATTATCAATTGGATAAGTTTCGCGAAGTGATGGAAGTCTATAAGAACAAACGTGAGCAGAAGATTGTCTTTATTCACGGCAAAGGAGATGGTGTGCTTCGGAAAGCTATCGTTGATGAATTGAAACGGAAATATAGTAATTGCCGTTATCAGGATGCTTCTTTCCAGGAATATGGGTTTGGAGCCACGATGGTGACTATTAAATAATATCACATTTCCAGTAATATAGATAACATGGATAAAGATCAGCTAAAAAGGCTACGTTTAGGTTCATATCGTGATTTTGATGCATTATATAAAATGTATGCAGGGAATCTGTATGGCTTTGTGTTAGGAATGACACGTTCTGCTGATTTGGCTGGTAGTATTGTTCAAGATACTTTTATAAAAGTCTGGATCAATAGAGAATTTATTGATCCAGATCTTTCTTTTAAATCATATTTGTTCAAAATATCTCGAAATTTGATCATAGATGAATTCCGAAAGCGTCTTAATGAACCTCTTTTTGAAGATTATCTGAATTATTGTGATGAGGCAGTATTAAGTACTCCTACTGAGATTGAAAAAAAATTGGATTTTGATCTTTTTGTAGAAGAATTAAATCGGGCAAAGGATAAATTAACTTCGAGGCAACGAGAAATATTCGAAATGAGTAAAGAGGAAGGATTAACTTCTTCAGAGATAGCTAGCAAATTGGGAATAAGTGAACAAACGGTCTATAATCAACTTTCTACTGCCTTGAGACTTCTTAAGAAGGAAATAAAAGGTACTCTTCTCTTCTTTTTCACTCTTTTTTTTAGTTGATAAAAAAAACTCATTTTTCCATAGTAGATTATATTAGCAGTTTCGTATTAACTATATAGAAACAGTTAACATATGGAAAGAAAGACACATACTCTATTAGAAAAATTTGTGCGTAATTCTATCACCTCGCAAGAAGGTAAGGAATTAAAGAACTCTGTTGCAAAGATGTCTAATGAAGAATTGGCACGAGCGTTATCGGATGTTTGGGAAAACTATGATACATTGGTTACCGTACCAGATGATGTTGGTCATTTTATGAAAAAACTAAGTCCGACTCCTTATTCCCGCCGGCCTCGTTTTCTGTATACTTTTCTCAAAATTGCGGCTGCAATTGTCATACCGATTTTGTTAGGTACTCAAATTTATTTTTATTATAGTAATGAAAAACTAAACAGCTTGTTGAATTCTCAATTGATGGTACAAGTAGAGAGTGGGGATAAAACAGAATTGACATTACCAGACGGTACGAAAGTTTATCTGAATGCTACTACTTCTCTATCATATCCTTCTGATTTTGGATTGAAGAATAGAAATATATATCTTTCAGGAGAAGCCTATTTGGTAGTTTCCAAAGATGTAAAGAAACCATTTTATGTACATACAGAGAATGTGAATATTGAAGTACTAGGTACTACATTCAACATATGTGCTTATCCTGAACAGGAACATGTGGAAACGATGCTGATAGAGGGAAGTGTCAAGCTGACTACTACAGGTAATCGTGCTCATGCGGTTGTAATGAAGCCACATGAGAAGGTTGTTTATAGTAAATTGAATGATTCATTATATATTTCACCAACATCTGGCGAATTTGAAACAGCTTGGATGAGAGGAGAATTAGTATTCCGTTCAACTTGTTTCTCGGATATAATGAAGAAACTAGAGAAACGCTATGGAATGAAAATCGAAATACTAGAGAATAAATATAATTTGGACTTATTTACCGGAAGCTTTAAAGAAGATAATATTTATGATGTATTAAAAATTCTTCAAATGCATTATGATTTTACTTTTAAGGTAAAGGATGATAAAATAGTGATTAAATCAGAGTAGTAACTTTAAATTAAATCAGATGAAAGAAAGAGCGCCATAAAAAAGGGAACCGAAAAGTTGGCAGACTGACGGTTCCCCTCTAGTTAATACAATTGTGAGTATTATTTAGTATTAACCTTATATGATAATTATAATGAAAAATGTCAAGAAAGAGTGTAACTCTTTTAAATGCAACTTCTACAAAAGTAGCAATAATTATTTAATTCTGTTTTATATCTTTTTATTTTTTATTCCATTGAGCTTGTTTGCACAGCAACAGGATAAAAATGAGTATATAACATTGTCTGTGAAAAACACAAGTATACAGCATGTTTTAAACCAGGTTGAAAAGGAGACTGTATACAGATTTACTTATCGTGACACAGATTTAGCGAAGGTTGGAAAAATAACTCTTTCCGTAAAACGAATGCCTGTTGAAGCTTTCCTGAAAAAGATACTCTTATCTACAGAATTGACATATCGAAGAAGTGGAAATTCATTTGCTATTATCCGAGAAAGCAAGAAAGATAATAAGAAAGACGATGTAAGAACAATCAGTGGGATAGTGACGGATGGTTCCGATAATACGCCATTGATTGGAGCCAGTGTTAAGATTAGAGGAAAAGACGTGGGAGTAATAACAGACTTGGACGGAAAATTCTCTCTTCCGGAATGTACGAATAAAAGTATATTAGAAGTCTCTTATATAGGTTACGATAAACGCTTGCTTCCTGTAGGAGATCTGGGATTTATTGAGGTAAAAATGGGCTCTTCCAATGAATTGGAAGAAGTGATAGTTGTGGGTGCCGGAACTCAAAAAAAAGTGTCTGTGACAGGCTCTATTGCTACTGTAAAAGGATTGGAGCTACGAGCTCCCAGCTCTTCTTTAACGAGTAATTTTGCAGGAAAATTGGCAGGAGTTATTTCGTCCACTACTAGTGGAGAACCGGGTTCTGTATCTGAATTTTATATTCGCGGAGTTGGAACTTTTGGTGGACGGGCTACTCCGTTAATTCTTATGGATGATGTGGAAATATCGGCAGGTGATTTGGATCGTATTCCTGCTGAATCAATCGAAAGTTTCTCAATTTTAAAGGATGCTTCTGCCACTGCTATTTATGGTGCACGTGGTGCAAATGGAGTGATGCTGATTACTACTAAAAAAGGGATGGAGAATACTCGTACAAGAATTAATGTAACAGTAGAGAATTCTTTTGTAAAGCCGATGAATCGGGTGGAGTATGTAGATGGTCCTACGTGGATGAATTTGTATAATGAAGCTTTGACTACACGTACTCCATCAGCTACTCCAAAATATTCTGATGAAGTTATAGAGTATACCCGGAATGGGATAAATCCCTATGTTTATCCGAATGTAGATTGGTATGGTCTGATGTTTAAGGATTTTAATATGAATCAACGTGCGAATATCAATATGCAGGGCGGTGGTTCAAAAGTAACTTATTACATGGGAATTCAGGCAAATCATGATACAGGTTTACTGGATGTACCGAGTACTTATTCTTTTGATAGTAATATCAACGATTGGAATTATATTTTTCAGAATAACATATCTTATAAACCTACTTCTACCACAAAAGTAGATTTGCACCTGAATGCACAGTTTGGAAACCAAAAAGGTCCTGGTATTTCTACCACTGATATTTTTAATGCTGTTTATAATGCCAATCCGGTGGCTTTTCCTGCCACCTATCCGACAGAAGAAGGCGATAACCACATTCGGTTTGGTAATTCGATACTTACTGGGGCAACTGTGAATATAAATCCTTATGCTGCTATGATGAGTTCATTTAGCGAGAGTAATTATTCGACTATAAATGCTTCTTTGCGCATCAGTCAGGAGTTTGATTTCATAACTAAAGGGTTGAGTGCAACGGTGCTTGTGAATATGAAGAGCCACAGCAGTTCTTCATACACGAATACACTTGATCCTTATTTTTATAAAGTGATGGATTATACTTGGGATCCTTCTGATCCGGAGTTTTTTTATCTTGAGTTATTACAGAAAGGAACAGATTATATTAAGCAAGGGACAATAAATCGTTATTCTGATAGAACTTTCTATTTTGATGCGCGTGTTAACTATAATCGGCGTTTTGGTGAAGATCACACAGTTTCCGGTATGTTAATGTATATGCAGCGTGAGTATCGTAGTGATGTATTGCCACAGAGAAATCAAGGGTTATCCGGACGTTTTACTTATGACTATCAGAATAAATATTTTGCTGAATTTAATTTTGGCTATAACGGGACGGAACGTTTGGCCAGTGGACACCGATTTGAGTTTTTTCCTGCAATGTCGTTAGGTTGGGTAGTGAGCAATGAGAGCTTCTGGGAACCCCTTTCAACAGCTGTTACTCACTTGAAAATTCGCGGTTCTTATGGGCTTGTAGGAAGTGATGAAACAGGACTTTCGGCTGGTGCCGCTCATTTTTTGTATATTAATAATGTTAATATCGATGGAAGCGGAATATTCTCTACCGGTCCTTATGATGGAGTTTATATATCTAAAAGAGGTCCGGGGATAGAAGGATATGCAGTGGAGAATGCTTCGTGGGAACGTGCTAAAAAATTTGATATTGGAGTTGATTTGAATCTTTTTGATCAGGTGAGCATCACTTTCGATTATTTCCATGATCGGCGTGACCGTATTTTGCAGAAGCGTGGCTCATGGCCGGTTATTATGGGATATGCTCATGCTACTCCATGGAGTAATATCGGGAAAGTTGATAATAAAGGCTTTGAATTAAGTGTGAACTGGAAGAAAGAAATAATAAAGGATATGTTTGTGGATTTACGTGGTAATTTTACATATACACAAAATAAATATGTGTATAATGATGAACCGGATTATCCTTATGTATGGCAAACGAAAACAGGTAAGCCTCTATCTTGCACATATGGTTATATTGCAGATGGGTTGTTTAAGGATGAGGATGATATACGTAATAGTCCTTCACAAAAGAATTTGGGGAGTACAGTAATGCCTGGTGATATAAAATACAGGGACGTGAATGGAGATGGTACTATTACAACCGAAGATCAGATTATGTTATCACGCTACGGGGGAATACCCCGCATCCAATATGGGTTTGGTCTGAACTGGACATATAAGAACATTGATTTCGGTGTTTTCTTCAATGGTTCCGCCAAACGTACACTGATGATAGACAACATTGCTCCGTTCTGTTCGGATGTAGGGAACCAGGACAGGAATCTGATGAAATTTATAGCTGATAATTATTGGTCGGAAGCTAATCCTAATCAAGAAGCTGCTTATCCCAGATTGGGGGTCAATAATTCTCAAATAGCTAATAATATGAAGCCTAGTAGTTTTTGGATGCGTAATGGTAATTTTTTACGTTTCAAAACGTTGGAGTTAGGATATTCTTTTCCGTTCTGTCGTATCTATCTTAGTGGAGATAATTTGGCAGTATGGAGTCCATTTAAACTTTGGGATCCAGAATTATCTTATAGTGCTTATCCACTACAGCGTGCTATTAATATTGGTGCTCAGTTTACTTTTTAATCAGTTAGAAATACTTAAAAAAATATAGACTATGAAGATCATTCAACACATGTTATATTGGGCAAAAATAATATTGCCGGTCTGTTGCTTTACAGCTTGTAATTATTTGGATGTGGTACCTCCTGAAACAGCTGATTTTGATGATACGATGCGTGATAAGGATGATGCTATCGGTTTTCTTTATTCATGCTATTCTGGCACAAATTATAGTGCACCCTGTAATAATTTAGGGGCATTGGAGAGTTCTACGGATGAATTTGTGAGTCCATTGTTGTGGGGGTATCTGGGGCAACAAGTTAGTTGGGACCAACTTTCGTCTACTTATGTTTCAAACTGGGGACCGGCGGCCTTACCTTGGAGTTCTTGTTATGATTATCTAGGGCATTGTCATTTGTTTTTAAAGACATTGGATGAACTGAATCCGGTTGGTGTTTCTCAAAATGACAGGCAGCGTTGGAAAGCTGAAATTTTATTTTTACAGGCATATTATCATTTCCGTTTGTTGGAAGCGTATGGACCTATTCCTATAATTGAACATTATTATTCGCAGAATACACCTAAGTCAGAGTTTCCCGGACGTTCTCATTTTGATTATTGTGTCGATAAAATAGTTGGTTGGTTAGATGAAGCTGCTAAGGTTTTGCCTGCAACAGTAGATGTTAATGACTTAGGCCGTGCCACTTCTGTTGCTAGTAAAGCTTTGAAGGCTAGGGTACTTTTATATGCCGCTTCTCCTTTATGGAATGGTGGTTTCCCTTTTACGGGATGGAAAAATACAAACTATGAAACACCGGGGTATGGAAAGGAGCTAGTGAGTTTGATGTATAGTCGTGATAAATGGGTACGCGCCAAGACAGCATGTCAGGAGGCATTAGATCTGGCATTGGGTGAAGGGGGGAGATCTTTGTTTGATCTTCTTACTTCAGAGAGTCTTCGGAACATGCATCAATTGAATTTGCCTAATATTCCGGGGGTAAGTGATGATTTTAAGAAAAGAGTTATGCAAATGCGTTATATGATGTGTTCTGCAGAAACAGAAGGAAATCGGGAAGTGATTTGGGGAATAGTAACAGATAGATTAAGTACTAATGCGATAGAAGCTGTTCCTCATTGGGTGGTAACAAAGAATGACGGTTCTGCTTGGGGAGGTGTGTGTGCAATGTCTCCATTACTTTATGCTGTGGAGCACTTTTATACAGCTGATGGAAAACTTCCGGAAAATGATTCGCAGTTGCCGAAAGATAGTTGGTTCGAGTCTGCCGGATATACAGGTAGAGAGGATATTATAAAATTGAATACCAAACGTGAACCTCGTTTTTATGCATGGCTATCGTTTGATGGTGATGAATTTGGACAAAAGATATGTGATGGTTCGCCTCTGATTGTACAAGTGAGAAATTCGTTAAAGCAGGGATATAATCCAAGCAAGTTTAATCGCGATAATTGTACTACCGGATATTTCCTTAAGAAATGGGCAGCTCCTAATTTGACATTTCGGAAGGATGGTGGATATAATTATCGTTCAGTACCTACTCCTTTCATTCGGTTGTCAGAGTTATATTTAAGTTTGGCTGAATGCCATGCTGCTTTAGGTGAGCAACAGTCTGCGTTGGATAAATTGAATGAGGTCCGGGAACGTGCAGGTATTTCTGTAATAGGAGCAAAAGATTTAAATGAAATGTCGTTGATGGATTGGATACGCAATGAACGTTTTGTTGAATTGTTTGCCGAAGGTCACCGTTATTACGATGCACGTCGCTGGATGATTGCTCCACAACTATTTAAGGCTGGAGTACGCGAAGGATTGAATGCAATAGAAAAGGAGAATCCTACTTTTGAAGAGTTTAACCGACGGACAAAAGTGGATCAGCCATTTCAATGGGATGATCGTATGTATTTGCTTCCTGTCAATGCTAGTGAAATTTATAATAACCCGCATTTGATACAAGCTCCTAAATATTAATTTGAAAAATGCTGAAATATGAAAAAATATATTCTGAATATCTGTCTGCTAGGATGCCTGGGGCTACTTATATCTTGTAATGATCTGGATGGAAAGTATGACGAACTGGTTCCGGATGAATATCATAAGATCTTATCAATAAAGGAAACAGGCTCACAAGAGGTTATAATGTCTGTGGAAGAAGAGGTATACGAGTATCAGTTGACAGTAATAAAAGGTGGTTTACGCAAGGATCTGGAGGCAAATGCTTCCTTGGAAGTGCTTACACAGAATGAAGTAGATGTAGAGTATAATGATAAACAGGGGACTAATTATCAGGTCTTGTCTAAGGACATGTATATGATAGTAGATGAGTCTGTATCTATTTCTGGAGATGAAACAGGAAAAACCATTAATGTTACTTTTAAGCCCAAGAAAATCTATGGTGCTGTTAAAGAGGGAGGAGATGGTGTGGAATATGTGTTACCGGTGCGTTTAGTTAGTGCCAGCGATTCAGTTAATGCTGATAAGAATAGGGTACTACTTCGATGCAATGTATCTCCTGTAGTTGTATCGTTTGGGGAGAGTAGGGAACAATTGATATTAAACAGTGCTGAAATATCTCATATAGTGCCGGTTAGTATTGTGAAAAAGGGTGCTTTGGCTACTGATGTACAGTTGGAGTTGATTTCTCAATCTGATTTGGATGAAAAATATAGTATTCCTGAAGGAATAGCATATAAAGTTTTGGAATCTGATATGTATGAATTGCCGAATAAACTTATTTCAATGGGTGCATCTGCAACAAATGTGGTTGCTAATATAACTTTTTATCCGGATAAAATTTATGAAGCTAAAAAGAATAATAGTGGAGTGATTTATGTATTGCCTGTCAGATTACTAGCTCTTTCTGAAACAGCTAATACAGATAAAGATGAAATGCTGTTGATTTGTGGTTTCCACACTTATACAAATACGGAAGTGACAGACAAATCGAAGTGGAAGGTTGCTTATGGAACATTAACTTATGAACCGTGGGGGCATGCTTATTCTTATCTGTTCGATAGTAATACTTCTAATAATTTCGGTTGGATGGGATATGTAAATGATAGTCATGGCGGGAATTATGGAAATCCGTATATTGTAATTGATCTTGGGGATCCTTATTTCATTGCGCAATTAGGTGTGTTCTCAAAATGGGATGTAAGAGCAGGTGGTGTTAATTTCTATATTACTACTGATGATATAAATGTTTCCTTATCTGATAATGACTGGAATATACTTTCAGGGTATCAAGGAGAAGGGGATGAATATCGAGGACTACATAATCGTCTGAAAGAGTATGATGCTACTGTCAACTGGATAAAGGTTGCTTCTATAAATATTCCAGAGGATGGTCTGTATTGGGGAGAAATACCGAATGATATGCTTGATAATCAGTTGCGAACTCAATATGTGAAGATGGAGGTTATTCCAAGTGGTAATGCTGACCGTACGGCAATTTGGGAGTTTTCTATGAAGAAAGTGACTTCTGTTGACGGACAACCAATTGATTAAGACAATTTCCCATCATCGTATGAAATGATGATTACGATGATGGGATTTATAAATATTACATTTTATGTTCTTGCATTTAAATATACAAAGGATGAAAATTGCTAAACTGGTTATTTTATTTGTGGGGTTATTACCATTCTGTGAAATGGATGGGCAGTCTCGTTGGCAGATTCAATCGGATCAATCGATAAAATGGAGTATAGGACAAAATATTCCCCATTATGATCATATAGAAATGGGGGGTGAAAAGGTCGCTACCGTGCTTCGTTATGGTGTGAATACTGATGGTGCTTTTTCTTTGGAACGTTCGGTGATATGGCCTATGTTGCGTACAGTTCCTAATGATACTCATGCTAGCTTGACTCGTCGTTTTTCTGTTGACTTTTTAGCTATGTTACAGGTAAATGGATTAACCTTGAATAATGAGCAGGTAAAGTCAATACAATTGGATGGAAAGTTGACGGTAGTCAGTGAGTTTACAATCGGACATACAAGAGGAACCAAGGCAGGTGGAGAACTTGTTCCTGCAATAGAATTAACTCGCGTTTTCTTTCCTTCTGTTGACAAGCCGATGTTGTGCGAACGATACACTGTTAAGAATATAGGAAATGAAAAGGTGGAAGTATTGCTTCCTCATTCTCGTGTTGTGTATCAGACAAGGCCGGATCAGGGAGTGGATGGAAGTTATACATTAGTAGCTTCTACTGTTGTAGGTAAAGTGGAGGCTTTTCTACTTGGAAGTGGTGAATCCATCACTTTTGGGGCGTCGGTTCAGGCTTATAAAAGAGGTCAGACAGAACTATTGCCGGATGTAGAGGCAGAGCTTCGTTCACGAGATAGCTTTATAGAGCAGGTATGGAATAGCCTGGAATTTTGTTCTCCTGACACAATTTTGAATACAGCTTTTGCTTTTGCTAAAATCCGTGCATCGGAAAGCATTTATCGTACAAGTGGTGGATTAATGCATGGACCGGGTGGTGAAGCTTATTATGCAGCAATTTGGGCAAACGATCAGGCGGAATATGTTAATCCTTTTTTCCCTTTTCTTGGGTATAAAATAGGTAATGAGGCAGCTATCAATTCTTATCGGCATTTCGCTCGTTTTATGAATCCAGAATACAATCCGATTCCGAGTTCAATAATAGCAGAAGGAAAGGATATCTGGCATGGTGCCGGTGACCGTGGAGATGCGGCGATGATTGCTTATGGTGCAGCACGTTTTGCTTTGGAATTAGGAGATACTGATGTTGCAAATGAATTGTGGCCTCTGATAGAATGGTGTCTGATGTATTGTAAACGAAAACTTAATGCTGAAGGTGTGGTAATTTCAGATACTGATGAGATGGAGAATCGCTTTCCGGCAGGAAATGCAAATCTTAATACATCTACTTTATACTATGACGCTCTTCTTTCTGCCAGCTATCTAAGTAAAGAACTAGGAAAATCTGTATCACTATCTAATGGCTATCGGAAAGAGGCAGAGATATTAAGAAAGAATATAGCTCATTATTTTGAAGCGAATATAGAAGGGTATGAAACATATTGTTATTATAAAGGTAACGATGTGCTTCGTTCTTGGATATGTGTGCCATTAGTAGCTGGTATTTTCGACCGTAAAGAGGGGACTATTAATGCATTACTTTCTCCAAATTTATGGACAGAGAATGGTTTATTATCACAAACGGGAACCTCTACTTATTGGGATCGTCCTGCTTTGTATGCTTTAAGAGGTATTTATGCTGCTGGTGAGCGTGAGAAAGCCACCCGGTATTTGCAACGTTATTCCGTGCAACGATTATTAGGCGATCATGTACCTTATCCGATCGAAGCCTGGCCGGAAGGTAATCAGCGTCATTTGTCAGCAGAAAGCGGTCTTTATTGCCGAATAATTACGGAAGGTATATTTGGTATCCGGCCAATGGGGCTACATGCATTTATGTTGACTCCCCAACTTCCGGCCGAATGGAATTTTATGGAACTCAAAAATGTGTATGCTTTTGGTACAAAGCCTTTTAATATTCGTGTTATTCGGCATGGTGACAGGATCAAGACAGTAATAGAGAGGGAAGGAAAGGTCTGGAAATCATATTCTTCAATGGTTGGAAAATCCATCCAGGTGCGATTAAAATAATATAATAACCATCTAATAAATAATATCATGAGAAATTTTAGTTATCGTCTATGTCTTATATATTTCTTGCTGTTTGTAATGGTATCAACAGTTAGTAGTGCTTGTAGTAATGAAGAGCGAACTTCAGTAATAAAGAATGAGGAAGATGAAGAATTTATTGATAATATTTCGGGAGAGAAATATGACTATACAAAGACTGGAAAACCGGAACGTCCCTATATGCTTTCTTATCATACTTCTATGTTGATGAAAATGTTTCTTGCACAACCTGATCCTCAAGGAGGTACTATTAAGAAATTGGACTATAATGATGTCTTAGAAAATGTGAAGAAAATAGATAATTTAACGCGTGGCATTACGAAAGTAGTATATTTGGTAGGCTGGCAGTTTAATGGACATGATGACAAATACCCTGCCTTTAATGTGTTTAATGAAGCATTAAAAAGACCGGAGGATAAGACTGCTCGTGATAGCTATCTTTGGTTGAAAAAGGAAGCTGCCAAGTATAATACGATAATTTCTGTTCATATCAATTTGACAGATGCTTATACGAATAGTCCTTTGTGGCATACGTATGTGAAAAAGGATTTACTTTGTAGGAATGCGGATGGTACTTTCTTACAATGGGGATCTTATAATAATATGCCAAACTTTCAAGTATGCCTGATTAATGAATGGAAGAAAGGATATACTAAGAAACGTATAGACGAAGTGATAGAGCTGTTGGACTTAACTTCTTCAAAGACGGTACATATTGATGCATTTGAGCCTCGCGAAAGTCCTTTTCATGGATATTCGAAAGAAATGACGACCGAGGTTATGAGGAAAATTTTTCGTTATTGGAGGGATAAAGGGATAGATGTAACAAGTGAGTTCTATAAGGGTTATCAACGCACTGATGCTTTTTATGGTTTACAACCGGCAGCATGGTATAGCGATCTGACTCCTGAAGAACGTTGTACAATTAGTCCGGCATTGGCTTGCGGCGGACGTAGTGGTTTGTATGGGACCATATGGGATACAGCTTTTTTATTTGGTGATAATATGCATGGTGAAGAAATAATAAGTACAAATACGAATTTTGCGGAATTTAAAAAGCAATTTTGTATAACTACTTTGCAATGGGCTTACTTGAATCAACATAAAGTAGAAAGTTATAATGCTGATACTAAAACTGTAATCTATTCCGATGGATTAGTTGTAAACGGACAAAATAAAACGCTTATAAAAGACGGAAACCTAGTACGTCGGGATAATAATTTGTTTATCCCTGTAACATGGATAAAAGACCACAAGGAGATTATCGCTTTTTCAGAGAAAGGATACTCTTCTATGAAATGGACGTTGCCTTCTAGTTGGAATGGAATAAAACAGGTGACAATATATCCTGTAACGGAAAAAGGATTAGGGGAAGCTCAAGTTCTAGCGGTTAGCAATGGACAGATTACTTTGGCACTGAATGCAAACGAAATGTATTCAATACAACCTGTGGAATAAATAGAATTATCATTTAATATTTGAACTCTATATGAAAATTATAAAATCTCGGATTCTTTCGGGAATAGTAATGATTTTGTTATTGTTAGGTTGCAATAATAAAGAAGTACACTGTGTTGATAAGAATGAGTTGCGCGCTCCTGCTTATCCTTTAGTAACGATAGATCCTTATACTAATGCTTGGTCCTTCGGGGATAATTTGTATGATTCTTCTTTGAAACATTGGACAGGACAAGATTTTCCTTTGATAGGTGTTGTCAAAGTAGATGGAGTACCGTATCGTTTTATGGGGATAGAGGATTATGATCCGATGATGAGTACGAATGGTGATGTTCCGGGTTTGTCCACTGAAGGAGATAGTATGTCCTATTTTACACAGACAGCTCGCCAACTTTCTGTTGATGTACAGCCGACAAGGACGATTTATCAGTTTGTTTGTGGCCCGGTTCAATTAGATTTGACCTTTATTGCCCCTCTTTTGATGGATGATCTTGAGCTTGTGGCCCGTCCGGTAAATTATCTTTCTTATGAAATGAAAACTGATGATGGTCAAATGCACAATGTAGAACTTTATATAGAAGTGTCTCCACATTGGGCTATGAATCTGTCAAACCAGTCGTCTGTTTCAGAGACTTTTACTAAAGATGGTTTTGTTTTTCTTAAAAGTGGTACGAAACAACAGAATATACTTGGGACGAAGGGAGATGATGTTCGTATTGACTGGGGATATTTCTATTTAGGCACCGATAGGCATAATACTCTTGCTGCTGTTGGAAACCGTAATACACTCCGTGAAAATTTTTTAAAGGGAAATACTGACTTTTATGCTAGTGCGGCTAATACTAAAGGAGAAAATCAACGAATGGCTTTAGTTTGTTCTTTGGGAACTATTAGAAAGTCAGAGGGGCGTTTTTTAATTGGATATGATGATATATTTTCAATTCAGTATTTTGGGGAGAACTTGCGCCCTTACTGGAATCGGAAGGGAACAGAAACAATTCTATCTCAATTTCATAAGGCGAATTCGGATTATGAGAAATTAATAAAGAAATGCATAGCTTTCGATTATCAATTAATGAAAGAGGCAACTGAAGCAGGAGGACGTAGATATGCAGAGCTTTGTGCCTTGGCATATCGTCAGGCAATTTCGGCACATAAATTGGTAGAGGCTCCTAATGGAGATTTACTGTTCCTTTCAAAAGAAAATTCCAGTAATGGATCTATTGGCACAGTGGATATTACTTATCCTTCAGCTCCTTTGTTTCTGCTTTATAATCCGGAACTAGTTAAGGGTATGTTGAATCCTATCTTCTATTATAGCGAGAGTGGTAGATGGACTAAACCGTTTGCTGCTCATGATGTCGGAACTTATCCACTAGCTAATGGTGAGACATATGTTGGAGAAATGCCCATAGAAGAATCTGGTAATATCTTAATTTTAACTGCGTCGATTGCTGCTGTAGAGGGAAATACTGATTATGCCCGAAGACATTGGAAAACATTAACAGCGTGGGCAGATTATTTACTTCATAACGGCCTTGATCCTGCGAACCAACTCTGTACAGATGATTTTGCCGGGCATTTGGCTCATAATGCAAATCTTTCTATAAAAGCAATTTTAGGGGTAGCTTCTTATGGTTATCTGGCTGGTAAGCTAGGCTATAAGGAACAAAGTGAAAGCTATATACAAAAAGCAAAAGAAATGGCTCTGGAATGGGTAAAGATGGCTGATGATGGTGATCATTATAAATTGGCATTTGACAAACCGGGAACATGGAGCCAAAAGTATAATTTGGTGTGGGATAAACTGATGGATTGGCATATATTTCCAGATAAAGTAATACAGACAGAAATACCTTATTATCTTTCAGTACAGAATAAATACGGTCTACCATTGGATAACCGTGAAACTTATACCAAAACTGACTGGATTATGTGGACGGCTACTTTGGCTTCGGATATGGAAACATTCGAAAAATTTGTTGATCCTGTTTATTTGTTTATGACTACAACTCCAGATCGTGTACCGATGACTGACTGGATGTATACGGATCGACCCGAAGTGAAAGTATTCCGTGCACGTTCGGTAGTTGGTGGCTATTATATGAAAATGCTGGAGAGACGTTTAAAAGGTGAATAAAATAAATAATTCGATTGATAAAATGAAAATCAAGTATCAACTGTTGTTATATATTTTGTTGTTACCTGTAGTAAGCTGGGGACAAAAAGTATTATATGTGCAGTCGCCAGATAGGAAAATTGAACTTCAGGTTATGATAGGTCAAGAATTGGAGATCGCTATTATTCGGAATGGGACGACAGTACTTCAACCGTCTGCGATTGGTATGGATGTCCGTTTTATAGGAATATTAGGAGAAAATCCAAAACTAAAAAGTGTAAGCCGACGTTCAGTGACGGAAAAATTATTATCTCCTATATATATAAAAGATGAGGTTGATAATATTTATAATGAATTGACTGCTAGTTTTAGAGGTAATTATTCGGTTGTTTTCCGTTGTTATAATCAGGGAGTTGCTTATCGTTTTGTAACTGATTTCAAGGAGAGGGAGATTGTTATTAATAATGAGAAGGCTGTTTTTCATTTCCCATCAGGAACTAAAGGGTATGCTGCTTACAGTAATTATGGAGATGATAACGACTTGTCTAGTCAGTATTTAAATTCTTTTGAGAATACTTATGAT
Organism: Bacteroides sp. M10; assembly: GCF_014334015.1. Taxonomy (GTDB): domain Bacteria; phylum Bacteroidota; class Bacteroidia; order Bacteroidales; family Bacteroidaceae; genus Bacteroides; species Bacteroides intestinigallinarum. The sequence goes on along the minus strand of NZ_CP060488.1, from coordinate 41,354 downwards.
AATCAATTGTTGTCTCAACTGAATAGTAAACGGTTGATTTTCTATCCTTTTTTAGTGGAACTACCGGATAAATTTGAAAAGGTATGTATTACGGAAAGTGACCTGCGCGATTATCCCGGTATGTTTCTGCAAAGTAGTCCTGATAGCTTTTCAATGAAAGGTGTTTGGGCACCTTTACCAGAGAAAACAGTGCAGGGAGGGCATAATCAACTACAGCAAATAGTGGTGAAACGTTGTGATTATATTGCCCACACTAATGGAAAGCGTACATTTCCTTGGAGAATATTTACGATAGCTGAACTGGATAGGGAATTGTTGGATAATGATTTGGTTTACTTGTTGGCTACACCTTCCGTACTAAAAGATATTTCATGGATTAAGCCTGGTAAGGTCGCTTGGGATTGGTGGAACGATTGGAATATCTCCAAAGTGGATTTTCGAGCAGGAATTAATAATGAGACATACAAATATTATATTGATTTTGCTGCTAAAAATCAGATTAAGTATGTAATTTTGGATGAAGGTTGGGCAGTAAACCAGCAAGCGGATATGTTGCAGGTTATTCCTGAAATTGATTTGACAGAGTTAGTCTCTTATGCTAAAAGTAAGAATGTAGATATTATTTTATGGGCTGGTTATTGGGCATTTCACCGGGATATGGAAAAAGTGGTGAAGCACTATGCAGAAATGGGAGTGAAAGGTTTTAAAGTAGACTTTCTGGATAGGGATGATCAGGATATGATTCGATTTATGTGGGAAGCAGCGGAATTATGTTCCAGATATCACATGATTCTTAACTATCATGGTGCTTGTAAACCTTTTGGTATTCAACGGACTTATCCGAATGTGATGAATTTTGAAGGAGTACATGGATTGGAGCAAATGAAATGGAGACCAATAGAATGTGATCAGGTTACTTATGATTTGCAATTTCCGTTTATACGAATGATGGCAGGACCTGTGGATTATACACAAGGAGCTATGCAGAATGCTGTTCGGGGAAGTTTTTATCCGGTTTATAGTAACCCAATGAGTCAAGGTACGCGATGTCGTCAAATGGCGGAGTATGTAGTCTTTAATTCTCCTTTGAATATGTTATGTGATTCACCTACCCGGTACATGAAAGAACAAGAATGCACTGATTTTATATCATCTGTTCCTACAGTTTGGGATGAGACGCGCTCGTTGGACTGCAAACTTTCTCATTATATTCACATTGCTCGTCGTAAAGGAGATGTATGGTATGTAGGGGGGATGAATGATTGGTCGATTCGTGAGACTCTGGTTGATTTGTCTTTTTTGCCGAATGCAGATTATTATGTAGAAATCTTTTGTGATGGTTTAAATTCGGATAGAAATGCTTCCGACTATCGTAAAGTAATAAAAAAGTTACCAGTTGATAGGAAGCTTAAAGTTGTAATGTATCCGGGGGGCGGATATGCGATAAAGATAAAACCATGTGAATAGATGAGGATAAAGAGAAATAAAAAAAGTGGAAGCCCAAACTGGCTTCCACCCTCTCTCTCTTTTGCATATTACTCATTTTACTTATTCAGTTCAATACCTTTATTCTGTAAAGTGATATTCATCAATGCAGCATACTTGGCATACTGTTCAGCACTAAGAGTCTTTCTCATCAGTTTCAAGTTACCATAAACAGCGTTACGCAATTTAGCTTCTTTATCTTTCTTTGCTGTTGTGGCTCTTGACATCTGTTCGGAGAAATAATCGCAGATGTTTGCAACCTCTTCACTCTGAACTGAATTCAAGTTCAAATATTTACCTAATTTACTAACATTGATGTTACCTTCCCATTTTGCAGTTGTAGGTTGATTTCCGGCTGCAAATGTTGTAGCAGCAAGGCAGAGCGCTGCCACTAATGTTAATCCTAAACGTTTCATAATACCTACTTTTTTAATTGTTATACCTAAAAACTATTCCTAAAAACAAATCTAATACCTATTGAAAATTAGTCTAAGCGCTTAGTTTTTTCTTTTTACCTATGCAAATATAAGAATATGTTTTATAGCATAAAAATAAAGGAAAGGAAAAGATTCTATTTAGCCTCATTTCTTGATGTAAGTCAAGAGATGATATGCTTTTTGATACAAAAATAGTTCTTTATGAAACATATTTGTAATACGTGTGCGAAAACGATAGTGAAAATAATCTGCTTTTTAGGATTTATTCCTATTAAAATGATATTGAACAAAGGAACGTGACTAGGAAAGGAACACTGAAATCAACAACAAAACCATGGAAAATGGAAATGATTACAAATTCTTTTCCCGAATATCGGGTAATAATAGGAAGAGTGGTATCCATTGTAGTGGCTCCACCAACAGAAATAGGGGCTAGCTTTCCGAAATACTTCACTAATAATGGCGCACACAGCAAAGCGATGATTTCACGCATGATATTGGAAAGTAACGCAATAGTTCCCAATTCGGGACCCTTGTATTCGGTAATGAAAATGCTGGAAAGTGAATAATAGCCAAATCCGGCTCCGACTGCCATACAGTCTAAAGGACCTCGTTGGCTCATAAAGGCTCCTGCTACGGCGCAACCTGCTAATGTGCCAATGATCGTCATGATGGGAAGGAATACAAGCCGCGGATTTAGGGAGCGAAAACTCTTCAAAGTATTCGGATCGTTGCCGATACTGATGCCTACGCAGAACATGAGTCCGCAGAGGGCATAGTAACTGAGCTTGCTGTCGGTGAAGTCGTATGGAATAAGATGATAAACTCCACAAAGAGTACCGATAATGAAGAAAGAGACGATAATCAAACTACCTTTCATGCTTTTGTCTCCTTTCCTCCATTCCATTTATATAATAGGTACCATAATCCCCAGGCGCATAACGTACTTCCTGCAACGGCAGCTACCGTGATGATAATAGCTTCCAGTCCGAGAGTATGCAAACCTTTGATAATAGATTCGTTACCTCCTACATCTATTCCGAGAAGAAAGAGGAGAATCCATATAAGAAGAGTAATTATCCTGTGTATCCATGATAGTCTTTTACTGCGCAACAAGTAGCCAAGAAGCATGCCTGTCAGCATAATTCCAATAATGATAAACATAGTTAGTGCCTGCTTTTTGGCTGCAAAGATAGTATTAAATGTATATCCCGACTAATCTCCTCCACGATTTCTTTCGTAGCCATTGACAAACATTCGGTCATATCATCCAGGCAAGCGGCATTGGCGGACGGTGAATCTTCGAATCTTTGCGCTTTGGTAGTTTGCTGATATTCTGTAGAGTAAGTTTTATCAAGCAGGCAATCTTCCTTTTGAGTGAGGCGGATAGAAATGGCAAGACTGGAAGCTGCCGGGCGAATTTTGTTATTGACAACCTCCAACATTTCTCCCTCAAACCAAGGGATGCTTGACTGGTTGAGTTTGATTCTGCCACACGTCTCATTCTTTCTGATTTTTATTTCCAGCCGATAGGCGGAATCGGGAATCATTTTTCCTTTCTGATTATCTATCAGATGACAGCAGGTGCTACTGTTACATTCGGTAAGCAGTGCCTCCGTCAGAAATTCCCGATAGAGTTGGGTGAGAGAAGACTCTCCTAACCGAAGATGGAAAAGTTCGCCCTCATAGTTATATAATAGTAGCGGAATATATGCAGACTTTTTTCGTTTCACGCTGGTGTAATAATCCATGTTGGAATAGTCGATGAAGTCCAGATATACGGTTTGATCTGCTTTCTCCTGATAGATAGGAGAAGTGAGCTCGTAATACAAGCTGGATTTTAAGGCTTGTATCTCCCTTAGCATACTCCGGCTGCTTCGGCAGGAACAGAACAGCGGTAATGCGATGAGTATAAATAGCAGGTGATGAGTTTTCATATCCATGGCTTTTCTATATGAATGATTTTGCTTGTCTCCGTACTGATCCCGACAATCCCGACCCCTCCGTGCACATTGCCGGGATATTTGATTGGTTCGTTTATTGTCTCATCATAAGCGTCGGAATCTGCCAGGTTGAGTGCTTTCAGATAGTAATATTCGGTTTCTGTAATGCTTAACAGACGCACAATCATATCCATCTTTACATTCGTTCCATATTTGGAAAGCCCCTCAACATTTGTCTGGTTGTAAACTGTCATGGTATAAGATGTATTTTTGAATCGTGAGTCGTCAAATACCCCATATATATTCTTCACGGTGTCGAACATGCCATTATCTTCGTCATCGCTGTTGGTAGGCTGTCCGTCCGTCAATACAACATCTTCGCGGGATATAAAATGATAACGGTGTATAGTTTGAGTGACATATTCGCCTATTTCATTATTATAGTCTTTCACTGTCATTTGCTTATCCATGATAAGTCGATAGAAATTATTTTCGTCGGGGCGATCTTTGATGTTGATTTTATACCGGAGATAATTCTGTGTATAATAATACTGTGTCAGTGGAACAGTGACCGTATCGATATCAGTTATTTCGTGGGGACGCTGTGGAACGGTAACTTCAGCCCATGCGTGATACTGCCCGTCGTCAGTGAGAGCGTCGATACGTACTACATCTCCGGGAGAGAACTTGCCGGAAATATTGAAGCGGCATTGCATGTCTCCTTCCGCCTGTGGTGGGAGCGGACGTAAACTTTCTGACAACTGCCCGTTAACACGTACTTCCACGGTGGCTTTTTCTGCATGAGTGGCATATCCTCTTCCCGTGAAATTGAGGTAAAGAACATTGGTCAGACTATCTGCGTTGATTAGTGCATTCATCACTAGTTTGGGTGGATTGTCCTTTACACTAAACGGGAGTTCGTTTTCGCAAGATACTGTTGTCAGTAATGCTATTAACAGGATAAATGGATAATATATACGAGTTCTCATAATGGGTTTAGAATTTATAAGTGTAAGTGAATGATGGAATTAATGGAAGTATAGTATACTTCTTGATAATCGGTTTGTAGGGATCGTTTTTGCTGGTGCTGCGATATACAAATGTAGGGTTCATCGCATTATATGCATTATACAGACTGATATTCCAGGTACGCATACCATGTTTGGTCTTTTTGTTGAAATTGACTCCCACATTCAACCGGTGACTGGCTGGTAACCGGTAATTATTACGATGCTCCACATACGAAGCTTCTCCGATGATGGGTGAAGTTATGCCTGAATCAAAATAATCTCCATATCCATATCCTCCTCCAAATCCGTTGTTTGTGCCGTCGCTAGGACGGATGACAGCGGTTTTCTCTTCAGGGATTGTACTTGTTCCACCTGTATAGAACACCCAGGAAGCACCGATGTCGATACGTTCGCTGAACTTATGGTTGATTGTCAGGTTGATATTGTGTCTTCGATCATATTTATATGGAAACCGTTCACCGTTGTTGATACCGCCTTTGGCAAACTGACGATCACTTTTGGACAAAGTGTAGGACAGCCATCCCGTCGTTTTTCCAAGTGTCTTCTGTGCCATAAACTCAATACCTGCCGAACGTCCCTTGCCCATTTCCACTTTATTTTCCCAACCGGCAGAAGAACCGAAGAAGCTGACTCCTTCTTTATACTCCAATACATTATACATATCTTTATAATAGCCTTCTACCGAGAATTCCCATCCCTCGATTCCCGTATAGTATCCGCCTAATGAATATTGGTGAGAGCGCATCGGTTTGATTTTTTTAGTCACGGGAACCCATAAGTCCGTAGGCATTGCGATTGGCATGGATGATAACAGATGTACGTATTGGCTCATTTGTGTATAAGAGGCTTTCAGAGTTACGTCTTTCCCTAGTTGATAACGGGCGGAAACTCGTGGCTGCAAAGAAGAATAACTCTGCTTCTGTACCTGAAACAAGGAGAAGTGTAATCCGAGATTCAGACGCAGACGGTCATTCACCTTGATGTTGTCTTCCAGATAAGCCGATAGCTCATGCCCGTAAATCCGGCTGTTGGCGATGCTGTGGTAAGTGGTGTCGCGATCTACTTTGTCTCCTGTTTTCTCGGAGATTTTGGATGTCATGACCTCCGGACGGAACCGATGATAGATATATCCTGTACCAAATTTAATGTGGTGTGTGGGAGACGGGTTATAATCGAAATCAATCTGATAGCTCCAGTCATTGATTCCCGAACGATAATCGGCTGAATATCGGTTAATTATCGAAGCTCCCATACTGTTAGCATATTTATTGTTGTTGTATGAGTTGACGTCGAATAAATAGTTGTTGTAAGAGATAGTCGTGTTGCTGAACAGACGGTTGTTGAATATGTAGTTCCATCTGGCGGAAACAATGGTATTTCCCCAATTCATTGTACTTCCATCTTTGGAGTCGGTATCCCCATCATAATTGGCGGCAAAATGATCTTTCCCGTTGTAAACGCTTAGATAGATACGGCTCCGGTCGGAGAATTTATGATTGATTTTGGCATTGATGTCATAAAAGTAATAGCCATATTCTTCATCATCCGGCATAAATGGCTTGGCGATGAGATCGACATACGAACGTCTGGCGGAAATGTTGAAAGAGGTTTTTCCTTTCACAATCGGGCCTTCCAGATTGATTTTGCTGGTTAGTAATCCGATACTAAGCGTGCCGTGGTATTTCTGCATATCTCCGTCATTGGTACGGACATCAATGACGGAAGAAAGCCGTCCGCCGAAACGTGCCGGAAAGGAACTTTTGAATAGTGTTACCTTTTTGACAGCCTCCGGAGTAAAAACCGAAAAGAATCCGAACATGTGGTCTACATTGTATACAGGAGCCCCATCCAGTAGAATAAGATTCTGGTCCGGACTGCCGCCGCGTATATACAGTCCGGCTGAACCGTCTACTCCTGCCTGTACGCCAGGCATCAGCTGGATGGCTTTCATGACATCTGCCTCTCCCAGTATGCTCGGTGTATTTTTAATCTGTGTCATCGGAATTTCGATAGAGCCCATCTGGGTGGCTACGGTGCCCGTTTCAGTTTTATCGGAAACGATCACTACCTCCTGCAACTGCGTGTTTCCCTGCATGCGGATATTCAGCAATGTATCTTGTGAGAGCGTAAAATGGTGCGCTTCTGTGGCATAACCCAGATAGGAGAAACGCAGTTCGGTTTCTCCTTCGGGCAAAGTGATGCTGTAAAAACCGTAAGGATTGGTGGTTGTTCCTTGATTCTGATGACTCTCAATGATATTGGTTCCAATCAACGTCTCGGAAGACGTTCCATCTGTGACATATCCGCTGATAGTGAACTTACGGCCTACGGTTTTTGATTCTTTTTTCTTTTGCAGTAGAATATGGCGGCCGGTGAATTGATAACTGATCTGTTCATTTTTGAATACGAGATCAAGTATTTCACGCAACGGCTTATCCTTTACCTGCAAATTGATTTTATGTTTGATGATAATTTCCTCGCCATAGATAAAAGAATATCCGGTTGAGTTTTCAATCCGTTTGACGAATTCTTTTAGTGTGGCGTTTCGTAGTGTCAGCGAAAGCCGGGCTTCCGCATTTTGTGCATATATTTGCGTGGTGATAAGGAGCGCCACCCCTATCAGAACAATGGCTCTGATAGGGAAGCGATCTTGGAATATTATATTCATCTTAGTCTGGTTTAGCAGTGATAATAATCTGTTTATTGTTTTGTGAGTAGTTGAAATAACCGGCGTTGTGTAATACAGATAAAATGGTTGCCAGATCTTCTCCATCGCGGAATCGTGCTGTGATCCGGTAATTTTGTAAAGTCGTATCGGCTATATGGATCGTTGCTCCGAATGAGTTGGACAGTTCGCGGGCAATCTCCTGTAAAGGCAGGTCGTCGAATATAAACTCTCCCTGTCGCCAGGAAATTTCATCTTCTGCGTTCTCTAAAACCTTGCGGGTGAGTTTTTCTTCTACCTTATTATATATAGCAATCTCGTTAGGCTTCAAAATCATACGGACAGATTTACTTTTATTGCTGACTGCTACCGAGCCGGACAATAACGTTGTCTTTACATCCGGATTGTCATGATATGCATCTACATTGAAATGGGTTCCCAACACTTGAACGTCAATCGTTTCAGTCTGCACGATAAACGGATGCTTTGGGTCCTTGCTTACTTCAAAATAGGCTTCTCCATTTAGCTCCACTTCCCGTTTGTCCGATTGGAACTTTTCCGGATAAGAAAGCGAAGAATAATGGTTGAGCGTGACGGAACTACCATCAGGAAGACGGACTGTACGTGTCTCTGCCAGAGTGGAAACCGTTTGTATTGCAGCAGGTTGCATATATAAATAAGCTGTCCATACCGATAGGCAAAGTAGAGCTACTGCCGCCGCTGCCGAGAAGGTGCGTATCAAAGTCAGGCGCCGGGTATGCGACTTCAGTCTTTTTTCTAGTTCCGGGTAACTGGCTGTTGCTGAAAAACGCCCTCGCGGTGAACGCGTGGAAGCAATGAGCTGATTCAGTATTTCTTCTAATTCCGTATCGGTGTGTTTCATATTTTTTCTGTATTACTCTTGATCCATTATTTTCGTTTCAACAGAATGGTCAGTTTGCTGATTCCTCCTTCTTTCCATTGGGGAGTGCAGGATAAAGTGACATTCTGTTTATTCAATACCATCTGTTTGGGATAGATTTTAATGATAGTCGTAGCCGACTTCTTACCCGCTTTGATGATTACTTTCTTTTCCGTCAGTTGTATGACTGCTGCTTGCCCTGTCACCGAAGGAGGTGCGGCAAGTACTACCGTCCGGTCTTCTTTCGCTTTCTCCATCGCCACAATTTTAATTTCCAATTCACACTCTGATTTGTTTCCTTCACATTCTACCGTTTCCTTCGAATGTTCGAATCCTGCATAGTCTTTGGGCAAATTGTCGTTGTCATTGTTGCATGAAAACAGGCACAGACAAGTTGATAGAAGAACAAGGATTCCAATGTTTGCGTCATTTAGCTTTTTCATTTTTCTGTCTTTTTTAGTGATTGATTTATTTGTTGATAAAGACCGGAGGTTGACAGAAACTCCCTACGCTCTTTTTCTAAATAATTGTTAATCTATTTCTGCCCGGCTAATCATCTCTTTGAGTCGTGTGATTGCTTTCTGAAGTTGTGCGTCCACTGTATTCATGCTGATACCTAATTCTTCCGCTACTTGTGCATAACTTTGTTTTTCTTCGCGGATGCGAATGAATACTTCCCTGCAACGTTCCGGAAGCCGGTCGAGTGCCTTTACGTAAAGAGCAAATAATTCTTCACTGATGAGTGATTCTTCCGGCGAATAGCTCTGTTCCTGTGGCTCCGGCAGAGAATCGGGATGAATGTAAGTGTGTTTTGATTCTTTTTCCAGATAATTGAGCGAAGCATTCTTGACGAGAATGAAACAATAATCTTCAATGTTTCTCACATCAAGTAAATTGCTACGCTGTTTCCATAGTTTCAGAAATACGTCGAGAACGATTTCCTGCGACCATTCTTCCTGCTTCACATAGTAGTAGGCTATGCGGAAGAGGCGATCGTAAGTCATGTTGTAAAAGTCCCGGAAAGCAGTTTGCGAATCCAGTTCTTTCATTTGCCGCAATAACTTTCTAACTTCTGATTCGGTCATCGGCTTGCTGTTTGTTTTGTTAATCTACCCAAAGTAAATCACTCATTATACTGTCGGAGATGAAAATACCTTCACGAGTCAAGCGTAAGGCTCCATCGTGTTCTTCCAGTTTCCCATTTTTCAGATAAGGCGCAGCCATTCTCTGGCAATACTCCCACATCTCATTGCCGAACATCTGTTTCAGCTTTTCTATAGGTGTTCCCCATACAGTACGTATGGTAGTGATAATAAACTCATTGTAGCGGGTCGTCTGGTCCAGATACTCTATTTCAAAAGCACGGTTGTTTTCCTCTATACCTTTTATATATGTATCGATGGAAGAAACATTCCATTCCCGTGTCATCCCGTCAAAAGAATGTGCCGACGGTCCGCACCCCAGATAAGGTATTCCTTTCCAGTAAGAACTGTTGTGACGAGAGTACTTGCCCGGACGGCAGAAATTCGAAATTTCATAATGTTCAAATCCCGCTTTCTGCAGATGCTCTATCAGTAACGTGAAAAAATCTAAACTGGAATCTTCGTCCACCTCCGATATCTGATGTTGTTTTAACATATTATATATAGGTGTATCTTCCTCGTAAATCAGATGATAAGCGGAAATGTGCTCCACGTTCAGACTGACAGCCTGACGAAGATCATTCTCCCATCGTTCTTTGGTTTCTCCCGGTAATCCGTAGATGAGATCGATGCTTATATTTTGAAAACCGGCTTCCCGACATCTGTGAACAGCTTCGATAGCTGTACGGGCATTGTGACGACGTTTCAATAGTTTGAGAGTGGGATCGTCAAAAGTCTGTATTCCCATGCTGATACGATTGAAAGGGAGCGAAGAAAGCATTTTCAGATATTCACTTGTCAGATCGTCGGGATTGGCTTCCAATGTGATTTCCTGCCAATGGCTTAATCCGTAATGTGTCCGGATCGTATCAAATATCTGTTCGAAATCTTCTTTTTCCAATTGAGACGGGGTTCCGCCACCGAAATAAACGGTTTCTATATCTTCTCCTTTCAGGTAGTCTTTCCGCATGGCTAACTCCTGGCAAAGTGCTCGTACATAACGGGTTTTGAGCTCGCTACGGGTGGTTGAGTAGAAATCGCAGTAGATGCACCGTGTTTTACAAAAAGGAATATGAAGATAGATACCTGCCATAGTTGTGCCGTTTGAGTTTAGTGGCTGTAAAAGTAAGATTATTATCAGATATAACAAAAAATCTTATTGACTGAAATCATTCTTATGAGGCGTTGCATAGATAAGTTGTCTGACACCCGGGTCTCATTGGTATTGACACCCGGGTGTCAGCACTATCAACACCCGGGTGTCGGTATGCCTGAGACCCGGGTGTTGAACAATCCGTTTGTGCAGTCTAAATATTATATGCATATATACTATTGAATGGTGGTTCGTATAGAAATTAAATTATGAGCAAGCAAAAAATGTTTATGTTAAAGATGTGTTACATAACATTGTTTAGTAACACCGTCATAAGTGTTGCTTTTCCCCCAATTAATCCCTAATTTGCGCATCACAAAATTAATGGTATGTGAGAAACATACTGAGTAATTACTAAAATCTTATATATTATGAAAGTATATCAGACTAATGAAATCAAGAACATTGCCTTGTTGGGAAGTTCTGGCTCTGGGAAAACCACTCTCGTGGAAGCGATGCTTTTCGAGAGTGGTGTTATAAAACGTCGCGGATCTGTTGCCGCAAAGAATACTGTTAGCGATTATTTCCCTGTTGAACAAGAGTATGGTTACTCCGTTTTCTCCACCGTTCTCCATGTAGAATGGAATAACAAAAAACTTAATATTATTGACTGTCCGGGATCGGACGACTTCGTAGGCAGTACAGTAACTGCACTAAATGTGACCGACACAGCAATCATTCTTCTTAATGGCCAATACGGCGTCGAAGTCGGTACACAAAATCACTTCCGTTATACAGAAAAGCTGAATAAACCTGTTATTTTTCTAGTCAACCAGCTTGATAATGAAAAATGCGATTATGATAATATCCTCGAACAGCTGAAAGAGGCTTATGGCTCTAAGGTTGTTCCTATCCAATATCCAATAGCTACCGGCCCGGGCTTTAATGCGCTGATCGACGTGCTGTTGATGAAGAAATATTCGTGGAAACCCGAAGGAGGGGCTCCGACCATCGAAGATATTCCGGCAGAAGAAATGGATAAGGCTATGGAGATGCACAAAGCATTGGTAGAAGCTGCTGCCGAGAATGATGAAAATCTGATGGAGAAATTCTTCGAACAAGATTCTCTTACAGAAGATGAAATGCGCGAAGGTATCCGTAAGGGATTGATCGCCAGAGGTATGTTCCCTGTATTCTGTGTTTGTGGAGGTAAGGATATGGGCGTTCGCCGCTTGATGGAATTCTTGGGTAACGTTGTTCCTTTTGTTTCTGAAATGCCGAAGGTACAGAATACTGAAGGTAAAGAAGTGGCTCCGGATACTAACGGACCGGAATCCCTTTATTTCTTCAAGACCAGTGTGGAGCCGCATATCGGTGAAGTTTCCTATTTCAAAGTAATGAGCGGTAAAGTTCATGAAGGGGACGATTTACTGAATGCCGACCGTGGTTCGAAGGAACGTATTGCGCAAATTTATGTGGTAGCCGGTGGTAACCGTGTCAAGGTGGAAGAACTGCAAGCCGGTGATATCGGTGCTGCTGTGAAACTGAAAGATGTGAAAACCGGTAATACGCTGAACGGTAAGGATTGCGACTATAAATTCAACTTTATCAAATATCCGAATTCTAAATATACCCGTGCCATCAAGCCGGTGAATGAAGCGGATGTGGAAAAGATGATGAGTATTCTGAATCGTATGCGTGAAGAAGATCCTACCTGGGTGATCGAACAGTCAAAGGAATTGAAACAGACTTTGGTACACGGACAGGGAGAATTCCATCTTCGTACATTGAAATGGCGTTTGGAAAACAACGAAAAACTTCCGGTGAAGTACGAAGAACCGAAGATTCCGTATCGTGAAACGATTACAAAAGCCGCCCGCGCCGACTATCGTCATAAGAAACAATCCGGTGGTGCCGGTCAGTTTGGTGAAGTTCACCTGATTGTAGAACCTTATAAAGAAGGTATGCCTGTGCCCGATACGTATAAGTTCAATGGACAGGAATTTAAGATTACCGTGAGAGGTACGGAAGAAATACCATTGGAATGGGGTGGTAAACTGGTGTTTATCAACAGTATCGTCGGTGGTTCTATCGATGCACGCTTCCTGCCTGCTATTATGAAAGGTATTATGTCTCGTATGGAGCAAGGTCCGTTGACGGGTTCGTATGCTCGTGACGTGCGTGTCATTGTTTACGATGGTAAGATGCACCCGGTAGATTCTAATGAAATCTCCTTTATGCTTGCCGGACGTAATGCCTTTAGTGAAGCCTTCAAGAACGCCGGTCCGAAAATTCTGGAACCGATTTATGATGTAGAAGTGTTTGTTCCGTCTGATAGGATGGGAGATGTGATGGGAGATCTTCAGGGACGTCGTGCCATGATTATGGGTATGAGTAGCGAAAAAGGTTTTGAGAAACTGGTTGCTAAAGTTCCTTTGAAAGAAATGTCGTCCTACTCTACAGCTCTTAGCTCACTCACCGGCGGACGTGCTTCGTTTATTATGAAGTTCTCTAGTTATGAGCTTGTTCCGGCAGATGTTCAGGATAAGTTGATGAAAGACTTTGAGGCTAAGCAGACAGAAGAATAAAGATAACTTCTCCGGAATTTCAGATTTAACTCCGGATAGTTGATTATAATACAAAGAAAGAGGGTGTCCATCGCGGATGCTCTCTTTTTGTAGATTCCAAACAAAACACATTGATTTAAACGAAATGAACAATAAAACACTGACTATCCAATTATTGATAATCTTGGTGAATATGATGTTGTGCTCTTGTGCTACATCGGGTTTAAAGATGCGTACTGAAGTCGATTCATTGAGTTATGCGGCAGGTTACTGTACTGTGTGCGAATATAAAGAACAGGAAGCGAATATCTTCTGGTTTATAAAAGGAGCAGTTCCGGATATAGAGAAATGCAATTTTGATACGATTACAAATGTTTTGCGCATGGCTTTTGCCGGGCGTCAGCCTATATCGTATCCTGATGCCAACCACAAAATACATGATTTCTTTGATGCACAAAATGCCGGGTGCCCTGTCAATCTGGATTCGTTGGCTATTGTTTATGGGATTCTCTTTTATCAGGATAAGTTTAGAAAAGAAATCGTTCTGTTCGAACAAAATCCGGATATTCTTATTAAAGGAATGCATGATGCGTTAACAGATAATCCTAAACCATTGTTGGGAAGAGAACAGGCAGAAAATTTGTTGAGAGACTTTTATGAAAAACGTCTGCCTGCGCGCAATCTGGTCAAAGCTAAACAGTACTTTGCAGAAATTGAAGCTAAGACTCCGGGTATACAGCGTAGTAAAAGCGGAGTGCTTTATCGTATAGATAAGATGGGTAGTAACGAACGAATCAACCGGGACACTGACATTTGCAGAATGAACTATCGGCAAACAGTCCAGTTGGGAGGAGTGGCTGGAGGAGAAAACTCATGTGAATATGAAATAGACAGATGTTTCTCATACAACAGGTTTCCATCTCCGGACTTCTTGGAAATAATAAAACTGATGGGTGTAGGTGGGAAAATCACCATCTGGACGGATACCAACTTTTTGAACCTGCGTAGTGCAACCAGTCCTAATCTGCCTCTCATTTGTGAATACGAACTAGTCTCAATTGAACCTTATCAGGAAGAGTAGATATTTATACTTTTATTCTCTTCTACTATTTTTATAGGCTTTTTTCTCAATGAATTTAGTCGTTTTGTGTTAATAGTCATTCTTAATTTAACTAATTCGCCCAAAAGATGCCGTTTTTTGTTTAACTATGATTAATAAAAATGGAAAAACGCAAGGAAAAGATTTAATTTTTTATTAAATTTGCAAACCAAAGGAGGGGTTTTATTGTTGTAGTAATCAGAATACAACCTAAATAGCTCCTTACGGTTAATTTCCGGGAAGTTCCGGTTAAATCAAGTTAATGCATTAGGAGTGTTAATTAGGGAGTGTTAATTTTGTTGCTATGAAGAAGTCAACAATTTGGATATTAGGTATTGTAATGGGGCTTTCCTTCCTTAGCCTGCTGTATTTGCAGGTTAGTTATATCGAGGAAATGATGAAAACCCGTAAGGAACAGTTTGATTCGGCTGTACGCAATAGCCTGGATCAGGTTTCCAAGGATGTGGAATATGCAGAGACCAGACGTTGGTTGATCGAAGATATTTCAGAAGCGGAAAGAAAAGCGCTGATTGCGAATAACGCTTCCATACAACAAGACAACTTGATTCAGCAAACGCAACGGTTCACGGTGAAGTCTAAGGATGGAAAAGTATATTCGGATTTTGAGCTGAAAGTGATGACCACTAAGCCCTCCGAGCTTCCAAAGGCTATGATTTCTCCTTATAGGGGAACAAAGACCATTCCGGAAACTTCGCGTTCATTAGTGGAAGCCATCAAGAATCGGTATATGTATCAACGGGCGTTACTCGATGAAGTGGCCTGGCAGATGATTTATCGGGGAAGTGACAAATCGATTGGAGACAGGGTACGGTTCAAAGAACTGGATGACTATCTGAAATCGAGCTTATATAATAATAGTATAGACTTGCCTTATCACTTTACGGTGATTGACAAAGACGGTAGGGAAGTCTATCGTTGTGCGGATTATGAGGCAAAGGGAAGTGAAGACGCTTATCAGCAGGCATTGTTCAAAAATGATCCGCCTGCAAAAATGAGCATATTGAAAGTGCACTTTCCGGGTAAGAAAGATTATATCTTTGACTCAATCAGTTTCATGATTCCGTCGCTGATATTTACGCTGGTATTGTTAGTGACATTCATCTTTACGATTTATATCGTATTCCGGCAAAAGAAACTGACGGAAATGAAGAATGACTTTATCAATAATATGACGCACGAATTTAAAACACCGATATCTACCATTTCATTGGCAGCACAGATGTTGAAAGATCCCGCGGTAGGAAAATCACCGCAGATGTTCCAGCATATATCGGGAGTGATTAATGATGAAACCAAGCGCTTGCGCTTCCAGGTGGAAAAGGTGCTCCAGATGTCGATGTTCGAACGTCAGAAGGCAACTTTGAAGATGAAGGAGATTGATGCGAATGAATTGATTGCAGGTGTTGTCAATACCTTTGCTCTGAAAGTGGAACGATATAATGGTAAGATAACATCGAACCTTGAGGCTACCGATCCTGTTATATTTGCAGATGAGATGCATATTACAAATGTAATCTTTAATCTGATGGATAACGCGGTGAAATATAAGAAACCGGAAGAGGATTTGGAACTGAAAGTGAGAACGTGGAATGAGTCGGGTAAACTGATGATTTCGATACAGGATAACGGTATTGGTATCAAGAAGGAGAACCTGAAAAAAATATTTGAAAAGTTCTATCGTGTGCATACGGGTAATCTGCACGATGTGAAGGGCTTTGGACTAGGATTGGCTTATGTGAGAAAAATTATATTGGATCATAAGGGAACCATCCGGGCGGAAAGTGACCTGAACGTGGGAACTAAATTTATTATTGCATTACCTTTATTAAAAAATAATTGATATGGACGAGAAACTGCGTATTTTATTATGCGAGGATGACGAAAATCTTGGCATGCTTTTAAGAGAATATCTACAGGCAAAAGGTTATTCTGCTGAGTTATATCCTGATGGAGAAGCCGGTTATAAGGCTTTCTTGAAGAATAAATATGACTTGTGCGTGTTCGACGTAATGATGCCTAAAAAAGACGGCTTCACACTGGCACAGGATGTCCGTGCAGCAAATGCTGAAATTCCTATTATCTTCCTGACTGCTAAAACGCTGAAAGAAGATATCCTGGAAGGATTTAAAATCGGTGCGGATGATTATATCACCAAACCGTTTAGTATGGAAGAATTGACGTTCAGAATTGAAGCAATCTTGAGACGTGTTCGTGGAAAGAAGAACAAAGAAAGCAATATCTATAAGATTGGTAAGTTTACTTTCGATACACAGAAACAAATTCTGTCGTCAGAAGGCAAACAGACTAAACTGACTACCAAAGAATCTGAACTGCTCGGATTGCTTTGTGCACATGCAAATGAGATTTTGCAACGTGACTTTGCTTTGAAAACGATCTGGATCGACGATAACTATTTCAATGCCCGTAGTATGGACGTGTATATCACGAAACTACGTAAGCATCTGAAAGAAGATGATTCTATCGAGATTATCAATATCCACGGAAAAGGCTATAAGCTGATTACCCCGGAAGTTGAATCTTAATAATCGCATTTGAGATGACTACAAATAAAAAATCCCGGAAGCATTCGTTTCCGGGATTTTTTATTGATTTTCAGCGAAATTAATCAGCGATTTTCTTATTAATAATAATATAAGAAATGAGTCCCAGTACTACAAGTACTACTGAAGTACCCAGGATGGCGTTGTTGTTTACATTTCCCGTAAAGGAACAAGCCAACAGGATGACTACTCCGGCCAAGATTAATATCAATCCTAAGTTCTTTAATAAGCCTTTCATGCGTGTGTATTTTTAATAGATTATAATATTCCAGTCACAAATTAAAGCATAATTCTTTAACGGGCGAAATTATTTGGATAAAAATTCCATTATAAATGCACGATTTAGTGGATTTTATGATTTTAAGATCTGTTCTTCTGCTTAATCTTTCGTATTATAGAATACCTTTTTCAGTACCTCCTGGCCAATGCTCAATTCGTCGAGGGTGATGCCATGAAGAGCCTCTTTCAGAGTCTGGCCGGCAATGACGCGCGCTTTTTCTTCCAGTTCTTTTCCATCTTTAGTCAGGTGGATCAAATTGGTACGGCGGTCTTTTTTATCGGAAATGCGCACAACAAGATGCTGCCGTTCCATATTGTCTATCAAACGGGTCATGCTGGGTTTGTCTTTAAAAGTTGCATTACACAACTCTTGTTGTGTAACACCGTCTTTTTCCCACAGAAAAATGAGTACCGTCCATTGCTCCGGACTGATTTCCAGTCCGTTCTGACGAAAGTTACGGTACAGTTTACGGTTGATTGCCGCGGAAACTTTGCCATTTAGTATGGCGAATATAAGCCGGATATCGAAATTAAATTGCTCTATCATGAAATTATTGTTTAAACAACTTTGCAAAGGTAAGTCACTTCCCGGATAAATCCTATCTTCGGATACAAAAAAAGATTAAATATTTGTAGTTCAAAATAAAATGTCTAACTTTGCACCCGCATTTAAAATCAAATAATTTATTTATTTAATTAAACGAAGTATGAATCAATACGAAACCGTTTTCATTTTAACTCCCGTTTTGTCTGATGTTCAGATGAAGGAAGCGGTAGAAAAATTCAAAGGCGTTCTTCAAGCTGAAGGTGCTGAGATTATCAATGAAGAAAACTGGGGACTGAAGAAATTGGCTTACCCAATTCAGAAGAAGTCTACAGGTTTTTACCAACTGATTGAGTTCAATGCAGATCCTACTGTAATTGACAAGCTGGAACTTAATTTCCGTCGTGATGAACGCGTAATCCGTTTCTTGACTTTCAAGATGGATAAGTATGCTGCTGAATACGCTGCAAAAAGAAGAAGTGTTAAATCAAACAAAAAGGAGGATTAATCATGGCACAACAAGTTCAATCAGAAATCAGATATTTGACTCCGCCGTCAGTAGATGTTAAGAAGAAAAAATACTGCCGTTTCAAAAAGAGTGGTATTAGGTATATCGACTACAAAGATCCTGAATTCTTGAAGAAATTCTTGAATGAACAAGGAAAAATCCTTCCGCGTCGTATTACAGGTACTTCTTTGAAGTTCCAACGTCGTATCGCGCAGGCTGTGAAGAGAGCTCGTCACTTGGCATTGCTGCCTTATGTAACTGACATGATGAAATAAGAAGGAGGAAAAGTATGGAAATTATATTGAAAGAAGACGTAGTAAACTTGGGTTATAAGAACGATATCGTAAACGTGAAATCCGGATACGGTCGT
The DNA here is from genome assembly GCF_014334015.1 of Bacteroides sp. M10. Classification (GTDB taxonomy): domain Bacteria; phylum Bacteroidota; class Bacteroidia; order Bacteroidales; family Bacteroidaceae; genus Bacteroides; species Bacteroides intestinigallinarum. The sequence goes on along the minus strand of NZ_CP060488.1, from coordinate 22,708 downwards.
AATTATCTGATCCCGACTGGAAAAGCTGTCATCGCTTCTCCTTCTGCAAAGAAAATGTTGGCTGAAGAACTGAAACAGCGCGCTCACAAACTTGAGAAAATCAAGAAAGATGCTGAGGCTATGGCTGCTAAGTTGGAAGGCGTTTCTTTGACTATTGCAACTAAAGTTAGCTCAACCGGTACTATCTTCGGTTCTGTTGGTAACATCCAGATCGCTGAGGCTTTGTCTAAGCTGGGTCATGAAGTTGACAGAAAGATCATCGTTGTAAAAGACGCTGTGAAAGAAGTTGGTAGCTATAAGGCTATTGTTAAGCTTCACAAGGAAGTTTCGGTAGAAATTCCTTTCGAAGTAGTTGCTGAATAAGAGCAAATTTACTTCATATACAAAAAGCGATTTGTTCTGAATGGATGAATCGCTTTTTTTGTTATCTTTGCTATTACTATTATGAAATTCAACTGTTGTTTTCTGAAGAAGAGGTTTTTGCTTCTGCTGATTGCTTTGGGAATTGGCAGTGTCCTTTATGCGAATGATGAGTTGAAGCTATTGACGGATTCTTTGCGTAGAGTGATAGATGAGAAGCATGTCTATGTTCAAAAGAAAGAGGAGAGGATAAACCGGATAAAATGTATGTTGAAAAGTCCCGGTTTGACTCTTGAAGGGGAGTATAGAATCAATTTACGGTTATATAGCGAGTATAAAAAGTTTCATATTGATTCGGCCATTCATTATGTTGATCGTAATATCGAGATTTCCCACCAGTTGAATAAACCTTATTTTACCAATCAGTCGTCTTTAAATCTTAGTCTTTTGTATTCGATGTGCGGCAGGTTCCGCGAAGCCGAGATTCTTTTGAAAAGTATAAAGACTTCAGAACTCCCCAAAGATTTATTAATAGACTATTATCAGACTTACTCCAGTTTCTGGGGGCATTACTCCATTTCTGTTGCCAACAATCTGTATGGAAAGCAACAATCTGCTTATCAGGATTCACTGTTTGCTCTCATAGATCATACTTCTTGGGATTACCGGATGTCACAAGCTTCTTATTATATCTGGCGTGATACCTTAAAATCGAAGGAAATTTTTAAGGAATTGTTGGATATTGAGGAGGTAGGAACGCCTAATTATGCCATGATTACTCATTCGTATTCCAGGTTATGCCACCATCAGAAGAAATATGATGAGGAAAAAAAATATCTGATGTTGTCGGCGATTGCCGATACCCGGAATGCAACACGTGAAAATGCCTCTCTTCAATCTCTTGCATTGATACAATACGAAGAAAAGAATCTGGCCGATGCTTTTAAGTTTACACAGTCTGCTATTGATGATGTAATTTCTTCCGGCATTCATTTCCGTGCAATCGAAATCTATAAATTCAATTCTATTATCAATACTGCCTATCAGGCGGAACAGGCTAAATCGAGATCGCATCTGACTACTTTTCTTATTTCTACAAGCGTTATCCTTTTCCTTTTGATTCTGCTCGTTGTTTTTATCTATATTCAGATGAAGAAAACGTTGAAAATAAAGCAGGCATTGGCACAAAGTAATGAAGAACTTCTGCGGCTGAACAATAAACTGAATAGTATGAACAGCCAGTTGAATGACACCAATAATCAGTTGTATGAAATTAATGGTATAAAGGAATATTATATAGCCGAATTTTTCGATGTGTGCTTTAGCTATATCCACAAAATGGAGAAATTCCAGAATATGTTGTATAAAATAGCTATTAATAAGTACTATGACGAGTTGATTAAGAAACTAAAGTCGTCCGCGCTTATTGATGAAGAGCTTAGTGCATTGTATGCCCGTTTCGATAAGGTCTTTTTAGGTTTGTATCCTACTTTTGTTTCAGATTTTAATGCTTTATTGAAAGATGAAGAGAAGATTATTTTAAAACCGGATGCTTTATTGAATAGGGAACTTCGTATTTATGCTTTATTACGTTTGGGTATTACGGATAGTGGGAAGATAGCGAACTTCCTCCGGTGCTCTACAAGTACGGTTTATAATTATCGTACGAAGATGAGAAATAAAGCTGCTGTCGACAGAGATGAATTTGAGAACGAAATTATGAAAATTAGTTCAACTCAAGAGACATAATTATCATTTTACTGCTGACCCCCTTTCCAAATCATCTACATTTTTGGGATATACTTAAAGCGTTAAGTGTTTGATTAATAGGGAGAAATACTAATTTGCTATCTACATAAAGTAGTGTAAGTCAAATAAGCCGTTATTTATTTGGCTAGATTTGCAATATCAGTTTTTTACTCATCAGCTTGATGGTGAAAATTGATACTTTATCTATTATTTGTACTTAAATTCACTATGTTTTATTATGAACACGCAATCTTCAGTAGACACGAGAATTAAAGTTGGAATTATCGGTTTCGGTAGAATGGGAAGATTCTATTGGGAAGCGATGACAAAAAGTGGGCGATGGAATATTGCTTATATTTGCGATACCGATCCGGAATCACGTCAATTGGCTAAGAAGTTATCTCCTGAATCTCTTATAGTAGAAGATAATCAAAAAGTTTTTGAGGATGAAAGTGTACAGGTAGTCGGTCTTTTCACTTTGGCCGACTCGCGGATGGAACAAATAGAAAAAGCTATTCGCTACGGCAAACACATTATTTCAGAAAAACCGATTGCAGATACCATGGAAAATGAGTGGAAGGTCGTGGAAATGACAGAAAATACCAACCTCATTTCTGCGGTAAACTTGTATCTGCGGAATTCCTGGTACCATAATCTAATGAAAGAGTATATCGAGCAGGGAGAGATTGGAGAACTGGCTATTATCCGTATTTGCCACATGACTCCCGGCTTGGCACCGGGCGAAGGGCATGAGTATGAGGGGCCGGCTTTCCATGATTGTGGAATGCACTATGTCGATATTACCCGTTGGTATGCAGGCTGTGATTATAGAACATGGAATGCCCAGGGAGTGAATATGTGGAATTATAAAGATCCTTGGTGGGTACAATGTCACGGAACTTTCCAAAATGGTGTAGTCTTTGATATTACTCAGGGCTTTGTTTATGGACAATTATCTAAAGACCAGACACATAATTCGTATGTGGATATTATAGGTACAAAAGGAGTTGTGCGTATGACGCATGATTTCAATACCGCTGTTGTCGATCTACACGGTGTCAATCAGACCATTCGTGTGGAGAAGCCTTTCGGTGGCAAGAATATAGACGTGTTGTGTGACCTGTTTGCTGATTCGGTAGAAACCGGAAAGCGCAGTTCCCGCTTACCGTCCATGCGCGATTCGGCCATTGCATCCGAATATGCGTGGACATTCTTGAAAGACACACGCAAACACGATTTGCCCGCTATTGGTAATTTGCGCACTCTGGAGCAAATACGCGAGCGAAGAAGAAACATGAAAAATGGATATGGATTGTTGCATGGCAACCTTCCAAAGATTATTAACCCTTAAATAAATAAAATCATGTCAAACATTTCGAGGAGAAAGTTTCTCAAAACGGGGGCTGCTGCTTTAGCAGGCATTACTATTGCTCCCAGTACTATTTTAGGTATGAGCCACGGGCATATTTCGCCTACTGACAAACTAAATCTTGCAGCCGTGGGTATTGGTGGTATGGGACATGCCAATATTAATCACGTAAAGGGCACTGAAAATATTGTGGCTCTTTGTGATGTGGATTGGAAGTATGCAAAAGGTGTGTTCGACGAATTCCCCAAGGCTAAAAAATACTGGGACTATCGTAAGATGTATGAGGAAATGGGTAAATCTATCGACGGTGTGATTATTGCAACTGCCGATCATACTCATGCTATCATCACTGCTGATGCAATGACAATGGGAAAACACGTGTACTGTCAGAAGCCGTTGACCCACTCTGTTTATGAATCTCGTTTATTGACAAATTTAGCTGCTTCAACAGGTGTTGTTACTCAGATGGGTAATCAGGGTTCATCGGACGAAGGTACGGATTTGGTATGCGAATGGATTTGGAATGGTGAAATCGGTGATATAACTAAGGTGGAATGTGCAACAGACCGTCCTATTTGGCCGCAAGGATTGAATGTTCCTGAAGGTGTAGACCGTATTCCTAGTACATTGAATTGGGATTTGTTTACAGGTCCTGCTAAAATGAATCCTTACAATGCTATTTATCATCCTTGGAACTGGCGTGGATGGTGGGATTATGGAACAGGTGCATTAGGTGATATGGCTTGCCATATTTTGCATCAGCCGTTTAGAGCATTGAAATTGCAATATCCTACCAAAGTGGAAGGATCATCTACTTTATTGTTGAATGCTTGTGCTCCGCAGGCACAGCATGTGAAAATGATTTTCCCTGCTCGTGAAAATATGCCGAAAGTAGCTATGCCTGAAGTGGAAGTACATTGGTACGATGGCGGTATGATGCCTGAACGTCCGAAAGGATTCCCGGAAGGAAAACAACTGATGCAGAGTGGTGGTGGTTTGACTATTTTCCACGGAACGAAAGATACTTTGATTTGCGGATGTTATGGACAGAATCCTTGGTTGCTTTCTGGTCGTAAACCAAATGCGCCAAAGGTTTGCCGTCGTGTTCCCAATGCTATGAACGGTGGTCACGAAATGGACTGGGTACGTGCATGTAAAGAAAATAAATCTAACCGTATCATGACTAAGTCTGATTTCTCAGAAGCCGGACCAATGAATGAAATGGTAGCAATGGGTGTATTGGCTATTCGTTTGCAAGCGCTGAATAAGACTCTTGAATGGGATGGAGCTAACATGTGCTTTACGAATATCGGTGATAACGAAACGATCCGTACCGTTATCAAAGACGGATTCAAGATTCATGATGGTCATCCGACATTTGACAAGACATGGACTGATCCGATTAATGCGAAACAGTTTGCTGCTGAATTAGTGAAACATACTTATCGTGACGGCTGGAGACTGCCTGATATGCCGAGATAAATTAGAAATTAAAGATAAAAAATTAAATCGTTATTATCATGAAAAAAGTATTTTATCCATTAGCTTGTTGTTGTCTTGCTGCAGGAGTTTTTGCTTCTTGCGGTGGTCAGAAAAAAGCAAATGCTCAGGAAGAACCGAGCAAAGTTGCATTGTCTTACTCTAAATCATTGAAAGCACCGGAAACTGATAGTTTGAATCTGCCTGTTGACGAAAATGGTTATATCACAATCTTTGATGGTGAAACATTTAACGGATGGCGTGGTTATGGAAAAGACCGTGTTCCTACTAAATGGACAATCGAAGATGGCTGTATTAAATTCAACGGTTCTGGCGGCGGTGAAGCTCAAGACGGTGATGGTGGTGACTTGATCTTTGCTCACAAATTTAAAAACTTCGAGTTGGAATTGGAATGGAAGGTTGCTAAAGGTAGCAATTCAGGTATTCTGTATTTAGCTCAGGAAGTTACTTCTAAAGACAAAGATGGTAATGATGTGCTTGAACCTATTTATATTTCCGCACCTGAATATCAGATCCTGGATAATGCCAATCATCCGGATGCTAAATTGGGTAAAGATAACAATCGTCAGTCGGCTTCTTTGTATGACATGATTCCGGCAGTTCCTCAAAACTCTAAACCGTTTGGCGAATGGAACAAGGCTAAGATTATGGTTTATAAAGGTACAGTGGTTCACGGACAAAACGATGAAAACGTACTTGAATATCATTTGTGGACAAAACAATGGACTGATATGTTGCAGGCAAGTAAGTTCAGCGAAGATAAATGGCCTTTGGCATTTGAATTGCTGAATAACTGTGGTGGCGAAAATCACGAAGGTTTCATCGGTTTGCAAGATCACGGTGATGATGTTTGGTTCCGCAACATCCGCGTGAAGGTTTTGGACTAATCAAATAGCAATAAAAGGGCACTGGTTACACGTATTTCACGTTTTTTTGAATGGCGATTGCCATAGAGTAACCGTGAAGTCTGTGTAATCCGTGCCTGTTTTTTTCTATATAAATCTAATAATTGTAATCCCCTGATATCTATTATATGAAAACAAAAATTTATTTATGTGCGTTGGCTGCTCTTTTCATGATTCCACAGGCAATGACAGCGCAAACAAAGAAGAAAGCTAAAAAAGAAGTAGCTATTCAACTCTATTCTGTCAGAGATATATTGAATAAAGTAGACAATAAAGATGGTAAGTGTGACCCCACTTATACTGCTCTTCTGAAGAAATTGGCAAACATGGGATATACCGGTGTTGAAGCTGCCAATTATAACAACGGTAAATTTTATGACCGGACTCCTCAACAATTTAAGAAAGATGTAGAATCGGCTGGATTAAAAGTCTTGTCTTCACACTGTACGCGTGGACTGTCGAAAGAAGAACTTGCTTCCGGTGACTATTCGAAATCACTTGAATGGTGGGATCAGTGTATTGCCGATCATAAAGCTGCCGGTATGAAATATATTGTAGCTCCGTGGATGGATGTACCTAAGACGCTCAAGGATTTGGATACGTATTGTGCATATTATAATGAGATAGGCAAGCGTTGTAAACAACAAGGTCTGTCGTTTGGATATCATAATCACGCTCATGAATTTCAGAAAGTAGAAGATAAAGTGATGTATGATTATATGCTGGAACATACGAATCCTGAATATGTCTTCTTCCAGATGGACCTTTATTGGGTAGTTCGCGGACAAAACAGTCCTGTTGATTATTTTAATAAATATCCCGGCCGCTTCAAGATATTCCATGTTAAGGATCACAGAGAGATCGGACAAAGTGGAATGGTAGGTTTTGACGCTATCTTTAAGAATGCAAAAACTGCAGGTGTTAACTATCTCGTTGCTGAAATCGAGGGTTATAGTATGCCGGTAGAAGAAAGTGTGGAAGTGAGCTTGGATTATTTGTTGGATGCTCCTTTTGTGAAGAGTTCATACGCTAAATAGCGTGTGAATTGCTAAAATAAAGGCATAAAAAAAAGTCTGTGCATGCTTTCGCATGGCAGACTTTCAATTCTCTCTAAGTTGTGTCTGAATTATTCAGCTACAATTGCAGTGCTATCAGCATTCAAAGAATCTGCTGCGGCTGCTGCTGCTTGTTCAGCTTCAAGAGCTGCTGCTTCTACTGCTGCGATTGAGTCAGCGATACGGATAGAATCTGCAGTTGCTTTTGCTGCGTCAGCTGCTTTGTTACCACATGATGCGAATGATACTGCTACGATAGCTACGGCCATCAAAACTAATTTTTTCATTTTCTTTGCTTTTTAAAAACGTAATACAATCAATTGCTTTATTAAAACGTTGCAAAGGTATGTACTTTTTCAATACGTTGTTCTCGAAACACCAACTTTTTTTATATTTTTTTTTGTAACTAGCCACTTTTCTCCCTCTTTCGTATGTTTTAGAACATGCTAATCGACAGCAATACTGTTATATAGGTATCTTTTTATGCTTCTTTTGGGAGTTTTTTCAAATTCCGTAGGATAAAGTTGGATTCTGCTGATTTTTTCATAAGCGGCTACATTGCTGTTCAGATTCTTAAGATTTTCATCCATGATTGTTTTCAGGTTATTCGGATTGTTTAATCCGAGAGAATCCAACGCTTCATAATCGGCATAAACGAGTGCTACCAATTTTTTGTTGCGCTCGATAACGAGACTTTCAAGAATGAAAGGCAGGTTATTCAGTTTTGTTTCCAACTCTTCGGGGAAGATGTTCTGTCCGCTTGAACTTAAGATCATGGTTTTGAGCCGTCCCCGGATGAAAATATTCCCGCTGTTGTCCATGCTACCGAGGTCACCCGTACGTAGCCAGCCGTCTTGTGTGAATACTTCCTCTGTTGCTTCCTGGTTCTTGTAATATCCTACCATCACGTTCTCCCCCCGGACCTGGATTTCTCCGGTTTCTGCTTCAGGGTTTTCTTTATAGATACGTGCTTCCATTATATCCAGAATCTTTCCGGAAGAGCCTAGTACAAATTCATCCCAAGGGGCATAACTGATTAGTGGTCCACATTCCGTCATACCGTAACCTATAGTAAAAGGGAACTTAATTTTGTAGAAGAATTCTTCTACTTCCTTGTCCATAGCGGCGCCGCCGATAATGATTTCCTTAAACCGACCTCCTAGTGCATCAATCAGTCTTTTGCGTATCTGGTTGTAGATCTGTGTGTCGAGCAGCGGAATGTTGAGTGCCCACTTCATACCTTTTTTATTAATGAGTGGCTGGATGATATTCTTATATATCTTTTCGATCACTAGTGGGACAGTAATAATAAGGTTGGGTTTCACTTCCTCAAAAGCCTTCATTATAATCTTCGGAGAAGGAGTTTTACCAAGCAGAGTGACATGGGTGCCGACAGCGGTTGCAGTCAGAAAGTCGAACGCACAGCCGTATGCATGAGCGAGTGGGAGGAAAGAGAGTACTTTGTCTCCCTTTTTAAGAAGTTCGGTGCGGATACCGAAAGTGACATTTCCTGCCAGATTGTTCCCTGTCAACATCACTCCTTTACTGAAACCGGTGGTTCCGGAAGTATAGTTTAATAGCATCACTTTATCATTGGATAAAGTGGTATATTGAACATCTTCGCGGGCAAATCCTTTCGGATATAAAGAATGCATTTCTTTATCGGTATTTTTCAGAAACTTCTGTATGGTTTCTCCGTCACGCTGATAAAGACACCGGAAATCGGTCAGTGAGAATACGCCTCGCAGTCCCGTTAGTTTTTCCTCTTCCAGATTGTCCCAAATGCTGTCGCTGGTGAACAGAAATACGGATTCGGAATGATTGACGATATGATGAACATCGTTGGGCGTAAAGTCTTGAAGGATGGGAACAATGATTGCTCCATACGTGATGGTTGCCATATAGGCGATGCACCAGTGAGCGTTGTTTTTGCCGATAACTGAAATCTTATCTCCTCTGCGGAGGCTACAATGTTTGAATAACAGATGTAAACGGGCGATTTTTTCAGCTACCTCCCCATAAGTATATTGGGTATCTTCTCCATAATCAGTGTAACAAGGTAGATCCCAATTTTCACGAAAACTATTTTCGTATAGTTTAATGAAATTCTCTTTAATCATTGCACGTTTTTTAGTGAATTGTGCAAAAATAAGAATAAACTTTCGTATCCAAAAGCGTTTTACTAATAATAATGTGTAACTTTGCAAAGTTAATGTGTTTATAACAGCTTATGATAGATACCACTGTATTTCAAAATAAGACAGCCGTTTATTATACTTTAGGCTGCAAATTAAATTTTTCAGAGACTTCAACTATTGGTAAAATTCTGCGTGAGGCAGGAGTTCGGACTGCGCGTAAAGGAGAGAAAGCAGATATCTGTGTGGTAAATACCTGTTCGGTGACGGAGATGGCGGATAAGAAATGCCGGCAAGCGATTCATCGTCTGGTAAAACAACACCCTGGTGCTTTTGTGGTAGTGACCGGATGTTATGCGCAATTGAAGCCCGGCGATGTGGCAAAGATAGATGGAGTGGACGTAGTGTTGGGAGCGGAACAGAAAGGAGAATTGCTTCAATATCTGGGCGACCTCCAAAAGCATGAAAAAGGAGAGGCTATCACTACGACGACCAAAGATATCCGTTCATTCTCTCCCTCGTGTTCACGGGGAGACCGTACCCGTTTCTTTTTGAAGGTGCAGGATGGATGCGATTATTTTTGTTCTTATTGCACGATTCCTTTTGCCCGGGGGCGAAGTCGTAACGGGACTATTGCTTCCATGGTTGAGCAGGCCCGTCAAGCGGCTGCCGAGGGAGGAAAAGAAATTGTTCTGACCGGAGTGAATATTGGAGATTTTGGTAAAACAACAGGAGAGAGCTTTTTTGATTTGGTAAAAGCACTGGATCAGGTAGATGGAATCGAACGTTATCGGATATCTTCTATAGAACCTAATCTGTTGACTGATGAGATCATTGAATTTGTATCTCGCTCCCGTAGTTTTATGCCTCATTTCCATATCCCTTTGCAGTCCGGTTGTGATGAGGTTTTGCAATTAATGCGCCGCCGTTATGACACAGCTCTTTTTGCTTCGAAAGTGAAGAAGATCAAAGAGGTGATGCCGGATGCTTTTATCGGTGTGGATGTGATTGTGGGAACCCGTGGAGAAACGCCGGAGTATTTCGAACGAGCTTATCAGTTTATTGAGAGTTTGAATGTGACACAGTTGCATGTGTTTAGTTATTCCGAACGTCCCGGAACGCAGGCCTTAAAAATAGAATATGTGGTTTCTCCGGAAGAGAAACATCAGCGTAGCCAACGTTTATTGACACTGTCGGACCAAAAAACGCAGGCCTTTTATGCTCGTCATATTGGGCAGACAATGCCGGTGCTGATGGAAAAATCAAAGGCAGGTGCTCCGATGCATGGATTTACGGAGAACTATATACGTGTAGAGGTGGAAAGCGATGATTCACTGGATAATAGGGTGGTCAATGTATGTTTGGGAGATTTTAATGAAGAGATGACAGCACTTAAAGGTACAATTCTGATATAAGTATGGGATCAAAACTTATCTACTGGTTGGTATATAGTGGGATGTGGTTGTTTTCGGCACTTCCGTTCCGGGTTTTGTATATGTTCTCGGATTTGAATTATCTGTTGATGTATCATATTGGAAAATATCGCCGGAAAGTAGTTCGGGGGAACCTGTTGAGATCATTTCCGGAAAAAACTGATGCAGAGAGATTGCAGATAGAGCGCAAATTCTATCGCTATCTGTCGGATTATATGCTTGAGGATTTGAAACTGTTGCATATGTCTGCCGAAGAGCTTTGTGTGAGAATGACTTATAAGAATACGGAACAATATCTGGAACTGACTGAAAAGTACGGAGGTATTATTGTGATGATTCCTCATTATGCCAATTATGAATGGTTGATTGGCATGGGTGCAATCATGAAACCCGGAGATGTTCCTGTGCAGGTTTATAAACCGTTGAGAGATCAATATCTGGATAAACTTTTTAAACGTATCCGCTCTCGTTTCGGTGGATATAATATTCCAAAACATTCTACTGCACGCGAAATTATTAAGTTGAAGCGTGATGGGAAAAAGATGGTAGTCGGTCTGATTACCGACCAATGGCCCAGCGGATTTGATAGATATTGGACTACTTTTTTAGGGCAGGAGACTGCTTTTCTGAATGGTGCTGAGCGCATTGCTAAAATGATGAATTTTCCTGTTTTCTATTGCGAACTTAGTAAGAGACGGAGAGGATATTGTGAAGCGGAATTCAAACTAATGACGGAGACGCCGAAAGAAACCAAGGAAGGAGAAATTACTGAAATGTTTGCTCACCGATTGGAGCAGACGATTCGTAGAGAACCGGCATACTGGTTGTGGTCTCATAAACGCTGGAAATTAAACAGGGAGGAGGCTGAACAACAGGAAGAATTGAACAAGAAGAAAGAACAGCAATGAAAGTTTCAGTTGTAATCTTGAATTGGAACGGATGTGATATGCTCCGTACTTTTCTTCCGTCTGTTGTCCGCTATTCGAAAGGAGAGGGGATAGAGGTTTGTGTGGCTGATAATGGCTCTACGGACGATTCTGTGGCTTTGCTTCAACAGGAATTTCCTTCTGTTAGGACGATTGTGCTCGATCGGAATTATGGTTTTGCAGACGGATACAATTTGGCATTACAGCAGGTAGATGCAGAATATGTAGTGCTTTTGAATTCGGATGTCGAGGTGACGGAGCATTGGCTGGAACCAATGGTTGCTTATCTGGATGCTCATCCGGAGGTGGCTGCCTGTCAGCCGAAGATACGTAGCCAGCGACAAAAAGAATATTTCGAATATGCCGGGGCAGCCGGTGGTTTTATTGATAAATACGGTTATCCTTTCTGTCGGGGGCGTATAATGGGCGTTGTGGAGAAAGATGACGGTCAGTACGATACAGTGATTCCTGTTTTCTGGGCGACGGGGGCAGCCCTGTTTATCCGACGCGCTGATTATATGAATGCCGGAGGATTGGATGGACGTTTTTTTGCACACATGGAGGAAATAGATTTGTGCTGGCGACTTCGTTCGCGAGGACGTGAGATTGTTTGTGTGCCTCAAAGTGTTGTCTATCATGTGGGGGGAGCTACTCTTAAAAAAGAGAATCCTCATAAGACTTTTCTTAATTTCCGTAATAATCTTGTCATGCTCTATAAGAATCTTCCACAGGAGGAGTTAAATAAAGTGATGCGTATCCGGGCCTGTCTTGATTATGTGGCAGCGTTTAATTTCTTGTTGCAAGGACATTGGGACAATGCTCGTGCCGTCATGCGTGCACGGAAAGAGTACCAACAGCTACGTCCTTCATTTTCTTTATCCCGTGAAGAGAATATGAGAAAAAAAACTTTGAATCCGATACCTGAACGGACAAAAAGTAGTATCTTGTGGCAGTTTTATGCGAGAGGATGCAAAAGATTCTCTCAATTGTCGGATTTAAAAGGATAGCAAATGAAAGCAAAGGTTAGAAGAGGCATCGGGCTGGTAGCGCATGATGCAATGAAAAAAGACCTCATCGAATGGGTACTGTGGAACTCGGAACTGTTGATGGGAAATAAATTCTATTGTACAGGTACTACCGGTACTTTGATATTGGAAGCATTAAAAGAGAAGCACCCTGATGAAGAATGGGATTTTACGATTTTAAAATCAGGTCCGCTGGGTGGTGACCAACAAATGGGATCACGTATTGTGGATGGACAGATTGACTATCTGTTTTTCTTCACTGACCCTATGACATTGCAACCGCATGATACGGATGTGAAAGCATTAACCCGCTTGGCTGGTGTAGAAAACATTGTTTTTTGCTGTAATCGTTCTACGGCGGATCATATTATTTCCAGTCCGTTATTTATGGATCCTGACTACGAGCGCATTCATCCGGACTATTCCAGTTATACGAAGCGTTTCCAGGATAAACCTGTGGTGACGGAGGCTGTAGAATCGGTAAATAGAAGAAAAAAGAAGAGAAAATAAGCCGGTAGTTTACGGCTGTGAAAATAGAAGCAGATCTTGCTTAAAAAAGGAATGCAGATGATACGGATTACTTTATTAATATCGTATTATCTGCATTTCGTCATTTATGTTTCATTTCCAACTGTGATATCTTATTTCCTGCTGCAGTGTAGCTCAATTCCTGCGGACTCTATATCTGCTCCCATCGGTGGGTTTCGTTTGGAAAGCCGGAGTTCGATTTCTTCAATACAGGGGAATTGGTCAAAGAGTTTTTGTATAATCCGTCCGCTAACGTGTTCCAGCAATTTTGAGGGAACAGCCATTTCATTTTTTATCACCTGATGTACTTCGGCGTAGTTGACGGTGTCGGCAACTTCGTCTGTTCGGGTAGCTTTGCTGATATCCACTTTCAGTTTCAGGTCAATGATATATTCATTTCCAATCAGATTTTCTTGCGGTGCAACTCCATGATAGGCGTAACAACGAATTTCTTTCAAAAGAATATAGCTACTGTTTATCTTCATATACTGTCTTTTTAGTGTGATCTTGTTTGACTTTTAACAGGTCTTTCTGTGCAACCATTTGTGGAATCACTTTTAGAAAGACGGGGGTGAGCAGAATGCAGATGCTTAGTGTTATAAGCAAAAGTACACTTGCCTGTGCCCAACTATTGTGAATATAACGGCTGACCAATGGACCTAAAAAATGAAGTATCGGTCCATGAATACTCAAGGTGATGATCGAATATCGCCCTAAGTAAGAGATAACCTTTATTTCCTTCACTTTTTTGCAAAGTAACATAATCATAAATATTCCTGCAAATGCAGCGATATATACTTGAAAAATATTTCCCGCATAGTTGTTGGTGCGCATACCCAATGTGGTAGCGGTAAAGTACATGACTACCAGTGCCAACAGAATGAAAACCGGGATCAACTTGTCGAAACGATGACTGGGATACAGAAAAAAGTTATACCGCCGAATCCAGAAACCGGCTACATAGAAAGGGAGGGCGGTCATGGAAACATCTATATACAAAGGCAACTCTATCTGTAACTTTCCGAGATAAAATCCTGTGCAACCAATCAGGAGTGTGACAGCAAACATGATAGGCAAGTGTTTCTCACGCAGAAAGTGGATCAGATAAAACAGGATATTGCAGTTGAATAGTGCAAGTAGGAACCAAATCGGAGGATTGAACTTGATAAGGTCATGTCCATGAAACACTACCAGGAGCTCATTCCATGATACAGGCAGTTGAAATACCCCGGGTGCTATTTTCCAAACGATATATTTCATTAGAAATGCGCTTAGATAGAAGAAAAGAAAAGGGATAATCAACTTGTTTATTTTCCGTAGGATAAATCCGAACAAGCCTTCGTATGATTTGAAAAATACTCCGGAGATAAAGAAATAAAGCGGCATGCGAAAACAGGAGAGCATGGAATTGGTATCCAGCTGTTCGAAGGCTCCTCCAACGTGCGCTATTACTACAAGGATGATGCAGACTCCTTTGGTTAAGTCCACGAAATCAATACGTCTGCTTTGGTTGCCTTCCATTATCTCTTTTCAATTTCACTTTTTCGGCGCAAAGATACTTCATAAATTGGAATAAAAAGAGGAAGATTGAAAAAATAAACGAATGATACGCAAAGCGAAAAAGTATGATATAAGGTAATACTGTTATTGCGAAAAAAAACGTTGGCTGTGTTTTGAAATTCCTTATTTTACCTCTATTGGCAATATATCTTTAAAAAACGAATGACGCGGATAATATTGATTTTAGAGTTCTTAATCTAGTGTTATCCGCGTCAGTAGTGTCCGGAAAATGTCCTTTAAAAAGAGTTAGTGTCTTTTATCTTATTTATTCGGATCTCTTCCTGTGTTTTTTATCAGTTCACAAATCTTATCATTGAGTGTTTTTGCTTTCATCAACTGTTCCAATGTGAGGTGCATCCGGTATCGCCAATAATTTCGTGGATTTGATGGAACATTAATCCGTTCTTCCGTCACATTCGGATTTCTCCATTTCTCGTCTATTGATAACCAATCTTGGAAAGATAAGATACAGAGAATAGAATTACTGTTGAGATGATTGCGTACAATTTCCTCGCACAGCTCCGGAGTAGCAGTGGTTGGTGCGGCGCCGTAGTGTCCTAACGTTGCATTATAGTAACGTTGGGTCTGTTGATAATCTTCTTCCCACCAGCCACGCAGGGTAGACATATCGTGGGTGGAGATTGTGCAGACAGACCGGTATGGGTACTCATTTAAATGCCCGAATTCATACATCGGATTTTTAGGCATCCGCTGAATTTCCAAACTAAGAATACGGAGATCATTCATCACTGACGATACACAAGCAGGAATCATTCCCAGATCTTCTCCACAAACCAACATACGGGTTGATTGTGTCAGCTGGGGCAATTTCTTCATAGCCTGTTGATACCAGAACTCATTGTGCCGGTGATAATAATACTGGTCGTATAGCTTGTTAAAAGCATTCTTTTCTTCTTCGTTTAGCAATCGGAATACAAAATCCCGCTGTACGCCGATGCGAGGGTGGAATTTCCCTTCCTCCTTTTTGTCCGCAACAAATAAAACATTACTGATTAACGAATAAAGCCCTTCCCGAATCCAGATACTATCTTCATCGTTTCTGCCGGCAAAGAATTGTTCTACTTCCCTTTGTGTCTCAAATCCCGGTTTCATCCGATAGGTACCGGAGTCGTCAACTAATTGAAGAAAGTCCTGTTTTACTAAATTGGTATGTGGTCCGAACAACTGTCCAAGGAAAGATTCATGAATAGATGGGAGCAGGTATTCATCCCGGAATGTGAAACCATAACTTTCGATTTCTTCCCGGCTCATAGGGAGGGAAGGATCGAACTGACCTAACAATCCGTGTACGGCGTGCATCGGTATTTCCCAGATACGGAAAAAACCGAGGATATGATCGATCCGATAGGCATCAAAGTATTCTGCCATTTTCTGAAAACGTTTCATCCACCAGCGGTAGCCGTCTTTTTCCATGACATCCCAGTTATATGTAGGAAATCCCCAGTTTTGCCCGTTGATGGAGAAATCATCGGGTGGAGCACCTGCTTGTCCGTTGAGATTGAAGTAATGAGGCTCTGTCCAGGCTTCCACACTATTGCGGCTGATACCGATTGGAATATCTCCTTTTAATACGACACCGTGTTGACGGGCATATTCGGTTGCAGACAGTAATTGCAGGTGCAGGTGATACTGAATATAGTAATACAATGAGATATGAGGATAGTCTACAGTTTCCGGCTGGCACATTTTTTCTATATCTTCCGCATTATAAACAGAGTGTCGTGGCCATTTACGGAAATTGGGCGTTTTGTAGGCGTCGCGCAGATAACTGAAGACTGCATAGGGTTGCAACCATTCTTTGTTGGCTTCAAAGAAGTCTTTGAAACCTTTGGAGGCCAAAACCTTTTCTCCTTCCTGCCGGAATAGTAAGTTGAAAAACTCCCATTTAGTCTGGTTGACTGCTTCGTAGTCAATGGCAGGCAGGCTGTTCAGCTCCTTTTGCTTTTTGCTAAATTTTGATACGGCTTCTTTATCTTTCAGAGTTCCCATTTGCTTGATATCCGCATACATCGGGTGGAAAGCATAAATGGAAATACTGTTATAGGGGTAAGAGTCGATCCATGCATGAGTCATGGTGGTGTCGTTGACCGGTAAAATCTGAATAACTTTCTGATGGGTGCTCACTGCCCAGTCGATCATACGTTTCAAGTCACCAAAATCACCTACTCCAAAACTTTTCTCCGATTTTAAGGAGAATACAGGTATAGCGATTCCTGCGCCTTTCCAGGCAGGAATGTCGAAATAGGCATACCGGTCGGAGATCACGAGCGTTTCGTTTGTCTTCAGTTCCGGGTCTGCCAGATAACGGTTGGGGTTTTTCTCCCAGCAGTCCGCTTTCTTTTCTTGTTTGTTGTAGAGGATGAATTTGTATTCCAGCGGGTATTTTAGTTTGCTGGCATCCAGCTCTATCTGCCACTCCGGGAAATTGGCATCACTCATTAGAACCGCTTTCTCCGGGTCCCAGTGGCCTAATGATTTCTGGTTACCACAGATCGCCAGACAATAATCTTTATTGATATGTGGAGCATAGGCTTTGATAACCAGTCCCTTTTTATAACTTTGCGGGATACTCTCTCTCTCGGGATGTGCCAGTAAAGCTTCTGTAAAAGCTGAACTATACAGATACGATTGTTCCGGGATGTTTTTCCAGCAATCATTGATTCTGTATATCTTCTTGGAAGTGCCCGATAGGCAAATAGATCTCGGAAAACTGTCCCATTCCCTGCGGATAACTATTCCGTTTTGTTCTATCTGATAGTTATAATTGATAATCATCCCTTCATGCGGGATTTCAAGCTCAACTTCTGCCGTCCAATAGATACCATCAGTGGTGTGTAAAGGAATTGATTCCGGAAATAAGCCGGAAATCCTTACTTCTTCTCCCCAGTTGGTGCGGTATTCAATATTAAATGATAGAATCATATATATTAGATTTTAATTGTATATGTAAGACACTGCAAGTATAAGACATTTTTTTGAATAAAAAATAAAAGGAGCCGCACCGGACTCCTTTTAATCTTTTGTTTATATATTAATTAACATACGTAGGACTATTATCCACACCTGGAAGCACCGCAAGTTGTACAAATCAGACAGCCTTCCTGATAAACCAATGTCTCATTACCGCAGTTCGGGCATTTCTTACCTTTGGCTTCTGTTCCATCCTGAATATACTTCTTCAATGCACGTTCCACACCGTTTTTCCAAGTGTTGATACTTTCACTGTTTAATTGGAGAGAGCCAACCAGTTTGATAACCTGTTCAATCGGCATCCGGTAGCGAAGCACGCCGGAAATCAATTTTGCATAGTTCCAGTATTCTTTGTTGAACTTCTCTGACAATCCTTCAATGGTCGTCTTATATCCGCGTTTGTTCTCGAATTGGAAGTCGTAACGTTTGGTACCGTCTTCATCTACATTTTTGATGATACGTCCGCAAGTCACGCTCTTAGGCAACAAGATACCTTCATCATCATCTTGCAAACCTGTGAATATTTCATAAGGGTGCCCATCTAATAATCCGACAAAAGCTACCCATTTTTCTTTGTTGTTCTGGAAACGGACAACATCTGCTTCCAATATTCTCGGACGTACCTCTACAACCGTAGGCGGTTTGCAAGGAGGAAGGTCTTCTTTCTTTTCCTTATCCGATTTAGTGGAAATCAAAACTCCAGAGCGTGAACCGTCGCGATATACGGTACAGCCTTTACAGCCGGATTTCCATGCTTCTACATACAGACGGTTTACTAAATCCTCGTCTACATCGTTTGGCAGATTGATTGTTACGCTGATGGAGTGGTCTACCCATTTCTGGATTCTTCCCTGCATCTTCACTTTCATCAACCAGTCGACGTCGTTGGAAGTTGCTTTATAATAAGGAGATTTGGCAACCAGTTCGTCAATTTCTTCTTGAGAGTAGCGTCTGGCCGGATCGTATCCGTTAGCTTCCATCCAGGTCACAAACTTATGATGGAATACGATATACTCTTCGAATGCATCTCCTGTTTCGTCTACAAAATCTACATGTACATTCGTATCGTTCGGGTTTACCTTTCTTCTGCGTTTGTAAACAGGCAGGAATACAGGTTCAATACCCGAAGTAGTCTGTGTCATTAAACTGGTCGTTCCGGTTGGAGCAATTGTCAGGCAGGCAATGTTACGGCGACCGTATTTCTTCATATCCTCATACAGTTTCGGGTCGGCTGCTGCCAAACGTTGGATGAACGGATTGTTCTGTTCACGTTCGCTATTGTATATTTCGAAAGCACCACGTTCTTTGGCCATTTCCACTGAAGAACGGTATGCGCCGAGGGCGACTGTCTTGTGTACTTTTTCAGAGAATTCTGTCGCTTCTTCCGTTCCGTAACGCAATCCCAATGCAGCAAGCATGTCACCTTCTGCAGTGATACCTACACCAGTACGGCGACCTTGTCCGCTCTTCTTGTAGATTTTCTCCCAAAGTGCGCGTTCTGCATGTTTTACTTCTTCATTTTCCGGATCTTCGTCAATCTTGGTCATGATACGTTCGATCTTCTCGAGTTCGAGGTCGATGATATCGTCCATGATCCGTTGAGCAAGAGCCACGTGTTTCTGGAACAGATCAAAATCAAAAGATGCATCCGGTTTGAACGGATTCACTACATAGGAATATAGATTGATAGCCAATAGACGGCATGAATCGTAAGGACATAGAGGAATTTCTCCGCATGGGTTGGTAGATACAGTTCTGTAACCCAGATCTGCATAACAATCAGGCACAGACTCACGGATAATCGTATCCCAGAATAAAACTCCCGGTTCTGCCGATTTCCATGCATTATGAACGATTTTCTTCCACAAGGTGGAAGCGTTGATTTCTTTGGTAAATGTCGGGTTGACAGAGTCAATAGGATATTGCTGTACATACGGCTTTTCGTCTACGGCAGCCTGCATGAAAGCATCGTCCAGCTTGACAGAAACATTGGCTCCTGTCACTTTACCTTCAGTCATCTTGGCATCGATAAATGCTTCAGAATCCGGATGCTTGATGGATACACTCAACATCAGTGCACCACGACGTCCGTCTTGAGCAACCTCACGAGTGGAATTCGAATAACGCTCCATAAACGGAACAAGACCGGTAGAAGTCAGTGCCGAGTTTTTAACGGGAGAACCTTTCGGACGGATGTGTGATAAGTCGTGACCTACACCACCGCGTCTTTTCATCAGTTGTACCTGTTCTTCGTCGATTTTGATAATAGCACCGTAAGAGTCGGCTGCGCCATCCACTCCGATAACGAAGCAATTGGATAGTGAAGCAACCTGATAGTCGTTACCGATTCCTGTCATCGGGCTACCTTGGGGGACGATGTACTTGAAGTGATCTAATAAATCATACAGTTCTTTTGCTGTCAACGCATTCGGATACTTTGATTCTACGCGTGCCACTTCATTTGCAATTCTCCAATGCATGTCTTCCGGAGATTTTTCATAGATATTACCGAAAGAATCCTTTACTGCGTATTTGTTTACCCAAACCCTTGCAGCAAGCTCGTCGCCTTGAAAATATCGTAAAGATTCTTCATAGGCTTCGTCGTAAGAATAAATTTGTTTTTCCACGATTCAATGTGTGTTAAATCT
This sequence comes from Bacteroides sp. M10, assembly GCF_014334015.1. GTDB lineage: Bacteria > Bacteroidota > Bacteroidia > Bacteroidales > Bacteroidaceae > Bacteroides > Bacteroides intestinigallinarum. Next base: position 2,524 of record NZ_CP060488.1, on the reverse strand, counting down.
CGTTTTTAATAAGTAATGTGTAGAAGTTTACTTATCGTTAACAAATGCAGCCGCAAAGCTAAGAATGTTTTTTCATCTATCAAAATAAAAATGAAATAATTTATTAACAGGTTGCAAGTTTTCCATTTGTCTATGCTAAGTGTTTGATAAACAGTTAAAATTGAATTTTGTTCAAAGGTTAAAGTTCTCCAAAAAGAAAACTATTCTATTCTGTTAGTGTGGTAGAATATTTTTTTCTTTTTATATCTTTGCAAAAAAAAGATATGTTTGAAACCGTAAAGAACAGAAGAACTATCCGGAAATATCTGCCTAAAGATATAAATCCTAGTTTGTTAAATGATTTGCTCGAAACCTCTTTCCGTGCTTCTACGATGGGGGGAATGCAACTTTATAGTGTAATTGTGACTCGTGATGCAGAAATGAAGGAGAAACTTTCGCCTGCTCATTTCAATCAGCCTATGGTAAAAAATGCACCGGTCGTATTGACTTTTTGTGCTGATTTCCGTCGTTTCAGTAAATGGTGTGAACAACGGAAAGCTGTGCCGGGCTATGATAATTTAATGTCTTTTATGAATGCGTCTATGGATACTTTGCTCGTTGCGCAGACTTTCTGTACACTGGCGGAAGAAGTAGGACTCGGCATTTGTTATCTGGGGACTACCACTTATAATCCTCAAATGATTATCGATACTCTCCAACTGCCTGAATTGGTATTCCCTCTCACAACAATAACGGTAGGCTATCCGGATGGTATTCCCGCCCAAGTCGACCGTCTACCTTTGGAAGCTGCTGTGCATGACGAAAAATATCACGACTATACACAGGAAGAGATAGATAAACTCTATGCCTACAAAGAATCGTTGCCGGAAAATAAGCAGTTCATCGAGGAAAATAAAAAAGAAACATTGGCTCAGGTTTTCACGGATGTGCGTTATACAAAGAAAGATAATGAATTTATGTCTGAAAACTTGTTGAAAGTACTCCGCCAACAAGGGTTCTTAAAATAAGTATTAGGTATAAAGTATTAAGTATTGCCGTACTGATGTGAAACTGCATTATAAATGCGTGTTTGCACGGACAATACTTAATACTTTATACCTAATACTTGATTCTAGTTTCTCTTCTTCAGTAACGACTCTATTTCCTGTACTTCTGCATTAAAGCTCTTGTCTACCTCCAATTGTCCTTTTACGGTTTTGCAGGCGTGAAGTACGGTTGCATGGTCTTTGTTACCAATGAACTTACCTATCTTAGAAGTTGAAAAGTCTGTGTGGTTTTTAGCCAGATACATGGCGATCTGTCGTGCTTGGACGACTTCTCTTTTTCTGGATTTTGTATGTATGGCAGACGGCTCCAGGTCGAAATGTTTGCATACCACTTTGAGAATATCATCAATAGTGACAGCTTTCGTTTCATTGTGAACCACGCCATGTACAATGTGTTGTGCCAAATCCAGGTCTATTTCCTTGTTGAAAATAGTAGAACGGGCCATGATGGCGATGACGATACCTTCCAAATCACGTACACTTTCATTCACATTTTCAGCAATATAGTCGATCACTTCTGCCGGGAATTGTAACCCGTCGCGGTGTATCTTGTTGCGTAGAATGTTTTTGCGAAGTTCTACGGTCGGTTTTTCCAGCTCGGCTACCATACCCCATTTGAAACGGGTCAGGAGGCGCTCTTCGATACCCTGCAATAATACAGGAGCACGGTCCGAAGTCAATATGAGCTGTTTACCATTCTGGTGTAAATGATTGAAGATATGGAAGAAGTTGTTTTGAGTCTTGGTGACACCGGCAAACTCCTGAATATCATCAATGATTAATACATCAATCGTCTGATAAAAATTAATAAAGTCGTTGGTCGTGTTATTACGTACAGAATCCGTATATTGTACCTGGAACAAATGTGCCGAAACGTACAATACTCTTTTCTCTGGATAAATTTCTTTGATTTTCGTGCCTATTGCGTTTGCCAGGTGTGTCTTTCCCACTCCGGATGCTCCATAAAGGAATAACGGGTTGAAAGCGGTCCCTCCTGGTTTTTGCGCTACAGCTTCTGCTACACTTCTTGAAAGTTTATTGCTGTATCCTTCAATGAAGTTCTCAAAATTATAATTGGGATTCAAATGCGGGTCCAGATCTTGAACGGCAGGAGCCTGTAAGAAGCTGGGAGCTTTGTTGCCTCCGATTATACTTTTAGGGGTAACAGCTGTAGAACGATTGCTTGCTTCGAGATTCACGGTTTGATTCGGAATCGAAGTCTTGTCCACCATGACGTTGTACATCAACTTGGTGCCTTCGCCAATGACCTTATATAATGTCTTGCGTATTAGATCTACGAATCTCTCTTCCAGGATTTCATAGAAAAACTGGCTCGGGATCTGTAAGATCAAAGTTTTGTCCTCATATTTCAACGGGACAATAGGGGCAAACCAAGTATTATATGTCGTCTCAGGAACATTGTCTTTAATTACGTCGAGACAGCGGTTCCAAAGTACGACATGATTTGATTCAATCAT